>NZ_CP097482.1:0-283128 GCF_023546805.1 Chroococcidiopsis sp. CCNUC1 | reverse complement strand
GTTTTTCCGCCACCACCCTTGATCCCACCGCAAACAACAATCATGATGACCTCCTGAAAAAATCAGTTAATATAATTCGATTTGTCCAGTACATTGTTTCCCTCTCTTTGCAATCGCTCTCAAACTAACTGAGAATGTTGTACAGCACAAATCCTCTACTTGGCTAGGGAAAAAAAGATAATAACTTGGAAATCTTGTCCTGTAATTCTACGGGACAGCTAAATTTTAGAGCCGAAAATCTTTCCAATTGACGGGGGAAGCCGATTCCAGCCAGATATCAAGAGCGCGTAAGTTTTTCTACGATTCATTAACTTGGGTAGCAAGAAGTCGGGAAAGCCGCGCTCGCGCTTCTAGTATTGGCTACTTGCCTAACACACTATAGCAATTGCTTGTTTTTCGCGCTTAGCGATCTCCATTGCATGATGAAACGAGTTAGAGTTGTCGAAACTGCTGACCTTAAAGGGGTAAGCAAACGTGGAATTGAGGCAATAAACTAGCATTACACCTACTTGAAGACGACGATTCAAATCGCCATCCGTCATGCTCCGCTTCGATCGCGAAAATACGGGGCTACCTCACTCCTTACTATTATCGGTGTAAAACAAAGTTTTTTTGGGATTAAATCCAAAGATGTGTCATACTAATAACTACATGACACTGACTTATTAATATGACCGAAGCAATTATACGTGTCAACGAACAAGGACGAGTGACAATTCCAGCGGACTTGCGCCAGCTTTTGGGACTGGTTAATGGCTCTAAGTTGATTATTCGCTTAGAGGGAAAGCGGATTGTACTCGAACAGCCAGAGGAAGCTTTTGCACGGTTGCGCTCTACTTTTAATTCACCTACCTCTGTAGTAGATGAGTTGATTGCAGAGCGTCGCGACCAGGCAGCCCATGAGTAGCTACGTCCTTGATGCTTCGGCAGTCCTAGCTTTGCTTAACAACGAAAGGGGTGCTGATGTTGTGCAGTCAGCTCTGACAGATTCAATTTGCTTTATGTCCGTGGTCAATTGGTCGGAAGTTGCTAGAAAACTAGTCGCTAGAAGCTTGGCGGTAGAACCTGTCGCTCAAACTTTAGTGGGACTTGGTTTGGAGTTCAAAGAATTTGACTACAACCAAGCTGTTGCCGCCGCTCGACTGGACGCTCCTGCTCTATCGTTAGGAGACAGGGCGTGTTTGGCACTAGCGAGATCGTTGGGAGTAGTGGCACTGACTGCCGACCAAATCTGGCAAACTTTTGCTTTGGGCATTCCTATTGAACTTATTCGCCCATGAATTTTCAGCGTCACGGATTTATCAAAACCGATTTAGCAGCACTTCTAAATTGGTGTCAAGAACAGACTCCAACCCTGGATAATAGCGTGAGTAAGTATACAGTTGGTGAGAGACGGGAAAAGTGGTTTGACAAAGGTTGGAACCTCTCGCAGCAGGTGGAAATCTTTGATGCTGAGCATGATGAAAGAATTTACCGACTAGGGCAGTGTCTCTACCCTGGTAACCATGCTTGTTTGTTCCTCTACTATCCGCCTGGGGCTTACATCAAACCCCACCGCGACCATACGGCGAGTGAGGCTTGGGTAGTGCAAGTCAACATCGGCTGTCCGTTTTTTTTGACTGTAGGAGACGAACGTTACTCAATTGCTGATGGCGAAGTTATCGGGTTTAATTCCAAGATCTTACATTCCGTTTCACCTGCCACTACCGAGCGCTGGGTAATTTCGTGGCGCAAGATCGAACCTCAATATCTCCAACAGCAGCAACAGTTGTCTCTATTCTAGAAGCGCGATCGCCCTTTCTCACGATTAGCACTCACAGGTTCGCTCAGCTCAAGTATCTCAAAAAGTAAAGTTCAAACATATCCTAGCGCCACGAGTGCCACTGGAGCTGCTCTCTCAACTGCAACACGAAACGACGTGCTAATTTTACTGCTTCGCGGTATTCGTCTTCGCCTTGATGCTCCGACCAACCACAGCCTGTTTGTTCCTTGATATATCCAAATGCTGCTGAATGTAGCAGAGCAGAATTATTCGCGAAACTTGGCTCATGCCCCTTTCTTGTACGCGGGCGAGTCGCCGCTGCTAACAATTGCACGGGCGATCTACTAGAGAGCGACCAGAGGCTCCATCTTCGATCAATCCGCGTTGCCCGAATAGTTCGTTAACCAAACTTCTTACTTGCGCTCTATATCGCGCCTGTAATTCTAACTTAGCTTTATCCAAGCGCACGACGCGATCGCTCTGGGGAACTTCTATCTCTACCTTGGATAGCTCTACCTCCAGTCCTTTGAGAAAAATCTCGTAGGCTGCTCTAGGCATGGTGTTTTTGAGTCGGACACCGCCAATCGTAACTTCTCCATCTGCATCCAAATCCATGCCCTGCTGCTGCAACACGATTTTTTTCTTGTAATCCTGATAGGAAATCGATTTGCCATCAACCAAAACTTGCCAATCCAACCCAACATGGTGCTGCGACCATCGGGAGCCTCCTTAGCCCCGAACAGGGGCGTGGTACTTAAGGATGGTGTGGAAGGGAACCTTCCACGATCGCCTTGTGCTTGGTCGCAGGTTTCTTCTGCGGAGAAACTTTATGCATAGAGGGATGTACGAGTTTAGTTGTAGATTTCCACAGGGCGCTCGTCACGTCTGGACGGGCGACGAGGATTAATACCAACAAGGCGATCGCCGCTTTGAGGCGCGTGAGGCGAAATGGTTTGGGTGCGCTCTCTAGGGCGGTAATTCGCTCTGATTGAGCTTTTAGGCAAGATTCGAGTTGGGTCGTTTTTACCACGAGCGCCCCGATCTTTTTTGCTTGGTCTTTAAGTACGTCCTCTGCATCACGGTCTAACTGTTTTAGTTCTTCGTCAATCGTTTCAAAAGCCTGGACGAGGCTGGCAACGGTGAGGTTGAGGCTGTCAATGTCGCCTTCGAACGGTCGCAGTAAAGCAATTACTAACCAGAGCAGAGATTAGTTAACATGGTAGGTGTAGACACGTCCGGAGTCAGTGATGAAACTCAAAGACGCTCGTCATATGTCAGCTTCTGCCCAAGAAGCGCTAAGGTATCGAGTCGTGAATGCGATTGAAAATGGCATGAGTAAATCAGAGGCATCGCGTGTATTTCAGGTGTCGCGCACGGCAATACATCATTGGACAAAAGCTACAGCGACAGAGGGAGCAAAAGCATTAAAAGCAAAAAAGCGTGGTCCACGCTCTAGCTCGCGGTTGCTACCTCATCAAGCAGCAACGGCAGTCAGGCTAATTGAGCAGAAGTGTCCGGATCAATTAGGATTGCCCTTCTATTTGTGGACGCGCGAAGCGGTGCAACAGTTTCTGGCAAAGCGATTTGAGCTATCAGTGTCAGTGTGGACAGTTGGACGTTATTTGAAAAAATGGAGCTTTACGCCACAAAAACCACTGCGACGTGCCTATGAGCAAGACCCTTTGGCGGTTCAGCGATGGCTAGAGACTGAATATCCCAAATTTGTCGAGATGCTCACCGCGAGGGAGCCGAAATTCATTGGGGTGACGAGATGGGAGTGTGTTCTGACTATCAAGCCGGACGTAGTTATGGGCGTTCTGGACAAACACCTATTGTATCGGCTACAGGCAAACGGTTTCGCTGTAATTTAATCTCAACTATTACCAATCGTGGCAAGTTATGCTTCAAAGTGTTTACACAACGCTTTGACACTACAGTCATGCTCGATTTTCTGCGTCGTTTGGTTCGTCATAGCGCCCAGAAGGTATTTTTGATTGTCGATGGTCATCCAGTGCATCGTTCTCGTGCAGTGCATAAATGGCTAGAAAAACACTCCGACCGCATCCGCATGTTTTTCTTACCTGCTTACAGTCCCGAATTAAACCCTGATGAGTTACTCAACCACGATATTAAAGCCAATGCTGTCGGACGGCAACGCGCCAAAAACAAAACCGAGATGATTGGCAACATCCGCAGCTATTTACGTAGTACACAACGTTTCCCTCACGTTGTGCAAAACTTCTTCCACGAGAAACATGTTGCTTACGCAGCTGCCTAAACTGTTCACTATTCTATGCTCTGGTTAGTAATTCATCAGGCGAAAGGGATCGGGTTTGAGTTCTAGCTTTTTCTAGTTCGGCGATTGCGTCCAAGCTTTCGAGATATTCGTCAATGCCTTCCCGATTGTCTTCCAGATCGTCTTGCATTCCTTTTCAACACCCCAAGTTTAAGTTGGTTCAGGTTCGCTTAATAATCCTTAATTTCTAGTTGTAGCAAATTGAATGACTTATCTCGAATGGTGGGATAGAATGACTTCCACATCGCGATCGGTTGTTGCTGAGATGTTGATGAGAAATCGGTCTATGAATTTTTCAGAACGCGGTGACACAGCGATAAGTTAGCGATGAGATCGAGATCTCACAGCGATCGCAATCCTCAGACAAGGCTGAGATAGCGGTCGCATGGCGATAAGTTGGCGATAAGTTGGCGGTCACTATTTTAGAAATCGCTGAGAAAACACTAAGATGGCGGTCGCATAGTAATTAGTTAGCGATTGGTTCGCGATCTCGACAGCTCTCTGTGCCAAGATTTCGGACAACGATTGCATCACGATGAGAGAGCGATAAGTTAGCAGATTCTTAATTATTTGGAGATAAGTATGTACTCGGATTTGACAATTGTGGTAACAGTCGATCTAGGAGCCAGCGACACTAAAGCAGTGTACTGGAACCCCTGGTCGCGCAGACCTGAGATGCTTTGGATGAAGCCCCAAGTAGCAATGATGAACCCGTCCGACATTAAAAGACTAGATATGGGCGGTACGACAGTCGCTACTCCCGAAACTTCTGCCTACGTCCAAATTGGTGCTTCTGTCTACGCTGTAGGGGCGTTAGGACGGGTTTTGGAGGGGGACTCTGGCTTGCGACTTGCTAAAAAAGAGACTGCCAAGGTGAAAATTTTGGCAGTCGTGGGGGCGATCGCTCAGAAGTTACTCAAAAGCGGACAGAAGCATCACTTCAATCTCGAACTTTGTTTCTTGTTACCTTTAATCGAATACTGGAATGACGAGCATCAACAACAGTTGAAGATGGAAATTCCCTCGTCGCTGACGGGATTTACCTTTCGCGGCACGGCAATGTCTGCAACGCTGACGCGGCTGAGAATATTACCGGAAGGTGGGGGAATATTCATCGATGAAAACTATAAGTGGCTCCAACAAGGACAAGAAGTGTCAGCCGATATCGTCTCCATCGCCATGTTCGGCTATCGCAATGCCAGTATATTGACGTTTGCCTACGGTGCGCCGCCACAGCGTAATAACTCCAAAGGAAGCGGACCTGGTTACGTCAAGTGCTTGGAACAACTCATCCCTGGAATTAACCCTGACGATCCTGCATTGTTTGAAGCTTTTCGCCAGGGGGAAAAAACATTTCGGCTCAAGGGTCATCAAGAAAGTTACGATCTAGAAAATTTAAGATCGTTCGCTCACGAGTACTACTTCAATGAAGTAAGAAAATTTCTGCAAGCCGAGCTGCCCAGTGCATCTAGCTATCGCTTGCTGATTGCGGGTGGTTCTGCTTACGAAATTCAGCCAGAGCTAGAGCAATTCCTCTCCACTCTGAAATTGGCTAGTAGAGTTAGTTGGTTGTCAGAGACGATTTCTGAGATAGAGAGCGAATTTAGCTTGGAGCAAGTGCAGGCGGCACGGTTGTTAGATGCGTTTGGAGCCTTTCGTCACTTCATTCGCTCTAAAGCAGTAACGCAAATGTCAGCATAGGAGGAAACAGTTGTGCTAGGGAAAACAAGCCCAAAAACAGTTACTTTACTACTACGGCTTAACCCGAATACTCCCGAAGCAATGGTAGTTAAATATTGTCGCGATCGGACAATTAGCAGCGCCAACCAAATGCTTCAAAGAGCTATTAATGCTTTTTATTTACCTCTAGCATTTTTAGAAAACGGAAAATTATCGTTAGAGGTTGAACAAATGGTAACAGATGCAATTCACGAAATACTGGCACAGATCGGCTATGCTCAATCGGTTTGTCTGTTTCCAGATCGTGAAAAATATTTCAGTTACAGACGACCGATTGAGAAGAAACAATTTGAGTATAAAGAAGTTTGTGTCGCACTAAAAGCTAAAAGTGGTACTAACGATGCATTAGTACTTGATTACTGCTGCCATCAAAAATTTAATAGCACTAGGAAAGTAGTGAGAAGGGCGATAAATACTTTTTATCTACCTCAAGCCTGCCTTGAGGCAAGAAAACCTTCTCTAGAAGTCAGACATCTAGCACTCGCTGCTATCCACGAATTACAAGCACAAATCCGCCTGCTCCAGAGTAGTTGTTTGCCTGAAACTTTAAACTTGTCTTCACCAACAGACTGTAATAGATCCAACACTTCCAAATCCCTCATTCGCTCTGAAGTTGAGTCAAGTGTTTCAACCTCAGTGGCTCGTGTAAATCCCAGTCTGGAAACTATGATGAGCGAACAAGACTGGTCGTGTTGTTAATCTGTTGGCACGGTACTGAAAGTATCGTGCCACGTCGTTTGTGTAGACTATGTTCGTAGCAGCGATCGCAAGCGAGCGAGAGTCAGCAACCGCTCTAAGAGAGTAAAATTCGCATTGCGGTCAAAACGATAAATCTTACCATTTTGACCAGTTCAGTTTAAATACAAATGTAGTGCGTTAGAGTAAGTGGTTATGCTAAAAAAGGTAAGCTCAAGCCAAGTAATTCTAAAACTGCGCGTTAATCCTGAAACTCCTGAAGCTATAGCGATTTGCTACTGTCGCCATCATCCAATTGGTACTGCCAATCAAATGCTTCAAAGAGCTATCAATGCTTTCTACTTACCTTTAGCTTATTTAAAACAAGGTTCATCTCACTTACAGGTCGAACGAGTAGCAACGGCAGCAATTTACGAGTTACTCGCTCAAGTTCGTTCGATTGAGACAGACTGCCTGCCTAATATTCAAGGAGGTGGGTCAAAAATAGAGCTATCTTCCTACAACGCTCAAATGCATTTAGTAGCGTCTAAAGAAGTTTTTTTAACTTTAGTTGCAGATGAAGATAGCGACGATGCGTTGGTACTTGATTATTGCCAGCACCAACGAGGTAGTACTAACGAACTAATTAGAACGGCGATTAGAGCTTTTTATTTACCTCTAGCTACCTTTGAGTTAGGAAAAACTCAGTTACAAGTCAAGCGAGTAGCAACAGCTGCAGTTAGAGAAATTCAAGCTCAAATTCGACTGCTCCAAAGAACTTGTTTGCCAACTACTTCGCTGGATGTGTCGATAGCGGATTCATCATTGTTGCCAGTTCCAATTAAAGTGGATACGCTTTCCCAAATTGAAACTTCAATTCCACCAGTAGCAACTCATACAAATAGTACTAAGGAGATCGCGCTACTCACGCAAGACTCGTCGTTATTAAATTATGTGGGCGGAATTTCTAGTGCCGATTTAGCTGCCCGTGCCGATCCTTTCCAGTAGAGCTATGAAGAAAGTGGAAATCCCCAAAGTGCAATCTAAGTTTTCGATTCGGAGCTTAGTTTCTTTGGCGCAGTATGTCAAAAACCTGAAGAGGAGTTGCTACGCTGCTAAAGGCAAGGCTAGCCCCTTTACATAAATGGGGTACGTCTAGCGCAAGGTGCAGACATTTTACAGGGCAAGCCGTATCCGATTGTTGCCGTGACTAAAGAAAATTTAGATGAGGCAATGCGCTATAAGGACAATCTGCTGCTTTATCCAGCTCATAACGAGATGGCACGGGCGTTGATCGAGCGCATGACGCTGGAGCAGAAAACTCAACTCCTTGGGCATTACGCCCAAACTCCTTCACCACAAATACCCCAAACCGTGAGAGAGCTAGCAGATGAAGTCAAAGCCCAGTTGCAACTTCAACCCAAACAGAAGGTGCAACGACAACAGCCTAAAAGATCTCGCGATCGCGACTTGGAGATTTAAACTCGCAAAACGGTAATTATTACCGTTTTGCTTTACACACTTTTACAATCAGCGATCGTCTCTATCGCTTCCATCGGACAACTCTTTGAACAGAGTATCAATAGCAGCGCGATCGCTAGATGCATTGCTAAAGTCAGGACGATTGAAGTCAATAATCACCTCATGACAGTCGTTACACGCTAGAGCAACATTTTGCTCGTCACCATATACAATGCACTCGAAAGAATGCCCGACGTGAGCCAACAAACCGTGATAATCAAATACAGCCATCAATGATACTCCTGAATTCAATACAAAGCGATTGCTTCTTCTGGCTCTATTCCTTGCAACCTAATGTTGAATTAGAGCGGCTGTTGTCTGTTCTACAATTTCTAGCGATTCAAGGAGCGATACTAGCGATCGCTCCTTGATTTGTTGCTTATCAAACAGCAGCTTTACCTATTAAAATTTCGACAAGCCATAGTAGATCGATGCTTTGCCGATATCTTTCCACGATCTCTAAATGATTGGTGATGAAGCTACGAAATCTTTTTCGACTCACCGCGAGTTTGGAATTACTGCGATCGACGGCGATCGGTTTTAGCTCATTGGCATGATACTTAAACCAGTGGGAAACCGTGCTTTGATGACAGCCTAGAAAACTAGCAATATCTGCCGAAGTAAAATACTCAGTAGAAGCTTCAAGACGAGTGCTAATTCGTGCATTCTTGAGTTTGTCGTAGATAACTGAAGGATGTCTTTGGACGTATCCATTCAACTTTGCCCAATTGTTGTACCTTAATATCAAAATCTTTTTGGGATATTCCCCCGCTAGTTCCTGCAACCGCTCAACTTCAGCTTGGGTCCAAAAGATGCGTCGTTTTAATTTCAGTTCGTTCGCTTTTTGCCTTACAGCAGCTGTTGTTACATTCCCAAGCCGTACAGCGATTTGAGCGAGAGAAATTTGCTTATTTGGGTACAACTCTTTAAGCAGTTCTATTTGATATGTATTCCATTGCATGATAGCGTACCAATTTTTTCATTCATTGTTTGAGCGATCACAAAGATCTGTGCGGTTGAAAACTCCAGCCAGAATCGGTTTCCATCTGCAACAGGATGTTGAAAGTTTCCTGGTTATAAGGAATGGCATTAGTTAGATCGTTTTGACTGCCAAGTACGCAAAACGCACAGGATAACCGTTCGTTTCCTCTACCTAATACGTAAGCGGGGTGTGCTGCCCATCCGTCAAGAGCTTGCTCGTCTGGCAGCCTGCGCCGCTGCTGCCACTCTGAGAGTGAAGTGCCGCACCATTCCCATACTTGAGGTAATTGCCAGTCATGGATCGCATTCCAGTTGAGTGCAAATCGCCCAGGTCTTCCTTTGGCATTCCAGGTTGACCAGGCTTGCTCTACGGATAATCCTTTAATCGCGTTTGTACAGAGATCTTCCCGCAAGGATAAAACGAGCTTTTTAGCCCTGCTTTGACTTTCCTCTGCCCTTAAACCAATCGCACAAATAACAATCTTGTGACGGCGTAAGTATTTATCAATTGGCTGAATTTTCAACTCTTTGGTGCAGTATCGAGAGGTAGAGCTGCTCCAAAAAGGTTTTGTGTTCCCTTGTTGAAACAGTGTTTCTCGTCGCTGTTGCCAGCGGTCTATCATATCGCCCTGCTCTCGTCTTACCACTACTAGCGGTATATCAGCAGCTTGGGCTAGATGTTTGACAAATTGAGGAGTTTGCTTCCACTCAATTCGTCCTAAATCTGCGTGAATGGCATAAGTTTCGCATTGCAAGTTTAAGAGCGACCGCAGATAAACGCCATAGTTCAGCATCGCTTGAGAATCTTTGCCACCACTGATTGAAAAGCTCAAAGCGCAGTCGCGATCGCCCAAAATTTCAACGATAAGTGGTGGAATACTGAGAGATGAAGCAGAAGCAATAGCATTCCCTTCCAAATTAAATAAGCTGAGCTGTCGGTGATACATCCTTGAAAAGAAAAATAGTACATATGGTGTTACTTTTATCTGCTGCTCAACGCTGGACGACAGCAACCCCGCTTCTCAGTGGCACGATTTTAACTCTGCCTAAACTGTCAACGATGAACTGCTGAAATTCCTCACGAGTGTAGTATTTTTGAAAAGTCCCGATCGATGTCGTTCCTTCTCCCTTGCCATCCGTGCGAACGGCAAGAATTAGCGATCGCCTCGCCAACTCCCAAACAAATTGGAGAACTTGGATTCGCTCGGTTGAATCTTCAATCGTGTTTAAGACGTAAATACAGATAACAGTGTCGCTGCCCTGTAACTCCGATGTATTGTTATGCCAGTAGGGATCGAATCCAACACAAGGAACGTTGCGATCGCGTAGATGCTTTACGTCGTCTCCTCTGCCACAGCCAAAGTCGAGAGTCGCGTGTTGCGGTAGCAGCCAGCCGCGTTTTAGAGCAAGACGGAGGGGCATTGAGAGCGTGCGACGGGCGATCGCGCACTTCCACCTTGGAGTTTTCCATCTCGTACAGTCGAGCCATTCCGGTAGAGGTTGCGTTGCCATAGCATGAAGTCACGAAGGTTAGGAAATGCTTTTTCTACTCGCCGAGCCAGGGCTGCGAATGGAGAAGTATTGAGCTTGTAGGACAGGAATTTTACCTTCTGGTACTAGATCTATTTGTACGTACTCTTCAGCAAAACCATTCGGTAAATCCAATTGAACTGTATACCACCAACCAGGCTGATATACTTCGTCAATACGTAAACCTACAACTCGACCTGTTACCCAACATTGCGGTTCGCACGTATCTGTTACGGCAACGCGATCGCCAAAAACGTATTGTGGCGTTTCAGGTGTGAGGCTTGTGAATGCAATAGTAATAGCGTGCATGTTTGAATTCTGAATGAAGCAAGACAATGATTGAAAAAGTAGCTTCTTCGCTCTATATTTAGAGTAAGCTTATTTATACTAAGTGTCAACTAGTCTAGATGACTATTTAGATTAGACTTAGTAAAAATAAGTAACATAGTATATGAGATATAGTTATCAACTAAGCTAAGCTTAGTTTTGGTAAGTACGGTTAAGCGTGGAGTTGTAAACTAAACTGATGCAAGTATTAATTCCAGTTGAAATTCCCGAACTACGGGAGCAATTGAAGAAATTACGTAACTTGGCAGACATCTCTCAAAGTGAGTTGTCTCAACAAGCAAAACTTAGTTTTCAAAATATCCAACGGATAGAAAGAGATAGCAATAAAGGTGGGGCTAAATCAATTCCTTACGAGACGCTAGAGCCAATTCTAAAGGCTTTAGGATTGCCACCAGAACGAGTGGTAGATGCTAAGCAACAAGCTAGCAAGGTTTTTTCTCAGATGTTGATAGAACTACTAATTCAACAGGAAACAGCCTTCAAGCAACAATAAAATTTATACTTGCATCTGTCTTAACCCCTATAGAACAAGGGTTTTTATTTGTCCGTGTTTACTATTGCCAATAAGCTTATTGTAAATATAAGTAAGATCTAATTGAAACTATACTTTAGATAAACTATTGCAATCAAAAGTTGGGTGCGTTGCTTAGTTTTATTCTTGACACTTATTCAAAATAAGCTTAGTATAAATAATACAGACCAGTAAAAAAGGCGGATGCGAACCGCAAGCGCCGTTAAAGAATTTACAACCATCATGATTACACTTTCTGCACCCGAAACTCTTACCAACCCCAATCGTGCATATCGTTACAAGGTAGACCTAGTTTCAATCGAACAAGAACTCGATTCACAAGAAGTTCCCGTTCCCAAACATATAGAAACAGTCGATCTCTGCGTTGCTGAGCCAACCGAAGAAGCGATCGCCCTATTGTTGTCAGTGAAAGGATATCTAAAAAACTACCAAATTGTATCCTATTGGGTTCCAGAAGATTGCGATTGCTTCTAATTAAGGATTCAAGCCTTCAGTTCCTTCTCTTCCTCTTTTCAACCAGGGAATCAGCATGAGACTAAAAGTAGAGTTTGAAATCGAAATTTCATCAACCAAAAACGTTAGCGAAGAAAAAATACTTGAATGGGTGGAATTTCAACTTATTGGTGGAGTGTTAGAGCCTGCACACCCATTGATAAATGAGGATTTTGAGATAGAGCCTTTCAGCATATCCTGCGAGGAGTTGCGCGACTTTAAAAAATTAATTACACAAAGGAGCGACAAATGACAACCGTTCGCCAGACAATATTATGCCCGATTGCTTGCCCTTTTCCGACTGTCGCTGACACTACAGGAAGTGACGAATGGGGATTTACAGAGCCTTGCCCAGAGGATTGCCTGAGTCCAGGAGACATCATTAGCAGTCCTGGAGGTCGCTTTAGGTATGAAATTATCAGCTACCCATTTTCTCGGTTGTATCTTGATTTTCGAGGTTTGATTGCTAGCGTTAAGGGTATGGAAGTCCTCGATACCCAGCGACGGCAGTTATACAAGTTGTTGTTTCTATTACTCGCTCTTGCTATCGCTAACAATCAAATCCATCTTCCTACTTGGCTGTTGTTGAGCCTTACAGGACGGTTGATGCCCCACTTAGATAATAATGCCTGGGTGGGCTACCCAAGGAAAAGACCGATCCGCCATAGAGGAAACTACCTCAGCTACCAGCGCCGCCTAGCTGATGGGCAGATAGTAGAGACGTTCACTCTACGTTGGAGTACGAATGGTGAAAGCTAAAAACCTAATTCGCTTGCTGACAAGAGATGGTTGGTATCGAGTGAAGACTAAAGGAAGCCACCATCACTTCAAACATCCTCTAAAGCTTGGTAAAGTCACGGTTTCAGGTTATAGCAACGATATTGCTATAGGAACTTTACACCAAATATGCAAGCAAACAAAGCTTTTTACTTCGAGCAAATGCAAGCGGCGGTAGCTTAATTAAGTCATACAGCAATGCGATCGCTGCAATCGCCCTCACTTTCCGTTTCACCTGACAACGTACATTTATTCAATTCAAATCTAGGAGCATACATGGACTTCGAGCAGCTTGTCATCAACCAGCCGCAAAAGTGCGCGATCGCTTTAGAATTTGAAATTTCTGGTTCGGTCAATTGCGAATGGTGCAGTCAACTGGCTCAAACTGTAGCTTCATTCGTGGAGCAATTACTCCATTTGACACATCCTAGTGTGAAAATTAATTACTCTATTTGCGCGAGCGCGAAAAAAACTTCCACCTCCGTTCAGCTACCTCCTTTGTAAGAAAGTGAAAGTTGCGATCGCGCAATTGCAGCACGAGGGTGCAATAAATTTTTGATGGAACTACTCACCTAACACCACATATGCTAGACCAACAGACAAATAAACTCTTACAGACTTGGGCAGAGACAGCTACTTTTGCCCTGCAAGGCAAAACTATTTCTCACGTCACGTACCAATATCCCGAACAGAGAGACGAACGAGGATGGACGACATCCGCACCTGTGATTGTTTTTGAGGACGGGACTCAACTGATTCCGATTGCTGACGAGGAGATGAACGAAGCAGGAGCATTTTGCATCATCGAAGAATCTATTGACAATATAATTCCCCCAATTTAACTTACCTCTATCTACTAAGTGCGACTCGCAGGGTTGACAACCAAAAGCGATCGCACTTACCAAGACGAAGTAGAAATGAAGTCAAACCAACAAGGAAGATTATGAAAATTCGCTTTCTCCAAATAGTTGCCTCCAGCGCCGTTTGGATCTGCTGTCACGCTCCTGCGGGAGTTGCAAGCGTTGCTCCTAAATGGGAACAGTTACAAGGTACTAATTCAGCTTTACTAGAGCAAGTCGAGCGCGACTACACTCACGATATTGCACCAGATATTTCCGTGAATGTGGGGCAAATGCAAGTGTCGAAGATTAGTAAATCCAATTCACAAGTCTTATATCTGGTCAATACTCGCTTGCCAGGAAAAGATCCAAATAACAACCCCAGTTGCGGGCAAGTCGGTTGCTTGTTCTATGGATACGTCAAGCAAAACAACAGCTTTATACAGGTATTAAACGGCTACATTAACGATTTTCAAGTCATGAATGCACCACCTACAATTGAAGCAAGTCGGGTAAAGAATCATCTCCCTTGCTTGCGCTTGGCTGACTCCAAGCAGCAAACAAACGAGCTTTGCTACAACGGTAAAGTATATCAACCCGAACGACATTTAAAGTAATACAACCGTGCAATTGGGCGATAACTTCGCTCGCGCTCCGCTACCGCAGTATTTAAACCAGGAACAATGATTGAATCTCAGCCAAACCTCCAAGTTGTCGGCAACAAAATTGACCCAACTCCAGCCCGAATGGTACAAGCAGCCCGACGACCTATCGCTGAAATTATTGCCGACCTCAGCAAGCCATCCCGAACAAATATTTAGCGCAGAGACAACAGGGGGGAACGCAACTGACTTATCTGCCCTGGTTCCGCTGCGTGGCTCTACTCGACAGATGCACTGGCGGACACTGGGATTACCAAATTACTAACATTCACACTACTAGCGATCGCCTCATCCTCACTGCCAGAATCACCATTTATGCAGATGAAGGTAGTTTCACCCGCGAAGCAACGGGAACCGAAACCCTGAAAGAAGTGTATTTCGACAAGACTACTCAGAGTAAGCAAATCCGCGAGTGGGCTTACGGGGATACCTCTAGCAAAAGTGAAAGTATGGCATTCCGCCGCGCTGCCGCTAAGTTTGGGCTTGGTCTTTATTTATATCAAAAGGATTGAGATGTCGAAAGCAAGAATTTACAAAGACCGTGTTGCAGCATTCTGGCACTTTGTTGACAAAACACAGCATCCTCAAGGATGTTGGCTTTGGACTGGATCTAAATTAGCAGATGGGTATGGTCGAATCAAATTTCAAGGACAAGCGATTAAGGCGCATCGATTATCTTGGATTATTCATTTTGGAGAAATCCCTAATGGATTGCTGGTTTGTCATCACTGTGATAATCGGCTATGTGTTCGCCCCGAACACTTATTTTTAGGAACCACAGCCGACAACATGGCGGACATGGTTTCTAAGGGTAGAAACGCTGGCGGCGACCGACATTGGACTAGGCAACATCCAGAACGCCTTAACAGAGGCAGTATCCATCATAAGGCAAAGCTTAATGAGGCACAGGTCATACAAATTCGCAATCTGTTTGCTTCTGGGCTAAACAGAAACCAAATAGCGAAGATGTTTAAGGTTAACTGGAGTACTATTGACCAAATTGTGAACAGAAGAAACTGGAAACATATCAACTGATAGCAAAAACCGAGTCAATGGCATTACGTCGCGCTGCAAGTAAGTTTGGACTCGGCTTGTATCTCTATCAAAAGGACTGATTTGGAGACGGACGAGAAGTAGATATGAAACTTTTAAAATTTTCAGGACACAGCGATGATATTTTCCAGTGTACTTTTGGCGAAACAGCTACAAGTAGCGATGAAACTTATGTCATCGATGGCATCCATGCTTTTCTCGTTCAAGCTGACAATGGTGATGGTTTATATGTGTGTGGAATATATGCACCAAAGATTATTACATCTGCTTGCTGGGTAGTGGGAGTAGCTCAGTTGGGTGAAGATATTCCATTACCATCTTGGAAAACAAGTTATGAAAATAAAGTAAATGGATACTCTCCAATTCTAGTAATTCAAGTACCAGACGATGTAGTAGTTAAATCGGTCGAAAGAACCGATTGCGAAGCAGCTTAATCTAATCGAGAACCAATTCTGAGTATTTGTAAATAAAGTGCTTCCTTTGCCAAAAGCAACGGTACTTTCTGCTGCCTTGTTTTTCCTTATACAGCAACAATTGCTTAAGAAGTACGACACATTATGAACAATTTCAATTCAAGTTCTCAAAAAACACGCTCCCAGTCTACCAGACAAAAAGTCTTACTAGCAATCGGGCGCTTGGAGAAAATAGGAGCAAAAATCGGAATTAACAGCGTTGCCAAAGCAGCTGGGGTGTCTGCTAGTTATATTTCCAAGCAACCGGAATTAAAACAACGTATTCAAGAACTCAAGCAATTATACGTAGAGCATCAAAAAACTACGCGAGCGCAAGAATCTTTTGCTTTATCACTCTATCTCTCGCCACAAGAAAAAGAAGTTTTAGAGCAAATCGCTTTAGAAAAAGAATGCCGCTGGGGAGATCGACCGAGCGTACCAAAATTACTAGAAAAGATTGCTAATCGAGAATTTCCAATTTTACAACTAGAAGTGCGACAGCAAGAGATACTTGCTACTATACTGTATTTAGAGCAGACATTAAAAACCACTTTAGACCGACTCAATTGTGAAAATAAAGAAGTAAAAAGCTTACGAAAAGAGGGAGTCGTATATAAAATTACTATCACTCAAAAAGAATCGATAGAAAGTATTGCTTGTCAGATGGGATACAAGCATAAAGATGGTAGTAGTAATATTTCCATGTTCGTGCAAAAGATATGTCATCGCGAAATACTTTTAGACTCTTCTATTAATTGGCAATCGAGTCTAAGTCAATCTCTACCTTTATTACAAGAAGCAATAATGAAAGTTTTGTCAATTATTGCTAAGACTAGAAGAGTTCAGAATTTTGAATAACAATTATCTTGAAAACCAATCCATGCATAAACTAACTCAATCTAATAAGAATCTTTTCTTTAATTCTGTAAGTCTCGGTGAAATTTACAGTTTTAGTCAATCTCTATCTTTACAAGAAATAAAAAAATTGGCTGAAAAAGTAGGCATATCTATCGACTATGTTGCAAAAAATCAATTCATAATTAAAGAGCGAGAACAGAGTCCTAGTTTGTGGCAGCCAGAAGAAGATGATTTGTGTCATGGATATGAGACAGGATTTTGCGGACGAAAGGCAATTATTTGTATTGGTAACTCCAGTCAGGGATATCTTATGTTTTGCCGTAATTGTGCTTACAAAATGAGTATAAACTTAATCAATATCGCATTTACCTCTAGTAGCTAGGTTTTTTCTAATACGATTTCTATTAGTTAGAGGATGTTTTTATTTTTCCAGCTTGTTTTTGTAGAGAAATATGTTTACATTTATCGAATAGAATTAAGTTGCTTTTTTAACTTTTATACTCTATACTTTTAATAAAGGTTGATAAGTTTGCAAGAGTCGAGAGCATTTTTCTTCTTGCAACAGGTTTATTAGCTCTTTCATGGCAGTCGCTTCATGCCAAGTAAAATGAGGATTTATCTATGATTCAAGATTTTCTAACTTTCGCAATTGATGCAATTACTCTTTCCTACATTACACTTTTGGCATTGGAGTTTTTGATCGACACTCTACCACCTAAGCTACCTAAATATAACTCTGTCAATGATTCTGAGGAAGTAATAAAGCAAATGAAGCCTTTATCCAGGATGAGATTGCAATCTGCGAAATTAGCAACTAAAACTAATATATTATGCGATCTCAAACTATGCGGACTTTTGGAGCTGTGACTAAAGATTAATAGCTATTATCTGTCGAACAAATTCATACTTAAATGCAACTGAGTTTCGCAAATCGAATGCATTTGCGATCGCTTCAAAACTAATTACAAACTACAAGAAATGCTTCTCTCACTTTTATTCGCTGGATCGGCATCATTGTATAACTATTCATTCGGATCGTTATTTCGGATCGTTACAGGTTCTCTTCTGGCAGGCGTATCTATAGCTATGGCACATACTAGTTTCCTTACCTTACTACAATTTATTAACGGCTATAAAATGCGTTTCTATGGCATTTATAGTTTGAGAATATACGCATCTTCGGTAATATATCCGGCTACGGGTGTCGTCCTATCGACCACGGCAGGCTTGTTAATCGGCTTTACAAATCCCGTCGTCATACTTTCATATGTTTTAAACGGCGGCTTGCTAATTGTTATGTATGCTTTTGTGCTGATTTCAGTTCTAGCAGGACATATCTAAGCCATTTTGCCCTTCTCAGTGGAATGAAAAGGAAGCTGGCACAACGTCAAAAATACATTAGGAAATATCATGATTTCTACAAAGTTACAAACACGTATTCAATCGCTCAAACAACAGCACGATTCCACTACAGAACAAGAATTGCTGCGTCAGCAGCAGGAGTTGGCGACTCTAGAGCAAAAAGCCTTGGTAGAATTTGAGGAGATGTTTAATAATACTTTTGATGTAGAGATTCAGTCGGAACTGAGAATTGAATTTAAAATCGACCGCGAAACTCTATACAATAGCGTTATAGCTTATGCAGAATTTTTTCTGACGGACGAATTAGAGGAAGCCCACGCGATCGCAATTCATCAAGTTAATTCTTGGTGGCGAATTCGCTATCCAGATCTAGCCTGGAGCGAACGCCACAAACGCCGAAAAAGTCAAGAGTTTCTGCACATAAATTCAGCCTATTGTTTGCGAGTCAAAGCTAAATCTGCAAGCGAAGTACTACTTCTATTTCTCCACGGCTGGCAGCAGTTGGTGAAAGAAAATGCCCGAAAACATCAAGAAGAATCTCGTAGGTTAGAGGAACTAGTTAAAAAACGGCAGCAAGAGAAAGAAGAACAAGAGGCACTTAGACTGAAGAACGAGCGGGAGCAAGCCGAGCTACAGCAGCAGTGGGAGGAACAAGCAATTGCTATTAAAACGGAAGACGCTCGAATTAGACAGCAAATCGCAGCCGAACTTAGCGAAGCTAAATCTCGATTTTGGCAATGGCAGGAGGGAGCGATCGCCACTCTTTACAAATGGACTTGGTGTAAAGGTACGTATGTTTGTGAAGACGGCGAGTCTCAATTCGACTACGAATATTTGTGGAGCGATCGCGATAGTTTAGATAAGGATGGTTATGTTACAGGTTTTAAATCTGTGAAGCAAGATGGATACTCCTATCGAGCTTATGCTTGCTGCCAAGTTAAGCTGATAGCTGACGTTCACAAACCAGTTATCGAGCGCGTTCAATATTCCTGTTGGGAAGATTTACCGTCGATCTTCCGCACGCCGATCTTTCACGAATTTCCAGGAATAGAACTTTACGGCAATTATGACTGGCAGATACTAGAGTTAATCGCTACGTCCGAGTGTAAAAAGGCGAGTTAAGCAGCAATTAAATATTCTGGCTTTCGATTGCTGTACCAACTTTCTGGCTGGTTGCGATCGGATTAACGCTTATGTAGAAGAAATGAGCAATATTACTTCTCCTCCAATTTGGTGGAACGATTTGATTATTGACTTCACTCTTGCATATGATGCTCTGATCCGAGAACATGAAAGCGAAGTTATAAGCAAACAGCTATTACTTTGGGAGCCGGAATAAGCATCTCATACAACCTATCTAATTTAAGTTATTGATGAAATGATAGAAGTTAATAATAAGGATGAACAAGTACGATATTTTAAGATTTGAGATTTCACAACGATATCATGCCGAGCTAGAACTGAAAGTTTATTCACTGCACGCTTGGCATATTACCGCACTTTCTCAAGACGATTGGCAGGTAGCTTGTGAGTTGGAACGCACTCGCGATCGAGTTCACCAAAAACTCCTAGAGCAATGCAACAGAAGTGAGTCGATCGTGGACTGGCTCGAACTTGATTCTTACTTGAGAAAGTCAAAGAAAACCTATCCCGACTGCTACGAAAATATCGTCGTGAAAGTAGAAACCGAGTTGGAATTTTAATTAGGTCTGAGAGTCATTGTCAATGTTAGATAGCTAACAAATTGGAGCTGGTAGCATGAGTAGCATGAACTCTGAAAAGCTTCCTTACACGGAATATCAATTAATATTAAGTATTGGATTGATGTCTAAGCAAACTCATACAGTTCACCCAAATATTGATTTTACCAAAGAAGAATGGAATAGTTTTATTAGAGAAGAACAAGAAACTTGGTTAGACGAACAAACTAGAGAGTGGGCTAATAATTACATAGATTATGGTTGGCATATTGATCGAGAGTCAGATTAAGCCACGATCGAGTGCGATAATTTAGAATTGTGCCTTATTTGCAAGTAGCTCACTTGGGAAACGATATGGCGTACCCAACCCATACTATTTTGTGCGATTACCAAGCACAAAAAATGTACGTGGGAAATTATCAAGAAATTCGTCACTTTGTGAAAACGTAACCGTTCAAGGGGTTGACAAATTGTAATTGAGAAACCAGCAGGTTGCTGCTAAGGTGACAAGATGAGTCAAAACGTTCCCAACCGACTGGATGAAATCAGCGAAGCGGACTGGGCGCAGACGCCGGAAAGTGTCAAGCGGCTAGTGCGGAGATTGTTGGGAGGCATCGAGCAACTAGAGCGACAATACGAAGAACTGAAAGCAGAAAACGCACTGTTGCGAGAGCAGGTGAAGCAGAATAGCCAGAACTCATCGAAGCCGCCATCGCAGGATGTGAGCAAAGGATTCAAGGCAAAAGAGAAAAAGCCCAAAGGGAAGCGAGGGGCACAATTTGGGCATGAGGGACACGACCCTAAGCTGTATCCAGTAGAGCAATGTCAACTGCTTGAGGACTATTACCCAGAACGGTGCATTGAATGCGGTGCGGCATTGCAAGGCAGTGACCCCGAGCCCTATCGGGTACAGCTCGTGGAGATTCCTCCGGTGATGCCAATTGTGCATGAGCATCGATTTCATGCCTTAACGTGTGAGTGCTGTGGTACGGCAACGCGAGCGTGGGATGAGGCGATCCTGAATGGGAGTCGGTATGGGGAGCGAGTTGTTGCCCATGTGGGCGTGTTAAGTGGGCAGTATCGACAATCGCATCGGATGGTGCAGGAACTCTTGCGGGAGTTGTTCGGGATTGAGCTATCCGTGGGGAGTATCAATCAACTGCGGCAAGAAAGTAGCGCATCAGTGGCAGCAGCAGTCTCGCAGGCACACGCGTATGTGCAGGCGTGGGCGCAGGTGAACATAGATGAAACCAGCTTTGACCAAGGCAACACGGACGGCAAGAATCCCAAGGGTAGTAAAGGCTGGTTGTGGGTGATGGTGACACCATTGGTGAGCTATTTTGCGGTTTGTCTGAGTCGCTGTGGAGCAGTGTGTCAACAGTTGTTGGGAGACACCTTCACAGGCATTATTGGCAGTGACCGCTTTAGTGCTTACACCAAATTGGAACTACAAAGACGGCAACTGTGCTGGGCACATCTCAAACGAGATTTTACTCGCATTGCTGAACGAACTGGAGTTTCTGGGGAGTTGGGCAATGCCTTATTAGAACAGCAGCGGTTGTTGTTTGAACTTTGGTATCGAGTCCGAGATGGCACACTCAGTCGCCGTGAATTTGTCTCGGTTGTCACTCCCATTCGGCAACGCGTGCATACCTTACTGGTTGAAGGGGCAAGCTATGCAATTGCCAAAGATGAAAAAACCCCGTTGGCAAAGACAGTACGCACCTGCCAGCAACTGTTGAAAGTCGAATCGGCACTGTGGACGTTTGTCACAGCGGAGGGTGTTGAACCGACCAATAATGCGGCAGAACGGGCACTGCGTCCGGCAGTTTTGTGGCGCAAAAATAGCTTTGGTTCTCAAAGTGAGGCGGGTAGTTTGTTTGTTTCCAGAATACTGACAGTTGTGACCACTTTGCGCGCTCAAAACCGTCCGGTTTTAGATTATCTGGTCGAGGCGTGTCGTGCTGCTCGGCAGGGTCGATCTACCCCATCCCTGCTACCTGTTGATGCTGCTACCCCGTGAACAATTACGTGAAAACTCATCGAGCATCACCGAATGATGCGCGTTGCAAAAGCGTGATGCAAAGCGCTTGCCCAACAGAAATTCAATCTACAACGAATTCAGCACTCTCAACCAGTTCTTTACAACAGTTGCTGTTGTAATACAAGCCCAATTCGGGCTAATGCCTACATAAAACTATCTCCACTTTTCACTGAATATAAATCTGCAAAAAGCCGCCTTTAGCAAGATTTATTAATGTTCAAAATCCGACAAGATTATTTTCACAATTGGAGGGTTAGTAACTTATGAGCGATATTTTTGGCACAACTTCTAACGATACACTAACTGGAACGAGCGATCGCGACAACTTATACGGGTTGTCGGGTGACGATTTGCTCTTTGGACTGGGAGAGGACGACAAGCTCTACGGCGGCGACGGCGCTGACGAGCTGCGCGGCGGCGAGGGCGACGACCTGCTGGCAGGCAATGGCAGTAATATTAACGATGACGATCGCGATCGCCTATTTGGAGGTAATAGTAACGACACCCTAATTGGCGAGGGAGGCAATGACTTTTTGAGCGGCGGAGAGGGAGATGATACCCTCAACGGTGCTGGTGGTAGAACGCGGGATTTATTTGGCAATGTCAGTCGCGGCAGCGGCGAAACCGACATCCTCTATGGTGGAGCGGGAGCCGATACGTTTGTCTTAGCTGGCGGGTCGGGGCGAGATGGGGTTGGTCCCTACTATAGTGACAAGGGCGAACGGGACTTGGCGATAATTCTCGACTTCGACCCCAACGAAGACGCGATCGTTTTGAGCCGAAGAAGTAGTTCTCCAGTCACTCCTGCAACTGAAGTGGAATATACTTTAGGTACGTTACCCGAAGATTTTCCAGCAGGAACGGGAATATATGCTAGCAGCACGGGCGGGTTGCCAGAACCGATCGCAGCTATTATTAACGTAGCTCCTGAAAGTCTCAACCTGAGCGCGGGCTGTTTTCAGTATGTTTAGCCAAGCAGATGCGATCTCGCATGGACAGAGAACTATGTCAGCTTCTCCTCGTGCATGAGCGGGGCTGAAAGGGAAGCTTGCAAACAACTAAGTTTACACCAAGGGTGCTTTCTATGGATAAACTTGAAGTGTTCTAGTAGATGAGTTTCAGACTAATGAATCCCCAACATCACGCTAGCCAGTCCGATTTCGACTTAGAGCAAGCAAAGTTGATGAAAGCAACGAACTCCACACTTTCGATTCATCAACGCCGTGCTTTTATGAAACTATCGTTAGAGGAGCGTCGTCAACTTCTGGCGCAACAAGCCCAAGCAATGCAACAACATTACCAACAGGACGAACAATGGCGGCAGCTAGAAACAGGCGATTTCTGTGACTACTAGTCATCCAACTCCCAAACGCGGTGAAGTTTGGTTGGTGAATTTTGACCCAACTATAGGAGCTGAAATCAAAAAAGTTCGCCGTGCTGTCGTCGTCAGTTCCGATGCAGTTGGCAGGCTACCGCTCAAATTGGTCGCACCGCTCACCGAATGGAAACCCTATTTTGCTAACAACATTTGGCACGTTAGGATAGCCCCCGACAGTACGAACGGCTTGACGAAGACTTCTGCTGTTGATGCTTTGCAACTAAGGGGAGTAGATACCCAAAGGTTTATCCAGCAGTTAGGACAGTTATCCCACAATGCGATGGAAGAAATTACGCTCGCGATTGCAGCAGTAATTGAATATCAGCAACCCTAAAATCAGTCTGAATCATCACCAATTACAGTAGTCTATCCCTGTTTAGAATCGCGCTTGACACTTTTGCATACAGTGATAGTAATTAGATACTACCAAGAGCTGCGAAGTACGAAGCGCAAATGTTACTATCGCTGCTGTATGCATACTTTGCTAGCAAGAGCAATTGATAGCGTCAGCGTAGTACAAACAAGGCTGGTCAGCGATCTGACCTGCGATCGCTGTTTGAGAAAATCCATGCGCCATTTGTATCCGATCTTTTTTGTGCGCCAATGGCGCACAAATTTTCAAATACAACTGCGTATCGATTAATTGATATGAGTGACGGCGATGATAGCCAAATCTATCTTGGCAGCACTGAATCAAGCTAGATCGCGCTTTGAAACAAACTGTCCTTAATACTTTACCAACTTTTATGCATCCCAGTTGACGAAGTATCAAATAGAAGTTTCAACTAGGTTATATGGTTGAATCAGAATTTCTGCGGGAATGCCTAACTCTTGATTCAAGCAACGAATCATTTCTAAAGTTAGGAGTTGTTTCCGCGCTAGAATTTCTAATACTACTTCATGACTTCCAAAACATCCTTCTAAATCTTTGCTAGAAAATCCGCGTGATTCCATGTAGTAAGCGATCGCCTCAATTGGATCGGGGCTGGAAATAGGATAATGAGTTTTTTCGTAGGCTTCAACTAACGTACTGAGAATATCCAATCGCTCTAATTCGGGAGTATTGGGTTGTGCGTCAAACAGCAACTCAATTTCTCTCAGTGCAGCTTGGTAATCTCGCTCGTTTTTAATCGGATGAATTTCCATGTTTTAGCTTAGCTAAATAGTTTTTGCATCAATTTTATCGTATTGAGCGTGAGTGCCGATGAAACGAATGAATACGATTCCAATGTCGTACCGCACTGCTACAATCAAGCGATAGGAGTTACCTTTGATGTTAAAGATCGCTCGGTTATTTGCCACGATACTAACATTGCGATACAGTGCTTTGATTTCTGCTGGACTCGACCAGTCAGCTTGGGAAACTTCCGCATACCAGGACTTGAGTGGCTCCTCTGCATCTGGATATTCTTCCCAGAAGCGACGGAGGGTATTGCGGGCAATAATACGCATAGTTGTTGCTGGCAAAGTGCGAGCTGTATGTAATAATTTTACTCGTTTTTCTTGAAGAATATATTTTTTTAATAGAGGCGGAAGTTTAAAGAAAAGCTCTTTTGTCTTTCCATTTTTACTATTGACGATTAAAGAAAGATCGTCCAGATTTTCTACAGACATTATGAGTTCTGAAACAGAGAAACTGCTGTGCAGTCGAACAGGTAGTTCTTCAATCATTTGTGTAAAGCTCACAAAATCATTGGCATCGTCTGCTCTTTGGGCTAAATAGCTTAAGATTTGCTGTTCCAAAACGCTCAATTTTTCAGGTTGATATTGTTCGGCTAAAGTTTCCTTGAATATTTTAGATATTAAATCAGTTTGATAGTGAAGGAATTCAGCTACACTGCCGCTAAAGAATTTTTCAATACGACTAGCAACTAATTCAATTGCTGCGGGATTGCCTAAGTAGGGTTCGAGCAGTTCTGACCATTTCTGCTCGTCAGTTAATCTTCTAGCTTGCAAAATTCCCTTAGCTGCTTTCACATCTAAACCTTCCAGCTTGAACGAATCACTCGTTCGTCCCGAACGTTGTAATTTCATTAAGTCTTTGAAAGGCTCTCTACTGGTCAAAATAATGCAGCTAGAATGTTTTTCTTCCACGATTGTGCGGAAGAAAGTGGCATATTCCGAGTATTGCTCAGAGTAGGGATTGCAGCTACTATCTCGCTGTTGTCGCAACCAGACTTCGGCAGTATCTAGTACTAATAAACAGCGACGCATCGAGAGTGCCTCGATGAAGAGTGCCGTTAGCTGGTGCGTGTCCTCTGGCAACGGCTGCTCTTGAATTGTTCTTAGGGCTAAAACTTTGAGCAAATTAGCGAGTAAGGCTTTAAGTGGCGGACTATTATGAACTGATTTCCAAATTAAGCAATCGAATTGGGAGTGCGGCTGTTTACTAATTTGGTCAATTAGTTTTGCGGACATAGCACTTTTACCAATCCCTGGCGCTCCATAGATGACTAAGCAGCGGCAATTGGCGATCGCTTCCCTCAGTTGATTCAGTTCTACCTCGCGTCCAAAAAAAGTTTGCACGTTAGGAGGCTGTCCCCCAATCACGGATATAGCGGAGGTATTAATAGGATTGGGCTGGACTGGGAGCGGATGACAAAAGGAGCCTGCTACCATTCTTCGTTCTAAGATGCTCCGTAACCGTTTTTTAGTAACTTTTTCGCCATTTCCCAAAACTCCCGTGAGCAAAATCCATAGTTTCCTACCGACATCGCGCTGCAAGCGATCGATCGTGTAAGAACCAGTTTGAGCTATTTCCCTGTAATCTTTGTCTTCCCAAGCCGCTTCGAGCACGAGCTTTTCATCCGGTCTCAAGCGTCTGCCTGCTTTGGCAAACACTAGCTCGTCTATTACTTTAATAGCTTCTTGAGAGTCGATCGTTCGCAACGTGCTTCACTTAACTTAATATTTGATGAACGGAATTCCAACTATTTTGCATGATAAAGTATATTGCAATTACAAAAGTACGAAAGCAAATCAGCCGAGCGGTAAATTGATTGCCGAGCATTTGTCGATAAGGCTTGGGAAGAGGAAAAATTTGTCCGTCGATTGAAAGACAAATACCCAACTTCAGACTCCGCTCAAGTATCAGCCAAATTTTTTAACCACATGGATCGAGAATACGAGCTAGTTTCGGCTTTCGCCGATCGCTTCATCCAAGGCGGGAGCTTTGCCACAATTGTCTCAGCCCGCGAACGAGCATCAAAGATATTAGATACTTCAGTTTTACCTGGAACGGCGCTCGCCAAGTTAGTCGATGAGTCAGTGGAGAGAGGGTTAGTCCGCGCTGCCAAAATTATTGCTACTGCCCAGCTAGATCCTCGTCAAGCATACGCTCGACTGGTAGACTTATACCAACGTCAGCCAACGCTCGGTACGCGCTCTAGTACCAGTATCGCTCAACAAGCATACAGCACTCCCGTTCCGATCGCGTATTTGGCGGCAATGCTAGCCCAAATTACGCCAGAAAAGACTGTCTACGAGCCGACCGCTGGCAACGGCGCACTTTTGCTCGCAGCCAATCCGACTCGTGCTTCGGTCAACGAACTCAACCCGTCGCGAGCGGCTGACCTGCGGCGACAGGGATACATGGTGACTCAAGCAGATGCCGTGACTTACTGTCCTGCCAAACAGCACGATATCGTCATTGCCAACCCTCCGTTCAACTCGGTGATGGACGAGAGTGGAAGAGCCAAGTTATTTAACTTAAGGCGCTACAGCACGACGCAAATCGACCACGCGATCGCCCTCAACGCTCTGGAAGTTATGAAACCAGAGGGAGCGAGCAGTTCTGATTTTGGGGGAAAATTAGGTGGAGACGCGGAGCGTTCCAGCCGTTATAACTCGCGAGAAAGCCGAGCTTTTTACTTTACCCTGTATCAAGAGTACAATGTCATCCATCACTTTTCGATCTGGGGCGACCTCTACCGCAGGCAGGGGGCTGGTTTTCCTATCGATCTGATTGCAATTGCAGGCAAGGGCAAGTCGTCGCTACCTCTACCTGCTGCCGTTGTCCCACAAATCTACAGGACGTTTGACGAATTAAAGGAAGTACTCGATGTCGCTATATCTGAGCGATCCCAACGTCTGGATGCCCCAAAACCAACGGTTGTCGTGGATGGCAGTATTGGTTCCATCTCGACAACGGGCGATCGCGACGCGGGAGGAATTTCTGGAACTACTATGCCAGCGGTTGGAGTGGGAGATCTGTCGCACTCAGGAAGAGGAGCCACACCTAGAGTCGCCTTACCAACCGATCGAACAGGCGATGGTGCGGGGGGGGATGTATCAATTTCTGCCCAGCAGACGGGACTCTCCCCGCCAATGGGCGGAAGCGGTCATACTGTACAACTCGGTGCTTTACGACAAGATGGGTCTGTATCTGAGCGAGGAATTTCCGGTCGAAGTTCTGACGAACCCGCAGCAGATCCAAGCCGCCCTCGCTCGCATAGAGAATACGAGGCTGGAGGAATGGCTGGAGGAACTGACAGCAGATTAAATCGAGAAACACGAGGCACAGAAGCGATGCAAGACGAGTTTAGCCCAGCAGAAGATCGGTCCCAACCACCTGCTAAACAACTACCATACATTCCCAAAAGCCAAGCAACGCCTGTCGGCACTTTAATTCCCGCCAATATGCAAGCCAGTACCGCTAGGGCGTTGGACGCTCTAGAGCAGAGAGTTGGAGCGCTGGACGAATACGCAGCCGACCGCTTGGGATACGGTACGCCCCAGGAGTTGCATCAACGTTTGAGTGCCGAGCAAGTGGATGCTTGCGCTTTGGCACTGAGCAACTTGGAAAAGGGTAGCGGTTTCGTGATCGGCGACCAAACAGGCGTGGGTAAGGGGCGCGTAGTTGCTTCCATCATCCGCTACGCCCGCTTTACTGGTAAGACTCCGATCTTCGTGACGCAAAATAAATCGCTTTATGCAGATATGTTACGCGACTTGAAAGACATCGGAATGCCCAACTTCAGACCGTTCCCCACCGATTCTGACTTAAATATTCCCTTGGACGATTACCGCAGTCTCAAAACTACGTCGCGATCGCATCAAACCGAAATGGAGAATTTTCTTCTGACGGGAAATTTGGGGAGATACGATGGAATTTTCACTACCTACAGCCAGATGCAATCGGTAAAAGGGAAGGAAACGCTCAGGAGAGAGTTTCTCAGGGCTTTTGCTGCCAATGCCATTCTGATTCTAGATGAAAGCCACGAAGCGGGAGGCACGAAGTCAGAGCGGCAACCAACGGGTGTTGCAACAAACCGCGCTGCCTTCGCCCGCGAACTGATCGAGCTATCTGCGGGCGTATTCTACTCTTCCGCTACCTACGCCAAGCGCCCCGATGTCATGGACTTGTACGCAAAAACGGATATGCGGCTGGCGGTGCATGATATGAATACGCTGGTTTCCATTGTCGAGCGGGGTGGCGTGCCGATGCAACAAGCCCTCGCCGCCCAACTGACACAAGCAGGTCAGTACGTCCGCCGCGAACGTTCTTACGAAGGAGTAAATTTTAACTTAGAGATCGTCCCCGTCGATCGTCTGGTGGCAGAAGCAATTTCTTCGATCTTGGCTGACATTTTGGAGTTCGACCGTCACAAGCAGGAGGCGGTCAAAGAACTGGATGCTACAGCTAAAGCCGAAGCTAAGGCAATTTTGGGGGATAGCTCTACAGGGATGGCAGGGGCAAAAAGCACTAACTTCACGTCGATCATGCACAATTTGATCGATCAGTCCTTGCTGGCGATGAAAGCCGAGCAGACGGTACAAAAATGTTTGACGTTGTTGCGGCCACCCCATCCTGAAAAACCCCTGATTGCTCTATCAAATACGATGGGGTCATTCATCAACGACTATGCCAAATTAAACCAACTGTCGCCAGGAGATGAAATTAATCTAGATTTTGGCGACTTGCTCGTGCGCTACTTGGAGCGCAGTCGGGACGTACTCATCGGCAACCCTTACGGAGACAAAGAACGCCACCGCCTCACCAACCAGGAGTTAGGGTCGAAAGGAGTTGCAGCTTACGAGCGCATTCTCAGCCGTATTAAGAAGATCGATCTAAGCGCGATTCCGATTTCTCCGATCGACTACATCAAGTCGAGGCTGTCTCAGTCAGGTTACAGCGTCAACGAAGTCACAGGGCGAAAGGACGTTATCGATTACTCTGCTGATGGGACTACCACTTACCAGCAACGTCCGAGTCAAGAAACTAGCAAAGCCGCCGCAATCGCCAACGTCAGAGCCTTTAACAACGGGCAGTTGGATGTAATTATTCTCAACCGCTCCGGCTCGACGGGAATTTCGCTACACGCCTCGGCTCAGTTTGCCGACCGCCGACCTCGCCACATGATCGTCGTGCAACCGGAAAAAGAAATCAATTCGTTCATGCAAATGTTAGGGCGCATCCACCGCACGGGGCAAGTCGTGCTGCCCAACTTCACCCTGCTCAACGCCGATATTCCAGCCGAGAAAAGACCTGCGGCGGTGCTGGCTAAGAAAATGGCATCCCTTAATGCCAATACGACAGCTGCACGGTCGAGTGGAATTTCGTTGGAGTCTGTTGTCGATTTTATGAACGAGTACGGCGATCGGGTGGCGGCTGAGTTATTACTGAACGATCCTGGCTTAAACCGCAAGCTAGCAGATCCGCTCGGCGGGATAGAAAGCGCTCAAAGCGCGGATAATGCGGGTTTGATAAATAAAGTAACCGGTCGCTTGCCCCTGCTGCCGCTCGCCGAACAGGAGCGCGTGTACGCCCTGCTCGAACGAGAGTATGCGGAGTACGTCGAACGCCAGGAAACGATGGGAGAATCCGTATTAGAAGCACGCTTTCTCGACCTCGACGCAAAAACGGTGGCGCGGATGGAAGTCATCGCTGGCGATCGGGACAGTAATTCTCCCTTCACCAGCCCCGTCAATGTAGAAGTGGTAGATGCCAAAACACCCCGTAAGCCCGTCACGACTCTAGAAGCAATTAATTTAGTCCGCGAAAATCTCAACTTGGAACTCGTAGAAGCGGTAGAAGCCCACGACTTCAACACTGTTAGTAACCACGCCAAACAGCAAGCCGAATCTACGCGGCAGCAGTTGCTCCAAGCTACCCAGTCTTACCGAACGGCAGCGATTGAGGGCAAAACATCTGCCTCATCCATTGAAAAAATCAACAATCGCCTCAACGTACAGCTACAACACGTCAGCAATACTTTAGAAACTTTCCCCCTTGGCGAAAGCGTGAGAGTCGTGACTGAGACTGGCAATATCTTCTACGGTGTCGTAGGAAAAATTTGGAGCAGCAATCGGGAAGAAAATGAAAGCCCAGTCACGCCCAACAGGTGGAAGATGCAAATCGTGCTAGCAGATCCAGCACGGTATTTAACCTTACCTTTTTCTCAAGTCAACACCCTTTCAGCCAACTGTGTCACGCTCGCTCCTGAGTCTCTCAATTGGGATGGAGTGGAAATTTATCAAGCTTTCGACCTCAAGCAGTCTAAAAACCGCGAATCAAGGCAAATTTTTACAGGTAACTTATTGCGGGCTTACGAAAAATTCCAAGGCAAAATCGTCAATTATACGGACGATCGCGGCAGAACGCGCCAAGGATTGCTCGCTCCGCAAGGATTTGATATTGAGGAAGCTTTAGAACAGCAGCCCGTAATTATTCCCACTGCTCGACAGATCGTTACCTTTCTCACCGAAGTCACCGATCGCGCCGGACAAGTAAAAACGCTTGACGAAACTTTAACGATCAAGCCCCAACGCAGCCGCTACGGAGACGGCTTTATCATCCAAACTGCCAAATCCAGGAATGACGGTGGAGCGTATTATCTAGACCCAACCTTGCTCCAGACAGTTGGAGGTGAGTTTTATTCCATCGGCGATCGCATGGAGGCAGTTGTTTCCCCAGACAGAATTGCATCTGTATTGGAATTGATGCAAACTAAGGGTTTGAGGTTGGCTGCTTTTGAGAAACAGGATGTCGCCCGCAACTTTCTCGGCATCACCCTACCCTCCCTTCAACCAGTCGAATCGGAATCGGTTGAGGTAGGCGTTCCTGGTGTCAGTCAGGGTAAAGCGATCGACTTCCCCCAAGCATCTGAGGGGTTAAGCAAAAATAAGTTGGACAGTCTTCATACAGATTACGCGATTGATATAACTTCTATTCGAGGGGACAAGAAAGACTGTCCAACTTATTACTGCGAGGGTGCTAAGGTTACACTCGCATCCATACCGATCGATACTGAAATTCATACACCGAGCGTTGGGGACGGCGAACGGCAGGTCGAGGCAGATGCGATCGATAAAGCATCGTCGGGCGATGCCGTAAGCGGTTTGAGCAACGACAGTCGCGCTGCCGAAGATGAGAAGATAAAACCGACTGCTCGGCTGGAACGGCAAAATTCCTCTGGTGAGATAGCCTTGCAGATTGCCGACTTTCGCTTCCAAGCTGGGGCGGCAGAAAAAAATGTTGCCAAACTCCTGCATCAAGCTGGGTTGGCAGCCCAAATTTTGGAGGGGGAAGACTTTCATTTAAAAGTAGAGAACGAACCGTACATGAGTTTGTCGATCGAGCGGCACGGACGGGAACTTTATTTGACACACTTCCTGGCAGATAGAAGTGGCGACTTGGCGATCGACTCCGAAATGGTGTTTAGGATATCTTCAGGCGGACAACTGGCTTTGACTCAAACTGCCGTGCAGAATCCCCTGACTGGTGGCGAGTACCGTCGCCAAGACCGAGGCTTTGCCAAAACTTTTAGCGAAAATCTTCTGGAACAGGGATTTGCTACTGCTGCGCGATCGATAACGAGTGTTAGCAACGCTTACGCGATTGCCCAACCAGCCGTACCACAAGAATCCTCGCCTAAACTGGTTGACGAGCCAACCGAGCTATTAAAGGGCGATGGTCGCGACAAAGCCAAGTTCCGCCTTCGGCATCGCACTACAGAAATAAATCATCCCGATGCAAATTCTCATAGCCTTCCTTTCGTGGAGCGTCGCCAGCTATCTCCACTACTACAAGAATATCTAGCTTTAAAGGATCGATCTCCACAAGCGTTAGTACTTCAACGAGTCGGCGATTTCTACGAGGCTTTCTTTCAAGATGCTACGGTCGTAGCGCATGATTTGAAGCTGGTGCTAGCTAGCAAAAACTCAGGTTCTGCCGCACTCGGTCGTATTCCCATGAGCGGCTTTCCCCACCATGCATTGGAGCGATACAAATCTCGTTTGGAGGAAATGGGGCATACAGTCGTTATCTTCGAGCCAGGGCGATCGCCGTCCGTACTGCAAAGTTCTCAAACTTCTCCTCCACCGACGCGCACCACCATACAACCTACAGCCAGAACACCTCGGACGAGAAGATCCAAACAAATACCCGAATCGGTAGGAGTGCAGTTAAGCTTATTCGATCTTTCTACAAATTCTTCTTCCACCGCTAGAGCAACTGCTATTAGCATTCCAACATTGACACAACCCGTTCCCAACGAGCGTGAAAAAGTAGAAGATAACCGTTTGTCGCAACAACTTTGGGAAGATTACAGTCGAGGAGTAGAAGCACGTATTCCAATTGAGTTGAGTAAAACTGTTGCGCTCAAAGCATTACAAAATAACTTGAGCTGCGAGTCAATTGTTGAAATATTACAACACGATCCAGAGGTAAAAAAACTGCATAATCGTGAAGAGAGTTTAGCAAGAAAATATATTGAATTAATTGTTGATAGTTTAAGTAGAACGCAGTCAACCGGACAAAAACAGCTTCAAGTAAAAGAGCGCGATCGCCTTATTCCTTATTGTGACTGGGTTGAACAGTAGCTTAAACTGAAATGTTGCACCTGTTGCAACGACTGCAACTCATAACCACAGCATAACTTAAGTTAGCAAACACGCCCTAGCCTCGATGCAACCGCAGCGAGCGCCCTCAAACAACAAGAATGAGAATATGTCGGGTCAATTCGTCCTCTGCGATCTCGAAGGCGCGAGCGTTTTCCTGACGATGCTTGTTAACCGCACTGGAGCGGACGGATACTACGATAGTTAAATAGTTTAAAGCTTCTTTACAATTCGTTACGCTAGATGGAGAAAGAGAGAAAAGGTCTGACGACAAGCCGTGTCGTGCCGATCCTAAACTACTCAAATTCTCAAAGTTCAAGTTTAGAGGTGCTTTATATGAACGGCACTATTCGCGTTGGTAATCTATTTGGAATTCCCTTCTATGTCGCCCCGTCCTGGTTTTTGGTTTTGGGCTTGGTGACTTGGAGTTATACCAGTGGGTTAGCAATGCAATTCCCTGCTTGGGGTAGTTTGCTACCCTTGTTGTTGGGATTAACTACCGCTCTATTGCTATTTGCTTCAGTCTTAGCGCACGAACTAGGACACAGTTTTGTTGCCATGAGGCAGGGAATTGAAGTTAAATCGATAACTTTATTTCTGTTTGGCGGTCTTGCTAGCCTGGAGAAAGAATCAAAAACTCCGAGTGAAGCGTTTTGGGTAGCGATCGCTGGTCCCTTAGTCAGTTTATTGTTGTTCGGGTTATTGACAACAATTAACGCTACTGTCCCATTACTAGCACCTTTCGCCGCAGTTGTAGGAACGTTGGCTTACGTAAATTTGGCGTTGGCGCTGTTCAACTTAATTCCTGGCTTACCTTTGGATGGAGGTAACATCCTCAAAGCACTAGTTTGGAAAATTACGGGTAATTCTGAAAAAGGTGTTGTCTTTGCCAGTAGAGCAGGGCAATTCATTGGCTGGTTGGCGATCGCTTCTGGCTTAATCCCCCTAGTATTGTTTGGTAGTTTTGGTAACTTCTGGAACTTAATCTTAGGTTGGTTTTTACTTCAAAATGCTACCAGGACTGCCCAATCTGCTACATTGCAGTCAACACTAAAGAAGATTAAGGTAGCAGACGTAGTAAATTTTGACAGCCCAATAGTATCAGCCGAGCTTTCTTTGAGAGAATTTGCTGATGAATCGATTCTTGGTCATGGTAAGTGGGAGAGGTTTTTAGTCACCGATCTTGAAGGGCAACTAGTTGGTACGATGACTCTAGATGCTTTAAGAGTGGTTCCTACTTCACGTTGGGCAGAAACCCAAGTTCGAGAATTGATGCAACCGATCGAAGCATCGGCGATGATTCAATCCGAGCAATCGCTACTAGAAGCAGTAAAAATCCTAGAACAACAGCAACGCTCGGCGCTACCGGTAATTGGGGAGAATGGCGTACTAGTTGGACTTTTAGAGAAAGCTGCGGTTCTGCGCTGGTTGCAAAAACGAGTACAAGCACCTGCTTATTAAGGCGGCTTTTAAAGATAGGGCAGGTCTTTTATAGATTACGCTACTAGACCGAACTTCCCCTCGACTTGACCAGAAGACCTGCCCTATCTTTAGTTGCCAGGTTAACAACAAATTCTGTCATTGCTCAAATCTCCCTCAGACTTTGAAACTCCTGTCTGGGGGAGTTTTTTTAGAGACTTCCTAAAATTCCTAACTTCTTTCCCCAATCCTCATCATGCCGCAATGTTAGAACAGTGTAACCAGTGTTGTACCTGAGATTATCTCGCTCGATTTGGTCTTGTTTGCGCTTGTCTGGACTGTCATGAACCGAACCGTCACAGAAAATAGCGATCGCGGCATTGGTTTTATAGAGAAAATCCGGCTTGCAGTTGGCTGAGGGAATTAATTCTTGTGCCGCATCCGGTAGCTTATATCCCCGTTGATAAATCTCTTGTAAAACGACTCGCTCGAAATTAGAATTAGGGTCTGTTTGTTGTAGTAATTGCTGATATCGCTCCTCGCGGGACATTCCTTCAGAATTGCCAACAACCTGACTTGCTAGCAGTTGGTCGAGCAAGGGTTTAATTAAATGACGATTTATGAATGCATGGTCGAATTGGTTGCGGTAGGATAGCAAGCATTCGTAGCAAGCTTGGACGCAGCTTTCTTTGGGTTGCTTGAAATGGCAAATATCTAGAGCAGCAGCGGCGATTTTTTGAAATGCCTCTGGTTTTTCCAATAGCTGCGAAAGTACTCCCGCTCCCCCTCTGCTGCTTCCCAGAACTAGCAAATACTTACCTTCCCCAGTCGTTCGGAGTCGAGTTCGTCGGCTTCTAATTTGTACACTGCTTGGATGGCTGTTTCTAAAGTGTATTGCAGCGTAGCAATAAAAGCTTCTCTGTTCTCAGCCGGAACGCCTAGAGGCTCGACAACCAAAATATTACAAGTGTCGTCTACCATTAAATTAACTTCCGTATGCAGCTGTCAGTCGCCTCGTTCGTTTCTGGGATCGCCCAGAACCCTGTTTTGGTATCGAGTTTAAATCCCCGCTCGTCGATATTCTTCTTCAGTCCGCGATTAATCCGCCAAATTTTTGCTGTGGCTCCATAGGTTAAGCGCAATAGTGGCGTGCCTTCAGCAGTTTGAACGGTTGCCGATTCTTGTTTTTGGCTAGCGTAGCGGAAGTGGGTGGTGACGTTGTAGCCGTACTTGAGCCGTTCTTCTTCATCGCAGGTAATGCGTTCTCGTCGGCGGGCGATCGCAGTTTCCATTGGTAGTACGCGAGTCAATTTAGCGATATTCTGGTAGCGATCGTTTTTAATTGCTGCACCGCAATTAGAGCAAGTGTCGCGAAAATCACCTTCGTGGAAATAACCGCAGTTAAAGCAGACGCTCGCCCGTTTATACTGGCTGTCAATACCGCTAACGGGAACTTTGGTCTTTGCCACCATAAATTTACTACCCTCGTAGTAAACAATGTTGCTGGGCGCGAATTCCCGTAAAGCAACGGTGCGAGGGCGGGAAATGAATTCACCGCCATCTCCTGTAGGAATGTATGCCCTAACTGGTAGGCGAGGAAAGTTAAATCCTGGTAGAAATCCTTCGGCGGCAAAGTAGCGGTAGGGATAAAATTCAAACTCGCTATTGCTTTTGCTTTCGGTTAATCCGACTAATAAGCTTCTTTGCCGTAGTGCTTCTTTTTCCTGAGCTTTAGCAATATCGTGTTCTTCCTGGGAAGCATAGCCTCTAGCATAACGGTCAATCGTTTCGCGGGCTTTCTCTAATTGAATTATTGCGTCACCATACAGTTTGCGCCAGCGATCGCAGGCTCGGTCAAATGCATTGGGCGCATTTTCTAAGGCGAACTGCAACCAATTCACAGAATACCAAGAAGCTTTTTGCAGGTCTGCTTGGCAGAAGAGATCGGAGAGGATAGATTGGGTAGCTTGCAGACATTTTGCTAGTTTATTTTGGCTTAAAGTTAAATCCTGACGCACGCTCTCTTTGAGAGGATAGCCATCGAGATCGAGTTCCAGAATTTTGTTCATCGAATCATCTAGATAAACCCCAGTGTGCGCTAGCCAAATTGAATAAACGTGGGATTGAACCAAATCTTGGTTAGCCAATTCCAGCTTGGGTGGGGCAACGACCCCAGCAACCATTTGATTTTGGCGTTTGAAGAAGTATTGGTCGTGACCGCTACCGATCGCGGCATAAGTAATGACTAGGGCTTCCTGTCCGCTCCTGCCTGCTCTCCGCTACGTTGAGCAGTAGTTGGCAGGGCTGGGGGAACGTTTCGCAAATGCACGACGCTCAGATCGGAAATGTCAATTCCCAATTCCATCGTAGGAGAGCAGAACAAAGCCGCTAATTCACCATTGCGAAATTTCTCTTCCCGCTCCTGGCGATCTTTGTTTTTCACCTGTCCGGTATGTTCGCGCCCTTCCATCGTTTGGATTTGAAAGGCATTGGTTTGGTAAAATTCTTGGAAGAAGCTGTTGACGGGAATTTTAGCGTCTTCATTTCCCTGCAAGCGGCGAGTTGTTAAAGGATCGGGGGGAATTTCGCTCAGGAGCTTGGCTTTCCACAACAGAGAATCGATGCGTAGCTGTACTTCAGATTTCTCTTTCGCCAAATAGCCAGCATCGCACAGGGCGTTAACTAAGGCAGCGATTAAACTGGTATACTCCTCATCAGTTAAGGGTTGGCTCCGCAGCGACCAAGCTTTGGGCGAGCGCAAAAATCGACCAATTTTACTTCTGGGTGTGAGCTTGACTTTGGCTTTTTCGTTACTGCCGCTGCTCGTGCTTGCCCAGGTTGCTTTATGCATCTGTTCGTTTTCGTCAAACACCCAAGGTTCTTTAATTGCCTGAAAAATATCGCTTTTGAGTTGGTCTTGTTGGTCTGGTTGCAAAAGCTTGGCATCAATAGCCAATTCCCGCCGCAGCTGGTTGAGAAGGCAAGGGAGGCAGATGAAACGTTCTTGGGGGTAGCTTGCAGTAGGATAGGATGGCAGTGTTTTTGCCAAAGTGCCTCATTTGCACATTCTGCTTCCAAACCGTCATACTCAATCGCCAGCAGTCCGCATTGCTCCAGGTTGGGTTGGACAATGCGCCATCCCCGCCGTAAATCTTCGTAAAGGCGATATTGGATCAGTTTGCGAAAGGCTTCTTCGTTGCGCTGCTTGCCAACACCAAACTCGGCTGGTTGCTTGGCGTAGTCGGTTTGGGACAGTCCCATGTACTTGGCAACCTCGCTGACTAGCTCGCTGTGGGTGAGTTGCCCCTTTGCCCCAAGTGCGCCCAAAAGTGCTGCCCGCAAGAAACTGGTTTGCACGAAGTCGTTGAAATGCCCCGCCTGTAAGGAGGCATCCTGACGGTTATCGGTAAAGCTGAGAATTTTGGCGGCTTTAGCTTTCTCACCCGTGAAGACTTGCTTCAAGCGGCTGGTAGTAGAAAGACATAGCAGGGTGGTTGCAGTACTCCGCCCTTCGCTGCTCAGACGGGATAGTTTGCTAAATTCATTTTTGCGCCCGTCATGCACTACACCGCAGTTGAGACACACGAGAAATGGTTTGCGGATAAACCAACAGGTAGTTCCTTGCAATACAGAGGTTGTGACTTTACCGTTGGGTAGCACTTGCAGCTGTTGGGGAATAAACTTGGTATAGTCCTTTTTGGGAACGCGCCCTTTCCTTTTGGTTTCGGTGAACCAGGAATCGGGGAGCCTTTCTTCATCGCTAGAATCCCAAAGTCCTGGATCGTCTAGGGTCAGGTAGCCTTCGCTAATATCGGCATCGTCGGCACTAATATCCAAGGCGGTAGGTAATTGCGGTAGAATGTTTTGTTTGTCGGCATCGTAGCGCACTACGTAGTAATCCTGTCCGCATTCTCGGCAAAAGACGAGGGGGTAAAGTAGGCGGTTTTCGGTAGTAGTATACTGACCTTCGAGAGTGAGAATGCGTCGACCCGACTTTCAATGGTCGGAGTAAACGCTACCCCTTGGGAAATGAACTGATGCAGGCGAAAGGCAAGTCCCTTTGTTTTGCTCCCCCAGAGAAACATCTGTTTGAAGGCGGCTAAGCAGGTTTCAGGTGGTAGTTGGGTTTGTGCTGCTAGGGTTGCTGCTCCTGACTCTAGGGTAATGGGCGTGCGGCGCACCAAATGCCCTTCTTGCTCTACCAAACCAAAGTTCATCTCAATCCAGTGGCTGAGGGGATGTGTTTTGAATGCATCTAAAGTTTGTTCTGGCTCTGGTGGTAAACCTGTTAGGATGCCGGATCGCAGTTCGTCAGTAGTAGGTGCAGCACGCCCAATAGAACGCTCTAGGGTTTCATCAATGACGTTACTGGGTTTGATTTCCACGCCGAATAATTTGCTGGCAACATTCGCCACGACCTGACGGCGTTGTTCGCGAGAGCCTTCTGTTGACATGGTGGCACTAGTGCCGATGCACAGGAGATCCTGACCGCAGCGTTGCCGCAGTTTGCGGATCAAAATCGCCACATCTGCGCCCTGCCTTCCTCGGTATGTATGTAATTCATCGAGTACCAGGAATTTTAAATTGGGAGATTCTACAAGTTTATCTTCGTGAGTGCGGGAGAGCATTAGCTCTAGCATCACGTAGTTGGTGAGCAAAATTTGGGGTGGATTTTCTTGAATTTCATTTTTCTGAGCTGAACTTTCTTGTCCGGTATATTGTTCGACGCGAATGTGGGTATTGGCAACCTGGCGCAGAAATTTGTCGAGTTCTTCTTTTTGGGAGTTAATTAAGGCATTCATGGGATAAACCAAAATTGCCCTGACTCCTTTAATTTCGGGATAGCGCAGTAGATCGTCAAAAATCGGCACAACATATGTCATGCTTTTACCGGAACCCGTACCTGTTGTAAGGACGTAGGGTTCTTGGCGTTGTGCTGTGAGGAATGCTTGCTGCTGGTGGTAGTGAAACTGAAAGGGTTTGCCGTCTTTGGAAAAATAGCGATCGCACTCTCTATGAAGAACTCCTTGTTGCACTAATTCAGTGACAGTAGCACCTTTTTTATAGGTGGGATTTAATTGCACTAAAGGGTCGCTCCAAAGTTGTCCTCTTTCTAGTTCTCGATCGACAAATTCTTTAACTTTTGGGTCGCGGATTCTCAGAAAACTTTCAATATAGCGGCGGTAGTCGTCAATAACTTCGTTGCGGAATTGAAAATATCGAGCATAATTTGTAGTACCCTTCGGGGAAGCAAGCTACGTAATTCGTAATGGGCTACGCCCCGCTTCGCTAACGTAATTGATGGTTTTGGAGGGGTGGGAGTTGTTTTTCCTAAGTGTTGGTTAACCCACTCTTGAAGTTGGTGAGAGAAGGTTTCAGTCAGGGTAGAGAGATCGATAATTTCTTCGAGTTGTTGTAAATCCCAACTTTCTGGAATACCTGTAAATAAAAGTGTTAATTGTTCTGGGGTGACTGAGGCAACTCCCGTACAATCTAGCAACGCTAGCTTTTGACCCAGTAACGTGCTAGCAGCTGCAATTGCATTTTCGTTTTGCTGCAATAAATTCTGAAGTTTAATCGGAATTTTCATAAATTTTAAATTGTGGCATACTCGTTTCAAGAGTCAGCCTAGAAACAAATCTAATAGCCGATCTTCTTGTCTTATAATGCCCAAGTTAGGCGATGAAATTCCTACTGTCCGATCTCATAAAATGCGATCGCTATCCTCTAGTAGATTTTTACTGTCGTGCTGCTTTCCGTACTTCTTCTACATTTAACTCTAGTATCTCTGCAACTTCCTGAACGCTAAGCCCTTTCTCTAGTAACTTTGGTACAAGTTCTAACTTAGTTTTTGTTAAAACGCTTTCATATAATCGGCTTTTCTTAAATTCGCTTAAGTCCAGCATAGTTTCAATTTCCTCCAGGGTCAGATTCGGAAACGGAACAATAAAGTTTTACTGCTCTCGTGCTACTCTTCTGACTTCTTCTATATCTAACTCTAGGATGTCTGAAACTTCTTGAATGCTCAATCCTTTTCGCAGTAGTTTCGGCACTAATTTAACTGTAACCTCTAACGCCCCTTCTTCTTTGGTTTCCTGATAAACCTTGGTTCCTCTTATAAAGTTTACGTTCAGCATAGCTATAATTCCTTTGCGGTTAATATTTGGAAACGAAACAATAGAGGTTTACTACTCTCGTGCTACTCTTCTGACTTCTTCTACATCTAACTCTAATAAGTCTGCAATTTCTTGAATGCTCAGTCCTTTTTGCAGGAGTTTTGGCACTAATTGAACTCTACTTTCTAATCTTCCTTCTAGTCTTCCTTCTTCTTTAGCTTCTTGATAAACTCTGGTTCCTCTCAATAAGCTTATGTTTAACATGGCTTCAATTCCTTCTTGGTTAAAATTGGAAAACTGTGTGTCACTTTTAAAAGGAGATTGTTTGTTCAAAATTACTCATTCTTCGGCAGGCTGGTTATGCCGCATCTGCTTAATTTGACCCAGGATATCTTCAATGTTGACATCCTTGAGTAGTTCATCTCGATCTCGCGTATAATTGCCACTGCCAGTTTCAAATTGCTGCAAGAAGCGAACCATTCCTACAGGACCAAGAGCTTTTGCTAAAGCTTCTATTCCTAGCTGCCTAATCTGTATGGGACTCGCATTACGCATTTCCATTGTTCGTTACCTCCAGCAGCCAAAGAATGGGGTTTTGTACTCTCACTTGTAGCATATTGTCATAAGTAGCCGCTTTACGTATTAGTCTGTCATCTGTTGTGAGCAGTATGTCAGCATTCCCTGCCTCGGCACAGGCAATGTGTAATGCATCGTATGGTTTACACCCTAACCGAACCACTTCTAGCGCACGAGACTCAACTTGCTTAGTAACAGTTGCTTTAGTTGTCGCTAAAGAAGCCAAAGCAATTAATCGCTGTCGTCTGTCTGCATCAAGTGTTTGAGCAATTTCAGCGTCAATAGCTTCACTGCCAAGCAGAAACCACTCACGGCTTTGACAGCGAGTAAGAATTAGTAGCACTGCCTCGGACTCTAGACGCACTCTCTCCTGTGCTTGATTGTCAAAGGGTCGATTTAGACAGCAAACATCTAGGTAGATTAAAAACGCCAACCTCTACGTTCTCCACTTTTCAACTTTTAGCTTAAAAATTATTACTATAAGCATTAAACACTAGACATTCTATCGTATGTTTTTGCGCTGAATTATGTAGTGTTTCATCAATTAAGAATTACGAATTATGAATTACGAATTATTTAAACATTTTATCCCATGCTTCCAGCACTAATCTTTGGGTGCGATATTCGCCAAATTGTTTAATTTCGTTGTTCTTTAATACGCGGAAGGTTTCGCTGGGGAAGTCGGAACCGTAGACATTAGCAGGATCGAGAATATAACGGAGTTCGTCGCGGGTAAGTCCATAGAGTTTGGCATAATATGCGTCTAATTCTGCTCTCAATAATGCTCGTCTTTCGCTATTCCAAATAAAGGGTTCGCCGTCATATCCCATATCTTGGGCGAATGGTTGCATATCCCAAGCGGTGTAGACGAGTTCGAGAACGCGGCTGCTGATAAATTAATGTCTTCTGAGGGCGTATGCTTCTGGGGAATAACAGGAAGTTGTTTTACAATGAACAAACTAAAGTTAGCGCCACCTATTTTTTGTCTAACGATGAAGTCAAATACTAGAGTACAAAGATTAGCGACAAGACACGAAGCTATTTGAGAATTGTCGGTGCTAGGTAGAATAATAGATGCACTATGACCTAAACCTACTTTAGGAATAATGCTAAAAATAGCAGTCCGTTCGTTAGTTGTATTTGTAATACTTCTAAAAACTAAAAGCCAATTCTTTTTCCACTTAGTACCTAATCGATTTTCAACTTCATTATAATTAACCCAGTAACGAGGCTGAGGTAAAAAGTGTGAACTACTCTTCTCTAAATCTGTTAAATCACGAGTATCACTGGTAGTTGTACACGTTGCCCAGCGGTGATCGAATTGGTGAAACATCTTTGCTTCATAGAGAGGAACTAAACCATTACTAGCCTCATACCTAAACAACCCACTATCATTTGCCATGTCAAACATTCGCATAAATGAAATACCCCAAGGGTTGCTACCTATTTGTTCGTTTTCTAAAACAGGTACGTGCTGATAAATCTTCTTAGTTAGTTCAGCATCAATACTTGTTCTAAAAACTGGACAAGTGAGGGTATTAGGATTAAGTAAAGATAAATCAGCGGCAGAAAGAGTAAAAATACGATTAGAATCATTCAAATGCCGAATATTGGTATTCCAAAACGCCAAATCTGACAATCGCTTTTGAGAACGACCAGATATTGTAATTAGACAAAAATGTGGATGCGTGCGGTGAACTGCTGGAAAAATACCTTCAGTATTAACAAAGTCATAAAAACTGATAAGTTGTTGATTATTTAGTAAGTCAGCAAAAAATTGCTTATAGCTATCTGCTGTAGCAATATCACTTTGAATGATAAAACCAGCTTGTCCAGTTTTCCTGATTAGTATTCGATTAGTTTCTGCAAACACAGCATAAGTATTAATATCTCCTACAGCAGTCAGTGGAAATCTTCCTGACTCGCGGGTAAACTTACTTTGAGCTTCAGCATCATGTTTAGCCTCTTCCCAAGCTTGTGCTAACTGAGGTTTTTTCTGAGGCAATTCCTTAATTAACTTTTCCCGTGCTGCTTTATTCGCTGCATTAGCAATTTCAGCACTGCGAGCAGCAAAAAATTCTTTTTCCTGTAACTTAATCCTTTCCCAAGGTGGATTTCCTACTACGCAATCAAAACCACCTTGTTCAAATACTTCAGGAAACTCTAAACACCAATGAAAAAAGTGCTTCTCCTGTGCCAGCTTATTCGCTGCTTCCACTATCTCTTGTGTAGACTTATTCCCCCGTAATAGTTGAGTTAATACTGCTGTCGTCGGTAACAATTGCAAATTCTGTTCGGTCAACGGCATGAAAAATGCAGCCGTCCACAAATTGCAAGCAGAATAGTCTTGCCACCACCTCTGATTTTTCCGAGTCTCTTGATATCGCTTCTCCTTGTCTTTTACTTCCTGCGGTGTGGTTTCGGGAATTTCCCCCAACTCCCGCCAACTTTCTGCATACTGGGTGCGTTCGGGTTCTAAATCCCCAAACAGCGATAACTGATCCTTATTCTCCCGTTCTTTCTTATTCTGTTTTTTAAACTGTGAAGATAACTTTTTATCATCCCCAGTTACCGCTTTATAAGCTTCATCGGGAATTCCCTCTTTTAGACAATCTAAATCCAACACTCCCACCAGGGAATTTCCACATTTAATTCTGTGGTCTAAAAAGTTGAGCGGTAATTTGCCAGGAAAGCCTTCAATCCATAATGCCACTTTGCACAAATCGACCGCTAAGGGGTTTAAATCCACCCCATAGATACAATTTTGAATCACATCTCGAATCGCTAGCTTTAAAGGTTCGCTGCCTGGTTCTGCTTCTCCAGTACGGACTTTGGCTAATTCTTTACCAATACGACGTGCTGCTGCTAAAAGAAAATGTCCCGATCCACAAGCAGGATCGACTATTTTTAGACTTAATAATGCTTTTTCTAATTCGTAATTCGTAGTTCGTAATTCGTAATTAGCTTTTGTAGTACGAATTCTTTCTTCAATTACAGGTTCTAATGCCGTTTTTATCAGTTGTTGTACGAGTTGGGGTGGGGTATAGTAAGAGCCTGTGGTTTTGCGATCGCTCCCAAATACCAACGCAAATTGATAGATTCCCTGCTTCTGTATTATCTGGGGGTGAAAGTCTAACAAACTCTCGTAGACGCTCCCCAATTCTTCCACATCCAACGCCCCATAATTCACCCGCCGCAATTGTTCTTTATCTTGATACAGCGACAGGTGACGAATTGCTACTAGTAAATCATAGTTATCAATTGCAAGATCGCCTAAATCTGGCAGCGTATTGGAACCAAATAGATCGCCATTTAAAGGCGACAATCCCAATAATTTCCCTCGCCAATTCTCGTCAAATAACAGGAAAGTCACCCACAATCCCTGCCACAAATCTTGAAAACCTTCCCGCCGCCAACTAGGACGTTCGGCTAACTCTCGCAGTCGCTCGATGCTGTAATATTCGCGGTAGATTCGCTCTTTTTCTCTGTCTTCTCCGATTAACAATAAATTCCGCGACTCTGCCACCATTAAAAACAGCAGGCGATAGATTAGCCGCAATAATTGACGATAATATCCGACATCTGTTAATTCTCTACGCGGCTCCGATGCGGAGGATACCTCCGCCTCCACCCGCTTACCCTCAGCAAGTTTCTGCCGCAAATGTTCGTTATGCGGATGTTGTAGAAAACCCGTACCTAACTGGAGCAAAGCTTTTTCTACACCGTCGCGCAGGCGATCGCGGACTCGTCCGCCCTGTTGCAGCGCCTCTTGGTGGTAGTATTCCAGCAAGCACTTATCCGCATCGTCCATTCCTTGAGGCAAGCGGGAACGGTGAAACAGGCGATAAAATAGCCCAAACTCGGCAAAGTTCTCGCCGTTGAGAATCTGCTCTAGGTCAAATTCGATATAGGTCAGGCGAGTCATTAAGGAAGAGTCGCGCAGTAACCGCCAGCGCAAACCGTTAGTTGCGATCGCCCACAAATGTTCCGTCTTGTTGAGATATTCCTGCACCAGCGCATGGGCTGATAATCTGGGCGTACTGCTAGGGGGACGCCGATCCACCTTTACCCGACAACCGATAATGTGGATGGGTGGCTTGTTTTCTCCTGGTTCGGCGCGATGGGAAATCGCGTAGGTTTGTCCCTCCACCACTTCAGCTTTGGCGGTGTAAACGGGGTTGTAGCCGAGACTCCGTAACAGCGGCACTGCCCATTCACGGGTAATCGTTGTCGCTGGATCGTCCGCGTCTAACCTTAATAACGCTCGTTGAAACGCCGCCCAGTAAGCTTTGGCATCTCCCCAAGCAGTAGCAATCTCATCTGCTAGCTTGTCCGTTTTGGCAAAACCAAAATCCTCCGGTGCTTGTCCTTTGATACTGCCCGTCAGCACCAGAGAGGTCAGATCTGGAGCGATTAGGTTGCCTTCAATTTGGACGGCTGTAATTGTAGATGCTACTGATTTCATAAAACTCAAAAGTCAAAATTCAATATTTCAGACAGAAGCGATTGCACCTGGACAAAAGTTGTAATTCCTAACTCTTTTTCCGCTGTCCTGGTTGGAGAATATAAACGCCCAGAATGTCCATCGGAAGCTGGGGTCTAACCTGAATCTGCCCTTCTTTGGTAATTGCTCTGACGCGCCGATGCGATTGAGAAAGTTCGTGCGATCGCTCTCTGGCAAACAGTTCCAAATCTGGCTCTAGTTCGGTAACTCTGCCGAGCAACTCCTGTAGTTCCATTTGTTTGATGGCTTGAGGAACATCGCTGACTGGAGTAGCTTGTTGCAGCAGGGACATTGCCTCTTGGGGCGAAAGCCAAATCGGATCGGACGGAGAACCAGTAAATCCAACTACGGCACACTCTTCCGCCAGCAATGTTTGATGTTTGGGGCTGTCTAACAAGTGTCGCAGCCGTAACAACAGCAATGTTGTGCGCTTCTGGACAGCATCGGTAGTGGTAAAGCCGCACCGCGCTGCTTTGGGATCTTTGGCGTTTTCTAGTGCATCTTCCAGGATGTAACGCGCTAAAGCTTCTACCAGGGGGTGATTTCGTCCCACGTACTCCACCCCTTCTGGTGCAGGGGTTGTAAACGTCAGCAACCGCGATTTATTTCCTACGCAACTAATGTCGGGCGGGACACCCGCCCGCCCGTTGCTTAGCAATGGCTGGAGAAATTCCGGCGGTGTTGGCAACAGCCATCCCTGCTTCTTCTCGATTAGCCCTAAGTTGAGGCTAGAGCAAGCAGATTGCACGAACCGTTCCACATCTCGCTCGTTGCCTAAAATCTGGTCAGAGTCAATCAATTCTCGTTCTACTTCCTCTGGCTTGATCGTGCGTTGAGCAAAGCGGGTGCGGCTGGCTTTTTCTCGTTCTACTGCTTTATCCCAACTCTTGTGAACTTGCTCGACGGCAGAATCCTCACCGTCCAACAAATCTAGCAGCGACAGCTGCACGGCATCGGTAGCGCGATCGAATAGAGATTTAAACACCGCTTCCGATACCGTAGTGCTGTCCATCGGCACGGGAACGGTAATTCCCAAAGTCTTATGGATCTGCACGGCTTTGCGAATCAAAACTTCTAGCACTGCACCATCTACAGGATTATCCTGACCGTAAAGCAGGCAGCTTTTAACTTTCGCGGCAGGTTGACCGTAGCGATCGATCCGCCCTTCCCTTTGCTCCAAGCGATTTGGGTTCCAGGGCAAGTCATAATGTAAAACGGCGCTAAAATGCGATTGCAGGTTTACCCCTTCGCTCAAACAATCCGTAGCTACTAGAACTCGTTGGGGATATGACTTTAACTCTTCCAAACGGATTTCCCGCTCGTCCTCCGATAATTCTCCAGTAATTGCAATGACTCGAATTGAAGTGCCTTTTTTCTCTAGTTTTTGCTTGAGAGCATCGGCAACATAGTTAGCGGTGGCAATATAGCGACACCAAAGAATCGGGTTCATTCCCTCTTTGAGCAAAGATTCAACAATAGCGATACACGATTGCAACTTCTGGTCGCGATCGCCCCGTAGTTTCTCTGCTGCTTGGATAAAAGCTTTCAGCTGCCGTCTGTCCGCATCTCTGTAGCTTCGCTGCCCTTGTTCTACAACCACTGTGGGTTGAGCATCTACAGATTGTTCCTGTTCTGTAGGGTCGTATACGTAGGAACTCATCAGTTCCTCGTCCAAAGGCGAGTCTTCAATTTCGCTGCTTCCGACTCCCGCTCCTCGGTTCCCGATTTGCTTGCTCAACGTTGCTACTGCTGCTGCTGGCGAAGACATGACACAACGAATTAAAGCCAACGCCGACCAGTATCGTCCCCGACGTTGGGCATAGCTCATCTCCTGTGTCGTAGTTTTTACTAGACCGCGAGCGAAGTTATAGACATCCTCGAATAGCTCTCGATACTCCTGCGATAGCTTGTAGGGCTTCTCTTGCGGCTCTCTTTCTGGAAAAGGGGTTTGGTTGCCCAACCAGAGCTTGACATCCGCTCGCCGTCGCTGGACGAAATGGTTGGCTAACTTATCCCGTTCCTCTTTCGTCAGGCGATCGAGACTCAAATGCTCGAACTCTGGCTGGAGCAAACCTAGAAGTGATAAGAAAGACTCTTCAATACCACTGTGGGGGGTAGCGGTCAGTAACAATAGATGGCGGTCTTGTTTCTCGGCAATCTGCCCAATTAATTGATGGCGCTGTTGTTGGGATGTACTCTTGCTACCTGGACGAGTACAAGTATGTGCCTCATCCACAATTACTAAATCTGGACAGTGAGTTATAAAACTAGCACGGCGACGCTCTGCCTTGGCATAGTCCAAACTGACAATTAGGTGACGATAGTAACTAAAAATATGGGAACCATTCGGTACTCCCCGCTCTAACTTGGAAGCCGTACCGGAGCGTACTACGACTGCATCAATATGAAACTTTTCTCGTAATTCCTGCTGCCACTGGTCGCACAGATGCGGAGGGCATAGAACGACTAATCGCTTTGCTTCGCCCCGATCCAACAATTCGCGGGCAATTAATCCAGCTTCGATGGTTTTACCAATTCCGACATCATCAGCAATCAGCAGTCGTACCGTCTCTAATCTCAGCGCCATCAGTAGGGGAACGACTTGATAAGGACGGGGACGCAACGATAAACGTCCCAAGCAGCGAAACGGTCCCGCACCACTTCGCAGCAATAGGCGTGCTGCATCCATTAGCAAGAGCGCAGCCCGGTGGTCTTGTACTCGATCGCCTTGAGGTAAGGGAAAAGTCGCTGATTCAATAGCTTCCAGCCCTAGCTCTCGATAGATGCCAGCGATTTCGTCTTCATTCCCACTCAACGGACGCAAGCGGATAATGTCCTGAAGTTCGGATGGTAGCACAACCCACTGCCGACGACGACATTTGACTATAGAACCTGGCGTAGGATTTAGTTTTTCCATCACTGTGTCCTTTGGGCGCGAGCTGCTTGCGTTCCTGTGAATAAGGCACGCAGATATTCCTTAGATGAAAGCCGCTGTTTCATTTGAAAACTAATTAGCTAAATACTTTTGCAACAATTCCTCGCCACGAGCGCCCATTTGTTCTATGCATTGCCAAATCTGCTGCCGCGCTAGCGGTAAAGGTTTCGCTACGCCCGTTTCCCAACGGTTAATCGAACCGCAGGTAACTCCCAAATGGGCTGCAAACTGTTCTTGTGTCAGCCCGATCGACAACCGTAATTCACGAACGAGCTGACCGATTTGCGGTTGATTCATGACTAAAGGTCTTTTGACTGACATCTGACTTCTTAACTCCAGTTCGGGCGCTATATGGGCTAACACTTGTCGCATCACATCCCACATCGTATTTGCTGTAGAGATTTAGCGTCACCAGAGAAAATAGCGATCTTAGGTCAACAACGAGCTACAGTAATTAGATGGAATTAGACAAATGATTAGCTTTCCTTATTCAAAAGATTTACTGAAGGCAATAGCTAATTTATTTGCGATCGCATTGCTTTTTTAACACTGCTTACACGAAAAATTCATTTATTAGAAATGTCTTGCGTAAATTCCGCAAATATATAATAGGTATGAATAAACAACGGTAGTTTTAAATGTTGTCCGTACACTGACGTTGTGTAGCTTTTATTGACTGGACAAAGCAACACGAGCAGCAGTTTTTGGTAGCGAAAACTGCGTTCGCGAGTGGGGAAGTGTAGATAAATTTGACCTCAAGCAGTATGTTCAGATCGCTAGTGAAGGCTTAGAATATCACAGGTTGAAATTCCAACTGCTCGAATCTAGTACGTGAGGTTATGACCTGAGCCAATGAAGAGCGAAGTAGGAAAGAGCTTGGGAAAGGCAGTCGTTATCTTGCCTTCCGTTGAGTAAACCCAACCAGATGCTGATGGAGCGAGTTTATTTTCAATTTCATGCCGAACTAAATGACTTTTTGCCTCCAGTGAAAAGACAGGTTTGGTTTGTGCATCAATTGCTGGAAAAGGCAGCCGTCAAAGACGCGATCGAAGCTTTGGGCATACCGCATCCAGAAGTTGACTTAATTTTAGTCAACGGTGAATCGGTTGATTTTTCATATTTAATTGGCGATGGCGATCGCGTTAGCGTTTATCCTATTTCAGTAAGAGTTGAGGCAAGTCCTCCCTCTCGCGTGCGACCACCACAACTAGCACAGATCCAGTTTGTCCTAGATATCCATTTGGGCAAACTTGCCACTTACCTGCGTTTGTTAGGTTTCGACACCTTGTATCAAAATGACTACGAGGATGAAGAGTTAGCTAAAATCTCTAGCCGCGAAAACCGAATTTTATTAACCAAAGATCGGGGATTGTTGAAGCGCAGTATCGTCATTTACGGTTACTGCGTGCGGGAACAAGACTCGTTTAAGCAAGTAGTGGAAGTCTTGCGGCGCTTCGATTTATTTAACGCGATCGCCCCTTTACAAAGATGTTTGCGCTGCAATGGTTTGTTGCAATCGGTGACGAAAACAGAAATCGGCGATCGCCTCCCACCGAAAACGAGAGAATTTTACGATGAATTCTCAGTTTGTCAGGATTGCGCTCAAATTTACTGGCAAGGCGCGCACTTTAGCCGCATCCAAAATTTCATCAAACGGATTCAAACGAGTATGACTAAAATCTGATAGTTGCTAAATGACCCAATTCACTGCTTGACATAGAATACAGCCTTTGGCAATCGAACAAGCGACCGACAAAGCGCGTGCGTCTAGTGGCAGAATGAAAAGCATTAGACTTGAAGATCGATGAATATGCCTTTTAACATCCGTCAGCTAGATAATCTCTCCTACGATGATGTTGAACCGATCCTCGACAACTACATCAATGGCGCGATCGAACAATTTGTCAACTCTCCTGAAGGAGAAGCCCACCTCAAGAATTACCCAGAAGGTGGCGGTTGGATTGGCACCTTCATTGAAATGGGCTACAACTACGGCGAGACGACGCTGCCCAAAATGACGAAAGGGGACGTACAAACCCTGATGGAATATACTCTGCCGCGCAAAGTCACCATTTTCGATCCAACTGAAGCCGAAGATGCCATTCCCGAACTGGTTGCCTTCTGGCAGTTTCTCCAACGGGAATACAACCTTCGCAGCGCCAAGGCGATCGTCAAATATCTGGAATCGCTGGCATCCCAATTTCCCAACATGATGAGCGATCCCTCCAAAGGTGGTATTGCCAAAGCATTTATGATGATGGGTCATCATGCTGGATTTGATATGACCACTCCCGAAGGCATTGGGGCATTTCAACAACAGTACAACGCCAGCCTCAAATCCGATCCTCCTGACCTGACTACCAATGCGCTGAAAAATTTGATTCAGGGGGGATTAGCTTTGCCGGACTCCGAGCGACCGACTCCATCCCCATCCAAACCGAAAAGAATGGGAATGCAAAAGACTCCACCCGCGAAAAAGACTCCGCGCAAGAGAACTAGCCGTAAGAAGAAATGACGCTCCGAATTCGTGGAGTCGTCAAAGCGGCTCAAAAGGCACAAGATAGCTTAAATAATGGCATCTCTTCCCAGGAGGTTGCTGCTTTTAAAGCATTTGTCACTAGCTCGCTTGAAGAGATCGAGCAATTATGCGATCGAGGGCGGATGACACCAGAGCAATTGCCAAGTAGATCGCGTTTGGCTTACTCCTTTCTCAAAGGGATCGATTTGGATAATTTACCCGTTTTAGAAAGTTGTATTGCCTCTCCAAAAAAAGCGCCCATTCCTCTCAAGAACATTAAAGTACGGCAACGAAGTATTTTGCAGCAACTCTCATACCTAGCTGCCAGTTCCACCCCAAAAACTGGTTCATTCCAAAAGCTGCTTGACTCTTTAACACACGCTGTTGCAGAAATTGAAAACATTTGCCTCCAACAACAGGCAACACCAGCCGACTTAAGTAGCTCCTCTGGCTCGATTTATGTTTGGATGAAGTTTTTGAGCGATCGATCCCATCTACAATTGCACCTTCAGGCGACTCGTTCTACCCGGCAAATTGCTCAAGCAGTTTCTCGAAAGCATTGTCAGGAGTTAGGAAATGTAACAGTTGAGGTGACGTACCAGGCAGGATTGTACAAATACAGGCGGCAAGGAAACGTTGCTACTCTCACCATTAGCGAAGGATTTATCCATGCCAACGGGGAAGTTTTGACAGCACTGGTGACAGACGCATTGCTGGGCAAGAGCCAAGAGCGATCGCGGCTCGTCAAAGATTTTGCTAATTCGCCAGAATACAGTCAAGTGCTACTGGAGTTGGACTCTTTTGCCTGTGAGAATCGAGACAAAGCTCAAGGCAAGTGCTACGACTTGGAAGAGTTATTCGATCGACTCAATCGCGAGTATTTCGCTTCAACTTTAGTCAAACCACGCCTAAGTTGGAGTCAACTGAACACTTACCGCAAGTTTGGCTACTATCAGCCAGCCAAAGACCGAGTAGCGATCAGCTCAACTCTGGATGATGCACGGATTCCCCAGTTTGTGGCTGAGTTTGTCTTGTATCACGAACTTCTACACAAATATCATGGAGCAAAAATGGTCAATGGCAGACGTATGGTTCACACTCGTGAGTTTCGACTCGACGAGCAGCAATTTAAGTTTTATCAAGAGGCTTCTAGATGGCTGGAAAAGTTGGCTTGGAACCAATCCCAGGTTTTTGAGCTAGAGCAATGGCTGTAAGTTATCCAGCTTGGGTTGCATCAAAAGCTTGAGACAGCCAAGAAGATTGGTACGGTTTCAAAAGGGAATTTGTTGGATGTGGAAGTCTACATCAAGCAGCGAAACAGGGGAACTACGATAGCAAACGTTTCAAAAGGGAATTTGTCGGATGTGGAAGACTACTGTTGCTTTTGTCAAAGTTTGTTGTCACCTCTGACACAAAGCTGGATTCAGCCAGGAATGTAGGCGAACTTGTCTGGGTTTGGACCAATGCGACCGGACTCGCCGCGATCGAGCGCGGAGATTGTGTCAATGTCGGTGGAATCCAGTTCAAAGTCAAACAGTTCAAAATTCTCCTTCATGCGCGATGGTGTCACCGACTTCGGAAAGATAATGTCACCGCGTTGAATGTGCCACCGTAACACGACTTGTGCCGGAGTCTTGCCTACCTTGTGGGCAAGCCGAGCGATCGTGGGGTCTTCAAGCACCTTGCCCTGCGCCAGTGGCGACCACGCCTCGGTAGCGATCTGATGTTCCTGACCGTAGCTGCGTACAGCCTGATTGGTGAAGTAGGGGTGTACCTCGATTTGGTTGACTGCCGGAACTATTTCGGTTTGGGCTGCTAACTTTTCCAGGTGCTCGATCTGGAAGTTAGACACTCCGATGGAGCGGGCGCGACCGTCGCGATGGAATTCCTCAAGCGTCTTCCAGGTCGAGACGAAATCGCCGTTGTAGAGCGTCGGCAAAGGCCAGTGGATCAGGAACAGATCTACGTAGTCGAAGCCGAGTTCTAAGAGCGTGGTGTTGAATGCCTTGCGAGCATCATCAGGCTGGTGGAATCCGTTGTTGAGCTTGCTGGTGACGAAAATGTTGCTGCGATCTAGACCAGAGGCGCGGATCGCCTCACCCACCTGCTTCTCGTTGCCGTACATCTGTGCAGTATCGATATGCCGATAGCCGATTTCCAGCGCCTTGCTGACTGCCTCTACGGTATCCTGCGGCTCGATCTGAAAAACCCCAAATCCAAGCTGCGGGATGGTCTTGCCGTCGTTGAGGGTGATGCTGGGAACTACACTCATAGTCATTTAACGGTGCTGGTGAAATCTATGGCAACAGTAAAATTCTCCTCATTCTATGTCGCTGCATCAGTGCAGCCGTATACCTATAGTGATATTGCCACTTTAATAGCAATTCTTGATTGTGTGCATGACATTTGTAGGGACGCACAGCTGTGCGTCCCTACCAGGCGTGTATTTCAACCCAATTGAAAACCGTAGTAATAACCAACATCCGCTGCTGGGAATACTTGACAGGGCATTTATTGCCAGCTATCATTCAACCATATGGTTGAATCAAATGCGACTCTCGATCTGATTTTTGCTGCTCTCGCCGATGCGACACGCAGAGACATCCTTGGGCGTGTATCGAGCGGAAAACACACCATTAGCGAATTAGCCCGATCGTATGCCATGTCTTTAGCTGCGGTGGCGAAGCACGTCAGCGTGCTTGAGAAAGCAGGACTCGTGACTAAGTGTCGCAGTGGCAAGGAGAAAGTGATTCGGATTGAACCAAAGGCGATCGAAGTCGCCGCAGTGCATCTGAGCAAGTACGAACAAGTCTGGGCTGCCCGCTTCGATGCCTTGGAAAAATTATTCGAAGAAAATTGACAAGTAGGAACATAACTGTATGGCAGTTCTAAAAGTCACAGTCCCAGAAAATTCACAGAATATCTTGGGCACCGTCACAATTAATGCTTCATTAGAAAAAGTATTCGAGGCGTATGTCAAAGAGGAACTCTTTATAAAGTAAATCTTTAGGCGACAAGACGACGCAGCATAATCCGAGTCATCACAGCATATATGGCTGCTTCACTCATTTCAGGAAGACGCTCATAATCTTTACTGAGACGATGGTACTGGTTAAACCATCCGAATGTTCGTTCTACTACCCAACGTTTGGGCAAAACCTGGAATTCTGGCTCGGTACGCCGTATGACTTCAACATGAGCTTGAATCATCAACCAAACTGAAAGCGCAAACTTATCCCCGTCATAACCGGAATCAACCCATAAAACTTTTACTTTTTCGAGTAATTCTGGGCGCTCCTCTAACAGTTCCATGAGTGCGTAGGCAGCCAGTATTCGTTCTGGGGCATTTGCTTCACTTACAATAACTTTCAACAACAGTCCAAGACTATCAACTAACGTCTGCCGCTTTCTTCCTTTTACCTTTTTACATCCATCAAAACCATACACATCCCCTTTTTTTGGTCAGTCTTGACCGACTGGCTGTCTGCGGCAATCGCAGTTGGTTGCGTTGATTTATCTAATTTCGACCGAACTTGACCACGCAGTGTATGGTTTAATTTTTCCCAAACCCCAAGGCGCTGCCATTTGCGGTAGTAGTTGTATACCGTTGAGCTTGGTGGGAAGTCCCTCGGAAGCATGTTCCATTGACATCCGGTTTTCAAGTGATAGTAGATGGCATTACAGATTGCTCGCATGTCAGTAGTACGGGGATGACCACCAGGTTTCGCCTCTGGAATCAAAGGCATCAGGATTTTCCATTCAGCATCACTCAGATCAGTAGGATATGGCTTGCGAGACATTTTTGCTACGTCAATCTACTCTCCATTTGCATCCTACCGCTAGTCTTTTTCTCGATTGTTCTCCCTTTATTTTTACTTTATAAATAGCCTCTCAATGGTGGTGTCGCGGTAATCCGATGAAAGTGTATCGCTTTGATTGTAGAGACGGCGGCAGCTGGCATATCGCCGAGCGATCGTCAGATGGTAACGAATATGAATTTACTGGCTGTTTTCACGAAGTCGCTAAAAATCGACGGATCGTGCAGACATTTGAATTTTTGGGGATGCCAGAACGCGGACACGTCATGCTGGAAAAAGCCGAGTTTGTAGCGATTAACGATCGTACAACTGAGATTCGGACGCACAGCACCGCTATGAACTAAGAAGACCGTGACGGCATGGTGGCAAGCGGCATGGAAAGCGGCTGGCGGCAGTCCATTGAAGCTCTCGGTAGGCTTTTAGAATCAGGCAACCGATCGCAACTCGCTCTGTCGAAAGACCGATGATGGATGGAAACAGTCGCGTCGTGTAATTGCCGATCGCCCCCAGCAGTGAAAAGAAAGATCCAGGGAAGAACCGCAAACAGCGAATCTAGAGTTGGCGAGCGCGATTCGCTTAACGAAGTAGATAGTAGCGTAAATTTGAATAAGTTACCTTCAGAAGTAGGGACGGATTATAGCTAATTACACGACCTACTTCGGCAGGGAAGGTGGGAAGAAGCTGACCTAGAAACGAATGCTTTGAAGTTAATGGTAGGGCGAGCGCGAGCCAGTCGAATTAGGACTTGTCTACAGAGTAAATTTTGTGAAGAGTTTTTACGAAAAATGACATCTTACTGTAAAAGAAAGGCTTAGCTTTGGGGTAATATTCATCAGCTCAAAATCATTGATTTTTTAGTTTGCAGAAACGCCCTATTGATAAATCGCTACAAGTTCGGCTGGTCAATTTAGTAGTAGATCGCAAGTTTAAAACACTACCCGCCATGACACTATTCAAAATTCAAGATCGACAACCAGCATTTTCCGAAAAGAGCATTAAGGGAAGGTGGGGATTTTCGGGGGAATTCGGAATGATTGCGTCTCCCTCTGTCCCTCAACCCGTGCCGACCGCCGCCCTCGGCACGGTAGTCTTTGATGGAAACGGAGGATGTACGATCGCCGCAACCGTTAACGTCAACGGGAAAATCTTTGGACCTCTCACTTCCAAAACATGCACTTATTCGGTCAATCCTGATGGTACAGGCAACAGCGTTGCCGAGTTCTCAGGGGCACCCTTTGATGGACCTACTACGGTTGCGTTTGTCGTCGTTGACAACAAACGCGAGATCCGATTTCTCAATACCAACACTGTGGTCGCTGGGTTTACCGCCAGGCGGCAGTAGGTATAGAGTTGTGTTGTCAAAAAAAAATTTGAGAAGCTCTATATGTAAGGTTGAAATAGTGCGTTACAACACTGTTGCTAGTGTTTGGAAGAATTTTTACAACACAACTATTAACCTGGCAACTAAAGATACCTGTAGCCTTTTATAGATTACGCTACTAGACCGAACAACCGAGCGACTTGACCAGAAGGCTTGTCGTATCTTTGCATGCCGTCTTAATAAGCATTTTGTGCTCCTGCTGGAATGGAAACTACAAGTAGGGAGAAAACAACAAAAGTTTTCAGTAGCATTTTCATCCGGTAACAAAAATTTTCCCACTTATGATTCCCTATTTAGCTTGGTAACGAATAAAAGTTCCGTGACAAAACTTACTAGTAGATGACTAGTAGATGAAATATTAATTCATGCTAAAAGAGGCTCTAAAACTTTTGTGCATCAGTTACCCTCAAAGGCAGATATCGCTCGTCAACTAGCGCCACCAACTTGATTCATTTCAGCGAGGGAGAGCGGTAATTGTTCAAACTAAATCGAGCAACTCTCCTACAACGACAAGAAAGAATTGAGGCAGTTAAGGGAACAATTAAAGTGAGATTGAAATCAAGTACGCGATCGCTTTCAAAAAATTCATCTTATGACACTTGAGGAGATTTATCAGTTTTTTGCGGCCCAACCACCAGTTTATCTGACGCAGGAGCAAGCAGTTTGCTACGTGCTGTCAGTTTTACTTGAGGGCGAATCATACGGCACCCGACTGATTCAAAAGCTAGAGTTTGAATACCCTCACTACCGTCTCTCCGATACAGTGTTGTACGCGGCGCTATCATTTTATCAGAGCAAGCACTCGCGAGCCGTCTTTAGAAAGTCGAAGGGCGTGGTCGTCCCAGACGGATGCATTCGGTCAGTCCCGAATGGCTTGATGAGGCACAAAAACTCGCCGCTTTGTGGACGAATAGCGTCGTCCCACAGCCCCAAGTAGCTTCATCTGTTGCCGTTTGACAATAGAGCAATCCGCGATCGGGGTACGATGGTCGCGATTTAGCGTTCAGCCTTCGGCATCGCCTCTCAACTCTTTGACGATACCGATCGCCAACGCCAAAAGCGCGCAGTAGCCATTAAATACTTAGGAGGCAATCGATTTGAAGGACACAACACCACAAAAAACACCACCACAAAACTCTCAGCCACCCGTGACCCGCTGGGAACTGATTGACGCGATCTCCAAACTGTACGTTATTAGAGACAATTCAAGCCAATTGAGAAGTACTCTCAACAAATCCGAAAAGCCTTGTTGCAACGAAATGCGAAAGAAGAAGTAAAGCTGTTTGCTAGATTGGGTTTAAGCCGTTTTCAATGACTTGACGAAATATCCAAAACATCAAGTCACTCTTTACCGTAGGATAGTAATTGTGAAGTAAATCTAAACTCAAACTCACAAGTGAAGATCAAAGGCAACGGACGCGCTAAGATCCTGACTCAAGCCGAACTAGAGCGTCTATTTACACGCGGATTTCTCAGCCCTAGAGACAAACTGCTATTTGCGATCGCTTACTACTGCGCCTGTCGCGTTAGTGAAGTGCTGGCGCTCATGGCGGAAGATTTAGCGGGTAGTGTGGTAACGCTGCGATAAGTCTACCACCAAGGCAAAATTGCCACGCGCACTTTGCCTTCGCACCCGAAGCTACAAGCATATTTAGCAGCTTATAATCCGCCGTCTGGGTCTGTTATTTCCAGGCGGAGTGGAGACAAGCCACTCACCAGGGCAGCTGCCGATTTGATCCTCAGAGCTGCTTGTAAGAGAGCAAGGATTAGAGGCGCTTCAACTCATTCATTTCGTCGCACGGCACTGACGAACATGTCTAATGCCAACGTGCCGATCCGCGTGATTCAAGAAATATCGGGACATAAATCGCTCACAGCTCTCCAACGTTATCTGGAAGTGAAGCCAGATCAGGTCGAGTCGGCGATCGCGCTGTTGGTTTAGTTTACAATCCAGCACTTGAGGCAGAAGCAGATGAAGTTGTAAATAGATGTTTTCGGAAAAGTTGGCTCTGCCAACTCTTAGGGGCGAGCCAGTAGTCGTAGATCGGACGATCTCGCTCGGGAAATAGCAAGAAAGCGCCCAGGAGGTAATCGATCAAATTGTCGTAGCTCTGGATGCGGGTGAAAGATTGCATCTGTGTTAGTACCGCCAAAAATGCTTGCGACGTTGCCTCTCCTATCGCCCTCATCTCCCGTTCTTGCTGCTTAGAAAACTTAACTTTCGTGCCGTACCAATTCCACAGCAAGCAACACTGCTGTAGCGATAAATGAAGCGGTTGCAGTAGCAATGCGGCACGATAATATAGCCCAGAGCGCCTCAGCATATAGGGATGAATTGGAAAGGGAAGATTGGCACTCTCGCCTGCCAGTGCAATTATATAGTGTAGCGAGCGCTGATTCAGGCGCGATCGCCGTTCTGTGGCGAATAACCAATCGCATCGACGCTCTTGTGCTAGGTGTTGTAGCAATTCCATTTCAGGAGCACACAGAGGTTGAAGATTGACTTGTTTGTGCAGGCGAGCGCCACTTTTGAGTTCGCGGTTGCGGATGATGTAGAGCGTTTTTCTGGTCAAGTCTAGGTCAGACCAACGCAGCCAACATAGTTCGGATGGCTGTAAGCATTGGCAGAACAGCAATAAGGCGATCGCCTTGTTCCTAGTAGGGTAGCGAGTCTTTTCCATCGCCGCGATGACTGCATCGACTTCATGCAGGTAGAGGAATTCCCGTTCGCGGTACTTGACAAATGCAGTTTTGAGCGGCGGCGGTGTCCTGGGCATGGAATGACACAACTAAATTTTTCGGCAAAGTCGCTGTTAATTATGCCACACTCTAGCCCCAGCACCCTTCCAACCCTGTGCAAACGAATAAAAAAGTTGGAAAATCTCTCAGCAAGGGTAGATCTGCAAGTAACCCTTGCTAAGGTTTGATTATGGCGCTTGGGTAGGAGAGACTGGACGCAAGCGATCGCACCTGAGCTAAACAATGGAGGCGTTGGTTGGATCGACCGCAGTAGTAGGGAGAATTATTAGCCCTCGATTCTGGTGATGCAGGTTAAATTTGACTCAAATTTTCCAACTGTATTATCCAAAACTTGACTGAAAATCTCCAAATTTTCTCGTAATTTTCCGCTCTTTTTTTCTGTGCTTGCTACTGTGCCACGTAAGAATAAGGATTCCGTGTCCCTAAATTTTCTCACTTTTTTATTTGTTTACAGATAACTACACTCCGCACTTCGCCACAACTTACCCAGTTGAGCGTTGAGAAGTTTAATCTTCTAATTGGAAAATGAAATTGATATTATATTTAGAATATCAAATAGAAAACTGCAAAATACAGACATCGTATGCCACCAGTTGACCAGCTCGTAGCCCAACTCGTGCAAGAGCGCTGCCAAACTCAGATGAGTAGAATGCAACCGACTAGTGCAGCAAATCCTCGTATAGGACAACAGCATGAGTGGCTGCAGCTAGAAAAAGAGCCGATCTATTTACTCAAGCTGACAGTCAAAGTGGGAGTACAATCGTTGAAGTTAGACGGCTCCCATTTAGGGATTGGGGATGACGTACTGAGATTGTTGGAGAGTGGGGCAAAGGGCGGCTACGCAGCGAAAATTAACCACCGCCTCAAAGATGCTGCTACCAAACTCCAAGCACGACAGAAAATTATCTACAATCGCTACACCCTTTTGAGCGAACCGTTCCGCTTCGTCCACGAGTCGGCACTGCCCGATGCCCTAGAAGCAATTGAAGGGATGATGGCAGAAGCTGACTCTTTGAGGCAGGGAATTTTAGCAACATACGAGTCAGAGTACGCTGGTTTTTTGTCATGGGTGGAGCAAGTACTACAAGCGGCAGCATTAGAACCAAAAGCAATCCACCTGGCGTTGCGGCAGTATGCTGGTGCTTATCCTACTAAAGAGGAACTGCAAACAAATTCATTGCAAATTCTCGTGGAAGGACCGATAAAAATTCCTTCCCTGCTAGAGCGTTCGGAGCGCGAAGCAGAAGTGCAAAGGCAGCAGGCAGAGGTAGAGGTAGCCTCTGTCGAACGCCAAAAACTCAAGTTAATCGAGCGATCGCAACAAACGTTACAGCAGACTTTAATTTCAACTTTATATGACGCGCAAATCAGAAGTCGGGACGAAGCTGACGCAAAGCTAGCACAATTGCTAGAGAGCTTCAATTTGTCGGGAGCGGATGCGACATCAAGAACGGGGCAGAAGTGGGACACCTTAATTGCTCGCTTGCAAGTCTTGATGCAATACGATCGCGATCTAGAGCCGATTGTGGAGAGGGCGAGGCAGTTGGGCAACTCTACCAGAAGCGACAGCCCGACTTAGATCGGATACAGCAGCACTTGGAAGACTTCCGAGCCATGCTGAAGCAGCGCGTGCAGCAGAAAAACTCGACTGGAGAGGGGCTTGCCAACTTGACGAAGGCTTTGGCGCTGGATGCGGGTTACTCCGAGTTATTGAGGCAACTAGACGCGATCGCGCAGCAACCAGATCCGGAGCAGTTGCGGCAACTCAAGGGTAAGTTGGCATCAATGGAGAATTTGTTTAAATTCAGGACGAAAGACTTGGCTCAAACGCTGGGGATTGCTGAGGCAGCCGTGCGCCAGGAGTTGGATTTAGAAGCAACAGCCAAGACAAAGGATTTCGTTACCGCTTCAAATGCCGTCAATAGCGACGAGCGCGGCGATGGCGATCGTGACTCCATTAGCAAACCTTACGACTGGGAGGCGGGATTCTAGAACAACTCACATTCTAGCTGTAATGCGAAATCAAATTATGACAATCGCTAAAAACACCAAAAAGTTAGCTGCTCAAATCCCCAATAATGCCCCATCTGGCTCTGCTCTAGAGCGGTTGCAGCAGTTACGGCGAGAGTTGAATCAGATTTTCTTGGAGCGTTCTACGATCGTCGATGGAGTGCTAGCCGTACTACTAACAGGTGGAAATGTGGTTTTATTTGGTCCGCCTGGTTGTGCGAAAAGTTGGATGTTACAACAGTTGTGCGGGGCAATCTCTGAAGCTGTATTCTTCGATCGCCTCCTGCAACCGACGATTACTCCTGACGAGTTACTAGGGCAACTGTCGCTGCGAGCATTACAGCAGCAAGACGAGTTAATTCGCAACACTAAGCGGCGATTGCCCGAAGCACACATTGCCTTTTTAGATGAGGTATTTCGCAGTAACTCCACTAGTCTCAACGCCCTATTGCGGTTGATGAACGAACGAGTATTCGAGAATCCAGAACCGCAGCCAGTCCCGCTACTGTTCTTGTGCGGTGCTGCCAATAACGTTCCCACTGATGGAGACTTGGATGCCTTTGTCGATCGCTTCGTCTATCGCCCTTGGTTGCAGTACGTCCGCAAAATGGGTTCCAAGCGGGAATTAATTTACCGCGCCAGACATAACATCAAACCAGAGGTAGTAGTGCGCCTGAGTTTGACTGAAATTAAAGCTTTACAGCAACAAGCAGCGATCGTACATTTTTCCGACGAATTAGCAGAAGAGTTAATTAAATGCCAATTGGCGCTGGAGAAGGAGGGTTTTTTGATTAGCGATCGCAAGTTGCAACAGCTAGTCAAACTGCTGCAAGCTCACGCACTGGTGCAGGGCGATTTGCAAGTGTACCCAGAATCTTTTCACGAATTGCTGCCAGATTGCCTGTGGCAAAGAGATCCCAAGGAGCGGCAGAAGATCGGTCAAATTTTGAATGCTTGCGTCCCCGATCTCAACCAACAAGCTATCTCTTGGTACGATGCGGCAAAGGAAGAGGTCGGCACTGTAGTGAGGGCAGCCAGAGAATACGATTTGCGTCCGAACAATTCGTCCGAACAAAGATTGATCGAAGCAGCCGACAATGCTGCAAGTCGCTTAGAAGATATTGCTCGCAAGATTGAGAAGTTAATCGCCGATAACAAGAGTCGCAATGCTCGACGAGCGCAGAGAATACTGACTGATATTCGTGAGGATTTACTGGTTGAAGTTGGCGGTTACAAAAACAAAGTTTATCAATAAGTTTATCAATAGAAGTTTATCAATAGTTGTATAGTAGATTCTATTCGTTATGTGGTTCAGATTGCTTGTTTGGGTAGAGTTGCTCGTCATTTGTCACTTTGTACCACCAGTAACCTGAATTTCCATCGTCCATGTCAAACCAACATCGCACAATCTGAGTTAGGCGCGCTTCACCATTCCAGAAAAGAGTAACTGACTGATATAGCTCGAACTTTGGAGCGCGGACTTCAATTTTTTCAGTACTATTCATCCCGAATCGAGTTACTAGAAATTTTTTCAGGCTGATACTTCAAGCACTTCTTTCTTCTTCTCGCAAGGCAAAAGTGATGATCGCATTTATTTCCTCTTCTTCTTCTTTCAGTGTTTGGAATAGCTGCCAATAGTGACGATCGCATTTATTTCCTCTTCTTCTTCTTTCAGTGTTTGGAATAGCTGCCAATTTTGTTGCAGATTCAGCCAAAACTCTGGACTGTTGCCAAAGAATTTCGACAGCCGCAATGCCGTACTTGGGGTTATGCCGCGCTTGCCATTCACCAGCTCGTTGACTCGCTGGTAGGGAACGTGGATGTTGTTTGCTAAATCCTGCTGAGTCAGTCCTAGTGGTTCTAAAAAATCTAGGAGTAAGATTTCTCCTGGGTGTGTGGGAGGGCGATATTTAGGAATTTTCATCTATTGTTACCTCACATAAAAATGTCAATGATAATCGACAATTTCAACCGAATCCGCTCCCTGCTCCAACCAGACAAAACAAATCCGATACTGGTCGTTGATGCGAATACTATGCTGACCTTCGCGATCTCCTTGCAGGGCTTCTAACTTGTCTACCTGGTGGAACCTCAAATCGTTTAAAGATACAGCAGCATTTAGTTGATCCAACTTTCTACGCGCCACATTCCAAAAGCTGATTGGACAAGTTTTTCGTGCCACTTTTGAGTCAATGCCATCAAAAATATCTTCCGTTCCTCGATCTTTAAATGCAACAATCATGAGCGCGATCGCTTAACTTTAACATATTAACACGGATATTATGCTATCTTTAGCTAAAGATAGCCAAGGCGCGATCGCGCTTCTTGCCAGTTGAGGCAGTGTTGATGCTCGATAGATTTTAAATCGTATGGTGTATGACTTTGAACCGCTAGTGTATCGAGTTGCAAGCATCTCCAAACTTTTCTGGCAGGAATACCTCAACTATTTTGAAGATGCTCGGACGATGGTGAGAGTAGGAACTAGCAAGCTGTTTGCCTTTCCCAGTTTCACTCTAGAAGTTTTTCATCGGCTTTACTACGAGAGCGAACCAGAGGAGCTAGACCCGCCACCACCCGAAAGTGCTTGGGCGCTCTTATTGCATCGGGAGTTTCAACAGCTCATCGGCTGTGACGAGCTGGTGGAGCAGTGTCAAGGCAATCAATTGGCAGCGGGATTGGCAACGGTAGAGTATTGCCGTCAAGTGTACGATCGACTGCCGCCACCCATGCCTCGATTCCCTAACCCACAACAGTATCGGGATTTGATTAAGCAACTGAAGCATTACCCTGAAGTTCCACCATCTAAGGTATTTGAGCATCTTCATCTCTGTCACTCAACCAAATCCCCTACTGGTTTGCCACTACCCAAAACCCGACAGCAGCAGGAACGACAGCAGTGGTTGACGCAGCTGATAGAAGATAGTAGCGATCGCTCCCTTGAACTGATCCAACTTTTACAACAGGAGGGAAAACAAGCTGTATGGCAGGCTCAACAGTATGCAGATAGTCTCGATGAAACGCAAGTTAGGCAAATGCTAAGAGTTGCCCTGAGTGCTGCTATTGAAAAATTGAGCGAAGCATCTGCGTGGTTAGAGATGCTGGGCTTGAGCTGGGGAAATGAAATCGGTGGAGAACTGCATGTTTCTCCTGCCGAAAAAATGGCGTTGGCTCAAAAGATCGCAGGTCATGCCAAGCTCAAGCAGATCGCTGTTGTTGCCGGACGTTTGCAACTGATTGCCGAGCGCAAGCGTCGTAGTCAAGCTCTAGATGCCTTTGGGGAGATAACGACGGTTGAGTTAGGAGATAACTTGTCACGGTTGTTGCCTACCGAACTTCAGAAACTCTCCACGAGCGATCTCTTTCCTCTGTTTGCGCTCTCGTATTACGATCGCTCCCTATTGCAATACAAGACAAGGGGAAAGGAGAAACAATGCAAAGGACCGTTGGTGGTGTGCTTGGATTCCTCTGGTTCGATGGATGGATTACCTGACATTTGGGCAAAAGCAGTGACGGCAGTGCTGGGACAAATTGCTTTAAGGAGAGGACGGCACTTGCGAGTGATTCGACTTTGCAACTAGGTTTGTCGAGTTGATGACTTTCCACCCCACCACCACGACTTTTCTCGACTGCTGGAGTCGATGCTGGCTTTTTACAATGGTGGTGGCACTACTTGGGAGCCAGCAATATTATCTGCCACCGAATGTATTGAGCAGCAACAACACTTCGATCGGGCAGATATTGTCATGGTTACAGACGGCAAGTGCGACGTGAAACGGGAATTTTTAGAGCAGTTAAAAGTCAAGCAGCAACAGCGAGAATTTAGTATTTATGGAGTTTTAATTGGTGGTGCGGGCGAATCGCAGATGAAGCAGTTTTGCGATCGCATCTGGGTTGTTAGAGATCTTGTTAGCGACGAGGTAGCGATCGAGGAGTTATTCTTACTGTAGTCCAGGTTCGACATGTACTATATGTAATGTTCCTCACTCAAGTCCAACCAATCTTCAGCTTATGCCTCTCGATCGACAACGCTACCCCCAAAACTGGAACCAAATTGCCCTGAGTGTCAAACAAGCAGCCTCTTGGCGTTGTCAGCATTGTAGGCAACTGTTGTGGAAAGCGCCCTGGAGAAAAACCTGACTCGCTCGCTCGTTCTAAGTGGATGCTTGTCACTCTCTGGGTCTACCATGCGCTCTTTCACTCCAGAAGAGAACCAACCAGAAAACTTGATTCCGCTATGTACCCCTTTATGCAGAGTCCACATCGTAGAAACCTCGCTCTGACTGACTTTTGTGAAACTCTTCTACAACGTAACCCATGATAACTCCCTTTTAACAAAGCAGAAAGATTTACAAAATTTAACTGGTATTTTTGACTCAGTACCGCACTCTTCAGAGCCTAATTATTAAAATCATTATGTCTATAAAGTCTTGCCCAGGAGCGGCAAAAACGTGGTTGAGATGACTGTAGAAATTGCCTACGAACTTGACAAATGGCTTCAATCGAAGTGGCAAAGAGATACGCGATTCTACACCTTAACTCTTTGGCAAAACCTGTTTGGAGAGTGGATGATTACCAAGACTTGGAGCAGTGCTGTCTATCGGGGATTCGGCAAATCAAAGGACTTAGATTGCCCTGATTATCAAGCTGCTTTAGAAACTTACTACAAGCTGCAAAAGCGAAGAGGAAAGCGAGGATATAAGAGAGTTGACTAAATAATTGCGGACTTCGTAATACTCGCACCAAGTGCAAAGAAGCAAGCTACGTAATAGTCAAGATCTTGAGGAATCCTCATCTAATTCCATTTTCGCTTTAGCTATTTGCTACTCTTGTAGTTCATACCCTATGGTAATTTTCAAAGGCAATTGGTACATAGACTGCTGAGCAGCCAAAACCTTATGCTCTCTAGAGCGTAAAACTCTTACTCTCGTTCTAGCTTTTATTTTAGCTTCAAACCTGACAGTTAACTCTGCTTTTTACTTCTGGCTCCCCGTGTTGTCGTTTTGCGTCTAGTTGTCCCACCAGAAGAAGACTTGCGCCTAGTAGAAGCAGTGGTAGAAGATCTGCGTTTGACTGGTGGTTGGGCAGTAGTTTCTGGCTCTGGTTCGTCGGAGCGCTCTTCGGGTATAGGTGTAGGTGTTTCAGTTGATGCGTCGGGCTGTGACTTCTGTTTTGTCGCTGCCCCAGTTGCAGTTTTGCCACGGGTAGCTGGTTTTGAAGTCTTCGAGGTCGTCTGACCAATTGATGCAGATTTGGCAGTAGTTTCCGGCTCTACTATTGGTTGTGGAGTCGCTTCTGGTTCTACTGTTGGTGCAGAGGATGTTTCAGGCAAGGCAACAGGCTGCGATCGCTGTTTTGTCTTCGCTCTCGTCGCAGTCTTGCCATTTTTGGTAGGCTGGGAAGTCTTGGCAGTCGTCTTACCTTTAGAAACAGATTTAGTAGTAGCTGCTGGCTCTACTGTCGTAACTTCCGCCTCTGTGCTTGGCTGAGTAGACGGTTGGCTGGTCTGTTCTGGCGTGGCAATGGATTTTGATGTTGCAGCTGCGCTTGGCTTGTTCTTGGCTGGGCGCTGTGCTGTCGTCTTTGCAGAATCCGTGCGCTTTTGTGTAGTCGAGGCAACAGACTTACTCTTTGGCTCCGACGCAGAGCGATCGTTTGATGATGGCGTTTTTGTCTCGGATACTTGAGTGGGGAGATGTAAATCAACGGCGATCGCGCCTTTAGTCTCGGCTGTGACAATCGCGAGCGTCATTTCTTTTTCGCGATCGTGCTGCTCAAATTCGGTTTGAAGGCTGGGCAGTCCCATTTGTCTAGACAGTCGAGGAATTTGACTCGAAGTGAGAAATCTCGCCTCCATCTGTGCGACTCCTCCAGTCGGGTAGTAGTTGACTACCAAGACTCCCGCTCCTTGCTCGGCAACCATTCCTCGGTAATATTTAGTTAAGCTCTGTAGATCGGCGCTGACTACTAACCAGAGCAGGGATTGGTTAACATAATAGGTGTAGATACGTCCGGAGTCAGTGATGAAACTCAAAGACGCTCGCCATCTATCAGCTGAAGCCCAAGAAGCACTGCGATATCGCGTTGTCAATGCAGTCGAAAATGGTATGAGTAAATCAGAAGCAGCTCGCGTGTTTCAGGTATCACGCACAGCAGTACATCATTGGACAAAGGCAGTAGCAAATGGGAATGCATCATCGTTGAAAGCGAAAAAGCGTGGACAAGAGCGCTAGTTCACGTCTGCTGCCGCATCAAGCAGCTACAGCCGTACGGTTGATGGAACAAAAATGCCCAGATGCTCTAGGATTACCATTTTACCTCTGGACACGTGAAGCAGTGCAGCAATTTCTCCTCAGACGCTTTGGGTTATCGGTATCGGTGTGGACAGTAGGACGTTATCTGAAGAAATGGAGTTTTACGCCACAAAAACCATTGCGTCGTGCCTACGAACAAGATCGCAAAGCTGTAAAGCGGTGGCTAGAAATTGAGTATCCTCAGATTTGCGCCTGTGCTCAGCGCGAGGGAGCTGAAATTCACTGGGGCGACGAAATGGGTGTCCGTTCTGACTACCAAGCTGGATATTCCTATGGACGGGTTGGAAAGACACCAGTCGTACCAGCTACTGGGCAGCGTTTTAGCTGTAATATGATTTCCACGATTACCAATCGTGGCAAGTTGTGCTTTAAGCTTTTCACACAACGTTTTGATTCTACTGTAATGCTGGATTTTTTACGTCGTCTGATTCGTCACAGTACTCAAAAGGTATTTTTGATTGTCGATGGTCATCCAGTGCATCGTTCTCGTGCAGTGCATAAATGGCTAGAAAAACACTCCGACCGCATCCGCATGTTTTTCTTACCTGCTTACAGCCCCGAATTAAACCCTGATGAGTTACTCAAACACGATATTAAAGCCAATGCTGTCGGACGGCAACGCGCCAAAAACAAAACCGAGATGATTGGCAACATCCGCAGCTATTTACGTAGTACACAACGTTTTCCTCACGTTGTGCAAAACTTCTTCCACGAGAAACATGTTGCTTACGCAGCTGCCTAAACTGTTCACTATTCTATGCTCTGGTTAGTAACTGCTTCAATTGTTGCGAAGAATCCATCAAAAAATCGACTCAATCCCAGAAATTTTCTTCTACCATCTATAATAACCGTCGAGTTCATGGAATTAATGGCAAATCTTGCTTGACTTTCTAATTACTTGAAGGATTGTAGTGTAGCAGTTTTGAGGTGTAGAAGCGTGCAGGACGCAAAAAACGAGCAGCAATCGCGATGCGCGAGCGAGTGCAAAGAAGCGATCGCACTTTGCGCTCAAACAGTTACGTTCCTACAGGCGAGCTGAGTTTGCGATGTTGGTCGATCGATGGAGAGCCATCTAAATTCTTTTGCGGTAGCGTTTTTATGGGATAATGCTACCTTTGTAGGAGACTCTATGACTGCTGCTTACATCCAATCCCAAACCGAGTTTGATGCGCTACTAGAAACTGAGCCAGTGCTTATCGTAGACTGCACAGCTACTTGGTGTGGACCGTGCAAACTGATTGCTCCCTTGATCGACCAATTGGCACAGGAGTATGGCGATCGCGCTCGGGTCTTGAAGCTAGACTTAGATACTAACCAACCGATTGCCAAACGATTTAGTATTCGCAGTATTCCGGCTGTGATGCTGTTCAAGCAAGGCGAATTGGTAGAAACGCTCGTCGGTGTTAAACCCTACGAAGAATTCAGCACTGCTGTGGCTAAGTATTTAGCTTAACGGTTTTGTTGGGCGTACTAGTGAGGGTGAGGTTGTCTCTACAATCAGCAGCGCTACTTGTTCGGAGAGCCAAAAAGAGTGATAACTACGCTCGCGCTCTTTCGCTGCGCTACACTCCGTGAACGCTAACGCGCTCTCCGAGTGGTTAGTTGTTCTCCTCCCCCATACTGACTTGCAGTCGTTGGCAATCAATCGTATCAGCAGGTATGGCGCTAGCAACCTTAGCAGAGTGAATTTCCAGTTGTGCGTCTTTGACTGCCTCAAACAACAAGTGCTGACCGGGAAAGACAATTCGTTCCAGATACCAGTGCGGAATGTTTGTAATCCGAGCAATCTGGATTGTATTGGTTGCGTTCTTATAGTTACACAAGATACGTTCAGGGTACTCGTCGGGTAAAGAATCTACAATTTGAGTCATAGCGCAAGCGATCTCGCAGCAGCACCAAAACAGGCTTGACTCAGCTTAACTGAATGTAAGTCAATGCGTCACGGGTGCCATAAACAAGCGCTTTAGTTTCACCCGCTCGTTAGATAATTCGAGAATTTCTTGACTATCGAGTATTACCCTAATTTCAGCTTCACTAAGCGCGATCCCGCCACCACCGCTTCTGAGCTTCAAAACAAGCAAACAAAGCCGACTATTGATGTGCTTCCATATAGGCACGGAGCAATTGATTGATCTGCGTTTGATAGCCCCGCCCTTGAGACTTAAACCATTTTAGTACATCGCTATCAATGCGAAGTGTCACCTGAGTTTTGGCTTTGGCAACAGGTAAACCCCGTCGCACTACTGCCTTGGCAAACATTTCTGGCGTAATCTCTGGGCAATCCGATAGATCGATATCTTCATCGGTCATCGCATCCAATCGTTGCCAATCAGTTTGAGAGTTGCTCGAAGTAGATTCGTCGTTCATATTTCGTCGCTTTTCTAGCAGAAATAATTCGGGTACAATCCTCTCGCTCGGTATGAACAACAGCAACAACTCGCCCTTGCAACAAACCGAGTGTGATAAAACGCTGCTCCCCATAACTGTAACGGTCATCCTCAACTGTTAAAGTATCTCCATCGAATACATCTGGGATATCAAGAAAATCAATGCCGTGCTTGCGAAGATTGGCAAGACGTTTTGCTTCATCCCATTCGTATTCCATGAGCGAACGACAGTTACAATTTCCTATTGTAGTTACAATTTGTCGTTACAGCTATCCATGCCCAGTAGCTTCGTTCCTCAACGATCCGGTAGCAACTTCAAACCACTAACTCACCTGATGATTCGCAACATAACAATCGCGTACCTGAAAACCCTAGTTCATCACAGCATTGATGGGAGAACTAGAGGTGACAGAGTAGTTACCAGATCAAGTGAAGCGTTGTATACTTGTCGCCTTCTTGCTTGACTACTAATTGCTTGACTACTAATTGTCAGAGGATGGAAGAATTGTCCAAAATGCGTGTGCTTGCCGATCTTGCTCTAGCTAGCAGTTGTTTAAGCTACCTGCGTTTCCCTGTCTTCTACCAACAACTCGGTCAATTGAGCTTGCGATCGCCCAAGCAATTCTAAAAATTCAGACACGCTATTGCATCCAGTTGCCTTTGATGCTTCCACTAAACCCTGCCAACCAGATTCGGTCACAGTTAAAGTACGTTTTTTCTTTGGCTCGCCGTAAACTTCTTCACTACTGGGTCTGCCTTCGTGAATTAGATTAGCCAACGTGTTTGGGTGTTTCCCATGCGCGTAAACAGGTTTTTTAGTCATAACAAGAAAAATATACCAGCACTCACACTTTCTAATATACCCGTATATTGACAATCTTTTATTTAACACGTATTATTAAGATAGAGCGAAAGCGGTTAGTTCCTGACCTGAGAAATCAAAGCTAACCGCACCGCTTTCCCTTTCGTTGCCAAAAAGGAATCTTTTCTTATGCCAAATTTTACATTTGATGAACCAGCGATTGCAACAGATACAGCTAATTGCGATCGCATTTTCCCAGTGCTAACTGCCCCTGAAGTCTTCTCTAGAAAGCTCGTCGGACATAGATTTTTGGTTGAGCTGGTTTCCAGAAAGTACGAACTCCTTGACGATCGCGCCATTCCAGTCAGTACCAGAACAATTGATGTAGTAGTGACGCAGCCAACTTTTGATGCGATCGCCTCTTTGATTGCAGCGTGTAGCTGGTTAAAGGGTTACTCGATTGTCTCCTACAGCGAACCGAGCTTTGACGAGGCTCCCTTCTAAATAAATTCAATTGGCTTGGGGCAGATAGCTCCAAGCCTTAATTTGTAGGAGAAAACGATGAGCAATATCGTCCCAACTCAAAAAGATTTATCAACACTGGCGATCGCCAACAATCTGAAGATCGACACGATTGACGATCTACAGCGACTAGGTGAAATTCTGTCTCGCTCTGGATTCTTTGAAGATTGTAAACAAGCAGCGCAAGCAGTCGTGAAGATTTTAGCAGGAGCGGAGTTGGGTTTCCCTGCTTTTTCCTCGATGTGCGGCATTTACATCATTAAAGGAAAGCCAGCAATTGGTGCTAATTTGATGGCGGCAGCGGTGAAGAGAAGCGTTCGCTACGACTATCGAGTTCTTGAATTAAGCGATCGCATTTGTAAGATTGCCTTTTTCGATGGAGATAGAGAAACCGGAAGAAGCGAGTTTAGTGCCGCTGACGCACAAAAAGCCGGAACCCAAAATATGGGGAAGTTTCCCAGGAATATGCTATTTGCAAGGGCGATGAGCAACGGCTGTCGCTGGTTTGTGCCGGATATTTTCTTAGGTGCGGCAGTCTATACGCCAGAGGAGTTGGGAGCAACAGTAGACGAGGAAGGGAATGTGATTGAGATTTCTCCATCACCTCCTTCAGTTCAGTTGCCACCAAACCAAAAAGAGATTTATCGCTCCTGGCGCTCGGTGAGTGATGCGATTTCGTGGGCGAGTGAATGTTTGCCACATCTAACTGTTGAGGAAATCCAAGCCCACTTCGATGCATTAGACGCACCACCAGGAAGGAAAGCACCCGCCTGGATTACTAAGGTCAACGAATTAAAGCAAGTTTACATGACTAGTGACGAGCAATCACCCGCCCAACCGTCCGCATAAGAATCTACTAGGCTCTTGTGGATTGCAAGAGCTTAACACAATTGGAATCTGAATAATGATAGCAACCAAGCAGAATACCGAGCAGAATTTTGACAACTTCTCAGATGTATTAGACCGCTTAGACGAATTTGGGCTAACTCCCAACCAATTTCGCATCTACTGTCATTTATTCAAGAATGCGGTGGATGGCGTAGTTTCAGAGTCCAGTGAAAGCATAGCCAGGATGTGCAAGTTGACCCGTATAACTGTTTTACGGGTGGTGTCTGACTTGTCAAAGATGAATTTAATTTCTTGCGATCGCGCTGCTGGGAAGAAATCGGTGTTTTATCTAACGCCGTTTTCTGATTGGCACAGACTTATCCCCGAACAGAACAAATCTACTACCAAACAGCAAAGTAAAGTCGTCCAACTTAGAGCCAATGATACCAGCCAATTAAACTCAGATACCTGTACAACAGATGAACCTGTAAAGCAATTTAACAGCCAGCAGGAGGCAGAAGTACCCTTACAGGGTACTTCTGCTCTCCCTGCCAACAAAGTAGTCAACGAAATTAACACGTCAACTGCTGAAACAGGTAGCCTGGACGAAAAGCTTGCCAACGCAAGAGCGCGAGGATGGCGCGATACAGGGACGTGGTGGATGACAAGCGGGCAACAGGTAGTGACGGTGAATCGGTTTGTGGTGTCGGTTGCCGAGTTCATGGAGCGTTCGCTCGATAGCTTCGATGTTGGTCGGCAGATGTGCGTCGATGGCTTGAGAAAGTGCAAAGAGCAGATTGAGAAAATCAAGCAGAGAAAGAGCCAGCAACAATGCGATCGAGCAATGGCGGTCGCTATGAACCAGTGATAAAGACTACCTAGTTTTGCTGATTGCCTGACACTCTCCACTTGAAATCTTGGTCAAAGACCCAACGAGTACAACGTCAAAGACCCAACGAGTACAACCATGCCGAAAATGAAATCGGATAAAGATACGCAGGATGTGACACAGGCTCGTCTAGCTGCGGCACATCGCTTCAAGCGCGGTGAGCGCGTGCGCCACAAAGTCACCCAGAAGCTAGGAGTATTTCAAGAACTCAACTTGGGCTTTGCGCTGCCAGAAGTTTGGATACAGTTCGACAGCGAGCGCGAAATCGCCGTGACTCTCTCTTGCAATCCACTCGATCTAGAAAGAGTAAATCTCAGCAATCAAGAGCCAGAAATACAATTAGATAATAAGCTAGCAAGTGTGAAGAATCAACTTGTAGCGGTAGAAGTTTTATCAGAACTCACCGAAACGGAAGCAGCAGAGCGCCACCGATTAGAATTGCGTGTAGAAAGGGCATTCTGTGAGGCGGGTAAAGCATTGGCAGAATTACGGGAGCGGCGGTTGTATCGCAGTACCCATAAGACTTTTGAAACTTACTGCCAAGATAGGTTTGGATTTACTCGCCGTCACGTAAACTACCTGATTGCTGGTTCCCAAGTGGTAGAAAATCTACAAATGGGAACCATTGGTTCCCAAATTCTACCCACCAGCGAACGTCAAGTTAGATGTTTGATTGCCCTAGAGAAGGATTTGCAATGTGAAGTTTGGCAACAAGCATTAGTTGCATCTAACGGCAAAGTCCCATCAGGGCGGGTGGTCAAAGGGATCGTCGAGCAGCTCAAAGAAAAGCCCCTGGTACTTGCCAAAGACTACTGCCAGGTGGGTGATGTATTTATCCTGACCAGGCTAGAAGGTAAAGAAAAGAAATATAACGGCTGTTGGGCGATCGCAGTAGAGCCAAGAGACTTTACAGTGATTGTTGAAGTACACGACGCAACTCTTACTGTGAAGCCAGAAAACTTAAATAAGATCGATTCTCCCGAAGCCCATCGGCAGTTACCGCAGATTTTGCAGCGGATAAGAAAGGTGCGGGAAGTACCTGGATTTCGCGATCGTGCTGCATATGCGATGTTGGAACACTTAGGAAAACAGACTTATCTCACGCCGTTGGAGGATAAAGTTTTGCGGTTGATCGAGCAAGAGTACGGGGTTGAGGATGTCGGGCGAGATGAGGAAAGGTGAAAGGGGCGATAACTACGACGATCGCTTCGCGCTTCGCGTGGCTGTGGCTGTAGTGCTTCCTAAGCTAGAGCCACAGAACCGCTTTTTTCAGCTCGAATTACTGCCGCTGACAGACTAAAATTGTCTCCCGTTGCCCACGAGTAATCCGAAGTTCATCATCAAGATAGAGAATTTCTAAACGACCTTTAGGCGAACGATGCATGGCAAAAGAAACTTCTCCTGTTTTTGGATTCATTGCTTGTGGGGGAACTAGACCGAACATCAACCGGAATAAACCACTCATCAGTTTTTCCAGCAAACTTCTTGGTGGAGAGTGGCGCTGCTGGCTAAAAACCGCTTGCCAACCGTCCATTTGATTTGGGTCTTGCAAAGCTAGAATTCCTCCGGTAAATTCTACTTGCAGTACTCGTTCGCTAATCGGGTGACAAACTCCTTGGTTGCGGACAATTCCTCTCAGTTGGGGAAGGGATTCGTCAATTGTAGTAAATTCCACAATGATATCGTGGCTGCGCTGTTCGCCATTACCTAACAACAAAACAGGTTGTAGAACTCGGTTGATGACTAACTTTAGTGCTGTCGGTTGAAACATATTGAAAGTAAGGCGGCCAAGAGTATAAGCATACTTGCCATTTGGAAGCTGCTCTCCTTTTGGAAAATTCGGTGCGCTGATCAACAACCAATTACTATCCAGTAGCCTGTCACTATATGCTGGTGCTGTTGTTGGGTTCAGAGATTGTATGTTGGAGATTGCAGCGATAACAGCTTCGTCCTTGGTATTCCCACCGCAAGCAGCAAGTGCTTGACGCAAAACTGTTTTAGCTGTTGCACATTTTTCTGGATCTACTGCCATATTCATGACTTTTTAATCAAGCAACTACTTCCTCGTGACCTATAGTTTTCAGGAGATCGACTATGCTAGAAAACTCTAGCGACACCTACCACTACTATCACGAACTTAGTAGCGTTAGCATCAATACGAGGCAATCGTTGTTAACTCTTGTCACGAACAGGGTGTAGGGTGTAGGAGAGAAGACGGCTAGGGTTCGCGAGCGGTTGCGTTGCTAAGTCCGCCACAATTAAGCCGCGTCTTGTTGAAAGCCGAGTTGGAAGCGGTGGATTATGCGATTTTAGAGACGATACAGCGCTCGTTGTATTTGACACCAAGACAGATGTGGTACTTGGAAGTGATGGAAAAAGATTATGGTGTGAGTCGGTGAAGGGCGATCGCACGCGACTCCCTTCTACAAACAAGCAGGGGTAGGGAATTGGGGGACGAGGAGCAATTCACGACAATCTCCTTGTTGGACTACTACTTGAATTGTGTTAAATTCTGGTAAAGAATTTTACTGATGCTGTCAACTGGTCATAGGAATAACACAATCAAAGGTTGTGGCTGTTAATACTAATGTAGAAGTAGTACCTTAGTGGAAAGTGCTTCGAGTCGAGCTTCAATGACAAAGCCAGAACCAGTTAGTCACGTTCTCCTCGCAACACCAACTCACACGCTTATCAGTGGGAAGCAAGCAATAGTCATTGGTGGCAGTATTACTGGCTTGTTAGCGGCACGAGTATTACTCGACCACTTTGAGCAGGTGACGTTGATAGAGCGCGATCGCTTTTCCCAACAGCCGACAGCACGCCCTGGTATTCCACAAGCAAATCAAGTCCACGTCATCCTCACTCAAGGACAGCGAATTCTCGAACAGCTGTTTCCTGGCTTAAAGGATGAGCTAACAGGGGCAGGCGCGCCTACTGTAGATTGGATCGCTGACTGGATAGTATTAGGAGCATGGGGTTGGGGACCACGCTTTGCTTCCGGCTTCACGGGTTATACTTGTAGCCGCACCTTCCTCGAATGGGTACTTCGACAGCGGCTGACCCAAGATCGGCGCTTGCAAATACTGGAAGGATGCCAGGTCACCCAGCTATTAACTAACACGAATAAAACCCAAGTGACAGGGGTAAGATGCCGTTACCAAGCAGGAGTAGATCCAACTACCCCACCCCAGACACGAGATTATGCTGCCGATTTATTGTGGATGCAACAGGTCGTAATTCTGCCCTGCCGAAGTGGTTAGCTGCTCTAGGCTATCCTTCACCCCAAGAGACGATTGTTAATTCTTTTTTGGGTTATGCTAGCCGTTGGTATCAGCGACCCAAAGAACCCAGGGTAGATTGGCGAGGAGCAACAATCATGTCTAAGCCACCCGACGCAGGGCGTGGTGGCGTACTCTATCCAGTAGAAGGCAACCGTTGGGTGGTAACTCTAGGGGGTGTCGGTCGCGACTATCCACCGACTAGCGAAGCTGATTTTCTCGAATTTGCTCGCAGCCTTCGCAGTCCGATAATTTATGAAGCAATCAAAGATGCACGACCCCTCTCTGGGTTATATGCCTACCGAAGAACGGAAAACCGCTGGTATCACTACGAACAGCTATCTAGGCTACCGGAAGAAGTGGTAGTTATGGGAGATGCAGTGTGTGCTTTTAATCCAATCTACGGTCAAGGAATTACAGTCGCAGCGATGCAAGCCCTCACTCTAGACAAGTGCCTCCAGCAGCAGTTTCAAGGTGATCGTGACTCTCTATCTGGGTTAACGCGACGCTTGAGCAAGCAATTAGCAAAAACAATCGCGACTCCGTGGTTAATGGCAACAGGAGAAGATTTGCGCTGGTCAACCACAGTAGGAGAGCAGCCGGAGCGCATGACTCAACTGACGCAGCGATACTTCGACCGAGTACTCAGGTTAATGATAGATGCCCCTGACGTGTATCAGAAGTTTTGGGCAGTAATTCACATGGTTGAACCGCCGACAGTACTATTCCAACCCAGTATTATGGCAAGAATATTCTTTCAGGTAGTCACGGACAAATTTTTCAGGGGATGTCAAATGTCAATTACTTTTTCCAGTTGGCGACGATTACTTGTCTGGTTAAGGAGTGAAACAATGATTGACATTTGAGAATGTCAATTACTTATGATGTAGTGCAACTATGGACTAAAAAGGAACTGTACATTATCATGACAGTGCCTCAAAGTCTTAAACTTTATCTCTTGGTAGATAGCAACATTGAAAGTGCTAGTGGTGGTGTTGCTGATTTGCATAAAGCAACAAATTCCAAGCCGATTTTAGCTCGCCTCAATGGTGCGACTTAGTTTTAGCTCTAACTACGGCTGACTGCTTACGAAAACTCTCAGCTTGAATCTCAAGAATCAGCGCATGATGCACCAATCGGTCTACAGCTGCAACCGTCATCATCGAGTCGGAAAAGATAGCATCCCATGCGCTAAATGGCTGATTGGCAGTGATGAGCAAGCTCCTGCGCTCGTAACGATGGGCAATCAACTCAAACAGCACCGACGTTTCGGCTTCCGACTTTTTGACATAACCAACATCATCAATAATCAATAGATCGAAACGGTCGAGCTTGGTCAGAGCAGTGGGTAATTGCAGTTGTAATTTGGCGTGTTGCAACTGCTGAACTAATATTGTGGCAGGGGAAAACTTGACCCGCTTGCCTAACTCAATCATGGCGCGCCCCATTGCTGCGGCAAGATGTGTTTTTCCCACCCCACTTGCGCCAAATAACAGCAAGTTCTCGGAGCGCTCTAGCCAGTTGGTATCTTGCGCCAGTTGCATCAACACAGCTGGATTGAGCTTGGGGCAGTGGCTAAACTCAAAGCTCGAAAAACTTTTTCCGTTTGGCAGTTGGGCTTCTGCCAGTGCTCGCTGTAATCGCACTTGGAAGCGACGATTGACCTCTAATTCGCATAGTGAAGCGCAAGAACTGACTGTATGACCATTGCTCCTGAGTCGCCTTGGCTTCTAAACTCTGCCAGTGGTTGAGCATGTGGGACAGACGCAGTTGTTTGAGGTGAAAACTGAGATGCTGGTAGGGGTTGAGCGAATTCTGGCTCGTGGGCTGAGCCGAGGAGTTGGTCATAGGGCGATAACTCGTGTTGTTGGATATCTAAACTGGGCAGTACCGTTTCGCTTAGTAGTTGGAAGTAACGCTGCAAGCCAGCAAGTGTCAAGCTTTGTTGTTGCAGTTGCGCTTGGAGATACTCGGCAACGGCAGTTTCTTTGTTCTGGGTCGCAGCAATGTAGAGTGCTTCGACCATCAGCCTAGCAGCACTGTCGGGGTCAAATTGGTTACCCATCTGCTGCCAGAGAGCGCGCCATTGCTCTGTGGGCAAAATCTCACCCTGCCAGGTGCAGTAGAGAAACGCTCTAGGTTTGCGACGCAGCCCAGCAATGATGTGACGGTAGTTAATGCAGCGTGCTCTGCGACTTTTGGCAGGGTCTGCCACTCGAAGGCGAGGCAGTTCTACCACCTGCGTCTTGCCGAGATAGCCTACCAATCGGTCGTGATAAAGGTGGAGGGTCAGTTGCTGTCCAATCAGGCGTGATGGTACCGTGTAAAGGATACAGCGCACCTCAATGGTGCTGTGACAACTCACCCGCGTCGTCAGTTCCTCATAGTCTGGGTAGCGGTAGCTTGGCAACGGTTGCAGATGCTGCTTTTCGACTTCAAACTTTTGGCTGCATCGCGCATTTAGCTTTTCGACCACTTCAGTAATAAACGCTTGATACACCTTTATCGACTCAAACTCAAAGCTGCCGCGCAGATACAATGCTTGTCTCAAGCGGCGTTTGAAGTGTCCGTGTGGCGACTCTATCGCGCCGTTTTCGTGAGCGATGCCTGTGTTGTTGCGTGTTGGGTTCATGCGATAGTGGTCACACAGCTCATCGTAGAATCGGGTCAAGGGCTTGTTCCGTTTGCCTGCCATATTGCGATATGCAGCACTGAGGCTATCAGTACGGTGTAGCTTGGGAGTCCCTCCACAGGCAGCTAACGCATTTTGAAGTCCTTGTGATAAGCCGATAAAGCTTTCGCCCCCTTGGATTGCTTCTACGTACTGCCAACCACTCTCCGGCAAGGCGGTAGTGATAGAGAATGTGCTCAAACGGCTTACCAGCAATCGTAATGCTCAGATCTGAAACTTCAGTGAAGTCCGACAAGCCCATCTCCCCAGCCTCATGGCGCAGTTCAAACATCACCTCCTTGGTATCGTCATGGAGTGCCTTCCAGGTCTGCACTCGTCGCTGCAATGTGCGTAAGACGCTTTGGTATTGCCCTGGATATTTTTCTACTAGATAATCAAATAGCGTCATCGGCTCCAAGCGTGGCTCTCGCCGCAGCATTGGCTCTAATTCGTTGTCCCATACCTCAGCCAGCGGGTCAGGGCGGGTGCGCCAGCCGCGCTCTCTTCCTGTTTTCGGTTGGTGTTGTCCTGATTCAATACGTCTGCCGCTGCGTTCAGAAAACCCAGCGATAACAGCTGATTGCTGCTGAGTGCAGCCTTGTTCTCGTGCTCTCATGTACACTTGGACTTGATAATTTTGAATCGTTGGCACTAGTTTTACTTCCGTCATCCTCTTGGAAGTGATAAGAGTGCTTTTTCTATGACATTGGCTACAGCTATCTAATTGTCGCTAACTCAAACTGCGATCTGAAGATCCCTCCAACCGGACAGAGTAGATGGCATCACTAGCTTTTTGTATTGTCGTCGAATAGGGGAAGTGACTCTGACAAAAACTCGATATTCAAGCAGTAGAGTATGTAGGGAAAAATTTATTTTCTCTCGATTCATGCAAAAAGTCGTCGCATAGCCAAATTGGAATGCGCTGTTAATGTTACAAGCATAGAATAATCAAATCGCAATTCTTCAGGAAAAACGTGACATGACTACAGCCAGAGCGGAAATTACGCTGAAGTTTAACGAGCTACCAGAAGCTAAACCAGCAGCGAATAAAAAAGTAGAAATTACGCTCACTGACCAAAACGGGATCTTTTTCACTGCTTTAATTAATGCAAAAAGTTGGCGTAAGGCAGAGGCGGATGCAGCAGCTTTCAGTGAATGGGGTGGGTGGGGCAGTAAGCGGTAAGTTAGGGCAACGTACAGCAGATGGCTTTGAAGTCGTTGAAGCAGGGGTGAGGATTTTTGAGAAAAAGCCAAAAGAACCAGTGGCGGAAGCTGTTGCTACTAGTGCATGACTTGCAGTGGCGCGCTAGCATTCTCATCGCTGACGCGCTTGCGAGCGACCAACTACTTGAATTCTAATGAAGAATTCTAATGAAGAATTCTACTGGTGCTTGCAGCTCATTAGACAGATATCGCCATCTGAGCGAGAGTTTGAGGATTTGTCAGCTCGATCGCTGACAATTTTTGAACCGAGCGAATCTTCACCAATCAGTCGTTTTTCCCCAGAACCGATTGCCCACATGAGGAAAATAGAAATGACTAGTGCTAATCAAAAAGTTTCGCAATCGCGCCAAAAACTCACAGAATTACCATTAGAAATAATCAAATCTCTAACAGAGTATTTGCTAGAAGAATTAGGCGATCCATCAACCCAGCTAGAGCAAGAGGCACTGCAAGCGCTGCAAAGTGGCGATTATGACAGCGCCAAACGTTTTTGCTTGTACGATCCCTGTAACTCCTATTTAGCAGCAATTTCCTGTATTGCCAGCGCTTACCGTTCTCCAATGGTGGCCGATTCGGTGCTGAGGGATGCAGCGCGACATACCTGTAACGTTGCCAAGCAAAGAGCTGAAGTTCGGATCGCTCGACAGTTCCAGCAGATTCTCAGCTGAATTTGGGTGACTCTCATCCTGGAGGGAGTACAAAGATAGTACGAGCGGCTGCTGCCAAAACAGAAAATCAACAACTGGTCAATTCAGGCAAGGCGGAGATGCAGCAGATGATTGCAGCTATCCTCGCTCAGAGCGTCCTTACATCTCGTGTCGACAGAATGCCAGTAGTCAGGATCGTGTCAGAAGGTGGTAAGAGCGATTGCCCCAGAACTAATCGTTAGGAGCGACTTTATCTTTGAATAACTTGCCAGCAGAAAAGGCAGGAACGCGAGTGGCAGGGATCTGCATCTTCTCGCCAGTTTTAGGATTACGCCCTTCCTTGGCTTGTCTGTGACGCGGTTCAAAAGAGCCAAAACCGACTAAGGAAACTTTATCGCCGCCAGATACGACCTCCACAATTGTCTCTGTAATGGCACTGAGGATTGTATCGGCTTCTCTTTTGGTTACGTTAGTTTTGGAAGCAATAACGTCAACGAGTTCGGCTTTATTCATAGTAATTAAGGCTCAACAGGTCGCCGCCATTGTAGTGTAGAAAAAAGGTAATGGCAATTGCCAACCCGTAAACTTCAGATATTCAAGTGGAAATCATCTAAGATTAGCCTTTATTTATCAACATTTAGATGCAGGAGGTTGGGGGTAATGTCAGAAGAGCGATTGCGAAGCATAGCTGCAATGGCTGAAGGATGACTTGCCCCAGGTAGGTACAGATTTCCTCGCTCCCAATGCCCCGCTAAGAGATGGGTGTTGCTAGTGAATTACTACCCTAGAATCGCAATCTCTTTCTGGGACAGCTACTTGAATGCGCTGGAATTCTGATGAAGGATTCTATGTTGCTTACAACTTATTGTAGAAACAACCTGTGTACAGGACAAAAAAATAGGGTAGGGGTTGCAACAGGTGGCAGAGAAAGGGTTTCATAGAAAGTTACCACACCATCTTTGAAACCCTATGAACCAAGTTAACCTACTTCGAGACACTTTGAAACCTCATCTCCCATGGCACGGTGCTCGACTCAATAATCTTTGCTTTGCTTTTAATTGCCCTCATCAGAGTGAAAACGATAAACTTGGCTCAGTTAGCAGCAGGATTTCGGAGTGAGGCAAGAACTGACTCAAGCTATAAGCGATTACAACGGTTTTTCAGAAAATTTGACCTTGATTATTCTTGGATTGCTCAATTGATTGTTGCCTTGATAAATATTCCGCAGCCTTGGGTGTTAAGCATCGACCGTACAGAATGGTCATTTGGGCAAACTCGTTTCAATATCTTTATGCTAGGTGTTGTGCATCAGGGAATCGCTTATCCAATAGTTTGGACGATGCTACCGAAGAGGGGCAACTCTAACAGTGATGAGCGGATGGATTTAGTCGAGCAGTTCCGAGCAATTTTCCCCGATGCAGAAATTGCTTATCTGTGCGGAGATAGAGAGTTTATCGGTAAAGAGTGGTTAACCTATCTCATGCTCGAACCCACGCTCCCTTTTAGGCTGAGAATCAAGGCAAATCAAAAAATTCATGATGGTCAAGAAAGCCTTTGTGCAACGATTATTTTTGCCCATCTCCAACCTGGTCAATCCGAGGTTTTATCAGGTCGTCGTTGGGTTTGGGGTCGTTTCGTCTATGTGGGAGCCTTACGTCTAGACGATGGAGAACTGTTGATTATTATCTCGGATGATTCGCCCACTACAGCTCTTGCTGACTATGGTCAGCGTTGGGGGATTGAAACTTTATTTGGCATGTTGAAAACTAGAGGCTTTTGTCTCGAATCAACTCATTTTACTGACTCAGAACGTTTAAGCAAACTTTTAGCTTTGATGACTTTGGCTTTATGTTGGGCGATCAAAACTGGCGAGTGGTTACATCAACATCAACCCATCAAAATGAAGAAGCACGGACGACGACAAGCGAGTATTTTTCGTTATGGCTTCGATTATCTTCGTTCTATTGTCACCGATTTAGACTTAAAATCTGATGAGTTTCTCCACTCGTTACAATTTTTGTCCTGTACTTAGAGAAACAACACAACCCAATCGTCTCGGCATAGCCGATCGTTAAAGTCAATCATTGTTACTCTATTTGTAGCTTATATGACCAAAAACGGTAGCATCTTTACTTTTTTCTGGCTATCAAAGAAAGTAAATGGTTGTTCAAGATATTTAGAATAAAACCCTCAGTACACGCTTACCAAGGGTTCTGCTAAGATGCCAAATTAGGAAAAAGTTACCTAGCTTATCAGCGACCCCTAACCACAGTTAAACGACCATTGTTATTTACTATTCCGGTGTCCAAATTGATAGCTGAAGTTACCCAAGAACCAGCTCCATTGCCTGCCTCGCAACGTAATATCGTAAATTTCCTAACTATTAAGCTACAATTTCGGACGGAACCGGTGAAACCACCATCTTTCTGCCAGGCTAAACGTCCACCGTTGTTTACTATGTTATTATTTATTGCTACAGCAGTTGGTAAAAGCTGCCCTGCTTGATTGTAACATTTAGCACTCAAATTGGCTCCACCTCTACGGTCAATATTGGTGAAAAGATTGATATCTCTACATGATGCTGTAAACCCACCACCTGCCCTTCTTGGTTGTACATTTCTTGGTAAAATTCTGGCATTGGAGAGGCGGCCTGCAAGGGTATAAATCTGGGGACGATTCTGTCGAAAACTGGCTAAACTTCTGCGTAATGCGAGTCGTACTTGATTCGCCACCTCTCGCTGACTATGGATGTTTAGATTATTTCCTAAATACCTGGCTGGTATTAGCACTGTCGCAATGGTGCTATCACCCCTCAGCCCGTTGACCTGCACTTGAATATTCTGATCCCCGTTGGCAGTTTGACCTTGGCGGTCAATTCTGATATGCCCAACATCTTGGACTATATGACTACTTGCACCGCCTCGTAGATGCTCGAACCGCAGACTAGCAATTACCACTTCTGCCGAGCGAAGCAGCTGGGCATTTAATGGTCGAGGCGTGTTTCGCATCGGACCGTATGCAGTTGTATGTAGTACAGAACCTCGTCCATTTTGCGGAAGCTGGAGTGGACGTGATGGCATCGGCAATACCAGGTGTGGTAGTTTGTGTCGGTGTTGAGCTGATGCAGGTAAGATAAAACTAGTGCTAACTAGCATCGTACAAACTGTACCAGCAATAAGTGCAGACATCTGAGCTTTCATATTAACTCCGTAGTTGTTAATGTTAGACATTGTTTCTTCGACTAATCACTAATTCATTAATCTGCTTGGTGTTTTTTATGCAATCTCCTGTTACCTGGTTTAATATCGAGTTTGTAAATGCTCCTTCATCCGTTGAATTTGCAAGCGGGAGAGAGACCGAACCCTTTGGAAACAGTTTGGGTCGAGAATACCTTCATTTGCCGAGATTTCCCTAGTTAAAAAGAGGCTGCTGCCTCTTAAAAGAAGCCCCCAGGCAAGTAGCCCAGGAGCTAGGAAAAGAGGAGATGGGAAAACGAAAAGCCTATTATTAACGGTGCGTGTTCGTCTTCATCTGCCGTGTATAGTCACTAACTTGAAGCAGTTCCACTGAATGGTTTTTGTTATTGACAAGAAATGTAGCTCGCGCTTTTTCACTTAAGCGCATCTGATATTGATTTTGGGTTCCTTTCACCCTTGTGTATTTAGCATTTGGAACTTTCTGTGCTGCTTGTTGAGGAGATAGTCCCTGATTAAGCGCATTCTGAAATTTCTCCAAGTTTTGCTTTTCGACTGAGGTGAGTTGATTAAGCTTTGCACTTTTTTTATCCAATTGCCATTTGTTAGTTTTGTTGTTTTGTGGTGTAACAATTGTACTTTGTCCACCTTTGGTATTTCCTTTTTCTGCTAACAGTAGCCTTGATTGTTGTTCACCCGTAAGAGCTTGACCATTTGTGTTTGATACACTAGCTGATGCTGGCATTGCCGCAGTAATAGCAAGCATTGCACCTGCAACAAGTGCAGTCATTTTGGGTTTCATACTGACTGGGTTGTTGATATTAAGCATTATTGCTCTCCTTGGTTTTTGGTTCAAAAGATTTTGGTCTTGCTATTTAGTAAGTGAAAAGTTCGATGAGCTTTCGCTGTCAATTTATCTTTTCTCTTAGCTATATGTGTATGCTACTCAGGCAAAACTTCAAATGTCTAGAAGCAAACAAATTAATTTGAATTTTATTATTTGCTCTAGGGCAAATAAGGTAGAGCAGATAAATTTATTTGCTCTATACAGTTAAATACAATTGACTGTATATTGTTAGTACGCAAATTCATAGAAGGCTACTTAACCATGTTTGATACACTTCAAGCTAGTCAAGAAGGAAGGCTCAGATTCACGCAGGCGTGTAAGAAATTAGGATGGTCTCAACAGGGTGTAGCAGATGCAGCTGGTGATGGTATAACTATTGATACAGTTAAGCGATTACTCGGTACAAAATCAAAACAAGCAGAGGTAAATAGAGTTACAAGATGGCAAGTTGAAAGGCTTGCTCAAGTTGTTGGTTTGTCACCAACGGATATAGTTGACCCTAAAGATTGGTATCGACAGCAGCTACCACCAGAGTTTGAGCCACTAATTGGAGAGTTAACTCAGAGATTCTACGGTCGGAACGATGTTTTTCAAAAGATTGAAAGTTTCCTAGACAGCAATCACCGTGGGTATATCATAGTGTTGGGGTATCCAGGAATGGGAAAAAGCGCGACCGCGGCTAAATATGCTGCTGATAACTGTGCCATTTGCTACTTCAATATTCTTGCAGAGGGTCGCAATCAACCGGAACTATTTTTAAAGAGTATTCGAGACCAACTGATTGAGCGTTACGATCTGCACAATGCGAAGGATGCTAATTTGTTAGATTTACTCACTCAAGTTAGTCGAAAACTTTTATCTACTGAACGCCTTGTGATTGTAGTTGATGCATTGGATGAAGTGAAACAAGAATCGAGTAAAAATGAGAATATTTTATATCTACCGACAGTACTTCCTTATAGAGTTTATTTCCTACTGACCAGACGACCTTATACCCAGGACACAAAACGATTAACTGTGTCTCCAGGAGTTCCGGTAGAGGAATTAAATCTAACTGAGTTTAATCATAAGGATGTGAAGGGGTATATTCACTTATTTCTCAACGAAGACCCAGATTATAGGGATGCACTAAGAAAATGGATTCAAAACCGCAACCTTACTCCTGAAGACTTTGTTGAGCAGCTAGCGGATAAAAGTGAAAACAATTTTATGTACTTGAGGTATATTTTACCAGCTATTGCTCGCGGCGATTATGATGACCTGAGTTTAAAGCAATTACCCGTTGGTCTTCAAAACTATTATCATACTCATTGGGTGCGGATGAGAATGGATGACGCACTCAATGAAATAAAGGTGAAGATTCTGTTTACTTTGGTGTTAGCTTGTAGGCCAAGTTGTAAAGTAATTGCTGATATTCTTGAGCAAGATGAATATGATGTGCAATCAATTCTAGATGAGTGGATTGAGTATTTAAAGGAGCAAATAGAAAAAGGGGAAATCTGTTACAGGATCTATCACACCAGTTTCCTTGACTTCCTAAAGGGAAAGAAAGATTTGGATTCAAAGCGGAAACTACTTAAGGAGGTTCATCAACGCATTTCTGACTATTTATATTAAATCGTAGGAATGGCATAACATGAAGAAAATTACCGATAGACTGGCTGCCAACAGCCCTGCGGTATTACGCGCTTATCTGGGAAGTTTATCTAGTTTAGTGGAATCAGAAAAACCAGAAAATTTAGCAAAGTATTACAAAATTCTGACTCATTTCAAGTTCATAGCAGTAAAGATTGACAATGATGATTTTGGAGTGCAGGCGCTGATTAATGATTATGACTTGATTGACAATTCAGAAATCTCAACTCCACCGGAGCAGAAACACACGCTGAAATCAATTCAAGATGCGTTGCAGTTATCGGCGCATATTTTGGATAAGGATAAGACGCAATTGGCAGGGCAATTGTGCGGGCGTTTGCAACACTATAAAATGCCAGATATTCAAGAATTACTGAAACAAGCAAAGCAGAGTGAACTGACTTTGCTGTATCCCTTGAAAGCTAGCTTAATTCGCCCTAATGGGCAGTTGCTACGCACTCTCACTGGTCATACCGACTCGGTAAATGCAGTTGCCGTCACCCCAGATGGCAAGTGGGTGATTTCTGGTTCCTCTGACAATACTGTAAAAATCTGGAACCTGAAGACTGGGAATATAAAGCTTACCCTCACTGGTCATACCGGCTCGGTAAATGCAGTTGCCGTCACCCCAGATGGCAAGTGGGTGATTTCTGGTTCCTCTGACAAGACTGTAAAAGTCTGGAACCTGAATATTGGGCAGTTGCTACGCACTCTCCCTGAGCATACCGACTCGGTAAATGCAGTTGCCGTTACCTCAGATGGCAAGTGGATAATTTCTGGTTCCTCTGACAAGACTGTAAAAGTCTGGAACCTGAATACTGGGAAGATGAAGGTTTCTGATAAAACCGACTCAATAAATGCAGTTGCTGTCAATCCAGTAGATTGCAGGCTAGTAATTTATAGTTCAGTTAACACGAACATAACTGCGAATGCAAAGACTGTGGAAAGAAAGCTAATAATCTGGAATTGGGAAACAGGGAAAAAACAGCTTCTCAGCAACGAAACTGTAAGGTTAGATAAAAAGATTGTTAATAACTTAAAACAAGCTATCGTTGTCACTCCAGATTGCAAGCTGATAATTTCTAGTTCATCTGACAATACTCTCACAACCTGGAACTTAAAAAGTAGAAAGAATGAGGGCATACTCATAAGTTTTACCAGATTTATGAGAGCTGTTGCCGTTACCCCAGATGGTAGATTGATAACTTCTAGTTCGTCTGGCAATGCTCTCCATGTCTGGAATCTAGAAAATAGACGAAAATTGTTTACCCTTAGAGATCATGGTAACTCAATAAATGTAATCGCCGTCACTCCAGATAACAAATTGGTAACTTCTGGTTCGTCTGACAATACACTCAAAGTCTGGAAGTTGAAAGATACCGATGTGACAATTAATGATATCGATGACATTGATGATATCGATGATATTAATGATGTTAAAAGCACCCCGTTAAAAGCTCTCGCTTTCACCTCTAATTGTAAGTGGTTAATTACGGCTTTCTCTGGCAAAAACCTCAAGGCTTTGGATATGGAACTTAAGAAGGGAAAAAAGGTGTCTTTCGATCTCCCTTCAAGTGATGCATTCGCCATCACACCCGATAGCAATCAGGTGATATCTAGCTTAAGTAACAGCGAGCTTGGCGTTTCTAATCTAGAAACTGAGGAAAATTTTTTACCTCTTCAATCGTTTGATCCCTGTAAAAAATGGCTAGAAATTGTATTATCTTGTCTAATATTATGTATTGGATTAGTGTGTTCTTACTTCTTAATTAACTATTCTTGTGATTTTATTGCCTATCTCTCGTCCTTTTTTTCGCCCTCCTCTTCGCCCTCCTCCTTTTCGCCCCCTTCCTTATTGCCCTCCCCCAACCTAAATCATGCTGAGATTATGTGTCGTCAGAGTAAAACTTTTTTTTATTTTGCTTTGTTGTTTTTCATAGTCGTAATACCCATAAGCCTGATAGTAGCAAAGTATCCTAGACTCTATAATCTTTATAATATAGAATCAAATAACTCTGATGTAACTCTTGCTATCACCCCAGATGGTGAGAAGGTCATTTCTGGTTCAAGAGGGGGCAATATCAGAGTCTGGGCTCTAAAATCTAGAAACATACTGTTCACCCTTACTGGTCACAGAGATTCGGTCAACACTATTGTCGTTATTCCCTATTCGCCATGGATAATTTCTGGTTCTTCTGATAACACTCTCAAACTCTGGAATCTAACAAATAGGAAAGAGTTGTTTACTCTTCGAGGTCATATGGACTCGGTAAATGCAGTTGCCGTCACCCCAGATGGCTGCTTGGCGATTTCTGGTTCTTCTGACAACACTCTCAAACTCTGGAATCTAACAAATAGGAAAGAGTTGTTTACTCTTCGAGGTCATATGGACTCGGTAAATGCAGTTGCCGTCACCCCAGATGGCTGCTTGGCGATTTCTGGTTCCTCTGACAACACTCTTAAAGTCTGGAATTTATTTAGTAGAAATGTAATTGCCAGCTTCACTGGGGATAGTGAGATATTGTGCTGTGCTGTTGCACCAGATGGGATAAAGTTTGGGGCAGAATCGGATGTGGATGGGATAACAATTGTGGCAGGAGAAAAATCAGGGAGGATGCACTATTTACGGTTGAAACAAACTTAATATTACAACTTAACCCCGTGAATACTACACCTCGACCGCCAACCCCCCATAATACTGCTCTCTACCCAACTGAATTTCAGCAACTCCTTCAAGAGAAAAGCAAAAACTTTGTCGCTCGCCAATTTGTCTCTGCAGGCATTACTGACTTCCTCTACCGCCATGACCGAGGCTACTTCACTCTAGTTGGCGCACCTGGCAGTGGCAAAAGTGCCATTCTTGCTAAATACGCAACCGAAAATTCCGCTGTTATTTACTACAACGCCCAAGTTTCGGGTAAAAATCGGGTTGACCAGTTTCTCCCTATTATCTGCACCCAACTAGTCACTCATTACTCGCTCGACGATGGTTTAACTACAGAAGATTCCCCTTCCACATCTCCAGCTGGTAATACCACACAGGGGAGTCGGTTTCTCTCTTTCCTCCTTCAGAAAATCAGCAACCAGCTACAACCTAATCAACGCCTGATTATTGCTATTGATGCCTTGGATGCAATAGACCACAGCAGCCAACGCCTAGCCTCAAATCTGTTCTATCTCCCTAGATATCTTCCAAAGAGAGTTTATTTCCTTCTCTCCCGCCGACCCTTTGTGAGAGAGAAAGCTGATTTGTTCATCGAAACCCCATCCCAAATCTTTAATTTAGATGATTATCCAGAACAAAATTGGAAAGATCTATGCTCATACATTCAACATTGTCTCACTTTAGGCGAGGTAGGAGCAAACTTAAAAGCCTGGCTGAGGGCGCACCATTTAACTGAGGAGGAATTCAGTCAACAGCTAACATCGCAAAGCAAAAACAATTTCATGTACTTGAGTCAGATATTAGCTGCCATTGCCTCTGCTTTCTACTCCCAACCCTTCTTGTTTGAGCGACTTCCCCCTGATTTAGAGGCATATTACCAGCAACATTGGCGGAAGATGAAGGAGCAGGGTTTATCTCATATGGTGTTAAGTGTACTAAGCGTCCTTAGCCACCAGGAAAACGGGAGAGGAATATCACCAGAGAGGATCGCAAAAATAATTGATGAAGATGAATACGAAGTTCAAGAAGTGCTAGAAAATTGGTTTGAGTTTCTTGTACAGCGGAAAGTAAGCACAGAAACACGTTACAGCCTATATCATTACAGCTTTCAGGATTGGTTAACAAAACAATGTCTTGATGAAGGGATAGACATTGGCATAGCACACGGACAAAAATAAGTAGCATTACACGATTGAGTCATCCTACCGCGTTGTGTCCCTCATCTCCCCCGAAATTTTTCGCTCTCCAATTAGGAGGCGATCGCGCGTCAATTCTCTTCGGGCTGTTCGTTATTCCCTTCATCCTCACCGATTGCCCTTAAGTAAGCCTGGGCAGCGGCTTGTTTTAACGATCCCTGCGTATAGCGCCTGTAGACCTTATCCGTCTTAATCCCCATCAACTCCTTTCCATATAAAGGATCGACACCCGCTCGCGTGATGGTATTGCCAAAAGAGTGCCGAAAATGGTGCGGTTTTAACTCCTCTATCGTCGCGCTCGCCGCCACTTTCTTCACCATTTTGTAGAGTCCGTTGTATCCCAATCGCTCTCCACTATGCTTGGGGTCTTGGCAGACAAACATGGGGCGATCGCTCGTGGGAGTAAATATCCCCCCAACAGAGCGCCGCCACTCCAAATAAGCTTCTAAGTGCTGTCTTGCCTCTCGGCTCAAGGGGACTTCGCTGACGTTTTGCCCCTTGGAACGATGCACGATCAATCTCTTGCCATTCCAGTGCTTGACATCCAAGGCTGATAATTCAGAAGCCCTTAACCCATGAGAGAGAATCGCCACGATCGCCCGATCGCGAATGCCGGTCGGTCGCTGACAATCGAGGAAGTGCCAAATCTCAGCCATGTCTTCCTTGTCAATGTCTAGGGCTTGTGGTTCTTCAAGGCGCTCTTTGCCAATCGCATCAGTCGGGAGAGGTTGGTTGACTGGATAACCGTTACTGCGCCGCAGCCACTGGTAAAACGAGCGCAAACTATCGAGCGCGTGGTTGATAGAGGTAGGCTTTAGCCCCTGTTGCTTTAGTTGGGTGCGGTACTTGCCAAGATCGCTAGCTGTTACGTCCAGCCATGACTTGTTGCACCAGCAGGCAAATTTTTTCAGTTGCTGTCGATAAGAGCGCTGCGTATTCTCCGCCTTCCCCGTCTGCCGCAAGAATTCTTCAATCTGCCAATGGCGTAAGTCGGCAAGAGTGTCTTTCTGCTCCGATCGCAGTTGCTCCTGCTGTCGTTTGCCGTCAAGGGGAACGATAACGATAGGCAGAATCGGGTCGTCAGAGGAAAGATCGCTCATGGTTAGGTAAAGATAACTTCACTTATCTTTCTTTGATTATTCTCAGAATATTAGCAGACCATAGTGGTGATAAGCTAGAGAAAATCCAAAATCGCGCTTCATCCCATGAGCCTGCAACTGTCTATTCCTGACGATGTATTATCTGCTATCCGACTGCCAGAAACTCGGATTGAGAAAGCTTTACTACAGGAGTTAGCGATCGCTCTTTACGCTCAAGAGTTGCTATCTTTGGGTAAAGCTAGAGAGCTAGCCCAAATGGATAATTATGAATTTGGACAGTTGTTAGGACAACGGGGAGTCCTACGACACTATACGAATCAGGAGTTAGAGGATGACCTGAATTATGCCAGTGGTGAGTAATACATCGCCAATTCTCAACTTGGCAATTGTGGGACAGCTTGAGCTGATGTATCAGCAGTTTGAAACGGTGCAGATTCCACCTGCGGTGTTGTCAGAATTAAAAGTGCAAGAGGACAGACCAGGCTCGAAGGAGATTCAAGCAGCACTAAAGGCAGGATGGATTCAGGTACGAGCGGTCAACTCACTCTCCAGCATTAAATTGTTGCAACAAACTCTAGATAAAGGTGAAGCGGAGGCGATTGCTCTAGCAATGGAAATGCAAGCAGATTGGACATTACTGGATGAACGAGATGGGCGCAAGGTTGCCAAGTCCCTTGGGTTAAGGGTAACTGGAGTTTTGGGGATTCTACTGCGGGCGAAACATAAAGGCGAATTACACTCTCTGTCGGAAGCGATCGATGCTCTGGTAGCAACTGCGGGGTTTCGGATTGCACCAGACTTGCTGGCGAAAGTTATTGCCGCAGAAAACCAAAGCTAAGCGTTGTCCACATTATTGTTCTTCAATGTCTAGACCGTTAAATGAAAAGTGTTGGGCGTGTAGCTTACTCACACCAGCAGAAGCTCGAAAACTCCACGATGCTGCTTGTGGTGGCGATGGTTGTTGGGTTGGAGATTCATGCCACAGTAAGCGCTCGTATTACCGTAAGGGCAGGCAGCGACCGATTCAACGCCGTCCGATGATTGACGAAGTGGTAGTATCCGTTCCAGAAATTCCCTATGTAGTGCTGCATACCTACCTGGACAAACCCCGTCAGCCGAACGATGCAGTCGTCATTCATGCTATTTGTGCCGAATTCTGGCTGGGGAATGCTCCCAAAGCAATGACTCGACCGGAACATACTTTTGGATATCCGCCTCGCTTAGTCAAAGAGTATGCTCTTCAGTTGCTGGAGGCGCTTTATTTGAAATACGGTCATGGGAGGCGAACGGGATTTGAACGCTTTGCTCGTGAGGAGCAGCACTCAATTGCTCAATGTCCCGTGCGTCCCTGCTCCTACCATGCCGCTCACCTTAACCCTTACCAATTCTCACCCAGCAGATGATGGCGACCGAGCAACTGAATCTTCTTTGGTTTCAACTACAAGCTGCAAGGCTCACTCCTGAAACTCTCGATTTAAGAGTATTGTTGGATCGGGTGGACTCGATCGTCGCCCAACTGCCGGAGTCTCTACAATTGCAAGTCGCTGGGTCAGCGATGCTTCAAGTAGCGCAACTACTTGCATTCCGGGCTGAGGTATCGATCGAGAGCTGGGAGCATTCCTACCGCGACCCAGTTGTATCTAATGGTTTTTTTTCAGATTTAGTGCGGCAGTCAATGGCAGTGGATTTGAGCGATTTGATCGAACCCGCTCCAAAGCGCAAGCGTCGCATCGTACCCAGCTTTAAGGTGGAATCTTCTATCGTAGCTCCAGTCGATAAATCTGCCGTCCTGGAAATGGTGCGACAGTTGGAAAGCAACTGCGAAATTACTGCCTCCTCACCGCACTCGGAGGAAGAAGAGAAACAAAAAGCGCTTGCAGTGGCGCATGACGAAGATGTTTCTAGCTGGATAGGTGCGATTGCTAATTATTTTTTCAATACCTCTGTCCAATCTTTACCCTTGGTCGAACTCGCATGGCAAATTCAATCTCCAACTACATTAGAGCCAGAGCGGAAAATGAGATTAGTCAAAACTTGGTTAGCTGTTCTGTCGGGAGATTTTGAGTTAGAACAACGGGAAGATTTCTACAGTCAAACTGGAGTTTGGGTTTCTTTAGGTGCGATCGCTGTCTTACAATTAGATGAAACATAAATGTTTAAGGATTGATGATATCGAATACAGGCAAAGTTTGATCGGGACTACTTCTTACCCAAAATTAGCGGGATGAATGAAAGATTCGGCATAGTTCAAAGAGCACTCAATCGCAAAACTTTCTTCCGCAAAAATAGCCTCAAACCAAGTTGTTCTCTCGCTTGCGCAATCGAGCTAAAATTCCCATTAGGTCAAAACTACTAACAATTTAGTCATAGGGACAAGACTCCCAAACTTCGTTCTCAATCTCCCACTCAATCTCCCTCAACTCTTGCTGCCATTGAGAATAAGTCAATGAGTTCGGTGTATATACTTCTATTGGTTCCCATCGCTCTGGTGAGCTTGGCACTGCCGCTGTTTCATCGATCTCTTGCTCCCCATCAGGTGCTTTTGGAGACTTTATCGGTCGCTCGGCTTGAGCTAGCGTTGATGCTGGCAAACCAGAATCAGCACTTTCTTCACTCTTTGCAGAACGTTGGCGTTTGATTAGTTTGTGGTATTTTTCCATCATAGAGTCGTCAGGGATGAGGGAATCTGCTCTACCTAAGATGGGGTAAAAGTAGCGAAGAGCTAATTTGCCGCCACGCAACGGCTGAAAAACTTACCCAGATTAGGTTTCAGAAAAAAACTCAAGGAAGCACAGCATCAATTTGTAATCGCTCGTTCATATCCAGTCGAAAAGTGCCGTAAGGGTTAACATGTACCCAAATCAACGGTGATAACGCCCGGAAATCTTCTTTTCTCATCTGCTTCATCCAATTAGCTTCTGCCAAAACCCTTTGAATCATCAGGGTATTGATGTAAACAAGGCTGATTTGCAGCAGGTGCAAGCACAAAACCGATAATTCTTGTTCATCCAGGCGGTTGCTAGCAATTTCACTGTTTTTGCCATAAAAAATAAAACCATTAGCACTATTCCAGTTTTCCACCACATTCAGCCCTTCATTAATCTCACGCCGTAATGCTTCAGAGTTGAGGTAGTGACAGAGAAAGATGGTTTTAACCGCTCTCCCTAGCTCAGAAAGTGCTTTTTGTGTCGGATGTTGAGGAGAAGAACGGCTAAAACGTTTCAAAATCGTGTCTGCTTCCGCCGTTCCCAAACGTAAAGCAGTAGTGTATTTAATCATCTGGTCATACTGAGTTGCGATCAGTTCCCAATCAATTGCTTTAGTAAGTACAAGTTGCAAGTTAGGAAAATCTTGTTTTTGCCCAGCACTTGGTAGATATAACTTTTGGGAGCCGATGCGCTTGATCCGAGGCATCAACTCAAAGCCCAGTAAACGGCAGAAGCCAAAGGCAATTTCATTTTGACCGTGAGTGTCTACATAGTTTTTCTTTACCTTCATATCAGTGCAATGACGTAAGAGGCCTTCAATCATTGCTGCCACCTCACTGGAGGAACAAGTCTTAAGTTGAGAGTAGATGCAGGCAGATTTTTTCTCAACGTGCCAATAGATCATCACCCCCGACCTCCGTAGCGGATGTGCCATTCTGTCATCAAATTTTGATCCCACGAGCCAAACTTTTTGGAATCACTAGCACACGCTGTTGTACCTTCTCCCCAAATTGCTACCTTACGAACATTAAAAGCAGCATTTACAACTTCTGCAATAGCATTACGCAAGTGTTCTCGGTGAATGTAGTGCTTTTTGACATAACGCAGGTCGTACTCTAAGTCACTATTAATTCCCCCACACATACGCTTGAGTCCGGTATTGCTACCCAATCCATACAAACATAACAATAGTCGTCGTTGCAGGGTTTCTCGGTCTAGGTTAGAGCGCACACCCGTATTCTTGAAATGATTAGTAAAACCAATCCGCAAGTCAGCTTCTTTCAACATATCCAGCAAACTGGTAAGGGGCCAGCGTCTTTCTATCTCACGCTTAAGTTGCAAGATATTGAGTGGTTCTGGCTGTGCTTCTAGAGGAGCAACGCTAATCCAGCCATTTTTCTTCTTTTGAATCTTGACTTTAGTATTGCTTGGCATTGCTCTATCCAGCATTGTTAAAGCCTGGGTCATTTCCTGTTGGAGTTGGCTGATAAAAGTGAGCGCGTCTAATGGTTGTCCTAAAGCCTTGTAGTAGGTTTCTCGATGTACTTCAAAGTCTTGGGGCAAGTCTTCTTCTGGGTTACAGTAGCGTTTAGCCCCAACTACCCAAATTTCCTTCGAGCGCAGCTTATCTCGTAGTGCCTGTAGCACGCATATTTCATAATTGACTCGATTTACCCGTTCCTGCCCATCCTTGTCCTCTTCTAAAATCAGGTGGCGTTGCTCCTTGGAGAGAACACCATTGATGAACAATTCCTCACCGATTGCATAGTATCGCTGATTGCTGTCTTGGTATCTTCTAAGCAATGACAAAGCAGAAATTACTGGGCGGTGCATATCGTTGTTAGAGCGAAACTCCAGTGTGGATAGCAGTTGAGGAACCATGCGCCGATAGTGATGCAGATATGATGAACGCATCACTGTGTAAACTTTTTCCTCATATGTAGGACTGTTAGATTTATATTCTTTGACTACTGCTTGTAGTGTTTTCGGGCCAACTACTGGGTAAACAACATCCTTAACAGGTTCTTCAGGACGTTCGAGTGAAGCTTGAGCAATTTCAAATAACAAGCGTGGCTTACCATCCACCCGTTTAAATTCCTCAATGAGTTGTTGATCCACCCGCCGTTCGGCATTAACATAAATGCGGTGGATAATTTGAATGAGCAACTCCACCAAACTGTCGGTAATCTCCTGGTTGCGTTGCCAACAGAAAGCGGCAACCAATGTGTAGCGAATTTTCGCCGGATGACGACGCAGTTCGCGGGGTGTCTCTGCACTTGCCCGCCGACGGTAGTGAGTAATAATTTTGGGGGGAACATGAGCAAACAGTTTGGTTGGTAGTCCCAAATCCCGGATACATTCAAGTTTGGAGACTTCTTTGAAGATACTCTTGAGACTGGTACGACCGGGGTCTGTTTTGAGGAAATTGAAGACCGACTGTTTAAATTGGCTCTGGTCATCATCTAGAGCATCTTGAGTATTGAGAAGGGCATCCATTTTGGTCAGCGTTCCTGATTCAATTTGCTTGAAGATGCCAGCACAGAATTCTTTTTCTGTAGTGACGCTCGCAGACCGAATCAGCCGTTCCACTGCTTCGGGTATTGGTGGTTCTAACTTTAACTCCCGTAAACGTTGATACACTGCTGCTTCTAATGAGGAGACTTGACGGTCGTATGCTAAAACAAATTCACACAACCAAACAATCAGTTCTTTTTTGTCTTGTGGGTTAAATTCTCGAAAACCAAAGAACTCCCGGATTTCAGCACGATGACGTTCAATAGTGCGTCCATTAAACGAGTATTCAGCATATTGTTTTGGCGAAACGGAGAGAAGTCTCGCAATGTAAGAAACAATCTGTTTGGGAACTTCCTGTTTGGTGCGGGGGAATTTTGCTTCCATCTGGAAGAATTTCAGTAGCACAGCAAAGCCTAGGCGATTTTCCTCACTTTTGTTTAACAGCAGTGCCATTTCGGATGGCAGGAGGGTAAAATTTTCTACCAGTTCTTCTGCATCCCATTGACGTTTCAATTCTTACCGCTCCTCACTCTAGCCATATGAAACAAAAGTTTATCTAATTATCGTATCAGCTAAAGTGTAAGTTATTTGGTACACTAAATTTGAACGGCGCAGTACAGGTTTGAGACCGAAAAAATTCAGAGGGTTTAATTGGTACAAAGAGTTGCCATTTATTGTCGGGTTTCTACAACTGACCAGTCCTGTACGCGGCAAGAACGGGACTTATTAGAGTATGCTGCTGTTTGTGGCTTTGAGGTGGTTGGTGTTTGGAAGGAAACAGCCTCTGGAATTAAACACAACCGCTGTGAGCGACAAAAGATTATGGCGTTAGCGCAAAGTCATAGCATTGATGCGATTTTGGTGACAGAGATGACCCGGTGGGGACGTAGCACCATTGACCTGATTGAGACGTTGCAGTCACTCCATAGTTGGCATATTTCCTTAATTGCTCAAACCGGATTGCAATTCGATCTGAATACACCACAAGGCAGGTTAATCGCCCATCTTATGGCATCTTTGGCTGAATTTGAACGAGATTTGCTGCGAGAAAGGGTGCGTTCGGGGGTAGCGGCGGCTAAAGCGCGAGGTCAAAAGTTTGGCAGGCAACCAGGACAACGTGTGAAAGCAGATAAGTTGGCACCCAAAGTTTTGCAGATGGTTAATGACGGGTATTCTTACCGCAAAATTGCCGACAAACTCAACCTCAGCAAGACAACTGTCAATGATATTGTCAAACGCCACAGACAGTCACCAAAGAAATCATCCTCGGAGAAATAAATCTGAAATCCTTATCCACTAATCGTTTCAGCCAAAGCATGGCGGCAAATTCTCTCTTCGCTACTTTTACCCCAATGTGAGTTGATCGAACAGTTCTTGAACGCATTCCCGTAACGCTTGAAGTGAAGGGAAACACTGATTTTTGAGGGGTTGTTTGAGCGATTGCCAAAACCGCTCAATTGGGTTGAGTTCAGGAGAGTGAGCTGGTTGAGCCAAAGGAATAATGTTCTCTGGCCAGTGGATCGCTGCTGCTATGTGAGCTGGAGCTTGGTCGAGCTGTAAAATCGCCCAATCTTCCCCAAGTTGCTCGGAGAGCCAATCTAAAAACTCCTGAAAATATTGTCCATTGAGCTTGGGGTACTCGTGTAAAAAATGTGCCCCGCTCAAAGGCGCAATCGCTCCATAAATCCAGAAATTCTCTCGCCCCCATTGCACCTCCACCTTGGGCTTCACACCCTTGCCAGTAATCACCTTGCCCTGCTGGGTCTTCAGTCCCACTCGTGTTTCATCCTGACACAGGTAATGAATCACTTTCCCCTGAGCCAGCAGACTCTCTAATGTCAGCAGGACTACACCAAGGTTTTTTTAAAGGCTTCAACCACCTCCTCATCTTGCTGGTAACTCACAGGACGTGGCGCTTTGAGCTTGGCACCCAGACGATAGTGAACCCAATGGTAAACTGTGCCATATTCAACGCTTAACCCATGTTTGAGTTGCAACCACTCCACGATCGCTCCATAACTACTGAAGCCTTCAGGACGGTTCAACTGCTGTTGCAAATCCGCCAGCACCGCATCACTCAGTTTTCGCTGTGCGCCAGGTGCTTTGTTGATTTGCAGCAATTCCTTCAGTCCGCCACGGCGATATTTCTGGAGCCACCTACTGACGGTTGAAGTATCTCGCCCCAGTCGTTGACCAATCTCCTGTTGCTGAGTGATTTGTCCGCTTTTCAGCCACCAAAGCATCTGGAGTTTCTCTTTGTCGATCGCTTCGCGAGCATGTTGCAGTCGTTTCTTCAGATCTGCTTCGCTCTCGGCAATCTCAATTTTGAATTGGCGGCTCATAGCTCTCACTCATGCTTGATTTCCTCCTGATATTCTATGCTCCTTCATATTAAATTGGTATAACCCCTCTTCTGTTACTACAAGCGGAGTAAAATAAAAGAGACATCTAACTTGCCACAGCATACTCGATAGGAACAGCTCGAAAACCATTCATAATTTTTATCAATTTGAAAAAGCTTCGTTTCATTCCAGGAATCGGAAATAGCCTCAACCACGGCTCAATTAAACACCAAAAGATGTGGGGCTGAATAATTAGTCTTAAGTTATTTAAAGCACTCTTCCAATTAGTGCCTGACTCCCAGTAGGGATGCCGTTTAAATTCAGTCAGTTCTAACAATCTAGAATTCAGATATAAGCTGCTTCTAGCTGCTTCGTCTTTGAAAGCTTCAGCCTGCAAGCTAATCAGCAAATAGGCACTAAAAACTATTTCCCACCACCGCTCGATGCTAGCATAATCTGTTAAGCGAAAATCCGCCCAACCCAATTCATTTTTTACCTGTTTAAAACCATACTCAATCCAATTTCTCAAGCTGTAGAGGTTGCCGACAACAAGCTGAATGTTGCCAGGTAAGTTAGTCATAATAAACCAGGTGTCTGATTTGGGATTCTTCGTATCGCTTTTAGTGATTTCATAGTAGCGAACCGTGCGCCGCTTGCCAAAAATAATTTCCCGAATATAGCGTCTTTCTGGTTGACGGTGAGATAAGTTCTGCTGGTAGGCGCGCCAACTGTTGTAGCGCACGCGCTGTCCTGGCGCAATTAGGACTCCATGATTACTGCGAATCGCCACAATAAAATTTAACTTTAGCTCTTTTAAAACTCCAATCACATTCCCACTCTCGCCATACAAACTATCGGCTAGAACTAGGTGAAATTTAAATCCAAATGCTAAAAGTTCTCGAATAATTTCTTCTGCTAACTGTGGTTTAGTTTTATAGACATCTCCTTCTTTGAGTCGGTGACGTGGTTTGAAGATTTTAAAACTCAATGGATAAGTGATATTATCAACTATTGCGTAAGCGTTAACCGAAACAATACCATTCGCTGTTCTGCCCAAGTTACCAATGTATTGTTTGGCGACGTAATCTGTTGCTTTACCCTTTTTTTCATCCCCTGTTTCATCTATACATAGTACGATTGGTTCATCCCCAACTGATGCTTTAATTATCTGCAATCGCAGTTCTCGCAATCCTTTCACATCCCAAGGTGTATCTCGCAAGAAATGATGTAATTCTTGCCCATCAGACAGCCCAACAATCCGAGCAAGTGCTGGTAAAGATTTTCGGTTAATTTCAGAAATTACGCCTAAATGTAGAAACTTAAAGGCTTCAAAATTTCTGACATCTGGGAAAAGATTTCGGTAAGTTTGGCAGTATTCATCAATAAAGGCTACCGTTGATACTGGCTCTCTACGCTCAACCATAGTCACAGCTTAGCTTCTATCACTTCTTTCTCTATTTTAATCCTGCCAAAGCAACAGAAGAGGGATTATACCACTGCGAGAGTGACAAAATAGGGTTAAGTTGACAATACTAAACCAAGTCTTACTTGGGTTTATTTTGTAAATGCGTTCGAGCAGTTTTCTTATGGAATTGGCGTATCAGCATATACTGTTTTTTTAATTACAATTTTCTTTCTACCACTAAAAAATGAAAATAGCTCGATTAGTGTATTGGGGAAATGATGTAGGGAAAGAAGCTAAAATACTCTGCCTGGAAACACTTTAGTTCTCTGGAAACTCCCTGAAATCCTGATAGAACCTAACCCAGATTAATACTCAGAACTTTTGCCATTCTCTCTCTTCAAGTTCTTTCTGCGGTAATAACAAGGCAGCTTCAATCTCCTGGCGCACTGCAACTGTGACTTCACAGTTGCTATTAAGGCAATCGATCAGCAACTGATTGGCATCATAATAGCGTTGCAATGTTTGCTGTTGCTGGGGGCTAAAGTGCCAGTGATGCTGAATATTTCGATGCAGGGCAATCGCCGCTCTTAAGCGCTCAACCCAAGCTAGATGGTGCGTTGACCACCATGCCTGAAACCTTTCTCGATCCTGCTGGGGATCGGGGAGTTGGTCTTTGAGTTGTTGCAGAGATTGATGTAACCCAACATCCAGCACAATTGCCAGGGCATTGCTTAAAGCATTACTGAGGGCATGGGCATGGGCAAAATCCGAGCTGGAGTCAATGGCACACTCCAACATCAGGTTATCCAACGCTACATCCAGAAACATACCCTGGTCGAGGGTACAGCTCAGGGCAAAGTGAGGCGCAAGGTGAGGAGTCTGGGTCAGGGCAAGGTAAAACGCACGAGTTGCAGCTAGCGATGGTTGGGGTAGAACCAGGGATTTTTGGCTTGCCCAGGTTAAAAATTCTTGGAGATAGGGATCTTGGGCAACTAACGCATCAATTTGTTGCTTCATCAACTGCACCAGAGAGTCTGCACTCCGCAGCATGGCAGCCGTCAACAAAAAGATTTCGCGCCAACGGGGTTCTGTAATGTGACTCACCAGACGTTCTAGGGCTTGCTCTAATGCTTGTAAATTATGACTGGCAACGATTTTTCTGGCGGTGAAGTATTCTTGAAACGCTAAATAGGAAAAGGAGAAAATTCCCCGCGCTCGTTCTGCCAATAATCCGTGTTGCAGTTCGATCGCCTTGAGTACGACTTCACTATCAAGTTGCAATTCCTCTGGTTGGGTGGAAGCATTCGGTAGATCGCGAATATAGTTGCTAATGTGTCGCTCGATCGCACGTTGCTTAAAGAAGTAATCCCCCTGCTCAAAAGTCACCGCTGCAATCTGACTTAGCAGCCTGAGCTTTTGTGGCAATAAAAACTCTCGGTAAACTCGATCTCGCTGAATGCCCCTAGCTTCATCCCATTTGACCAAGAGTAGGTCTAGACATTGCTTATAAAACTCGGCTCGTTTGGTGGGGAATTTTTCTTGGCGATGGAACACCCAGCAGGCAAGGTGCAAAAATAAGGGAGTGACTGCGAGTTGGCGGAATTGGAAGTTTTCGGGCAAGTCTAGTTTCTGAATGAACTGAACTGACCGTTCCAGCTCATCTTGGGGATTCGTCTGCGTAAATGCCGCAAACCATTTCAGAGCAAAGGCGGCAATTTGGTCTTGGGTAAACGGGGCAATTTCGACATCCCTGAAGCCCCTAAGCTTGAATGTTTTAGCTGTAGTTCGGCAGGTGGCGACAAACAGGTTCTTTTGATATTTCTCAGAAAAGCGGCGGATTTCCTTTAAAACGACGTTGCGATCGCGATCGAGTACTTCATCCAGTCCATCCAGCAACAGCAACACTCTGCCCTGACGCAGCAGGGTTTCTAGAACGGACGGGGTGGAAATTTCAGACGTGAGAAATTCTGCCTGGATGTAGTTTAATAAGCTGAAATCGTCTGCCTCTACAAGCTCGTCGGCAAAATCTCTCAAGGTGATAAAAATTGGCACTCGGTTTGCTGCAAACTCGCCACGATCGCACTGGATTGCCAGATGTTGCAAAAAAGTAGTTTTACCCGAGCCTGGTTTACCCAACACCCTGAGCTTAGAATCGGTTTCGACTGCTTTCGTACCGGCGATTTGTTTTTGGGACACCTCACCCAAACCAAAGCGGTCAAATTCTTTTGAGGTCAAGCTTTGCAAGTCAGCGATTTCTAACCACCGATCGCTGGCAATCTCTTCTAAAATATTCACATCAATGTAAATGTCGTCTATGCCAACCAGACGGCTGGTATCCAATAGCTGCAACGTCCCGCACTGGTCTTGAATTTTGTCTCGGCGTTGCGATCGCACCTGTTGCACCAAAACATCAATATCTAGAAGTTGGGCTGCTGCGATGGCTCCAGGATCGGAGAATTCTGCTGGCGGATCGATCGCGATCTCCCGCCAATTCAACTCTAATACAGAACAAACTTCCAGAAAAATGTAGCGATCGACCGGACGACCAGTGAAAAACCGCCAAATCGGTTGGCGAGTCTTTAAGTTAATTTCTCCCGCCAGATTTTCCTGAGTCCATCCCTTCAGGGCAAACGCTCTTTTAGCCTGTTGAATTCCCGTAAGTGACGCTTGCAGCGATCGTTTTGCCATAAAAAAGAGCTTGGATAAATTACCATTGCCAAAAATCTTAAACTTATGTTAATAAGCAAAATCTTATACTCTTTTCTATGCTATCAGCATTTTCCTGCGACTAAGTTATACAAAATCGCAGGAGTTACACTTCAATCGGTCAGTCAATCGACAGCTAAAAGCGTTTCCTACTGCGATTTCCGAGCAAATTCGTCTGCTCGAAAAGCAGGCAGACGCTAGATTTCCAGCTTGCAATAGCTCGGCATCTGCTTCCCCAGCTTGCGGTGTGGCGAGGCATCTGGGAGTATTTATAAGTTTTGTAATAAAATCAAACGCTACCTTTAGACAGCTGCTTCACACCACTATAGAAGCACAATATATATAGTTGACAAACAGATAAACGATCGATGGTTGACGATCGATTGGTTGTAAACAATACTCTTCCAGATTGGCTAAAAGCAGGGCATTCCGCAACCTAGGATCGTTGGTGCATTGAGTAATCCAAGCGATTTGCTGCTGCATGTAGCGATCGCTTTGCAGTAATTCCTGGATCGCTGCTTGTAGCACATCCACTGCGGTCAAGATGCGATCTCGCTTTGGGGGCAGCGCTTCGCGATCGCGGCAGAAGAAAACTCGATCGCAGATTTTCTGCAACACGACTAAACTAGTGAAGCGAGTCATTAAATTGTAATAAGCTTGCTGTGGCGATCGATCTAGATATCTCTGCTGCAAAAGGCGGTAGCGGTATGCCAATTCTTGCCGGATAATTTCTAGCTGAGCAGAGTCGAGCATCTCAAACCGCTCTAAATCCTCTCCTACGAGCCAGCAAACAATACTCTCTCTCGTTGCAGCAGCTTGTTTTGGACAGTCTAAAACTAGGCGCGATCGCCAATTCTGTGCCAGTTCTGCGGCTTTGGTACAATTGCCTGCGGTGAATTCCTGCTGTAGAGCTTTTATCTTATTCTGCACACCATATCTCCTGACAAATGTTCTCCCCTAAAGATGTTAATTAAAGGAGGAAACGAGAAAGCCCCCTTTTTTAGGGGGTTGGGGAATCTCAACTACACGGGTTCCAAAACATTTACGCCGTTGAAGTAAATGCCATCAGAGTAGTCGAGCCTTTACTTAGTCGGAGCGCTTGACTTTGTTGTCATCCCAGACTTAAGCAGGTGTTAATGCAGGCATCAATACTGTATCGATGACATGGATCACACCGTTATCAGCCGCAACATCTGCTGTTGAGACTGTGGCATCGTTCACCTTAACGCCTTTGGAAGCATCAATTTTTACATCTGAACCTTCAACCGTTTTAGCTGACTTCATCTTAGCCACGTCAGCCGCCATTACCTTGCCGGAAACAACATGATAAGTCAAGATTTTCTTGAGTTTGGGAATGTCTTTCAGTAATGCGTCTACTGTGCCTGCTGGAAGCTTGGCGAACGCCTCATCGTTAGGTGCAAATAGAGTGTACGGACCAGCACCTTTGAGAGTATCTACCAGACCAGCAGCCTTGACAGCAGCAACCAGCGTGTTAAAAGAACCAGCCTTGACGGCAGTATCAACAATATCAGCCATGTAATTCACCTGGTTTTGTGCAATTTGCTAACAGTATTCTGCTAACAAAAACTAGTATCACACCCTAGTGTTAGAAATCGTGTTTCAGCAATGTTTGAATAGTGTATAAATTGTATATTTTCTGCTAAAAATCTCAAGCGGCTAGATTAAATTCTGGGGTTATTTTCTCAAGGGATGCTGGGTTAAATTATCGCATAGGAGCAAGAGGACAAGGTATGGCGTGACAGCTTTAGCACCTAAAAACTAGCCCCCGATCCAAAAATCGGGGGTATACCTGGGTAGTCAAGTAAAGGCGGAAAAACTAAGACTAATTATCTCCTATTCGATCATGCTATTCCATCATGTCTCTTGGGGTCTTTTTTTTGCTTTTTAGCGCCATCAGATTTTGCTTTTGGCTTTTTAGCTTCTTTATTACCTTTTTTCTGCTCTGGCATACTTATTCCCCAATAGAGGTTATTTTTATTTTGACCTAAATCAATATGTTTTGGGGTATTTATCCAAATTGCAAAAATTTGACAAAACTGTTTTTAGGACTTTTTAGCTTGACAACTGGTAATTGCGATCGCAATCTTGCCGATTGTATGTTTTATTTCGCTATCCAGCTCGACAATAGCTATTTTTGAGCGCGGATAGAGATTTTTTTAAACTTTTGTAACGTAATCAAGCAATTCATTAAAGAAATCAAACAACACCCTGTCATCGTGCAGAAGCAAAACCTTTGCTTCGACCCATCCAACACCCCAGTTGTTACGTGAGTGCGAGCGATCGCCCTCTGTAGAACAATGCCTCTGTTTAAATTCCCATTTTCATTACACTACTAATTACCATTTAAAATGCGAGTTTTACTCCTTCATCCACTCTTCCCCCCATCGTTCTGGTCTTTTGACAAAGCTCTAGAACTGATTGGGCGTAAAGTTTCAATGCCTCCTTTAGGACTCATCACCGTCGCAGCTATCCTGCCCCAAGAGTGGGAGTTCCGCTTGGTAGACCGCAACGTCCGATGCGAGACTGAAGCAGACTGGGATTGGGCAGAACTTGTGATTATTTCCGGCATGATCGTCCAGAAGCCAGATATGTTGCATTTAATCTTTCAGGCAAAGCAACGAGGCAAATTAGTAGCTGTGGGTGGACCTTACGTTACCTCAGTTCCAGAACCAGCAAAGGAAGCAGGAGCAGATTTTCTAGTTTTAGATGAAGGCGAGATTACCCTGCATCTATTAGTCAGTGCGATCGCGCAAGGCAAAACCTCCGGTATCTTTCGAGCTGAAGGCGAGAAGCCAGATGTCACCAATACGCCGATTCCACGCTACGACCTGCTGGATCTGAGCGCCTATAACGAGATGTCGGTACAGTTTTCACGGGGATGTCCGTTCCAGTGCGAATTCTGCGATATCATTGTCCTTTATGGACGCAAGCCCCGCACGAAAACACCAACGCAGTTGCTAGCTGAATTGCAAGCTCTTTACGATCTTGGCTGGCGGCGTTCTGTTTTTATGGTGGATGATAACTTTATTGGCAACAAGCGCAATGTCAAGCTGTTATTGCGCGAACTCGGTCCCTGGATGGCAGCGCACCGTTACCCGTTTCGCCTCGCGACTGAAGCTTCTATCGATTTAGCACAAGATCGTGAATTGCTAGATTTGATGATCGATGCTAATTTCGGTGCTGTTTTTATCGGTATTGAAACACCAGACACCGATTCCCTAGCTCTGACGCAGAAATTTCAAAATACTCGCGATTCCTTAATTGAATCCGTCCAAAAAATTAATCAGGCGGGTTTGAGCGTCATGGCTGGCTTTATCTTGGGCTTCGATGGTGAAAGATCGGGTGCGGGTCAACGCATCATTGATTTCGTAGAAGCGACAGCGATTCATAAAGCGATGTTCGGGATGCTACAAGCTCTCCCCAATACGGCTTTATGGAAACGACTCCAAACGGAAGGTCGGTTGCTGGAGGCAATGCAAGAGACGCAAGGGCATCAAATGGCACTGACTAACTTTGTGCCAACCCGTCCTGTAGAAGAGTTAGCCCGCGAGTACCTCAGTTGTTTTTGGGAATTGTACGAGCCGAGCCGTTACTTGTCACGAGTTTATCGGCATTATATGCAACTCAAGCCTACTCCTCATCAAGTCCCATTCCGAATGCTGGAACCGATCGAGCTGCGAGCAGTGTTATCGATCTTCTGGAAACAGGGTTTCAAACGCAAAACACGCTTCCAATTTTGGCGACAGTTAATTGCAATTATCCAGCATCGTCCCAAAGTATTTGTCTCTTATCTGAGCAATTGCGCTCTAGGCGAGCATTTCTTCCACTATCGAGAAATCGTGCGTGGCGAAATTGAAGCGCAACTTACCCAGAAGTCAACTGCTCCAACGATAGAGCTGAGCCAAGGAAAGCTCGTATCAAGCTCTACAACTAGGTAATTAGTCAGTTTAGCAGTCATCCGAACCGATTAAAAATATTAGGCATCGGCTAACCTATCTCTCGTTCTAGCTAAATGGACTGTTTGCCACAGGCGATCGCGCTGAATCAAAAAATCAAACATTTTTAACCTGTTTGATTAAAACCTATACCTATATGTGTATAATTTTCTCCGCGCTACTAATCAGTCGCTCGGTCGAAGTTAGACAAATTTAAGAGATCTACACTAATGATTAAGGTAATGAAATTAACTCAAACATTCATTATCCTGGAAACTCCAGTTAAGTTTGAGAGTTTTATTCTGCGAAAATTCAAGGAATGCTTAGTTCTAGGCTTTGAATGACTTTGAATAATAAATAATAAATGAAATTGCGGTATCGTCCGATTTTTAAATTTTTGCAACAAAATCAAACACTGCAAGCTTATTTTACTTCATTTTGGCTCTTCGCCACAATATAACCTCACACATGCTATCAAAACAAAAATATCAGATAGATATTATAGCCAATATTCCCTTTATCTTGATTCACCTTGGTTGCCTACTAATTTTTTGGGCAGGTTTTAGTTGGACTGCTCTAATCACCTGTTTCATTCTCTGGTTTGTGCGAATGTTTGGCATCACAGCCGGATATCACCGTTATTTCTCACATCGCACTTATAAAACATCGCGTTGGTTTCAATTTATTCTTGCTGTTCTGGGCAATTCTTCAGCGCAGTTAGATCCCCTATGGTGGGCGGCGCATCACCGCCATCACCACCGCCATGCAGATACACAACAGGATATTCATTCTCCTACGATCGACGGCATCTGGTGGTCGCATATCGGCTGGATTATGTGTCCTAAGTATTCTAAAACTAACGAGCAGAATATTCGAGATTTTGCTCGATACCCAGAATTAAGGTACTTGAATCGCTTTCCAGTCATCATTCCTGTAATCCTGGCGATCGCAGTAACCGCGATTGGACTGTTGTTACAGCATTACATACCTCAGATCGAAACAACTGGCTTGCAGATGCTTGTATGGGGTTTTTTATTAAGTACTTTGCTGCTTTATCACTCAACTTTTACGATTAATTCTCTAGCTCATGTCTTTGGTACTCGTCGTTTCAATACAGTAGATAGTAGTCGCAATAACTTACTTTTAGCGCTGATTACTTTAGGTGAAGGGTGGCATAACAACCATCATTACTATCCTGCTTCAGAACGACAAGGTTTTTACTGGTGGGAAATAGATATTACCCATTACATCCTGAAGCTACTTTCATGGCTGGGAATTGTATGGGATTTAAAAACTCCTCCTCAAAAAATCTACGATTAGTCTCACGCTCTATTTACAAAGTATCCTCGATCGGAAGTCAGCCTTTAACGTCAAGGTTTAACATACTTCTACGCGATCGGTGCATAATTATTGGCAAAGATAAAAATAATATCACAATCAGCGCAAGGTATCTAAATTTGTAAATAGTATGTTACATTGACTGTGTGAGGCGAAAAGTAGGAGAGCTAGCTCTGTACGCCCCGATCGCAAAGGCGCGTTCGATACCTACACGATTCAAGAGTCGATTTCCTATCCGAGTACCCCATATATGGAGAGCAATGTTGTGATGCTTTCCAAGATGTCTTTACTGTCGCGATCGCTACGCCAATTGGGTTAACTGCCTTTGCTTTTGGCGAGATGTTAACACTGCGAGTCGATTAGTTTCAGATTTAGATTTCCAGCTAATTAATGCAACATCGGCTGACAGTTTTCACCCTAAATTGGGTACAGGAGGCAGCTATGGCTCAAACTATCGAATTAACTTTAGAGCAGGAATTTAGCCTGAGAAATTTTGCCGACCAAGTGCAGCAAATGTCACGCGAACAAGCTCAAGAGTTCTTGCTCGTGCAATACAAGCACATGATGATTCAGGAAACGACGTATCAAGAACTCCTGAAAAAGGATTGGAAGCTAGATCGAGATTTTGATTCGCTGAAAACTAAGAATCAGTGATGACTTTACATCACCAAGTAAATCGCTACCAAAAATTGGAGTATTAACTATGTCTGCTAACACAAATCTTACCTCTCCTTCGCTCAAAAATCGCAATGCCTGGCTTTGGGGATTTACACCCCAGTCTGAAATTTGGAACGGTCGTTTGGCAATGATTGGTTTTATGTCCGCCGTCTTAATTGAGATGTTTTCCGGTCAAGGCTTTCTTCACTTCTGGAATCTTCTATAGGTTAGCAGTTGTCCTGCTGTGACGCTGACCGCGATCGCGCCTTTGCCGTCGGCTAGGTCAGCCTCACTTACAAATAGGCTATTTAGAGAAATCAGTAAAACCGTAGTTTTCGGTCAACTGTTTTACACTGCCTCAGATCGACTGCTGTTGGTAGTATACCAAAGGTGAAACATGAATATTCTATCTAAATTCATTCCCATTCCTAAACCAATCGAGGATAAGTCCAGCGTTGCCAGCCTTAAAGAGCGACTCGATTGGGGCGAACCAGCCTTAACGATTGTTGATGTCAGAGATCGCCATGCCTTCAACGCTACTCACATCATGGGAGCTGTTTCGATACCCATGAACGAACTAGTTGCCCGTGCGATCGCTCACCTTGAACTCATCCGCGACATTTATGTTTACGGAGAGACGAACGAGCAAACCGCTGAAGCAGCATCCAATCTGCGTGCAGCGGGTTATGAGAACGTTGCTGAACTGTTAGATGGTCTAGCAGCCTGGAAAGCAATCGGCTATCCAACAGAAGGGTTCTCTGCCGCTCTCACGTAATTTCAAAAATCAGCTCGCTTAGGAAGAGGGAATTTGACAGTGTTTACCTTTAACCAATTTCTTAATTTACTGCGTCGTACGCTCCTCACAGGATTGCTGGCTGGCTTAATCTGGCTGCCAGGGCTTCCCTTCAACTCAGCACTAGCCATGCCCAATCCTCTTGCCTCGATCGCAGCTCCCGCCCAAGGTGGTGAGCGTCTAAACGCTCTCATTAGCTGCTTACCCAAGCAACTCAGCCAGCCCAGCCTCAAGCGTGCCTGGGACGAAATGGGCAACGATCAGCTGGAGCGAGCTTTCAACCTCAAAGCTAACCCCAAACTAAGTCAAGCCGAAGTTGAGTTGGGCAACTGCCTGAATCACAAAGGTTTCACAGCTCAGAGCTAGAACTTGTAGTTGTAGGCGCATCTAGGGTAATAATCTAAAGCTGTTGCTGATGCCGATCGCGGTAGGAAGGAGCAAATACTTTTCCAGATTGACCGACACATCTGCAACACTGCCCTTTACCGTATGCCCTCAAGGAGCTAATTTACGTGGCTGTGCTGCTCCAGAATGGCATAGAACTCGACGACATAGTTAAATCTAACTAATCCTTGGAGCCATCCCTCATCTCAAGACATCACTACAAAGTAAAATTCGAGACGATTTGCATTGGTGGCGTAGAGTACACAATTCAAAGCTTACTCGATCTCCAACAGTTTTCAGATCCAAATGAGGAAGCTCTGCGGCTCGGAATATCCTCAGCTATGTGGTCCCTATTTGGACAGATATGGTCCATGAGTAAGATTTTGGCTAGGGTAATGCTCCAAGAGCCACTTGAAGGAAGACGTATTCTTGAAATTGGTTGCGGTATTGGTCTACCTAGCATCGTGGTTAAACAACTCGGCGGAGACATTACTGCTAGCGACTACCATCCTCTTGCTCAGCCTTTTCTGCTGGAAAATACGATTCTCAACTCTTTAGCTCCAATACGCTTTAAAACCGGAGATTGGAACACTGCAAATCTGAGCTTGGGCAAGTTTGACCTCATAATAGGCAGTGATGTCTTATACGAACATCAACATATAAAGCTGATATCCTCATTGATCGATCGCCACTCTAGTAGTCAAGTGGATGTCATCATCGTCGATCCTGGACGCGGAGCGCACCGTGCATTTGCCAGAGAAATGGAACGTCTCGGATATATGCACTCTTGGACTGACTTACTAACCAGAGCATAGAATAGTGAACAGTTTAGGCAGCTGCGTAAGCAACATGTTTCTCGTGGAAGAAGTTTTGCACAACGTGAGGGAAACGTTGTGTACTACGTAAATAGCTGCGGATGTTGCCAATCATCTCGGTTTTGTTTTTGGCGCGTTGCCGTCCGACAGCATTGGCTTTAATATCGTGGTTGAGTAACTCATCAGGGTTTAATTCGGGACTGTAAGCAGGTAAGAAAAACATGCGGATGCGGTCGGAGTGTTTTTCTAGCCATTTATGCACTGCACGAGAACGATGCACTGGATGACCATCGACAATCAAAAATACCTTCTGGGCGCTATGACGAACCAAACGACGCAGAAAATCGAGCATGACTGTAGTGTCAAAGCGTTGTGTAAACACTTTGAAGCATAACTTGCCACGATTGGTAATAGTTGAGATTAAATTACAGCGAAACCGTTTGCCTGTAGCCGATACAATAGGTGTTTGTCCAGAACGCCCATAACTACGTCCGGCTTGATAGTCAGAACACACTCCCATCTCGTCACCCCAATGAATTTCGGCTCCCTCGCGGTGAGCATCTCGACAAATTTGGGGATATTCAGTCTCTAGCCATCGCTGAACCGCCAAAGGGTCTTGCTCATAGGCACGTCGCAGTGGTTTTTGTGGCGTAAAGCTCCATTTTTTCAAATAACGTCCAACTGTCCACACTGACACTGATAGCTCAAATCGCTTTGCCAGAAACTGTTGCACCGCTTCGCGCGTCCACAAATAGAAGGGCAATCCTAATTGATCCGGACACTTCTGCTCAATTAGCCTGACTGCCGTTGCTGCTTGATGAGGTAGCAACCGCGAGCTAGAGCGTGGACCACGCTTTTTTGCTTTTAATGCTTTTGCTCCCTCTGTCGCTGTAGCTTTTGTCCAATGATGTATTGCCGTGCGCGACACCTGAAATACACGCGATGCCTCTGATTTACTCATGCCATTTTCAATCGCATTCACGACTCGATACCTTAGCGCTTCTTGGGCAGAAGCTGACATATGACGAGCGTCTTTGAGTTTCATCACTGACTCCGGACGTGTCTACACCTACCATGTTAACTAATCTCTGCTCTGGTTAGTAAAAGACTACCCAGATCGGGGTATCAAGCCAAAGGGATTCATACTTTGTTTTTCGCGTCATACTCGCTCGGAAATCGCGAATTTACACTCGAAATAAATATCTAAATCCTACCAATGGAGAATGACTTTTATGCCTAAAGTAACCGCTCAAGGAAAAAGCTTTGAATGCCCTCAAGGAGCTAATTTACGTCAGGTACTGCTCCAGAATGGGATAGAACTCTACAACGGGGCTACTTCAACGCTCAACTGTCACGGACTTGGCACTTGTGGCACTTGTGCCGTCCAGGTAGAAGGAGCTGTTTCAGAACCCGAATGGCGCGAAACCACTCGCCGATCGCTGCCTCCCCATGCTCTGACGCAGAACCGCCGACTCGCTTGCCAAACTCAGGTTTTAGGGGATGTCAAAGTGACAAAATTTGAAGGCTCTTGGGGGCAGGGAACTCAAGCTGTCTGGACACCCAAGGGTTAGTTCGGTTCGTCCAAATCGAGAATAGGTATGCGGATTGACAGCAAAATATATTTAGCTGTTTTCCACACCTATACAACTAAAGCTTTTTAAATAATAAACAATCGCAATGCCAATTAAACAACAACCTACTCCACCTCGTTCTCGCCAAATTGGCAGCATTTTGCTGACATTGGCAGGCGTGTTCCTGATTGCAAATTTGATTTTGCCTAGTTTCTTCGGTCCCCAAATTCCTGCTGTCCCCTATAGTCTGTTTATCCATCAGGTAGAGACAGGGGAAGTCGATCGCGCTCAAATTGGTCAAAACCAGATTCGGTTTCAGTTGAAAACCACTGATGACCAGGTTGGACCCGTATTTTCCACAACTCCCATCTTCGATTTGGGCTTACCCAAGTTGCTAGAAGAGAAAGGCGTTGAGTTTGCTGCTGCCCCGCCGCCCAAGAATGGCTGGATCGGTAATCTTTTAAGCTGGGTGATTCCACCCCTAATTTTTGTCGCCATTTGGCAGTTTTTTGTCAGACGGGGTAGTGGCGGACCCCAAGGTGTACTCTCGATTGGTAAGAGCAAAGCCAAAGTTTATGTAGAGGGAGAATCTGACAAAACGACTTTTGCCGATGTGGCTGGAGTCGAGGAAGCCAAGACTGAATTGGTTGAAATTGTAGAATTCCTCAAGTCTCCAGGGCGCTATACCCAAATTGGAGCGCGGATTCCCAAAGGAGTGCTGTTAGTGGGTCCGCCAGGGACTGGTAAAACGCTGCTGGCGAAAGCGGTAGCAGGGGAAGCAGGAGTGCCGTTCTTCAGTATCTCTGGCTCTGAGTTTGTAGAACTATTTGTTGGTGTCGGTTCCTCGCGGGTGCGCGATCTATTTGTGCAAGCAAAGAAACAAGCTCCCTGCATCGTATTTATTGATGAGTTAGATGCGATCGGTAAGTCTCGCAGCAGTGGTGGGTTCTATGGTGGTAATGACGAGCGAGAACAGACGCTTAACCAATTGCTAGCAGAAATGGATGGGTTTGCGGTTGGCGATGCCACCGTAATTGTTCTAGCGGCAACCAATCGTCCAGAAGTCTTAGACCCTGCTCTCCTGCGTCCTGGTCGATTCGATCGTCAAGTTTTGGTCGATCGCCCTGAGCTATCGGGACGAGAAGCAATTCTCAAAATTCACGCTCAGAAAGTGAAGCTAGGCAAGGATGTAAATCTCAAGGCGATCGCGACTCGTACCCCTGGTTTTGCTGGGGCAGACTTGGCAAACCTAGTGAATGAAGCGGCTCTATTAGCAGCCCGCAATCAACGAGAAATGGTGGCACAGGCAGACTTTACCGAAGCGATCGAGCGGGTGGTAGCTGGTCTGGAAAAGAAAAGCCGCGTTCTCAACGACAAAGAAAAGAAAATTGTGGCTTACCACGAAGTCGGTCATGCACTAGTCGGTTCTCTGATGCCAGGGGGCGGTCGGGTCGAAAAAATCTCGATCGTCTCTCGCGGGATGGCAGCACTGGGTTACACGCTACAACTGCCAACGGAAGATCGATTCCTGATGGACGAAGCAGAACTTCGAGGTCAGATTGCTACCTTGCTCGGTGGGCGATCGGCAGAAGAGATTGTGTTTGGCAGCATCACCACTGGGGCATCCAACGATTTGCAACGGGCGACCGATCTCGCAGAGCGGATGGTAACGACCTACGGAATGAGCAAAACTTTAGGACCGCAGGCTTACCAACAGGGACAGCAAGCGATGTTCTTGGGCGACGGTGCAGCCAATCCCCGCCGCACTATGAGCGAGGAAACGGCACGGGAAATCGATCGCGAGGTGAAAGAAATTGTGGAAACAGCGCATCATCAAGCCTTGGATACGCTCAAGCACAACCGAGACTTACTAGAGACGATCGCGACTCAACTTCTAGATACAGAAGCGATCGAGGGTGAGAAACTACACAGCTTGCTGAGTCAGGTTCGAGTTGCAACCTAATGCAGTTGATACTCCAAGGCAGCCATACCGCGTTCTGAAGCCCGCAACTCCTTACCAGAGATTTCTGGTTCCTTGGTGTAAACCGAATTCAGTAAGATATTCAGAGATCCACTTGACTCAGCCTGACGCATAGCGCGGTGCGTAATCAGTTCGCCCACATTGAGAATCACGTTGTCCTCAGCGTCAAGGATAACACGAGTGACTGGACGACCCAGTGCTTTTTCCAGCCGTTGCTTTCCGATCGCCTGCGTGCTGCGTCCTTGTAAATCTTTTACCTTTGCTTGCAAAGTTTGCCAGAAAGTGTGGAGATTCGCTTGGGCGATGCTGGCGCGATCGCGCATTTGAACTTTGGTTTCTAACCACGTGTCACTAGTGTTAGAGCGGACGGCAGTTGTTAGAGACAGTCCTACGGCATTTAGTAATTCTGCCTCTTTATTGTAGGTTTGGGTACGAGCAAGGACGGATTCAGTCACAATCTGCCCAGATGCCGCAATAATTAGACCATCATTAGCACGTACCGTTTGTAGAATTCGTCGACCTTTTGCCTGCTCGATTACTACGCTTGCAGCCAATCCATTAACCGAGTGAAGCAGGTTGGAGGCACTACTCTGAATTCGATTGCTAGTAGATTCCGTGGCGATTTGAAGATGACGGCTGGCGTTTGCACTCCATCTGTCATCTGTTGCTCGATCGAGTTCGTGAAGAATGCCCAGGCGATCGGCGGCTTCGACATCGGCTAGCATGACTTCCTCTCCCTGGAGTAGCAGTACGCTACCGTCTGGAGTCAGCACATCCCGTTTAACATGCTTACCAATGATGTCTACCTTTTGCGTTCCAGAGTCAACTAAATTGTTCATCAGCGAAGCAACTGCATCTCGATTGAGATTTTGCAGTTTACTGCTAGTGTCATCGGTTACGGCTTGCAATTGCTGGTTAGCGTTGTGAGCGGCTGCTTGCAGTCTGCGGTTGGCAATTTCAGCCGAGTCTTGCAATCTAACTCCTGTTGCTCGGACGGCTCCTCGGATACCACCGACTTGTTCTTGCATCATTTGAGCAGTTTCGGGAGGCACGAAGGCGACATCGCAACCAATTTTCAGAGCTTTAGGCGCGGGAACAAACGATCGCCCCGAATAAGCATCAGCAAACATACCTCCAGAGACTTCGTATCCTTCCACTAGTCCGCTATGCTCGTCGAAGAACAAATCGACCAATCCGCCGAGGTCGAGTCCCTCGGTGGTGAGAATTCTCGTTCCTCTAAGCACGATATTATGGCGCAAAATCTCTGCGATCGCGGGAACGCGATGTGCCCCAATAATAGATTCCTTCGAGCGAACCACAATTGCATCTAAGCCGATCGCTTGCACTTCTTGCAAGGGAATTGCTTTTGCATCCCGAAACAGTCCCTTTTCTTCAACCAGAAAACCCAAAAGTCGATTTTGTTTTCGGTCAAAAATCAAATCTATAATCCGCTCAATTTTTTTACCCGTGTCATAGGTGACAACTACCTTACCGATAACATCACTACCTTTACGCATTCGATCGATTCCTCGCAGTTTTTATTAGCAGTTTTTGTTAATTGATTTGACCAGCGCCCTGTTCGTTGCTTGGCTGACCTGGAAGCTGAAAGTAGCGTCCTTCTCGACCAAAACCAGGCACGATATCGATCGCACCAAAGTATTCGAGGAGTATCCCAACGATCGCGACAAGAAGGATTAAAACAGTGATATTTGCTCTATTATGAGAACGCTGCCCTACAAGTCTAGGCATTTTTCCTCTTTTTATTGCTATTTCTATTGCTAATCTTGCTAGATGAACTCAGTAAGTCCAGCTAAGTTATGTAACAAGAATCTATCTAAATCTGTACTATTACTGAGCCTATTCTTATAAAATAAATACTCTTGAAGTATCGTATTTCTAAAGATACTTCTATTGTAGTATTGATATTCAGAATCTAGTGTCTACCTTGAGAAGATATATTGTTATTTTTAGTGGTAAAATTGAAAATTGGTTAACGTACTTGCAGAATTAGTGTAAAAGTTTGAATGTTTTTATAGCGATTCTCATTAGACACGCAATACATTCGTAGTAGGCTTACAGAGAAATCACCCCTAGAGATCTGTGTATCTCATGTAACAGAAAACAGCTATTGTATAAGCCATACAACTTCTCTGTTGTGCCAGTACCAATCAAAAGAATTTTGACACTTTCCTTAACTTTTATGTCGTAGTTAATCAAATAACCCTAGAAATGAAACACTACCCTGTCATGCTATTAAACAGGTGATGCTAAACCATCTCTACCTAGTTAACTCCTTTACGGGAGTACTGAAGGATTTTTAGCACTAGCTACGTCTGAAATCCCGATTGGAGGTGCGGATGTATTCAAACGATGTATTTTCCGATGTATTTCCTACTCATTCCCCATCTCTCCAAGGGCTGCGAGTACTCGTTGTAGACAATCATGCCGATTCCTGCGTTTTGATGAAGCAGATGCTGCAACCCTATGGCGTGGAGGTGCAAGCGGCAGCTTTAGCTCAGCAAGCTCTGGAAATATTTGGGCAATGGCAACCGGATGTGATCGTGAGTGAAATTGCCTTGCCAGAGGAGGATGGCTTTGCCTTAATTCGCCGAGTGAGAACATTCACGCAAGAGCGAGGGGAAACGGTGCTAGCTATTGCCGTGACAACCTATGCCACTGAAAAAATGCGTCAACGCGCCTTCCGTGCTGGGTTTGACCTATGGTTCACCAAACCCCTGCGTTTTGATGAGTTCGTTGCTGTGCTGACCTGTTTAGCAATTTGCCAACAGTCCTCATATGCGATCGCTCAACGGATTTTGGGTAATACCTTGGAAGTGGCGAGCTAAGTTTTGCAAAGCAGCAATATCAGACATTTCCAAGTAGGCATCGCATTTTGAAACATCACCAATAAATCATCACCAACAAATTAATGTAATTTCATTTTGGAGAATTCAATTATGCCGTATACTATCGAGTCTGCACGCTCCATTTTTCCTGACACTCAAGTTGCTAGTGCGGTTCCAACTATAGTTGAATCATTCGAACAACTCAGTGCTGAGGATCGGTTAGCTTTATTATGGTTTGCTTACACCGAGATGGGAGTTACAATTACTCCCGCTGCGATGCAGGTTGCTAATATGATGTTTGCAGAAAAGACCCTGGCTCAGATCGAGCAGATACCTGCTGCAGAGCAAACGCAAGTGATGTGCGATCTGATTAACCATACTGATACCCCCATTTGCCGTACCTACTCATATTTCGGCATGAATGTCAAGTTGGGCTTCTGGTATCAGTTAGGCGAGTGGATGAAACAGGGAATTGTTGCTCCGATTCCAGAAGGCTATAAACTGTCTGCGAAGGCATCAAATGTGCTCCAAACCATCCGTCAACTTGAAGGGGGTCAGCAACTCACAGTACTACGGGATATTGTCGTTAACATGGGGCATTCTCCAACGACTGCAACTCAAAAAGTTGAAGAACCTGTGGTTCCACCTAAAGATCTCGCACCCCGAACTAAGATTGTCATTGAGGGTATCAACAACTCTACAGTTCTAAGCTACATGGAAAATATGAATGCCTTTGACTTTGAGGCGGCTGTGGCTTTATTTGCTGAAGACGGCGCTTTGCAACCACCTTTCGAGGAACCGATTGTAGGTCAAGAGTCCATCCTTGCGTTTATGCGTGAAGAATGCTACGGACTCAAGCTAATACCTGAGCGGGGAATCTCTGAGCCAGGGGAAAGAGGATTCACCCAGATTAAAGTGATGGGTAAAGTGCAAACTCCGTGGGCTGGTGACAGTGTTGGTATCAACCTAGCATGGCGGTTCTTAATCAATCGTCAAGGCAAGATTTTCTTTGTAGCAATCGACGTGCTTGCCTCTCCCCAAGAACTGCTGAATTTGGGTCTTGTAAAGTAGAATTTTCTGAGGTTGACCAAAGGAAATTCTTCTAGAACAGCTACAGGTAATTCTGTTAGAAATCGTTTGCCAACTGACAATTAAAGATAGTTCGCTCCGAACATTAGTGAGGAAAGGGGGATTAATCGGCAATCCTACCTTTTCTAGCGTGATTTCCTATGAGTGAAATTATCTAATTAGTAAAGAAGAACATGGCTAAAAATAAAATCCTATATCAAAGAATGTTTTTAAATAAAAAAAACACAAATTCAAGGTTTTTGTCAGCTAGTCGATGTTAAATCAACGAATTGTAAGCTATAATTAAGATATACGCAGCGACAACGCTAATCATTGTGAGGCAGCCGATATGGATGCCAATGAAGTTTTAAGACGATATGCAGCCGGAGAAAGAGATTTTAGGCAGTTAGACCTACGAGGAATAAGCTTAATCAAAGCAAACTTAAGCGGTGCAGATTTGACTGGAACAAGCTTACGCAATTCAGATTTGAGTGGCGCAGATTTAAGCAATACTAATCTTAACTGGGCTAGCTTGAAAGGGGCAAACTTAAACAAGACTAATTTAAAAGGGGCAAAAATGCCTAATGGGAGTATGCACAACGATTTGTTAGAGTCTGCTAACTATTTTGGTTAAAAGTTGAAAAAATCCATGTTTCGGTTAGAACATGGATTTTTTTCTTTCATCCACTTAGCCAAATAATTATGCTTCTGTTACAGTAATAGTTTTCAATGATATTGCTTAACAGAACAACGATTTTCAAAACAGGAAATAAAATGCACTAAATAATAAAAGAGATCGTTCCATTAGGTTGAAGTTAATAAAAAGTTAAGACCTAATAATTACATTGAATCGCGATGGTTTGAATAAATTCGCTCTCATTTCTTTAAAGGAATCCATTCATGAGTATTGTCAAAAAGTTGATTGTTAACGCCGACGCAGAAACCCGCTATCCTACCCCTGGCGAACTGGAGCAGATCAAGATCTTAGCCCAAAGTGGCGATCGCCGCTTGCGCCTTGCTCAAGTGCTAACAGCTAATCGAGAAGGCATTATTAAACAAGCGGGAAGTCAACTGTTTCAAAGACGACCGGACATTGTTTCTCCTGGAGGCAACGCCTACGGTCGGGAAATGACTGCAACTTGTTTGCGAGACATGGATTACTATCTGCGTTTGATTACATACGCTATTGTGGCTGGTGATGCTACGCCAATTGAAGAAATTGGGGTGATTGGTGTCCGCCAAATGTACAGATCTCTGGGGACTCCCATCGAAGCTGTGGTCGAGAGCGTCCGAGCCATGAAGAATGTCACCAGTACGATGATGTCTGGAGAAGACGCTGGCGAAGCTGGTGCTTACTTCGACTACTTAATCGCTGCCATGCAGTAAAGTAATGGCTTTTCCCGATTGATGTAAGTATTTTAGGTCTATGTAACATAACTCCGATTGGAATTGTGCCGAGCTATTTAAGCTTTGGTCGGTCTGGTCGGATAAAATTGGTTAAATGACACAGAGTAAAACCTAATACTAAAATGGAGTTTTCTATGTCATCCGAAGCCACCCCAATTCAATCCGCCGTTCTGGTCACTATTATCGGTGAAACAGTACTCAAAGATAGCATTGTCCAATTACTGAAAAGCCACAATGTCAGTGGCTATACTATCATTCAAGCGCAGGGTGAGGGTGGTCACGGCAGACGGTTAGGAGATATGGCAGGCTACAACACTAATTTTGAAATCAAGACGATTGTGTCGCCAGAAATATCTGATACTCTTTTCTTAGCACTCAAAGAGCATCAGGGCAAGTATGCCTTAATTGCCTTTCGACAAAAAGTAGAAGCCTTGTATTGATTGTTAAAAGTGAGTTTGAGAAGATTAAAAATTCACTGAGAAAGCTGTCTTATTGGCATTGAAACTACTGCTAATAAACAATTCAACACCTAAAAAATTTGTGGCTTAATGGCTCTAATTATCAGCCTAGTTTAAATGCTTAGGTAAGGTCATCGGAGCGCAATCCAGCAAACTAATACACCTATACCTTAAGGATGGCATTTATGCTACATCTTCAGGTTTCACTTCATACCTTTTCGTTTATATACTGGTTGACCTAGCTGGAGAAAATTGCCAGACGATTGAGAATCAGTTTTTTAAGCGCGAGCGAGTATTTTATGCTAAGATTAAATTAACGAGAATTATTTTCGGCTACGTGACTAAGCATTAGACACTGTGCCATAGACATCTTCCCGGAGCTAAATCTCTACACCCAAGTAGATCTGGGAGGTATTGTATATCAGTTTATATAGGGAATCTATCTGATGAGGTCAAAGCAGACGATCTCAAGCGGATATTTTTAGAATATGGAATTGTGAAACAAGTGCATGTACCTACGAACCAGAAAACTGGTAAGAACAGAGGATTTGCTGTTGTAGAAATGGAAACATGTGCCGAAGAAATCTCAGCAATTCAGATGCTCAGGGGCATTGAATGGATGGGGCGTATCATCATAGCTAATAGAGCTAGAATTGAGTTAGAAGACGTTGTACCATTTGTAGCAAATTTTAGCTAGAAGCACTTACTTTTTTGATATTTCTAGCGAGTAAATCTACAAGAATGCAGCAGTGCAGGAAAAAATAGGAGATGCGTACTGTTGTGAGTGGATTTCTACTACTATGAGGTTCAAATGTTTTTTGTTTTAATTCCTCTAGTTGTCTCACTTAACTTTGCCCGTTTTGTTGCTAGAGAATTACGCTCGCAGTCACTTGAGAAAAAAGACATAGTTAAATGTTTAAAAGCTTTAGGGATTAAAAATCGAGAGATTTTAAACTTGAAGTGCAAAGAAGAGCTATGGATTCAACTACAAATTGCTGCAGTGCCTGGTAAAAGTTCAGCCGAATATCAACAAAACAAGGTTAGAGAAATGCAAGTTTTATTAAATAATTCTCTTCGCTCGCTGGAGCGCGATCCAACTGGAAGCAGTCAAGAAAATCTAGCCGTATATACTGGGCAATCTATATTGAGTAAGTCTGCTTGCCCTTGTTGCTCGTACATTTTGCTCCGTCATATAGATTTGGAAGGAATTTACTGGCGTTGCAGTCACTGTTACCAAGAAATGCCAGTTTATTAACCTTTGCATAGCGATCGCCATGACCAAGCAGCTTAAGACTTGTGAGTAGTGCAACTGGCTTTAGGCTGAGATGACAGCCTGTGACAAAATCGATTTACAAAACAGTTTGACAAGTTGTTAGGAGAAAAAAGATATGGATGCTCAAGAACTTCTAAAACGATACGCAGCAGGAGAACGTGACTTTAGCAACGTTAACCTGGTTCATGCATGTTTGACTAATGCAAATCTGGTTGGGACGCACTTAAATGGAGCGCACTTAATTGAAGCAGACTTAAGGGGGGCTGATTTGGCCGCCGCACATCTAAGTCAAGCAAAACTGAATCAGGTGAGCCTGGCTGATGCAAACATGATTGAAGTCTGCCTGATGAGTGCAGAATTGATTGATGTAGATTTGAGTGGGGCAAACTTGACTGATGCCAATTTAAGTGGAGCAGACTTAAGCGGTGTCAAACTAGGTGGGGCAAACTTGAATGGAGCAAATTTAAGTCATGCAGATTTAAGTCATGCAGATTTGAGGGGAGCAGATTTGAGCGGAGCTAATTTAAAGGAGGCAAAGCTAGGTGGGGCAGATTTAGATGGGGCATATCTAGAGAATGCAGACCTTAGTGGAGCAGATATTGAAGCAGCAAATATGAGGAGAACGGGTTGGGTTGAAGCAAACGAACCAGAGTGCACGATCGGCTGATTGAATTGTGATTAGACCTGCTGTAGTTATCGTCACGCTAAACAGCCTAAAGTTGTGAAGATAGTGTGTATTCTACTTAACATTCCAATGCTTTGTAGTCCTCTACTTTAGCAGTACAGCTACTTCAAACTCTAGGCCGACACGAGCGGCAAGATACCTGGCTACGATGAGAAAGATAAGTAATAAGTAAGGTTTTCATGACGAATATGGTTGGAACTGACCGCGAGAACGGTCAGCCGCTCGTGTTAAATTGGACGAGCGTAACGTTTTTTGCGGCAGTTCATGCCCTAGCTTTATTAGCACCTTGGTTTTTCTCCTGGTCAGCTGTGGGAGTAGCAATCTTCCTTCACTGGTTATTTGGCAGTATTGGCATTTGCTTGGGGTACCATCGATTGCTAACTCATCGTAGTTTGCAAGTGCCGAAGGGATTGGAATACGCGTTCGCCCTAATCGGTTCGCTAGCGTTGCAAGGTGGTCCGATTTTTTGGGTCGCGGGGCATCGCAGACATCACACATACACCGAAGACATTGACAAAGATCCCTACTCTGCAAAACGGGGTTTTTGGTGGAGCTACATGGGTTGGCTACTGTACAAACGTCCAGAGTTTTTTGAGTACGAATCCAACCGGAAATTTGCACCGGATTTAGCAAAAGATGCGTTCTACTGTTGGCTCGATCGCTATTACCTACTGCTGCAAATCCCACTTGGAGTTGGGCTATACCTGCTTGGGGGTTGGTCATTCGTTATCTATGGATTATTTATCAGAGCAGTCTTGCTCTGGCACAGTACTTGGCTGATCAACTCTGCAAGTCACATCACGGGATATCGCAGCCATGATTCAAACGATAACTCTCGTAACCTCTGGTGGGCAGCAATTCTCACCTACGGAGAGGGATGGCACAACAACCATCATGCCTATCCTAATGTGGCAAAAGCAGGCTGGAAATGGTGGGAAATCGATCTGACCTGGTGGGCAATTCTGCTCCTGAAGCAAATGGGGTTAGCTCGGAGAATTATCCTACCACCGACAGCCTAATAACTCGCGATCGAAGCTTGGCTTGTTGAAAAGGCGAATGCTATTTTTCAAGCCTTACGTTGTTCCAGATAGGAAATTTTGAATTTGCTACTAAAGTCTTCATGACAAATTCCCTCCCCTGGGCGAGGTTTCTGCTTACCACCTTTTTAGATTGGATAGATCGAAGCTAACGTATTGCCGTATTTAACTTTGATAACTGAGCCAGTCCCACAAGGAGAACACTACTTAGTTAAGTTTGAACCTATTTAGGGATGTAAACCTTTCAAAATCCCACTATGATTTCAGATATATGTCGAAGCTCTGTCTGAGATTTGACAGCTTCACTTAGGAGAACTAATGTTCGACTTCAATACCTTAGCTGAGTTTTCCAGGCACTACTGCATTGGCATTTGTGCATTTCTGATTCCAGCCAATCTGGTTGCTACATCCTTAACAGCAATCCTCACAGTGCTACATCGCCCAGCTACCCAGGTATGGCAAGCCGCTGGTATTGCTAGTATCTTTGCTATAGCGATGATGCTACACGTATTTACTTGGTTCCTGGTTGGGGTAGTCATGGCTCCTACATACATTTTATTATGCTTAGGAAGTATCTGTCTGTGCGCCAATTTAGGAGCGATTCTCTTACGCAAACGCTTGGCAACGGATTGGTCACTGCTGCTCTACTAGGTATGTGGCATCACCTTGGTGGGAGATGAGCTTGACTATTTGATGGAGAATACGAACGCGATTTCCAAGTGAGTGTAACTTTATTTGAAGACAATGCCCTGCAACTGTCAATTAAAAGAACATTCTTAGTTGCATGTTGAACTTGGGTTTGATTCCGGTAAAATGCTAAGTGTAGCAGGTAGAAGTTGCACTTACGTTAATCTAAAGCAAGTATCTGAAACCATTATTGATTGTAGTGTCAAAGGCTTTCCTATTCCCATCAGAAGTAGAAATCACTGATGCGATCGCGCTTCTTCAAACTTAAAATCCAGTCTATACAAGGAAACTTCGTATATGAAGGCACTCTTGCTCTACCCTTGTTTTCCCCAGTCTTTCTGGTCTTACGATCGCTGTATGGAAATGGCTGGACTCAAAGCAGTCATTCCGCCATTGGGAATTATTACAGTTGCAGCAATGCTGCCAAAGGATTGGGAAATTAGGTTTTATGACCGTAATGTAAACCAGGAAACAGATGGCGATTGGCAGTGGTGCGACATGGTTATTCTTTCTGCCATGCTGGTTCAGAAACCGGACTTCCACGCCCTGATTCAAAAAGCTGTACGGTTGGGCAAGAAGGTGGCAGTGGGGGGACCATATCCAACTTCAGTTCCTCAAGATGCCCTCGCCTCTGGAGCGCATTATTTGGTACTGGATGAAGGCGAGCTAACTATCCCGCAATTTCTAGAAGCACTTTCCCAAGGTCAACAACAAGGAATATTTCGCGCTACCGAGAAGCCTGACGTTACCACTAGCCCGATTCCCCGCTTCGATCTGCTCCAGCGGGATGCCTACTTCATGATGGCAATTCAGTTTTCTCGCGGCTGCCCCTTCAACTGCGAATTCTGTGACATTATCACGCTTTATGGTCGTAAACCGCGCACTAAGGAACCAAGTCAGACCTTAGCAGAGTTGCAAAATCTCTACGACTTAGGCTGGCGGGGGTCGCTTTTCATCGTTGACGACAATTTTATTGGGAATCAGCGCAATGTCAAACGGTTCCTACGAGAATTGATTCCTTGGATGAAGGAACGCAGCTATCCCTTCACATTCATCACTGAAGCCTCGGTTAACCTAGCAGAGGATGATGAACTGCTACAACTCATGCAAGAAGCAGGGTTCTACGCCGTCTTTCTTGGTATCGAAACTCCAGATACTGATAGCCTGCAAACCACTCGCAAGTTGCAAAATACCCGTAACCCGCTAATAGAAGCCTGTCGCAAGATTAATCAGGCAGGATTATTGATTTACGCAGGTTTTATCCTGGGCTTTGACGGAGAACGCTCGGGCGCTGGAGAACGAATTCAAGCATTTGTGGAACAAACTAGTATTCCTCAACCGATGCTGGGAATTTTGCAAGCCTTGCCTAATACTGCCCTTTGGAATCGGCTGAAAGCAGAACAGCGTTTATTAGAGGGCATCGGTATCACCCCAGTCGGGGATCAAAACACGTTGATGAATTTCATCCCCACTCGACCAGTTGCTGAAATTGCTAGAGAGTATGTAGAAGGCTTCTGGACGTTGTACGAACCCGCAAACTATCTCAAGCGCTGTTTTGAGCAATGCCTTAACATTGTTCCCCCTACTGGAAGAAGACAGAGTATGTACTTTGCTCCAGGCAAAGGGCTGCGGCTATTAGCACGGTTGATCTGGCATCAGGGCTGGCGACGAGCTGAAATTCGGGCGCAATTTTGGCGACAGTTGTGGGTAATCGTGCGTACCAAACCTCAAGTTCTGAATATGTATCTGGGGCTGTGTGCGGCTGGAGAGCATTTCTGGGAATACCGCACTTTAGCAAGAGAGCGAATTACCCAGCAACTAGGCTACGACCCACTGACAGAAGCGACGCTACCAGTTAAAGCACTCATGCATGTCAGCACGTGATTTACTAGCAAACTAGGAGTTGGCGGGGATGCGCTCAATTTGGGCGTAGCCGCTGAAAATCAACAGTTTTTCTTGGGTTTCCAATTGGTTGAGTCGGAGCGTGATGCCATCGAGATCGAAGCGATCCAAATCGACCATGCGATCTAAAATTTCTACCAATATGATGCTTAGGGTTTGAGAGATTTCTCGTCGAGATTCTGGTACGCTATCTGCTTCAAACTTCGGTTCGCAAAAAGCAAGGCGGCATCGTCGCTCGATGGTTATGGTTACACTCAGACTAATCGGCACGAGTTCGCCGTTGCTTAGATTGGCATTAGCCCAAATCTGTACCCGATTGTTGGCTAATAGCTGTAGCCGCACAGCTTCAAAAGAGATTGAATTACCACCAGATATATTGGATAAAGCAGGTAGATAGAGGTTTTGGAGGCGCTTTCTCACCAGCTCTGCCCCAAAAGCGCGATCGATCCCTGCTTCTGAAAGAGTGACTCGAACAATGGCTTGGGTGGGTTGCACTAAAGCTAGTTTGCCGCGCAAAAGACTACTAAAGTCAATTGCTACGGCATCAGTGATGAGGGTCATTTCTTCCGCCCGAAATTCTTGGCGGATGACAAGTCCCCGACCGCTCATTTTGAAGCTGTCGATGCTACCCTGCAAGAGTTTACTGGAAGGATAGCAGTGGATCGAGACTTCTACTGACTCGCTTTGAGTAAATAGATAGCGAATCGTTTTGTTGGCAACGGTGTTGAGTAGCCGCTCTCCCCAATCGCTTCCCATAGTATTAGTCAAAGTCAAACTAGTGAGGCTGCTGAACATAGAAATGCGGCTATGAAAGTTCTTCGACTGGATACAAACGCTAAGCAACTAGTTCAGGAGGTACCCAAGCAGTGATGCTAGCAGGGCATTGGAAACAAGAATAAAGTGACCTAGTAGTCTGCCAAGAAAATTATGACAGGTTTAAGGTAGGATAAAATCGTTGGAATTTCACTCTGGCATCTGAAGCTGCAAAACGCCAATCGATTTTAGCTTTTTGGTGATTGCGTTGTTTTTCCCAAGCCTGAATTTCTTGGCGTAAAGTTTCTAGATCGGGAATACGGCGCTCTAAACACTGACGAGAGAGAACGGAAATTTCAATTTCTACCTGATTCAACCAACTCCCATGTTTAGGAGTGTAATGAAACTCTAAACAATCGAGAATTCGTCTAGCTTCTTGAGCTGGGAAGGTTTCATATAAAGCCGCCGGAGTATGAGTATTTAAGTTGTCTAAAACTACCCGAATCTTATAGGCTCTCGGGAAATAAACATCGACTAAATCTTTCATCAGAGTACGCAAAATCTTGTTTCGTTCTTGATTTTGTTACTTCTACATGTCGCCAGCCATAGTGCAAAGCGTAAAACACGAATAAGTTACACATCCCTTCCCGAGAGTATTGATAATCTATTCGTGGTGGTTGTCCTGGTTCACCAGGAAGTGGTTCTACGAGATCGGATAACAGTTGTAATGGTCTTTCATCAAAACAAACTATTGGCTCAAAGACGTTAAAAGATTCAGCATATAGGTAGAGTAAGTCTTCCATCCGATAAATATATTCGGCATTTATTTCTCCAATACACCATTCTTGTTTCAGCCAAGGTTTGATTTTGTTTTTTTCAGTGTGGTACGCACTGTTTCATCCGAAATGCTATCGATTAATTGCAGACTAATCAATCGTTCGGCTAACAATTGCATTGTCCAACCCTCGCGCCCAGATGGTGGGTCGCTACAGGCTGTTGCAATTAAAAAAGCTTCTGAAGAGGCGGTCAATTTTTTCTCTCTGCCCGAGCGTGGACGTTCGCTTAAGGCTAGTTCCACTCCTTCTTCCACATACCTTTGACGTGTACGATGAACTGTTGATTCTCCTACCATTAGTATTGAGGCAATCGTTTCATCTTGATAACCTTGGTCTGCCAACAGTAAAATTTGTGCTCGTTTCAAAACACGGGCTGAAGTTTTGCCTTTGTTTGTCAAATCTACTAAGTGGCTATGTTCTTCTGAAGTCAAGTTAACACGATATTTAACTGGCATAGCTTGAGAAGGTTTTTTAGACTATCTTCTCAGATAGAATCCTGCTTGTCAAAATCACTTTGGCAAACTACTAGGCGCAGAATGCCGTTAGCAAAAAAAATCAGCTCGACCCAGACCTGCTGTATGAAATGCTAAGTCAGCACCAGGAGCTACATCATGAACGAGCTGCATCATCGCTCGACCTTCGTCAGTACCGCCTTCCGGTAACTCACTCAATACATCGATTTTCTTAGGTAAGTCACCGCTAGCTATATCCTCAGCTGCTCCACCAAGATTATTAAAGCTATCCGATAGTATACCCACCGTCACTCCAGTTCCATCCACGTTAAATTTCCTTCGGGCAACGTCAGCTCGCATGGCTCGATCTCCTTGACTGGTAGTCAACCCTACATTGCTCTGTCTGTAGGCTGGACGAACAAATTTTAGGCTATCTAATCTAGCTAATTCGTCAATGTCCTCGATCTCCAGCAAACCCGAAATGATACTGCCATAGATTGCAGCTTTCTGTAAGCCCATCTGCTTCAGTTTGGTAAGTAGGGTAGATGGAGTACCAGCAGCAACAGCATTAATCACTACGCGATCGCCGTGGACTGGTATTTTAGAGTGCTTGAGATAAGAACTAAGCGAGTTGCTGGCTTGAGCGGCGTGCAGCGAGGCTAGAGCAGAACCCACTTTTTTCATCGAACCGTTTTTCTGCTTCAGGTCTACATTCCTCAAAGTTAATTGCTGGGAAGCTGTAGGAACTTGGCTGCGACTTGATTGACTATAAGCGACAATTGTGGCAATTGTTGCTAGTGCTACTACTCGATAGATTAGTTTCACGTTATTTTCTTCAATTCATTCAACAAGAAGATTCAAAACTCACGTATTCCCCGGATTAGATAGACAGTGATCGAATAGATAGGTCTGACGAAGTAGGCTACCCTAGCTATTAGGTAGACGCAGACTACCTGTGCAAAGTAGACCATGATTTTAGATATTTTGTCTCTACCAAAAACTGCTTAAAGCTCTAAATTATCGCCTTCTTTTTACAAGTAAATTTCAGTTATTTACCATGATTGAATTAATATTTATTTAAAAAATCAAATACGAGCGCTAGATATCTGTTAAATAAAATTTAGTAAACCTATGTTTATAGATAAAAGTATTGAGAGCGAATTGTTTGAATTAACAATCCTACTTCACTAACTAATAAACATTCGTTCTACGAGATTGAGATACGACGAGTAATAATTTTAATCGTTATTAGTGTATTCTTGATAACTCTACAGAAAGGTCAAAACCGCAGTATATCCCTTCTTCTAAACCTACAGAATTCGGAGCCTATATATCTTTGAAATGACTAGGACTAGTTAAGTTTCCTTGGCATCGCAGCGTCGTGCCGAAAATAGGGAAAAACTTTTTATCTAGACGAACACAAGTAGATTTCTCCATTTTACTAGACTATGCTACAGATTCATTTTAAAGACACTAATCCTACTTCTAAAAACGGCTAGAGCACACTCTCAGTGTTGTCTCGTAACAACCATACTTCTCAAATCGGCAAAGCTGATTGAGGAAATTTTGCTGACTTTATTGAGTTGCTTTGATTAATAGGAAATAGACTACCATATTCAAACAAGGTGGTGCAAGAGCGTTCTGAAAAATCGGTTGTGTCGCAAAGATGATAAGGTGAAGAGGTTAATTTTTTCTGTTCTTGTTCTAAATGACACTCCAATCTTTGTTTGAATAGCGACACTTTATCTCCAACATCATCTTGTTGAACGAGTGCTTTGGATTCATAGACGCGGTGGGTTAGGCAAGTATGCTAAGTACAAATACTACCCTTACCAGACTACCACTACTTTTTACAACACAACCCTCCACAGAGGTGTTCTTACCAACACAACTCAATTAGGGATAAATCAGGAGAATAATGTTTCGCCAACAGTATCTTGGCTCAATTCCCTTTAGGAACGTCGATGCACTTAACTAAATACTGTGCTAACGTAGTTGATGAGAATAAATTAGGTTACAGCATTTGGTTCTAATATTGATAGGCTTCTTCCTTTTGGTATTGACAGGCAGTTCTCCAAAATCTATATCTCTACACTTTTGTGATTTGGAAGACAATTAATGTCACTTTATGTAGGCAATCTTTCTTTTGAGGTTGGACAAGAAGACTTAAGCAGCGTATTTGCAGAGTACGGTTCTGTAAAGCGGGTACAGTTACCTACTGACCGTGAAACAGGTCGTCCGCGCGGCTTTGGTTTTGTAGAAATGAGTACAGAAGCAGAAGAAGATGCGGCCATAGAGGCACTTGATGGTGCTGAATGGATGGGTCGCGCTCTCAAGGTGAATAAAGCTAAGCCTCGCGAAGACAGAGGAGGAAACAGCAGAGGCGGATATTCTAAACGTTACTAAGCATCAAGACAAAAATCAATTTTAATGTCTTGAAGGCGATAAACACTCTATCCTTTTCTGTTACTAAATTGCCATTCACTGTTCAGTAGTCATTTAAGTCAAAGTTTTTCAGAATCCGACTATTAGAGAAATAATAGTTTTGTAAAGCTGTTAATAAGACTAGCTTTTAAGCAATAGGTTTAGTGATTTAAGACTCTGTTACCTACGAGCTTAGAAAGTGTTGGACGCAAAGCGCGGTTGAACCAAGACCTTAGGCAGCTTCAAGTGTCACTGATGGCAGCGCTCAGGATATTCACGCGATAGCAAGAACGACTGTGGCAATAGTCTGTGGTTGACAGGTAAGTCGAGCACTCGTCAAGACGCTAACGGTTGTTTCAACCGAACCATAGATAAAACAGCTAAAGGTAGGATCAACGAAAGTAATTCATAGAAAAGAAGTAAGGCAACCATTCATGGCAAAGCAGAAATCATCAGAAAACGAAGGGCAGCAAACTCACCACTCTGGTACCGAAGCACTTGAGGAGGCTCAAGCAAAGCAAGCCGGAGCCGAGTTTGAGTGGCACCTGGGTCGGATTACACGCATGGGACACTTCGAGATTGCTGGGGGTAGAGAAGTGTCCGTCATCTGGGAGGAGGGAGGTGTCAGCTCGCAGCAGGGTGAGATCGCGGATGAGCAGTGGGAAATTTTCAAGCTGGCATTTTTAAGCACAGGCCGAATTGCAGTTTTGAGTGACCTGCAGGGGAAAGATTGGATGCACGACTACCGCTTTCTAGAAGCCGTGCGATGAGAATTTTGCCGCAGATTCGCGTTTAATAAAGAGCTAACCTGAATTATCCCTTTGGGAGCGTAACAAATCAAAATGTTTTGTAGTATAGTTATGGGAACACAAAAGTTATTGAGAAGAACCAATGGGAAATCAGGTTTTCCGACATCTATTTTGTCAATAACCGGTCTCTAAATCAATAAAATACTACAAGTGTGACAATAACATCTCGATTTGTTACGCTACCTAACGCAAGCCAAATTGCATTGGAAGGATAATAGTGCCGCTTTGGCACTATTATCCTTCCACCAATAAATAATTAGAAAAATTGCTTGAGATAGGAAGACGCTGCGATCGGCGTAGCAGATGCTAACCTTCCCCGGATACTTTTCACAATTTCTGTTAGGATGAACGTCTGCCAGTTCATTCCGGTCTGTTCCTGGCACATTGGAAGCAGCTCATTTAAGCCATCCAACTGGAACCACAAGTTTATTGCTCTTAGACTGGTCCCAGCTTTTGATTTGGGATGGGAGCAGCATTAGGAGCAATTAGATCTATGACATTTCGTGACCTCGGTCTTTCGAGCGACCTGCTTCGTGCTGTCGCGGAGCAGGGCTACACCCAGCCAACCCCGATTCAGCGGCAAGCAATTCCCACAATCTTACTCGGACAAGACATTTTTGCCAGTGCTCAAACCGGAACGGGCAAGACCGCTGGATTTACCCTGCCTCTACTACAACGTCTGGGTAACACCAGCCCCAGTCAGGGGCATCGCACTCCTCGCGCTCTGATCCTAACTCCTACTCGTGAACTCGCAGCCCAAGTCAGCGATAGCGCCAAAACCTATGGGAAATACTTATCCTTACGCGTGGCAGTGATCTATGGCGGCATTGGAATTGGACAGCAAATTCACTCGCTGCGTCGGGGGGTTGATCTTCTAGTCGCCACACCTGGTCGGTTGCTCGATCACCTAGAGCAAAAGACCGTTGACCTGTCTCAAATAGAAATACTGGTGCTGGATGAATCCGATCGAATGTTAGATATGGGTTTTATTCACGACATTCGCAAAATTCTGGCAAAGCTACCCTCTTCTCGGCAAACGCTGATGTTTTCTGCCACATACTCTAAAACAATTCAGCAACTTGCCAACACCCTACTAAAATCTCCCAGCCTAATTGAAGTTGCCTGCCGCAATACTGCCTCGGAACAAGTGGAACAGGTGGTTCATCCCGTCGCTCGGGAGCGCAAGCGAGAACTGCTTGCTTATATGATTAGTTTCCACAACTGGAAACAGGTGCTAGTTTTCACCCGCACCAAATATGGTGCTAACCGACTAGCCGAACAGCTTGCTAAAGATGGGCTAAAAACTGCCGCGATTCATGGTAACAAAACTCAAGCAGCCCGAACGCGAGCACTGAACGATTTTAAGCAGGGCAAGGTGCGGGTATTAGTGGCTACTGACGTAGCATCACGGGGACTAGACATCGAGCAGCTCCCTCACGTAGTAAACTTTGAACTGCCTAATGTACCAGAAGATTACGTGCATCGCATTGGTCGAACAGGTCGCGCTGGTCAGCCAGGACGAGCTGTTTCCTTGGTGTGCAAAGATGAATATTCCCTTCTTGATAACATTGAACAATTGCTCAACCAAACCCTGGTTAAAAAAGTAATTTCAGGATATGAGCCAATCTCTCCAGTCGAATTGGAGCTAGAGCAACCAAATCGTAAGCGCTCTAAGCCACGTCGCAGTAACCGGGCAAAGCCTCAGATACCATCCGAACCGAAACCCACCCAAAAGTCCACTTCAGTAGGAAGGCGGATTCAAAAAAAACTAGAGCGGCAAAACTAGCTGGAGAAGTTTTTGCTCCAAAGATGCTAGATAGGTAGTAGGGTCACAGCGAAATTGCCGCTGTTGTACTCATAGGAGCGTAACAAATCATGGTGTTTTTGCCACATCTGTAGTCTTAAACTGAGTTAAAGCCTTGCTATTGTGAAAATTACCTTAGAAACCCAATTTTCTCATTAGATATTCTCAGTGATTTGAATCCCTCAAAGCCCATACTACAAATCAGGCTAATTTGTTACGCTTCCTGTCGAAGATGCATTCCGGCGGTAGGCTTGTTGCCTCCTCCCATATCCGGAAAGCATTGCATTTCAATATTGGCGATCAATTACTTCTTCGTGTGGAAGACGGTGAACTTCGGGCGATTCCAAGGATGGAAGTCATTCGGCGTGCGCAACAGCTGATTGCTCAGTATATTCCTGTATCGGTATCGTTGGTTGATGAATTGATCGCCGATCGCCGAGCCGAGGCTGCGCGGGAGGACAGCGAGTTCCACATCAGCCGGGGCGGGCCACTTTTTGGATGACGGCGTTTGTTCTTGGGGTAGTGTTACGGAGGCTGTTACCAAGTGCAAAGTGACGAGAAAAAGTACCGAATCTAATTAAGCTCCGGCATTTTCTTTAGTTACTTTCCCCTGGTGACAGCTTCCATCTCACTACCCCATCTAGAACCGGCACATTTGTCTACCATTCATGCAGGAAGTCTATTGATTGGCTCCACAATCTCTAACTCGCTTACCGATTCGGCGATAATTCCTAGCTGGTCGAGGTTTTGCACTATTAACTCGTTGCTAATATCGCACCCCTTCTACTGTCAGCATGCTCGAAAATTCTGCGGCTAAATTTTGTATGTGACACTTCAAAAGACGGAATATCGACTCAAGCTTTTGGTATGAGACTCATTTCTATTTCTGACACTACCCAATGTGTTTCTTGAGAAACTCAACTAAGAAAAACTCCCCAGATACGAGTTTTAAAGTCTGAGGGAGATTTGAGCAATGACAGAATTTGTTGTTAACCTGGCAACTAAAGATAGGGCAGGTCTTCTGGTCAAGTCGAGGGGAAGTTCGGTCTAGTAGCGTAATCTATAAAAGACCTGCCCTATCTTTAAAAGCCGCCTTAATAAGCAGGTGCTTGTACTCGTTTTTGCAACCAGCGCAGCACCGCAGCTTTCTCTAAAAGTCCGACTAGTACGCCATTCTCCCCAATTACCGGTAGCGCCGAGCGTTGCTGTTGTTCTAGGATTTTTACTGCTTCTAGTAGCGATTGCTCGGATTGAATCATCGCCGATGGCTCGATCGGTTGCATCAATTCTCTCACTTGGGTTTCTGCCCAACGTGAAGTAGGAACCACTCTTAAAGCATCTAGAGTCATCGTACCAACTAGTTTCCCTTCAAGATCGGTGACTAAAAACCTCTCCCACTGACCATGACCAAGAATCGATTCATCAGCAAATTCTCTCAAAGAAAGCTCGGCTGATACTATTGGGCTGTCAAAATTTACTGCGTCTGCTACCTTAATCTTCTTTAGTGTTGACTGCAATGTAGCAGATTGGGCAGTCCTGGTAGCATTTTGAAGTAAAAACCAACCTAAGATTAAGTTCCAGAAGTTACCAAAACTACCAAACAATACTAGGGGGATTAAGCCAGAAGCGATCGCCAACCAGCCAATGAATTGCCCTGCTCTACTGGCAAAGACAACACCTTTTTCAGAATTACCCGTAATTTTCCAAACTAGTGCTTTGAGGATGTTACCTCCATCCAAAGGTAAGCCAGGAATTAAGTTGAACAGCGCCAACGCCAAATTCACGTAAGCCAACGTTCCTACAACTGCGGCGAAAGGTGCTAGTAATGGGACAGTAGCGTTAATTGTTGTCAATAACCCGAACAACAATAAACTGACTAAGGGACCAGCGAGCGCTACCCAAAACGCTTCACTGGGAGTTTTTGATTCTTTCTCCAGGCTGGCAAGACCGCCAAACAGAAATAAAGTGATCGATTTAACTTCAATTCCCTGCCTAATGGCAACGAAACTGTGTCCTAGTTCGTGCGCTAAGACTGAAGCAAATAGCAATAGAGCGGTAGTTAATCCCAACAACAAGGGTAGCAAACTACCCCAAGCTGGGAACTGCGTTGCTAACCCACTGGTATAACTCCAAGTCACCAAGCCCAAAACTAAAAACCAGGACGGAGCGACGTAGAAGGGAATACTAAATAGATTACCAACGCAAATAGTGCCGTTCATATAAAGCACCTCTAAACTTGAACTTTGAGAAATTGAGCAGTTTGGCAGCGGCGCGACACGGCTTGTCGTCAGACCTTTTCTCTCTTTCTCCATCTAGTGTAACGAATTGTGAAGAAGCTTTAAACTATTTAACTATCGTAGTATCCGTCCGCTCAAGTGCGGTTAACAAGCATCGTCAGGAAAACGATCGCGCCTTCGAGATAGCAGAGAACAAATTGACCCGACATATTCTCATTCTTGTTGTTTGAAGGTGATCGCTGCGGTTGCACCGAGGCTAGTGATGAGTGTCACACACAACGACTGGAACGAGCTGCTCGTGCCTCAACTGCAACTCTAATCATGGGGATTGCTGCTTTACCAAGCAGGTGAATGCTCTCATTCTAAATCTTGTTGCTCCATTTCTTCTCCAGCTGCGCGGTAGTAAGCAGCGATCGCCGCTGATTGCTCGCCGCGCAGGGTATAGCGTCGAAAAGCTTTCTCGCTCTGATGTCCGGTCAATTTCCTCGCGTGAGTCGGATCGACACCCATCAGCAATAACTCGGTGCTATAGGTGTGACGGAACGAGTGTGGGTGTAGCTGGGGAATTTCTGCTAATTCACCAATCTTTTCTATAGCAAAGTAGATGCCATGATAGCTCAATCGTTCTCCTTTGCGAGTCGCGTGATGAGACAGAATCAAGGGGCGATCGCAAGCGATCTCCTCTCCTTGTTCTTCGCGCCAAGATAAATACTGCTTAAGTGCGTCGCGACTCTGTTTTCGCAACGGCACTAATCGCGGTTCGTTTGTCTTCGTATCGGCTACAAAAATCAGTTTGCCATCGAACGCACCCACATTGAGGCTGACAATTTCTCCTGCCCGCAAGCCGTGACTCAAAATGTGGAGCAAAGCTAAATCCCTTTGTTGCGTTTCGCCCAAATACTCGGTTGCCGCCCAGATTCGCCCTACTTGCTCGGCTGTTAAGCTTTGGGCAGGGGGTAAAGGAATTTTTTCTAGCTTCACACTAGCGGCTGGGTTGACGGCGAGGATGTCAGGGTAAGCCTGCACCATCCAACCGAAGAAACTTTTGAGCGTGGCGATCGCGCTATTGATACTGCTTTTAGATAGCGATTTACCCGATTGAGATTGCACTTCCTCCACTAAATAAGCTTTGTACTGGGCGATATGGCGCGGTTTGATCTCACCCCACAGCAGATCGGTCCAGGCGATAAAGCGCCTCAATTCTCGTTCGTAAACCTTGCGCGAGTTAGGTGCTAAGTTGTTACTGTTGATAAACTCTCTAACTTTAGTCACGCGGAGATCGGTTAGTGCCGTGCCAATTTTGGCAGGTCTACCCCGCCTCGGTTGAGATGGAGGCGCAGCATTCAAGCTACCAGAATTAAGCGAAATTACTTTGATGGGTGGTAGGCGATCGCTATTATCCATACGTACAAATCTTTCAAAAACTAAAAATAGAAGCTTCACGATATGAGTAGCGCCAAGGCTGCATAACCAGACTCGCTATATCAATCGTTAAACAACGGTGGTTCATCGTCCAGCAAACAAGCATTAATTTTGCAAGTACGCCTGACATATATCGATCTACTTGACACCCAATCAACAATAGCTTTTTGGACTCGATTTTCGCGGTGAAATGGTAACGTTGCTGCATCCACTCGATTTGCTGTTGCAGTTGGTAAGCGCGAATTTTAGGCTGAGTTTTTGGTGTATGGATCGTCACATAGCCTCCTTAAGCATTCCAAGAGCTTTGGTCGGTTGGCAAGTCCTGACGGGGATCGAGTGCGCGAATGCGTCGGTTTTCGCAATCGTTCCAGCGCCACAGAACAATATTGATTCCATCCAGATGACGTACAGAAGGAACTCTAATTCCGGCATAATTTTCAGCAATCAGCCGTGATGCTAAATCCCAAGTTGGGGGACGCTGTTTTGAAATCAGCCAAATTTCTTTCCAGGGATACTTAAGGATATCTGGGCTGACAGAGCAGATTGTCTGTACCTGGGGGTCTGTCAGATCGACAATTCCTTTGACATCGACATCATAGGCGCAGAGAGTCCCTGGACGAATACCCAATTCTTGCTCGTACTCTGAAATTGCCGTGATGTAATCCTCAGAAATGTACAGTGCTTCTTGACCAGGTTCGTTGAAACGTCCGCCATGACGGGCTGCGCCTGCACCGCTCAATGGCTGGTATGCCCATTTGGGTGCCAGCATTCTCCAACAACGGCGTTTTAGCTCAATTGTCGGTACATTCAAGCGTAGACTCCATCGCTCAGCATCGCCAAATGCTCTAGCACTGCTTTTGCATGTCCTGCCGCTACTAGTTCTTCAGCAGTTTTATTGTCAAACCCACTTAAGGGTTGATGACGAAACCAAACAATTGCTCTGGTGCGATCGCCCACTAGTTCTGCGGCAACAGTGACGATCCGCGCAATTTCTCCCAAGCGCTGCTGTACTTCTGGGGATTCTGGATGGCGAGTCAAAGTATTGCGATGAAGTTGTGTCAGCTCGGATAGTCGCGCTAAAGAAATATGTAACATCTGCGAGAGAAGGTGAGGAGAGATTATGCCCTTGTGTGGCTCCATCACTTCGGCTAAAAATGGAGATAGCATCGTTTTATGCATAAAGCGTGCAACGTATTTACATTATACGCACATATAAACCAACTTTTATTGTGCGTACCAGCGTCAGTCAAGTAAAAAGCTGAAATATCTAGATTAGATCGGGATCTTCACCTAATTCCCGTAACCTTTGTGCTAGTCGCTCTGCTCGCTGGCGCTCTGTTTCTGCTCGTTGACGCTCTGACGCGGCTTGTTGTTGTTCTCGTGCGGCTATTTCTTCTGGCAGCAGGACTAAATTGAAGGCGCGATCGTAGAAGCGCAACCAGTCACAAGCTCCTGTGGGTGGCTCTCGGCGGATACTACCATTCCAAGTTCCCAGCCACAATTCTAAAGTTTCGCACCACAACCAACCGCGCTCGTTAGGAATCAGGGGTTGGTAGCCGCGCCCTAATTCCAAGTGCCATCCCGCCAACGAGTCGGCAGCAAAAGGATCGTATATGAAGTAATCTGGAGTACGGAACACCCGTTCGTACAAATCTTTTTTCACCCCACGATCCACATTTACCGTACTGGGTGAAAGTAATTCGACAATAACATCAGGATAGCGACCGTCTTCTTCCCACACCACCCAGCCCTGGCGCGTTCGATTGCCGTCCACACCCAAAGCTACGAAGAAGTCCGGTCCACGAAAATCGCGATTCATCGCTTGATTGCGGCTGTAGTAGACGAACATATTACCGCCCGCGAAAAAGTCCGGCCGCTCGGCTAGCGCCGATAGCGCTGAATCGATTAACACGTTCATCGCAATCCGGTGGCGGTTTGTCTCCAAGGGTTCTCCATCGTCAAAAATCAAATCGCTAGGGGGGTCTGGCGCTGACCAGTCTTGTACGTACTTTTCCTGCCCGATTGCGGTTTCATTGGACATGGCTTTAGAGGCGATCTGCCTCATCGTTGGTCAACTTATGGTTTCAATTCAGTATATCACCCCTTTTATATAAAATAAGTCATAATTATCTTTTATAAGACTAAACTACGACTAAATTAGAATTAGAGCAAATGTACTATAAACTGGAGACTTGAAGTTGTACAATACTCATATTGTTGTTAGCTAATTTCTATGCCTTCTCCCTTTCCAGGGATGGACCCTTACCTTGAAGGATATTTGTGGTCGGACGTACATTCGGCACTGGCAAACAAGATTCGCCAGGTGCTAGTACCGCAACTGCGTCCCCGTTACACGGCTAGGCTGGAAATTTACTTGGTGGAAGATAACGCTCCAGAAACCGAAGTGGGGATTCTCTACCCCGACGTGAAAGTACTTCAGGTTCGTGCCGCTTCAACTGGTGCGCTACACTCAAACCAGTCTGGTGCGATCGCTACGACACCCGCTCAATTAACGCTGCCCGTGCTGCAACCAGTTGAAGTCCGCGTGCCAACTGTAGAAATCCGCGACACCGCACTCAACGTCTTGGTAACTTGCATCGAAATTCTCTCCCCCGTCAACAAGCGCGAACCAGGATTAACTGGATACCGCCAAAAACGCCAACGCCTTTACCAAGCAGGAGTCAACTTAATCGAATTAGACTTGCTACGCCGAGGCAGTCGCCCTTTCAATCATCCGCGTTTACCAAGCGTGCCATATTTAATTGAGCTGACTCGCGCCCAATCGGGCATGGTGGATGTTTGGACGTTGGGGTTGCAAGATCGGTTGCCCGTGATTCCCGTGCCACTGCGCCAGCCCGATCCTGACGTACCCCTCGATCTGACGGCTGTATTGAATGCTATTTACGATGAGGCAGCTTACGATTTGTCAATCGACTATCGCGTCACGCCACCGCCACCACCTTTATCCGAGTCTGATGCCCTGTGGCTAGAAAACTTACTCGCACCATTGAGGGGGTAGTCATGTCTCGCCCCAGCCAGGAAAAATGCAGGTTATGCTCGAAGTTGAGCGTCACCGAAGCCAAGCTCAAACACGGAGTGGAAGGCGATCGCTGTTGGGATGACGAGCGCTGCCACAATCGCCGCTCCTACTATCGCCATCGCGGAGTGCGAAATTACAATCGCAAACAACACCGCCGCCAATCGATCGCGCCAGAACTTTCGCAGCCAACGCAGACAGCAATTCTAGAAATTCCCGCTCCCGCAGCTCCCGCAGCAATTGCTCACTTCTACCGAGAAACAAAAGACTCGCCCCTACACGCAATTGGAGCCGAACTGTGGATGGGAAACCATCGAGTGGCGAAAATCGAACCAGTGCATTGTTTGGGACTGGCAGAAGCACAAGTGAGAATGTTATTGATGAGAATATTAGAGGGATTTTCTAGTCATAGCAGAGTCAAAATCGAGCGATTCCGTTCTACGGTAGAACTGCATCCAACCAATTGCCCGATTCGCCCTTGTCCAATGCATCCCAATAGCTAAAAACGTGGTGAAAATCGTACAACTCGAATTGGATTTGTGGCAGGCATTGGATGTTGCGAGCGAGTCCCCTGAGTCGGCGGACGTGCGATCGCTGCTGCTATCTTTAGATCGGGTGATGGAGCATGGCGATCTGACACAACAGTTGGCGATCGGAGCTGAGGGGCTAGCGCGAATCGCAGCAGTTTACGCGGCACGAGCAGAGTCACTGATTTGGGAATGGGAAAGCCAGTACAATCCGACCGAACCAGTTGTAGATGTCGATGAATGTGCCGATCTATTCGTGCAGTCGCTACATTTAGATTTATCGGATTTAATTGAGCCACCCCAAGCAGTACAGTATCCCCAAAATCGACAGCCCCCAACTGCGATCGCTACTAATAACTCTCTAGTCGGACAAGTAGATAAGTCAGCAGTATTGGCAATGGTAGGACAACTAGAAGCAGAAGATCGTTCAACCCTATCTGATGCAGAGCAAAAAGATTTTATAGTTGCGCTTGCCCATACTGAAGATTTTTCGCTCTGGAAGCGTGCGATCGCCGATTGTTTCGCTAATACGTCCCAAAAGTGCTTGCCTTTGATTGAAATAGTACAGCAGGTACAGTACCCAACTACACCGGAGAAAGATTTAGGAGATCTACTGGTGAAAACCTGGTTAGCTATTCTGTTGGGAGGTTTTGACTTGGAGCAGCGCGAAGACTTTTACGAACCAACTGGAATCTGGGTTTCTTTGCCTGATATTGCTGCCTGATAGTTCGGGAATAGTTTGATGCGATCGGCACGAGCTATCAAAGATTGAAACTATGACTAAATACACCAATTCTTGTATAAATCGCAAACAAATTACAGTTTGAAATGGTTTAAGATCTCAGATCGATTTCGACAGCAGTTAGCCATTCAACTCATAATCATAGCATTGCGCTATGATTATGCTATAATTTTGCTATCAAAACCGAGGCGATCGCATGGTAAATATTAGTCTGCGGGACGTACCTGACGAGCTGTATCAGCAGCTCAAGCAAATGGCTGAACTTGAACGGCGTTCGGTTAACCAGCAGATTTTGGTATTGTTGGAGCGCTCCTTAAAACTTCAACAGCGCCCTAGTGCTGAAGTTTGGCAACGGATCGAGCAGCGACGAGAAGCGATCGCAACGCGTGTCGGACTCACGCCCGATTCAGCCGAACTAATTGCCGAAGATCGGAGTCGTTAATGCTACTAGTCGTCGATAGTAACGTCGTGGCAAAATGGTTCTTTCCCGAAGAGTTACAGCAACAGGCGCTTGCCTTACAGTCCGACTGGATGGCGGGCACAGTGGACTTGGTAGCACCAGATTTGATTTTGACTGAAGTTAGTAGTATTACTTGGAAAAAACAGCGTTTGAGTCTAATTACTCTAATAGAAGCGAGCGGCACGATTGAGGATCTACTACTGCTCTCGATTCCCACAGTGGAATCACAAACCGTTCTACGTCAAGCCTACAGCTTAGCCAGTCGTTTTGACCGCACTGTCTATGATGCGCTGTATTTGGCACTAGCAGCTTTCATGCCAGCCAAACTCGTGACCGCCGACTTGCGGTTGTACAATACCGTGAGTTCGCAACTGGAATTCGTCCAGTATCTAGGTACTTACTAGTGCCGCTCTAGCTGCGCGGCTGGGTAATCGCGACGCGATCGCCGCTTCTGTTGCAGCACGATGGCGAGGTGATTTCTCTGCTGGCACTACAACAAGGTTTGGGAATGCCGTTGGTTGAAGTTTGGCTGTTGAATATTTCTTCCCCATATCAGCAGTGTGTATAGTCAGGAAATTCAGGGCGGTTTTGGAGAGTGCTCTAGATGAAATCTGCTTGGAGCAGAAACCGACTCCAACTTAAATTTTCTTGCACGATTGTCCTAAGACTTCCTCAAGAGTCGAACTACTTCCGCTTTAGTCATAGGGACAAGACTCCCAAACTTCGTTCTCAATCTCCCACTCAATCTCCCTCAGCTCTTGCTGCCACTGTAAGAGCGATGTTGAGTTGAACGGCTGGACATCTATTGCTTCCCAACCCTCTGGCAGGCTTGGCACTTCTGCTCTCTCTCTGAATGCCTGCCAAACTGCTTCTGCTGGAGATTCACTCGCTGGGCTAGGCAATGTCTCAGAAGATGCTTCCAACTTTTGTGCCTCAGCGCTTTTTTCCCTCTTTTGCAAATGTTGGCGTTTGAGCAGTTTTCGGCATTTATCCATACATTCTCTTCCACAAAAATCGGCTCTCAGACAAGGCGCAAGCGTGCTTTGAGGTTGCACGCACTAGCAACAAAATTGCCGCACTTGCTAGTCAACCGTTGTTTTCACATGCTATGCCGTTGTTTTACTTTTCTCCCTTTTGACCAACACGGGTCTGGGTTTCTTTTTTTTGGACTTTGGATCTTCGCTAGCCCGCGTTCCTGGAGGACGGCAAGTCTCACAATACAACGGTCTTGAACCATAAGTTTCTCGTTCTGTAGGTTGGCTGCACTGCTGACAAATGAATTTGAACAGTCGGGTGTGAATCGTACGCTCGTGGGCGCGGACTGTATACTCTTTGACGTGGATACGCTTAGATGGCATGAAGAAAAAATTTTACTGACAGTATTGACTTTGCGAATTTTGATTGAACGCTAACTCATCTACAATCAAGCTAACAATTAATTATTTTTAAGTTAACTATTTGATTGTCTTTTTGAGAGTTCTTGGATTTTCGACTCTAGTTTATTTAAAAGTTTTTCTACTTCCTTTTGACTAACGCTATCCCAGTTTTTGATTTGATTGATTTGTTGTTGAACTGACTTCACCCTTCGGGTCAACATTTTGCGAAGTGGTTCTGGCTTCTGCTGCTTGATAGATGGACTTTGAATCAATAGCTGGTTCACACGTTCGAGCAGCTCAGTAGTAGATAGGTTGCGTACAATAGCTTCTTGAAGGAGCAGTCTGCGCTCTGACTCAAATCTCGGATGTTTGAGTGGAATTAGCTTTTCAGCTTTGGTATAGTGCAGTTTTCCAGAGCGGACTGAATCTAAAAGGTCTTGTGGTAACTTTCGCAGCGGTAGATAATGCCGAGTAAAAGAGCTAATCGCAACAGCCGTTACAGTTGGTACGATCGCTTCAATAGTCCTCCATTGAAAACTATTAGGGTCGATTGTTTTGTTACTGTGTTGCCAGAATAAAGCCTCTACATCTGGCTCTGCTATCTTCAGCTCTAAGGACAAAACCTCAATTACCATATCTGCTTCTTCTAAAGCATTTAGTTGATTGCGCAGAGCATTTGTAGCTCCAGCAATTTTAGCAGCAAGAAGATCGTCTACATGAACGATTTTGGTTGGAGCTAATATCCTCAAACGCAAGCATGATTCTCGCCGATGATTGCCACCCAATAATTCATATTTACCAAAAATTTCCGGATGCGGTCTAGCAATTAGATCTTCTAACACCCCAATCTCTCTAATGCTCCGCATCATAGACTCAACTTTTTCCTCGTCTAAGGGACGGTTCTTTTTTCTCGGAATTAGATCTTCGGGAGCAAGCTGTCGAGTTGTGACACCAACTTCCGTCAGTACCTGATTTAGATCTTGTTTAGCATTTAGCCCTCCCTCTAATGCTGAAACTACCTTTAGAGTCTTAGGATCTCCTAACATGTTAGTCATATCTAACTTGTTTTTAGGCATAGATTATCATCTCCAAAGCTAACAATCGCTCTACCACAGCTTGATAAGGAAGAATTAGTCTCTCGATCAATTCCTCGCTCTCCTTGATACTGTGATTTTCCCGAATGTAGCGGTCAATTGGAATTCCAGCTAATTGAGACTCGGTAAACTTCACCGATTTTGGAACGGGAGCGAATACTGTAACTCCTTCCACCTTTGACAGTGAAATCAAAGCTCCCTTGCTAATATTAGTTGTATCGGACATGGTAGGAAGTACGCCCAAAATTTCTAGAGAGGGATTAGAACGCATTTGAACTGCTTGAATAGTATTTAGTAGCTGTTTATACCCTTTTGCTGAAAAATACTGGCATTGAACTGGAATTAGAATCAACTCGGCTGCTGTCAGAGCAGAGTACGTTAGTCGTCCTAATGATGGAGGACAATCGAGCAACACGTAGTCGTACTGACTCAGCTTGCCGAGTTGATCTTTTAAAATAAAATGAGAGTCCGGTTCGGCAATTAATTCGGCTTCCTTTTGTGCTAACCCAATATCCGATGGAATTAAATCGATCCCCCATCGTGTTGAGACAACAATCGAGTTTGGGTCTTGTCGAGGATTAAAGAGATTGGAAGCAGTCAGTTGCTCGTCGTTGATTTCTCGCACTCCTAACCCGTCCGTCAGGTTGGCTTGAGAATCAAGATCGACGACAAGGCAAGTTTTTTGAGTGCCAATCAACGATGCCTTGGCGATGGTGGTTGTGGTTTTGGCAACCCCCCCTTTCTGGTTGGCGATTGCGACAATTTTGGTCATGCTTTTGAAATTTCTCCTAGAGGTTTGTGTAATTAGCCGATCCTCAGTGTTTAACTACATTGTTTGACTTTGGCGCTCGATTATTGGCTTTCATCTTAGGTGCTAGAGTTCTGGTTAGCAACTTGTCCAGATCGATCTAATAAAAAACTTAATAAGATTTTTTGTTTAATGACAGCGTTGTCATTAGATGATGGCAGTTGGATGTAGGACGACACTGCCTACTGTACCGGCGGCAATCGATCTGCTAGTTATGACACTCATCGCAGTCGATCGTATTTCAAGTTGCCGTGCTACCATAAGCGGCAATTGTCTTGTTTGAGATTGGCACTCCATCAATTCATGGTTATGGCATCTACAGAAGCAATTGCTGCCGCATTTAGAATCGACCCCCAAATCCTTGAGAAATGGCTAGAGGGGAAACAGCCGGTTTTGGCGAAATACGCTTCGGCTCATCAACAGATTTTCGCGCAATTTGAGTACGTTGGAGGTGAGTGGCATCCTAAGCTAGATCGGCAGTCAAGTGTTGCTACGCTCGACGAACCAAGCCAAAGCCAAAATGCCGTCGAATCCGATCGCGTACAACATCCAAACTCCAGTGAGGTAGATTTAGAGCCACAGTCAACAGCAATGTTTCAAGCTGTTGGCATCGTCACAGGAGCGGTGCATTTGGATTGGGAAACTCATAAACACAGCGCGATCATCAATGGCTCGACCTACCCACTTTTTTACATATCCCAAAAGCGGAAAGCGTTTGAAGCGCTCAAAGCGGAGGTCGCTGCCACTGGCAATTCTCGCCAACGATTAATTGTTTACCCCAGAGTCATCCATTTCCCTAACAAACAGCGAGCGCATGAAATTGCGTTTCAACTCGTTGGATTTGATAAAGGGCAGCAGACAAAACAGGAAGTCTCAAGAGAGCTGCTGGACTTTGAGTTTAAGCTAGCGGGACTGTGGCAGTTTATTCCCGTCTGTCGTATCCCCTGCATCTCTATTTTTCGCAACTTTTCTTCCGAACGATTGGATTACATCAAACAAGCTGAACCTGCTAAAAAGGTGAAGTTCCTCAAAGCCAGCCATCTGCCGCTATTGTGGAAAGATGCACCATGTAAGCCATTTAGGTTCAATCCAAAAGCCGAAGGAGACCAAGGACATCCAACATTTGTCACGCTCAAAGTCAAATTTCTACCCGAACGCAATGTCTTCGGTTTTGTAGAACAGTTAACTCCCGTGCAAGAAACTGCACCCCCGTTTCTCAAAGCTTCTAAAAAAGACAAAGCCTCGTTACGGCGACAGTAATGACATAGGAGAAGAGATCGCGCTTTCGTCCTCCCAAAATTTCTAAAGCCAATTTAATAAATCTTGAAAGTCTTTATTTGCTATTTCTTTTAACTTTAAATCTTAGCTTCTGCAAACGAGATCGCTTCTAGGACTAGCCCTTTCAAGGTGTTGTGTTTTGTACAGATTTGCTGTTTGGTTGAAAGATAAAGAAATCTCAAAATGAAATGAAAGAATGCTACTAGGTCAAGTATTTGAGCGCTTTATTCAAGAAAGCCCAGTTTCTGTAATGGTGCGTGGACTTCTGGAGAAAGCCCTTTGTCCTATGCGCTTAATCTTCTCCCTCATTCTATCTACAACTATAGTGTATCACTACCATAAGCAAGCCCAAGCTCCTTAAACTCTATCTACAACTGTAGTGCAGATTTTCTTTACGAATCAGCTCTTAGTTATAGTTGGTTTCATGACCGAATATGGCAAAAACTTAGAAGAGATCGCCCAACCTCGTGTTTATCACAAACTATTTTGGAAAGCTGCTTCTGTACGCGGTTTTCTCATGCCTCTCTATCAAAAATATGCTGCTGAAGCACGCGCTCGCCTATTAAATCTTTTCTACTTTGGCAAACTTAAAGTTACTGTCGCTCCAACTCAGTTTAACGGTATAGAATCCATTCCTACTGCCGTTAAATACCTACTCGATGGACAAAATTGTGGCAAAGTGGTTGTCAGATTTTAGCTATTATTTTTATAGGTTGCAATAATTTATTACGCTTCCAGTAGCGAGGAGCCAAAATTGCGTATTTTCACAACTTCGGCACCCGATTCTTAACAACTTCGGCACCTAAATCCCACTCAACTTCGGCACCGGATTCTCATCTACTTCGGCAGGTCTAAATACAGCGTATCGGATCATGAATAGAATCACAAACAATTTGTAGAAAAGACTCGTGAATTGGATTGTCAGCGCTCATCACAAGTGAGATGGCATCCGAACATGATTGCCAATCAAATTACAATTATGTTCGTGAATGATCAACCAAGGGTCACAGAGTCTCAATTGACAAAGCGGTTTCCGTTCAGGCTGACTCTACGAGTCGAGTTGGGGCGAAACTTTACTAGTCAGTTTCCGCATTGACTCCCCTTTAAGCACTAACCTCAGCGAGTCATGCACAATCCGGTCAAGGATGGCATCGGCAAGAGTGGGATCTTGAATCTGCTGATGCCACTGATTCACAGGCAGTTGAGTGGTAAAAATACAAGAGGCATTGCGATAGCGCCCGTCGAGCAAGTCCAACAGATCGCGTGCCTGCTCTGGCGACAATGGGTCGCGCAGCCAGTCATCCAGAATCAGTAGCGAAAAGGACGCTAATTGTCGTTGCCATTTCTGAAAAGACCCATCGGCTTTTGCCAGTTTCAACTCCAGGATCAAGTCGGCACATTGGAAATAGCGAACCGTGTGACCGCGTTGACAGCACTGGTCTGCGAGCACCGATGCCAAAAAGGTTTTGCCCACCCCAGTTGGACCAACTAGGATCAAATTCAGGTGCTCGGTGAGCCATTGTCCCTGCGCGAGTTCCAGGAACTTTGACTTGGACAATCCGCGAGGCACGGTGAAATCAATGTCTGCAAGACTAGCGGTGGTGCCCAGATGAGCTTGTTTGAGTCGTCGTTGCAGTCGTTGCTGGGCGCGTCGGAGTTGTTCGCGCTCCACCAACAGTGCGAAGCGTTCCTCAAAGGTGAGGTCGTGATAGGTGGGACTTACCTGTTGCTCACTCCAGGCTTCCAGCATACCGATGAGGCGTAGAGCTTTGAGTTGGTCAACAGTAGAGGGGTTCATAGTCTGCTTCCAATTGCATTGGTGATAGTGTTGTAATTTGCGTTAGTGATAGTAGAGCGGTCCTCGGAGATTGGCATGTTCCACAACGGGTGCGGGGTCAGGTTGCGTAGGAACAGGTTCGCAGTCGAGGTGAGTGTCGAGAATCGAGCGCACTCGCCGTAGACCGACCATGCCGAAGACATTTGCCCTCTGACAAGCCGCTTCCAATCGGTCACTGCCGGATTGTTGTCCCAGTCGTTGCAGTCCTCGGATAGAGCGGAAGGCTTGTTCTTCATGATCTTTCCGGTCAAAAATGGCTTGTACCTGTGCCTGGGTGTGCGGTCCAATCTGCTGTGCCCATGCCAGGAATCGCTCCTTTGACTGTCGCTTGTACGCCCAGTGCTCTGGGGCATGTGGTCGGGCAGGGTGGTGTGACGATAAGACACGCGCGACCGTTCATGACAGGCAAGACGCTTGCCATCGTGGAATACTTCAATCAGTTGTTCACTGAACTTTGACTCGAACCTCATGCTGCACAAACCAGTAGGGCACTGAATAGTAGTGCCGTTCGACTTCGATGTGATAATCGAGGTTCACCTTAGCGGTCTTCCACCGGGCAAAGACAAACTGCTGAGTGGGTAAGGGCTTCAAGGCAGGTTTGTCCACCTGCTCAAACAAGGCTTGACGGGACAATCCATAGCCGTGCATCACCCGCTCATTCAGGCGTTTGAGTCGGATGGCAATGGTAGCATTAAGGTCGGTAAAGCTGGTAAATTGTTCATGCCGCACCGGAGCGAGGATCTGCCGCTCGACTTCCTGCACTGCCTTTTCCACTTTGGCTTTGTCGCGTGGTTTGCTGGGTCGAGCGGGAATAATTGCCAAACCGTAATGCTCGGCAAACTCCTGGTAGCTGCGATTGACTCCCGGCTCATAGCGACACGGGTCTGTAACCCCAGACTTGAGATTGTCCGGCACAATGCACTCCGGTACGCCACCTAAAAACGCCAATGCCCGTTGGTGTGCGCCAATCCAATGGGATAACTCTTGGCTAGGGGTAGCTTCTGCGTAGGTGTAGTTGCTTGCACCCAGACAGGCGACGAAGATTTGTGCCGAGTTCACTTCCCCGGTTTTCGGATGCACGACCGGAATCGTCAACCCGCAGTAGTCCACAAACAGTTTTTCTCCACCCCTATACACCTGGCGCATCGATAGCTGCTTTTGTCCTCGCCACTGGTTGTAGCGCCGACAGAAGGTGCCGTAGCTGCACTGCCACTGTTGCTTATCTAAGCCCTCTTGCCATAAGAGCGCCAACGTCACGCCTTTGCGCTGAAGTTCCAAATCTACCCGAGCAAAGTCAATTGGCTCTGCTGATTGGGTCACTTTCCGTTTCCCCTTGCCCAATTGTTCCTGAGCTTCGCTGTCACTGAGTTTGTTTAATTGCTCATAGCTCAACCCTTTGGCGCTGGCTCGACGAATATAGTCCTGCACCGTCGAACGCGCCACCGCGCAGCTTTGAGCAATAGCACACTGGCTGTAACCCAACTCGTGCAGTCGTAAAATTTCTCGAAACTTCTCCATCGACAGTAATCCTCCTTGTCGTTTCCGTTTCGTCATCCACTGAGTCCTCTGGGTCAAAACTGACCGCAGTGTAGAAGCGGGTGCCGAAGTTGGGTGAGAATTACCTGCCGAAGTTAGCTGAGAATCACCTGCCGAACTTGGTGGGAATAGGGTGCCGAAGTTGGGTGAGAATTACCTGCCGAAGTTTGTGAAATTTTGCACCTGGCTGCGTGTGGCAAAAAAACGCTCCAATACCTCAGCTAAATTTTGCAGCAGATGGAATCGGTCGGCGACTTGAATCGCATCGGGTGCCCCTTGTGTCATGCCCTGTTTGTATGACTTGGAACGATCGCTTGAACCGCACTTGTACACCTGGATGCTGCTGGAGCCATTCGGCTAAGGTGTTTGCCTCTCGGTCTTCGAGCAGCGCAATGGGACGATGCCGATCTAGATCTACCAGAATCGTGCCGTAATTTTGCCCTTTGCGAAATGCAAAATCATCCACCCCCACAGTCTTAACGGGTGCTATCGGCGGTAATGCTTGTTTAGACAGGAGGGACAAAAGAGTGCTGTCGCTGACACCACTGCTCCATTGGTAGCTCAATCGCGCTCCAGCAGCACCTCCGAGTGCTAAGCCAGTAGCGATTAATCGTTGGGCTAATCGATAGGTTCGGCGTGCCCAGGGAGCAGTTACGGTAGGCAGTCGCTCCGTGAAGATACGGCGGCTACAGCCTATATTGACGCAGAAGAACTTGCGCACCAGGAGCAGCAAAGACATACTGTAGTTGACACAGGGTAAGTCTTGCAGTGTGCGTTCGTAACGACTATGCACTCGTGAAGTCAATCCCTGGCACACTGGGCATGGAACACTGATTTGTGTTGAGGAAACTGTTAAGCTGAGGTGTCCAGTTGCACGCTCGAGCTCCCAAGTATCGAGTTGAAGGTGTGTTGGATCGGGTAGAAGATGCTGAAGGAATTCCAAACCTGATTAATTTCTTGAAGGTAGATATCTCGATCCTGCCATAAGATCACCAAAAGCTGGGATGAGCCCGAAGTTGTGATAATACAGCACGGGCGGCGTGCTGGAGTGGCACAGCCAGCGCTCAAACAACAATTTGTCCATCGCGCGCGGTTACCAGAACACAGCGAAGTTTTATGGCGGATCGAATCAGGTGTCGTCTGTAGTATGACTTGGACTGCTGAAGGCGAGCTAGTTTGCTTGGGCTATTGGGGAGTGGGAGATGTTGTCGGACATCCATTGTCCCGAGTGCAACCATACGAACTCCACTGCCTCACGGATGTAGAAATCAGTAGCTGCCTTCGCAATCAGTGGTCGCAGCTAACAGATGCCATCATTCAAAACCAGCAGCAAACCGAAGAACTACTGAGTATCGTTCACATCAATCCCCTGTTTCAAAGCTTGTGGCAGCTGCTCGTCTGGTTGAGTCAAAAATTCGGTCGCGAGGTAGGCAACGGACACTGGCTTGACCTGCCACTGACCCATCAACAGTTAGCTCAGACGCTGGGGACGAATCGCCTCACGGTGACCACGCTCCTCTAGCAGTTAGAAGCAGAGGGCAAAATCCAACGGCAGCAGCGACGGCTTGTTGTCACGCGGCACTAAAAAAGACTACACTCCTAATTTACTTCCGAGAAGTGACAGAAGAGGAATGACTTTTCTGTCTCGCAGCCAAGGCTATACCGCATTAAGTAGGAAGACAGAAATAATTACACGGCAGGCTTCAGGTCAAGTCGAAGTATAGTAAGATTTGGTCGCGTAATCTATATAAGCCTGCCGTGTAATTATTAGCGTCCGGGTACTTATCACGTTGAAATTGGGCTATACAACTTCACAACTTTGTTAGTTTTGATACAAACTAACTATTACCGGGCCAGATATTCTTGGCTAAAAAAATAAATCTTTACCTAATGTATCAATGCCTGAATTTGCAGTATTTATCGGCTTAGAGCAACACACGCTAGAGTTACAAAAATACGGACTCAAAATCGAGCAATTAGGTAAGGCAATACAAGAACATGGCGACCATATAGCAGTGAAATACGGTCGGCTGATTGAGCAATGTAGTAAAGTCGTTCGGCAGGAAGTAGAAGAAGCAGATATTTATATCCAAGTAGCAATAGAACTGGCAGAAGAAGCGCAAAACTGTACCCAAGTAGCGGTAAAGCTGGAGGATTATTATACAGAATTGATAACGCCGATCACACAGTCACAATTGGAAGCAAGAGATGCGTTTAGTCAGGCACTTGACATTTTCGCCCAGATGATGCAGAAAAGAATCGAGTTAGTCGGCAAGCATCTCTAGCATCGCCACCACTTCCTCTATCCAAATCATAGTAACTCTGGCTTGTCATTATTAGTTAGAGAAAAAGTAAAAATCAGGGTGAACTCGGAAAATAATAATTGAACTTGTGATGCTATAAGCACTTTCATGAGAGTTTAGAAAAGCCTCAAGATAATTGAGAATAGGAAAAATTGTTAACCAGAAATATATCAAGTTAAATAAAGTAAAAGCTTAAATAATAGACCTGTCCGAAATATAAATCTGGATAAAAAAAATGGTAGAACGGTAAATTGAGTGTCTACCGTTGGTCTACCATGATGAAAAATCCACTTCATTATATTCACAAATATCCACACCGTAGCAAGCAAATATTGAGAATTAGCTATGAACAATTCTTCTTCTTAGTCAAACAAGTTGAATTGAGCCATAAAGAGAGACAAGCTGAAACAGAACGTCAGAAAGTTCGACTCAACGCCAGAGGTGGGGGACGTAAACCGAAACTAACAATTCCAAAAGAAGTATGCTTGAGTCTATTTTACTTAAGACAAATGCCAACATTTGAAGTTTTAGGAATATACTTTAATCTCGGGTGCGAGTAGCAATGGATACTGTTGGCGAAGTCGAAAAAAGCTGTCATCTGGGCGGTTCAATGAGCGCGATGAAGCGATTGAGAGCTTTTTGAGCAGCTTTATATCCAGGGGCTTGCTTACCTAACTTGAGGTCAAGCAAAACACGATCGCGTTTTGCCTCAAGGTCTGGGATCTGGGGGAGCACAATTGTCGCCCGCTCCACTCGCTGTACGTTTTCTTGACTCAGGTCGTGTATCTCCGCTTTGAGTCGCTCTATTTCCTTATCCTGCCAAGTATTACATGGCAGCTCTTTGACCTCGTTCCGTGTAATACTCGGCAGAACTTCTTCTTTCTGCTGTGTAATACTTGAGCGGTTCTGCTCCCTAACAATCTGCTCTAAATAGTCAGCTCTAGTTACGCCTGAGCATTCAGCAGCAATGCCCAATGCCTTCCAGGTTCGATCGGTTAGTCTCAAAGAGCGGACCTTACGGTAATCTTCGTTTTTGAGCGCGAACTTCCCCTGGACATCACGTTTCATAGCCATTTTCCATGTATTACACCGTAATTTTAGTCTCTTAGATGAAAAACGGTCAACCGTGTATTACCAGGTTAAGGATGATTCAGATGCGCTTGGGAGCCAGAATCTTCACGAAGAAAGCTTCCAGTTGGAGCTAGGGCAGCAAATCGTGAGGTTCTGGTTTTTGCATGGGGAATACCGCGCAACCAGGCAACCACGCGAACTAGATCAATTGCTACAGCCGTCATAATGTGCTGTAATCGGGCTTTTGCCAAGCCAATGTAACGTGCTCACCGCAGACCAAAGGACCGAATCCCTTGTGATATAGTCCCTTCAACTCCAGCCCGTCGGTTGTAGCGTTGTTTCCATTCCGCCGTCTGTTGTTGCTGTCGAATCGATTGAATAGCTTGATGTTCAGCCTGGGGGCGCAATCTAATGAATCGTGAATCGGTTTTTGAGCCAGTGCATAAAGACCGAGAATTACAGACTCGGCAGACTGGGCGAGAAAACTTGACGTTAATTCCAGCATTACCCCACTTATCGTCACTGGGAGTCCAAGTGGTACTTGTTTGACCTTGAGGACAGGTAACTGTGTGCGCATCCCAGTTGACGATAAATTGACTATTGTCGTATCCACCAGAAATTTTAGCCTGCCAACTTGTATTCGGACGTACAGGACCAATGAGATCTACTCCATGCTCGACTTTACTACTAATCAGCAGCTCTCCATCAACATAACCAGCATCTACAATATGCTCTGTTGGCAGCAATGCTTTAGCGGAAAGTGCTTCATGAATAGGCTCTGTCTGCTCCACATCGGAAAGATGGGCATGGGTTGTCTCCACATTAGTAATTAGATGAACCTCGTCAACATCACATGTTTCAGTAATGTGCACTTTATAGCCCGTCCAAGTGGTAGAGCGCTTGTTGCCATAACGGGCATCAGGGTCGTAGGGGGAGTCAAAGCGGTTGCCTGCTGGTGGTAAGTCTGCTTTCTCCCGCCAGCACACTTGACCATTATCCATATAATATAATATTGATGCACCCACGTTTGCCGGAGAATCTCCACAACGGGTATTTGCCGTAGCCATTGAGGTGTTGTTTCATCATCGTAAATAGCTATCAACAGATGCATTCCATCACAGCCAATAGTTTGGGCGTACTCCTTGCGTGCCGCAATGCCTTTGGGCAAACGATACTCGTCTACTGCATGCCCATAGCGGTCAAACCACTCCTGTGGAACCCAGGAACACAACCAGTCGGCAGCAACGGTAGCCAAAGTGTTAAGTGCAGCACGCAGGGTCTCGCCTACGCTTTCAAGTCGGTTCAGGGTGCGGATGCTCGCCAGCACATGTGTTGAGTCGGTGCGCTGTTTCCCTCTTGCTTTCAGCCAACCCCGCTCCTTGAACTGCTTGAGCAGCGTATCCAATAACTGTTGCTCGCTACCTCCGGCAATTAACCGCGCTCGAAACTCGCACAGTACACTAAAATCAAACCCAGGGTCAGTCAACTCTAAAGCTAAGACATATTTCCAATCGATTCGACTGCGGACTGCCTCTGCTGCTTGCCGATCTGACAGTTCCTCCATAAATTGCATCACACAGATTAGCACTAAGCGCCAAGGACTAAAAGCTGGTTGCCCATGCGTGGGAAACAATGTTTCAAAATCTCGATCGTTATAGAGAGTTCCTATTTCGTCGCGCATGGTGATGTAGAGATTACCTTTGGGAAAGGCAGCGCGAGCGACACGCACCGTTTGTTCTGGAACAGGGCTAATGGTTTGAGGTTGAAGCACTTCGACGATTCCTCCAGCTGCTTCCCCAATCGATGGGGGTTAATGCTAGCACCTTAGTATTTTCCCATGCCTGCCCTTTTTTGACTTCGCCAACAGTATCCATTGCTACTCGCACCCGAATCTCTGCGGGTCAAATTCCCCGCCGCTTTGCGGCGTAAAATCAAAGAATGAGCGAATATATCCATAAAAGTCATAACGTAACAGTTTTGCTTTACCATTTAGTATTTCCCGCTAAGTATCGACGGGCTGTGTTCGACGAACAAGTGGATGCAGTTTTGAGAGAAGTGTGCTGAGAAATTGAGAAGCGTTACGAAATCAAATTTGTCGAAATTGGCGTGGACAAAGACCATGTGCATTTTTTGGTGCAATCAGTACCAACTTACAGTGTGACCAAACTTGTCACAATGTTGAAAAGTCTGACTGCACGAGAAGTGTTCCAACGCTGCCCTCATGTGAAACAACAGCTATGGGGTGGTGAGTTTTGGAGTGATGGTTATTTTGCCACTACAGTTGGAAAGCATGGAGACGAAGGTATGATTGCTAAATATGTAAAAAAACAAGGAAATGACTATCTTAAGCTGCACCGAGATGAGCAATTGACTCTTTTTTGATTCTGATACCCCGTCCGCTTGCGGCGGGGTAGTTCATTTGAAGCAGCCGAGGTGGTTTTGCCCATGAACTAGTAGTAACACTTATTGTCTGTGACATTAGATCTCTATGTCGATTGCAGCTGGGCAGCAGTAACAATAGTAAATGACTCTACCAAAACTTATTGCGATTCGGACACAATAAGATTAACGCATATCCGCTCGGAATACGATTGTTTTTTATAATACTATTCCCTGTGAACCAAAAAAAATTACGTATGTATCAGTTTCAACTGATTTAGCTAACTAAAACTATAAAAAACTTTTCGCAATAAATCTGCCAAAATCTTTTAATCTAGGTAGTCCCGGCGATTGAGATATATCTGTCTGGTTACAACCGTACTTCGGGAGCTGTGTCAATAATTAGTAGTAGCAGCTTTGTCTTCAACAAAAGTTTATATTTTCTGGCTTGTTTGAAGCAAGCATCTGTAATAGGCTATTTAGTGTTAATAAAAATAGTTCTCAACAACAGCGGGTTGAGGTAGGTTGAGCAGCAGAGCCAACACATCTTTTGGGCTGAAGAGGTTGGACTGTCAGATTGAAATAGAAATAGATAGATTGAGAAGACTAGTGCCTAACAGGACTAGAAATGTTTCTCGTGGCAATTTAATTGGAAGCGCTCGCTCTTTGACCGATTCAGTTTATCCATCGTTTGTCATTAAGGGTGTATTATCATGACCGCTCGCATAGACTTTTTATTGTTCAAATTTTCAGCTAATTGTGCTAATGCGTATAAGAACTTGAAATACTTCTCGTAGTTGAGCATCAGTTGCTCTATAGACTCCACTACGACAGAATTATTGTAGAGTAGCCCAAGTAAGAAGAAGCAAAGTTACACGGCTCTCCAGGCTTTTGGGCGATAACCAAAACTCATGTTTGATGTCACGCTGAGCGAAACGCAGTGTAGTGACGTATCTTCCAGATTCTTTGCTGTGCTAATGCTACGCTCACAATCACAAACTTGTCTCATCCAGAACTTTTCTCACCTCATTTCCAGAAGAGGCAGTTACACGTATAGCTAAGTCGGTATGAATCTCAGCTCAATTACTCGCAGGAGGAAGGTAGCTGTTTGGGCGTGCCAATCCCGTGAGGTTAGCAAAACTGGCAGTGTTGGTAGCTCTATAGCTGCTATCCTCCGTCAAGCGAATAGAATCATTCGAGATTATGAGCAAGACTAAAATCGCTTTCTTGTTTACAGGTCAAGGTTCCCAATATGTAGGTATGGGATACCAACTTTATGAGACTCAACCGATCTTTCGTCAATCTCTAGAGTACTGCAATGAAATTTTACGCCCTCATTTGGAACAACCTTTGCTCTCTGTGTTGTATCCACATGCGGGAGACAAGACACAAGCACTTACCCTTCTCGATCGAACTGCTTACACCCAACCTGCTTTATTTGCTTTGGAATTTTCCTTAGCTCAGTTATGGCGTTCGTGGGGAGTAGAGCCAGACATAGTGATCGGTCATAGTGTTGGAGAGTACGTAGCAGCTTGTATCGCTGGAATTTTCAGTTTGTCAGATGGACTAAAGTTAATCGCCCAACGTGCAAGGCTGATGCAGACTTTACCCCAGTGTGGTGAGATGGTGGCAGTGTTTGCTTCTGAAGCACAGGTAAGAGCAGCGATCGCATCTGACAACGAACAGGTAACAATTTCGGCAATAAACAGCCCAGAGCATATAACAATCTCTGGTAGGCGCAAAGCAGTACGTTCTGTAGCTTTAGAACTAGAAGCAGAGGGAATTAAATCCCGATTTTTGCATGTGTCACACGCTTTTCATTCTCCTTTAATGGAACCAATACTAGATAGTTTTGAACAAATTGCTACCGAAGTCCTGAAACAAACAGCCATGCAGGTCAACTATTCTTCTCCCCACATCCCCTTAGTTTCTAGTTTGACTGGCAACCTAGTTAGTGGAAAAGAGGTATCTCAAGCTGAGTACTGGTGTCGTCATATTCGCGAACCAGTCAGATTTGCCGCAGGAGTACAAACTACATACGAACAAGAGTGCGAGATCTTTTTAGAGATTGGTCCTCATCCCGTGCTGATAGAAATGGGTCGTAGATGTTTACCTTCAGGAAAAGGCGTTTGGTTAGCCTCGCTGCGAAAAAATGAGTCCGATTCGCAGCAACTCCTTCAGAGTTGGAATGAATTATACAATCGTGGCGTGAAATTAAATTGGAGTAAAACTGACCGAGACTACTCTCTACCTGACTTGAAGATAGCATCCCGTAAACCCAAATCAGAGATTAAATTGCACTGCTGAGGAGTTGTATTGCATAGATACCCATGAGATGAAGATTCTGAGAAGGTGTTAGATATGTCACAAATTGAACTCTCACTCATCCTTACCGATGGCGGAACTCAACCCCGCGCTAGCCTTAATCCAGAATTAATTAATGAGTATGCCGAAGCTATGACCGCAGGGGCAAAGTTTCCTCCGGCGATCGTTTTCTACGATGGGACAAGTTACTGGCTGGCTGACGGCTTTCACCGCTTGGAGGCTGCCAAAAAGATAGAGTCTCCCACCATCGCAGTAGACATTCGACAGGGAAGCCGCCGAGATGCTGTCCTCCATTCAGTCGGAGCTAACGCTATACACGGGCTGAGGCGCTCCAACGCTGATAAGAGAAGAGCTGTACTGACACTACTAGGCGATCGCGAGTGGTGCCTGTGGAGTAACAGAGAAGTTGCTAAGCAATGTGGCGTTGGAGAGTGGTTGGTTCGCCAACTAAAGGAAGAACTATCTGCGTGTGACACGCAGATAAACCAAGTATATGCCAGAAAGTGCGGTGTTGATGAGGATACTTTGAGAAAGGTGCAGCAAAGACTAGAAGCTCAAACTCAAGAGTGCATGGCTCAGCGCCAAGGTACAACTTACACTATCAGCACGGCTAGTATTAGTAAACGTAGTAAAAAGGTGGCTTCTACAGAAAAGTCTACTCCAACGGAAGCTCCTGAAGCGAAACCTACTGATAAAACCTTTACTAGTACAGATAAAACGAGAGAGCAATTATCTACAACAGCAGACACACAAACACCGTTACAATCAGAAAATGGTAGCTTCGTTCAAACTCAAAATAGGGTTTTCGATCGCCCCTACTGTTCTGAAAAATCGGAAATTAGGTTGCTTGAATTGAATAGAATACATGTTCCCACCCCTAAAGGAGACAAACATTTTCTTGAGCTAGACTTGAAGGCAACTGCTCCCTCCAAGCAGTTTCAGGTAGGCGATTACATTCGTGTTTTGCCTTCGCAAAACGGTGAGTTAGAGGAACAGTGGACTGGTAAAACTGCAAGGGTTTGCCAGGTGACAACTGACAATCTGCTTCAGGTGGATGTCGAGGGACATGAAGAAGCAAAACTTTTACTAAGCTCCGAGTGCGTGGAACGAATAGCTCCAGAAACTGTTGAGATCGGCAACGAACGACCAGGAAATGAGAATATTGAAGCAATTGACCGACATTCCCAAGAATACTCAGAAGTAGTATTTGAATCAAAACCAGAAGCCAGTGATGTTTCAAAGGAAGTGCTAAAAGAACATGTCCGCATTATCAGTATCGAACAGGAGAAGCATCAGCAGGTTGAGGAAGTGCTTCAAACTTTTGAGGTCATTCTCCCTGGTGCTCGTATCGAAATTGAAGGTCATCCGAGTACGCTTGTTACTCTGTTTCAGCAGATGCAGAGCAATCCCACATTTGCTGAGGAAGTCCTGCGACAGGCACAATTACTCACTACAAGTAGTTGTGTTGCGATCGCTAGCAAGACAATGTACTTAGCTTGAACTGTTGATAATTTAAATAGCATTTTTTTAATGAGTTCTAAGTACCAGATCGCAGGCATCACAGGGTCTCGATCGCAATCATTTTGCAAGACAAATGCACTAATTGCAGATGCTTTGAAATACAGATTGACTACTAAAAAGTTAATTGAGCAATACGTTTTTGAGGTCTTTTACTTTATGGACGCTTTAGGGGCAATGGATACTCTGAAGGCAACACTTGTTGAGTTAGGTATTCCGGAAGGGATGCTTCATCAATGCACTTTACTACACCAAGATCTACAGCTTGACTCCACTGAAACAGTAGAAATTTCTTTGAGATTAAAACGCAAGCTGGGACTCAATATAAAGCTTGAATCTCGACAGGATATGACGCTAGCTCACGTGTGTAGTCTGATCGAGACAGCTAAGCTAACTAGTTCTAAATGAGAAAAAGTACAATTCTGTTGGGTAATTGCAAACAAAAGGAAACAATCATGAGAACTGACCAACAGTGCCAAAATGTAACAGATTTTTTTAAGCAGCAAGAGTCTGAAGCGTTATCTCCTGAGTACGAAAGCACAGCCAGAGTTAAGGGGATTGGTATAGATATCACACCCATTTATAGAATTACCAAATTGATTGACCAGTGCGATCGCGAAACTTTGAATTTGCTGTTTGCGCCTGACGAGATCGACCGTTGCCAAGCAGCTCATAATCCGCTCCAGTCTTATGCAGTTTGCTTTGCCACCAAAGAAGCTGTGGGAAAAGCCCTAGGTACGGGATTAGCTGGCATTGGTTGGAATGAAATAGAAGCCAACATCACGCATAGTAAGTTGATCGTTCATCTCCACGGACAAGCAAGTATTGAGGCATCCAGATTAGGTATACGGGAATGGTTAGCTACTTGGTCGTGTTGGGAGCAATACGTATTAGTTCAGGTTCTAGCTCAGTAATTTCTTCTAATATTTGAAACTTTACAGTATTCAAGTTGAATCCATGAATCAGCAATATTCTCATTTATCTCCAGCCAAGCAAGCTCTGTTAGAACAATGGAAAGGCAAACAGTTAAGCCGCCAAACGATTCCCAAGCGGTCAGATCGTACTCCGCCTCCTCTATCTTTTTCTCAACAGCGACTCTGGTTTATCGATCGGTATTATGGTGGTAGTTCTTTCTATAATATTCCTGCTGCCTTACATCTTACAGGAGCATTGAATCAAGTTGCATTGCAGCGCAGTTTTGCTGAGATCGTGAGACGACATGAGAGTTGGCGTACTGCTTTCACTCAAATTGACGATCGCCCCGTGCAACAGATACTTCCAGAATTGATAATAGAGGTGCCGACGATCGATCTCAGACTGTCTCAAGATTGGCAAACAGAAGTACAGCAAATCGCAGCAGCACAAACGCGCAAACCATTCGATCTAACGCAACCTCCCCTGTTCCGAGCATCGCTATTGCGGATTTGTGAGACAGAACATGTCTTGCTGCTGATCGTGCATCACATCATTTCTGATGGGTGGTCGATGGGTGTATTAATGCAAGAATTTGCAACGCTTTATGCTGCTTTCTCAGACAATTGCCCTGCTCCATTGACAGAATTATTACCGGAACTGGCAGTTCAATATGCAGATTTTGCTATTTGGCAGCGCGATCGCCTCCAAGGGAATATATTCAATACTCAACTCACTTATTGGAAAGAACATTTAAGCGGCGAATTACCTATCTTACAGTTACCAACCGATCGCCCACGACCTGCGATCGCTTCATTTGCTGGAGCAAGGTATCACTTTAGCCTTTCTGCCGCGTTAACCAAACGGCTGCATCAATCGAGCCAGCAACAAGAAGTCACGTTATTCATGACTTTACTTGCAGCCTTTAATGTATTGCTATATCGCTACACCGAGCAGGACGATATTCTCGTTGGTACACCCGTTGCGAACCGCAATCGGATGGAACTCGAAAAGTTGCTTGGCTGTTTTGTAAATACAATCGTTATTCGCACTCATTTGCAATCCGATCTGACAGCACGAGACCTATTGGCACAGGTGCGAGAAGTCACGCTAGGCGCGTATGCACATCAAGATTTGCCGTTTGAAAAACTAGTTGAGGAACTACAACCAGAGCGCGATCTCAGCCGTAATCCGTTGTTTCAAGTGATGTTTGCCTTACAAAATGCGCCGATGCCCGCTCGAACCGTAGCTGGTTTAAAAGCTTGTCCCTCCAATGTAGATGGCGATACGGCAATGTTCGATCTATTCCTGTCCGTGATGGAGGTACAAGACGGCATATCTGGTTTTTTGGAATACAATACCGATCTATTTGATGCTACGACAATTGTTCGATTCATCGAACATTATCAAACGCTATTAGAAAGCTTTGTCACTTATCCAGATTGCTCCATTTCAGAATTACCGCTGTTAACAGCATCAGCTCGACAGCAAACGATCGCAGATTGGAACGAGACTCGCGCTAACTATCCTCATGATGCGACTCTGCATCAACTGTTTGAACGACAGGTAGAGCGATCGCCCCACAATCCTGCATTGTTTAATGATTCCGAAACATTGACCTACGAACAATTGAATCGAGCAGCAGATCGACTGGCTCATTACTTACGGTCATTGGGTGTTACGACTGGTACGCCTGTTGCCATTTACCTGGATCGATCTCCGAGATTGGTAATCGGAATTCTTGCCATTCTCAAGGCTGGGGGAGCTTATGTTCCGCTCGATCCTAATTATCCGAGCGATCGCCTCGCGTTCATGTTGTCCGATTCTCAAGCATCCTTGATTTTGACGCAGCAAAGTCTTTTGGAGAAATTACCTGCCTCATCTGCCGTACCCATTTGTCTCGATCGAGAGATTGAGCAAATGCCAATATCTCAAGCAAACCTACACAGTTCAGTCACCGCAGACGATCCCGCCTATATCATCTACACGTCTGGCTCAACGGGAACTCCTAAAGGTGTTTTAGGAACCCACCGAGGAACAGCGAACGGACTGCACTGGTATTGGAAAACTTATCCCTTTGCGGCTCGCGAACGATGCTGTCAGAAGACTGCTATAAGCTTTGTAGATTCAGTTTGGGAGATTTTTGCACCGCTGCTGCAAGGAATTCCCCTCATTCTCATTCCCATTGAGATTGTCAAAGATCCCCAACAATTTTTAGAAACACTAGCGAAGTATCGAGTGACGCGCATTATTTTAGTGCCTTCATTACTTCGTTTACTGTTGCAGAATTACGCGCATCTTACGTCAAAGCTCTCCGACCTAAAGATTTGGATTACCAGCGGAGAAGAGCTATCTGCCGATTTGGTGAAGACATTCCGAGCCGTGCTGCCTACTGCAAGGCTGATCGACCTTTATGGCTCATCCGAAGTGTCTGCGAATGTCACTTACTATGACACGCACCAATTACCTGATTCAGCATCTCGCGTTCCCATCGGTCGTCCAATTGATAACACCCAGGTGTATGTACTCGATCGCCAATTACAGCCCGTTCCAATCGGCGTTTTGGGCGAGCTGTATGTCAGTGGAGATAGTTTAGCCAAAGGTTATTGGCAGCGCGTAGAACAAACTCAAGAACGATTCATCGATCATCCTTTTATTCCGAATCGGAAACTTTACAAGACAGGGGACATTGTTCGATATTTAAGTGACGGTAATTTAGAGTATTGGGGACGGCGCGATCTCCAGGTGAAACTGCGTGGTTTTCGGATTGAGCTGTCTGAAATTGAAGCAGCGATCGCTCAACATTCAGCAGTGCAGGAATCAGTTGTCATTGCTCGTCAAACGACGCAAGACGATTTACGGTTAATTGCTTATATCATTCCAACAGCCGTTGAAGAACAAGAGATCGTTTCCCAACTTCACCAAGTCCTTAGCACTAAACTACCAGATTTCATGCTGCCATCGGGGTATGTGGTTCTGGATCGATTGCCGATCGCGCCAAGTGGTAAAATCGATCGGCGATCGCTGCCGCTAGAAGCAACGATTAGTCCGACGGCAATCTCTACGCATATCGCACCGCGCAATCCGTGGGAACTGGCGATCGCGCACATTTGGGAGACGCTGCTTCAGGTGAAACCGATTAGCATCACAGACAATTTTTTTGAGTTAGGTGGGCACTCCTTCCTAGCAGTTCGTCTGATGGCGCAAATTTACGAACGATTTGGGCAGACGCTACCGCTTTCTAGCCTATTTGAAGGGGCAACCATCGAACGACTAGCTCAACAACTACAGCAGCGTATTGGTGCTGGAACTGGTTCTCCGCTCGTTGCCATTCAGCCATCTGGATCTAAATGCCCTTTCTTCTGCATTCATCCTGCGGGTGGGACGATCGTCGCTTATCCCAAACTGGCAAAGTATTTAGGTGAGGATCGACCATTCTACGCGATCGAACAGAATCCCGATCTAGCAGAACCAGAAATTCTTTCCATTGAAGCAACAGCAGCCCATTATCTTGAATACATCCGCACCGTTCAACCCGAAGGGCCGTATCACATTGGCGGTTGGTGTTATGGTGGAGTCGTTGCTTTCGAGATGGCTCAACAATTACACCAGCAAGGGCAGGCAGTTGACTTGCTTGTTGTTATGGATGCGATCGCACCGGAAACAAAGATTCAAACCACAGCAGATGATAGTGCTAAATTTATCATCCGCATTGCCGAATCTGCGAAGTATCTATTTGGAATAGACGTATCCATATCCTATCAGGAACTCTTACCGCTTTCACCGGACGATCGGTTTCGGCTACTCATGAATCGGGCAAACATCACCAGCGATGCTGAAATTCAGCAGCATTTGCGCGGTTACAAACTCTTCAATGCCCACGTACAAGCTTTACGGGATTATATCCCACAACCCTATCCCAAAGACACGATCCTGTTCCGCGCTCGTGAAGCACTAGTGTATCCGTTTCAAACTGCTGAGTTTTCCAGTTCCGATCCACTGCTGGGTTGGGGCAAATATACGCGCCAATCCATTCGGGCGATCGACGTTCCTGGCAATCATTTCTCGATGTTTGCCGAACCATATGTTAAAGATTTAGGAAAAAAATTGAAAAGTATTCTCAATTAGGTATAGTGATAATGAAATTTAATTGAAACAAATTCTAGTGTGAGGAGTGTATGCAGAGAGCGCGTCTCCGCTCGTCTTGCCGTGTTTTGGGAATTGCAGGTGTAGCATGGTCGGCTTCACTATTAATTGCTCCATCTTGTCGTATTTTGGGAATTGCAGGTGTAGCATGGTCGGCTTCGCCATTAATCGCCCAACCAGCACAAGCAGCCATAACGCAAGTGACTGATGTACGAGTCAACTCTACAGATAGCGGAGTGGAATTGATTTTGGCAACAGCAGATGGTGCTGCTCCCAGAGTCATAACGGCTGGTTTCGGCAATACATACGTAGCTAATATCATCAATGCTCAGTTGCGGCTACCACAAGGCAAAAGCTTCCGCCAAGAAAATCCGGCAGCGGAAATTGCATCTGTGAGCGTAGAGCAAACCACTGCTAACAGTATTCGAGTCAGAGTGGTGGGCAAAGCAGGCGTACCCCCGTGCAAGTGCAGTCGGGCAAAAGCGGTTTAGTCCTCAGTTTGGGTACTGCACCCACACCTAGCGCTCAGCGTCCGGCAGAAGTTAAGCCAGCACCAACACCACCAGCAGAACAACCCACGCCCCCAACTCAAAAGCCATCTGTTCCAGTCGAGGGAGAAACAGCACCTGGAACAGAAGACGAGATGGAAATTGTTGTCACTGCCGAAAAAACCGAGGAAAACGTCCAAAACGTTCCAATCAGCATCACGCCGTTTACAGAACAGCAATTGGAAGACACCAACACCACTTCCTTTACTGATGTTGCCCGTCGCACGCCGAACTTTTCCATTTTTGACGCAACCGGCAGCCGTTACTTTAATATCTACAGTATTCGAGGATTGTCAAACTCTAACTTTGCTTCCCGTGATGCTGCCGGATTTTACATTGATGACATTCCTTACGATTATGGTGGCTTCATTACTCAGGATCTCATCGATTTGGAGCGAGTAGAAGTGCTGCGGGGTCCGCAAAGTACGCTCTACGGTCGCAGCGCACAAGCAGGGGTAGTCAATGTCATTACTCGCAGACCTCCAAATGAGTTTGAGTTTAGAAGTAGTGCTAGTTACGGAAATTTTGACGATCTTGACGTGCAAGCTAGTGTCGGTGGTCCGTTAATTCCCGATCGCCTTGCTTTCCGATTATCGGGGAGCTATGATACACGCGACGGCTATTTTGATAATGTATTTTTAGACAATAATCTCGACGATCGATCGGGAGGCAACGGTCGGGGGCAGCTTTTATGGACACCTTCTGACGAGTGGGAAGTTTTATTCAATACCTCGTTTGCAGACTACAATGACGGAGTGCCGCTCGTTCTGGTTGACTCTACTCCATTTGAGGTAGAGCAGGATTTCAATGGCGTTACCAACATTAATTCCAATACACAAGCACTGCGGGTGGCATATAACGGAGATAATTTCCGCTTTACTTCTATTACTTCACGGCGTTTTTCTCGGAACCAGGCAGAATCCGATCTCGATGGAACGACAGTCAATTTAGGTACATTCAGCAGCGACTTTGATTCAACATTGTTTAGTCAAGAAGTGCGATTGCAATCGCCGGAGGAGTCAGGACCTTGGCAATGGCTCGTTGGTAGTTACTTTGAATCGAGAGCATTTAATACAGAAGATGATGGTCAGAATTTTGGCGAGGATGCTGCTATTTTCGATTTTCCAGCAGGAGGATCGCAACTTAGAAGCGCAGAAGTTGACGAGAAACTGTTTGCGATATTTAGCCAAGCAAGTTATAGTGCCACCGATAATTTGACGCTAACAGCTGGATTGCGTTACGAAACTATTAACAGCACGCTGGATAATTTTGAAAACGTGCTTTCTACGCCAGGTAGTCCCGACCAAGTGCTAGCATCCTTCGATAATGTCGAACAAGATGGAAATGCATGGTTGCCTCGATTTGCAGTGGAATATCGTTTCAACCCTGAGATTATGGCATATGCCAGCGTTTCTAGGGGCTATCGCCCAGGCGGTGTAAATTACCGAGCTGAAAATGAGAATATTTTGACTTATGAGCCAGAGCGATCGTGGAACTACGAAGTAGGTTTAAAATCATCCTGGTTTGAAGATCGCCTCGGTCTCAATCTGGCATTCTTCCACAATCCAGTCAATGATTATCAAGTCAATCTTCCAGGTCCATTTGGGCAAACTGTCGAAATTGCCAACGCAGACGCGAGCATCACTGGTTTTGAAATTGAAGCACGGGCAACGCCTGTAGATGGGTTTGATATTACTGCGGGACTTGGCTTTGTTGATGCCGAATTCACGAACTACAGCAATCCGTTTACTGGAGAAGACTTTAACGGCAACAAATTACCGTTCTCGCCAGACCTCACCTACAATCTAGCGTTGCAATATCGCAGTCCTGGTGGAATTTTCGGACGAATCGAGCTACTTGGAACGGGGAAAACCTATTTTGATGAATCTAATGAGTTTAGTCAAGGTGCATTTGCACTGGTCAATGCCAAACTCGGTTATGAATTCAACAACTATGGGATCTATCTCTTCGCCAATAACATTTTCGATAAGGAATATTTAACTTTATCTCAAGATCTGGGGTTTAATGCCGGACAATACGGAACTCCAGCTACTTTTGGAATTCAGTTCAAAAGTGAATTTTAATGTACGATTGAGGCATGGCGATCGCGTTCTCTTAATGTTAAATGTCGAGTAAAGTGTCGATTGGGAGGAAGAAAGTGATCCAAATTGATGAAAAACCAGGGTCTATTTTCTGCGTGACTTTCAATGGTCCAAAACAAATGGACGACATCGAAACTTATCTTTCTCGTTTTGATGAATGGCTTTCGCAAGACAAAACTTTTAGCCTGATTCTCAATCAAATTGATGCAGAAGCGGCTGAAGCAAACCGAGCCGAAGGAAGTCAAAAACGAGAAGCAGAATGGTTGCGGCAGAACAAACCACGCATTGCCCAACGTTGCGATCGGATTGTAATGGTACTCGATTCAGCCATTCTAGTAGAGAAATGGCAGCCGATCGCTCCTAAAGCTATGGAAAATATGTTTGGCTGTTCGGGACGAGTCTTTGGTTCTGTATCGGATGCCGAGCAATGGATTGAGGAGCAAATGAGCTTAGCGAGTTAGAGCGTTATTGTCTATTCGATCGCATCTTTATCTTCTACTGTTGGCGAATTTATCATGAGTGCCAAATCGCCTAGCCTCTTGCCTTTACTGGCACCCGAAAAGGGAAAGTTAATTCTCTCGGTCGGACTCTCGATCGCCGCAACAGCAATGGGACTGGTTCCATTTATTTGCATCTATGCCATTGCTAATGCATTGCTGAATCCACCTGTTGAACGAGCTGAAATTTGGCGATTGGTGGTTGTCAGTTTTGCCGCGATCGTGATGCGCTGGGGTTTGCTTGGCGTGGCAGATACACTTTCTCACATTGCGGCTTACAACATTCTTTACGATCTGCGGCTCAAACTATCTCAAAAATTTGGCGAGCTGCCATTGGGATACTTCAATTCCCGCTCTACCGGAATGTTGAAAAAGATTATGAATGAGGATGTGGAGCATTTGGAATTGATCGTTGCTCATGGTATTCCGCAAGGCATTGGATTATTAACAACCGTCATCGTGACTGCCATTTACCTATTTACAGTTGATTGGCGGATGGCGATCGCCTCACTATCTGGAATCCCGATCGTCTTCCTATCTCTATTTCTCATGTTTCGCTGCATTCAAACCTTGTTGTCTGCCTATTATGCTGCCCAAGATCGGATGAATGCAACAATAATTGAGTACGTTCAGGGCATGGCAGTCATCAAAGCTTTTACCCAGACCACAGAATCCTTTGCCAAGTACAAAGATTCTGTCAAGGCTTATCATCAGCTAGAGGAAGACCGCACCAACCAATCGATGTTTCCCTGGACGCTGTTTACAATGAGCGTTACGGCAAATTTACTAGTCATATTGCCGCTGGGCGTTTGGCTGATGAATACAGGTAGTTTATCCGTTTCAACATTTATTTTGTTTCTGCTGCTGGGATTAGGGTTGTGTGCGCCTTTGGTGAAGTTAATTGAATCGAGCGATATTTACGCCCAAACGCAAGCAGGACTCGATCGCATCTTTGCTATTTTAAATGAACCTGCACTTCCACAATCGGAGAACGCAAAGATCCCCGACAATCTAACCATTGAATTTCGGAACGTGCATTTTTCTTATCAAGATAAAGCTGTATTGCGTGACGTTAGCTTCACCTTGTCGCCCAATAGCATGACTGCATTGGTTGGTCCTTCAGGTTCGGGTAAAACAACAATTACTCGATTGATTGCCCGCTTTTGGGATGTGAGTTCAGGTGAAATTTGTCTCGGTGGCATTAATATTAAAGAGCTAAATTCTGAAGCGTTGATGGAGCAAATTGCTTTTGTATTTCAGGATGTTGTGTTATTTAACAATACCATTTATGACAATATCCGCATGGGTAAACCGGAGGCAACTTTAGATGAAATTGTTGCTGCTGCTAAGGCTGCACGGTGTCATGAGTTCGTTGAAGCGTTACCCAACGGCTATCAAACTATCGTTGGCGAAAGAGGGGCTAAATTAAGCGGCGGACAGCAACAGCGAATTTCCATTGCCAGAGCCATCTTGAAAGACGCGCCAATCGTAATTTTGGATGAAGCGACTGCTTTTATAGACCCAGAAAATGAAGCGCAAATTCAAGCTGCGATCGATACTTTAGTTCAAGGTAAAACACTTTTACTCATTGCCCATCGGCTCTCTACCATTACAGCAGCCGATCGCATCATCGTGCTTAATGATGGAGAAATTGCAGGCATTGGGCAGCACCACGAGTTATTGCAAACTAATTCACTCTATCGCCAAATGTGGGAAATCCATATTGCCGCACAGCATTGGACGTTTGCTGAGGAGGAAGCGATCGCTTTATGATGAACCAAATCTTTCGGCTAGCAGGTCAACAAAAACCACAATTGATTCAAGGCACAGTTCTGCATATCATTGCATCCATGTTAGCCGCTGTTCCGTATGGATTTGTTTGCTGGATTTTAGTAGATCTGTTTGAGCGATCGCTCACTCCTTCTAAGGCGGCGCTGCTGTGTTGGGGAATTGGCGTTAGCCTTCTACTGCAAGGACTTTTCTTGTACTGGGCAAATGTTTTAACCTACAAGGCAAGTTTTCGGATGCTTGGCGATTTGCGCCTGCAACTCGGAAACCATATTCGTCGCTTGCCAATGGGCTTTTTCACAGATAAACAAGTGGGAGATTTGAATACGCTTGTCACGGATGATATGCGAAAAATTGAGCTGCTCCCCTCCTGGGTTTATCCCAAAATTTTTAGCGCGATCGCCACTCCCACTGTTATTGCACTGTTTCTTGCCTGGATAGATTGGCGTTTAACTTTGGCAACGCTAGCTGGTGTTCCTATTGCGATCGCGATTTATCTGATTAATCAAACACAACTAAAGCAATTAGCCGACCTACAAAAGCGATCGACAATCGAAGCCAACTCCCGCACGATCGAATATATTCAAGGACTGGCAGTGCTGAAAGCGTTTAATCAAACTGGGTTTCGCTTTCAAAATCTCAAACAAGCTTTAGAACAGTATCGACAAGCCAATCTGAAGCTCGTGACTCAGTTGGTAATGCCTACGATTGCATTTTCTGCTGTTCTAGAATTAGGCTTTGTGGCAATTTTGATAGCAGGCACTTATTTTCTGTTTAACGATACTATTACAGTTCCCACACTGCTGTTATTTCTGGTATTAGGATGGCAATTATACGTGCCGCTATCAGGGTTGTTTGATTTTTCAGCTCGTACTCGAATGATGAATGCAGCTTTGCTGCGCGTGGTTGGTGTCTTAAATACCCCACCTTTACCCACACCCGACCGAGGGCGATCGCCGCAATCCTTTGATATTGAGTTCAAGGAAGTATCCTTTTCCTATGAAAATACACCCATCCTGCAAAACGTTAGTTTTCGCATACCAGAATGCGGTATGACAGCATTAGTAGGTCCGTCTGGTGCGGGTAAAACCACAATTACCAACTTAATTGCGCGATTCTGGGATGTAGATAGCGGCGAAATTTGGATTGGTGGTGTCAATATCAAAGATATTCCATCTGATGAATTACTGTCTCATCTGAGCATGGTGTTTCAGCAGGTTTATCTGTTTAATGACACCATTCTGAATAATATTAAATTTGGTAATTCGACAGCGACAGAAGAAGCAGCGATCGCTGCTGCTAAAGCTGCACAATGCCATGAATTTATCATGAAATTGCCTCAAGGGTATGACACGACGATCGGCGAAGGAGGCGCGACGTTATCGGGAGGAGAAAAGCAACGAATTGCGATCGCGCGTGCCATTCTCAAAGATGCGCCAATTGTACTGCTTGACGAAGCAACGGCTTCGGTCGATCCAGAAAACGAGCAACTAATTCAAACCGCAATTAATGCTTTAGTTCAATCTAAAACGCTAATTGTTATTGCACATCAGCTATCCACGATTACCTCTGCCGAGCAAATTTTAGTCATCGATCGCGGTCAACTTGTCGAACAAGGAAAACACGCACAGCTTCTCGCTCTAAACGGTGTTTATCGCCGACTTTGGGACTCTCGTCAACAAGCCCGTCAATGGAAAGTTAGCGGACAACGATTATCTTCAGTCAGCCAATCTTGAAGAGATCTAGTTAGAAGTTTCTGAACAATCCGATTTGTAAATCGACTGTAAGGGCAAAGTATTGGCAGCAAAATCCATCGATTGTCATTGAAATCCTGTGCGCCAATACTTCGCCTCTACTTTTCAGTGCATTTATCGACTTTGTGGATTGACACCTATGAAATACCCTGATGGATCTAAAATTCCAGCATGGCGACAAAATCTACAATTGATGAGCGATCCACTTCGTTACCTCGATCGCCTAGGTCAACAGTACGGTCATCTCTTTACAACCGCTTTTGGTCCTATTTCCGTTGTTTTGGTAAGCGATCCAGAAGCTTTAAAGGAGATATTTACGAATACGAAAGAAATTACCGCTCCAGGTGATTTTAGCAAGATTTTAGCACCGATAGTCGGCACAAACGGGTTACTGCTTCTCAGTGGCGCTCATCATCGTCAGCGGCGCAAACTTCTCATGCCAGCTTTTCATGGAATGCGCATACAAGCTTACGTTCAGCAGATTTGCGCCCTCACACGGCAAACATTCGATCGCCTACCCGTTGGCAAGCCCTTTTTAGCTTATCCAACGCTACAAACGATCGCGCTCGATCTCATTACAGAAGTCGTATTTGGTTTGCAGACTGGAGTGCGCGATCGGCAATTAAAGCGGTTATTGCCTTTGTTGATGAACTGTGCGCGATCGCCCTACGTCGAACTGGCGCTAGCCATTCCAGCCTTGCAACGGGATTTAGGGAAATGGAGTCCTTGGGGATATTTTTTATATCTGCGACACCAATTCGAGCAGTTGTTGGATGATGAAATTAACGAGCGGCGGCGGCAAGCAGATTCCACTCGTCCAGATGTATTGACCGAACTCATCTTTGCACGAGATGAAACAGGGCGATCGCTTACTAATGAAGAAATTCGAGATATATTTCCTTCATTATTATTTGCCGGACGAGATGCTTCCTCAGCGGCACTCTCCTGGGTGTTGTATTGGGTTCATCGTTTGCCTGAAGTGCGCGATCGACTTTTGCAAGAACTGAGCGATCTAGGAGAATTACCGGAGCCGTTGAAAATTGTGCAATTGCCATATCTTACAGCAGTTTGCAATGAAGCTTTACGGATTTATCCCACGCAAGTCGTGACTTTTCCGCGACGAGTAGAATCGCCCGTAGAATTAATGGGCTATCATCTCGAACCAGGTACTGTCATTCGTGGCAATATTTATCTGACGCATCAGCGCCCCGATTTGTATCCCAACCCTCAAGAATTTCGACCGGAACGATTTTTAGAACGACAGTTTTCCGCTTATGAGTTTTTACCCTTTGGAGGCGGTACGCGACGTTGCCCAGGTGAGGTATTAGCTTTATTTGAAATGAAGTTAATCTTGGCAACAATCCTGTCTCACTATCAATTAACGTTAGCCACTCAACAGCCTGAATATCCCAAACGTCGAGGTGTCAATTTTCCACCCAAAGGTGGTGTGAAGGCGATCGTGACAGCAAGACGTGCAATGCCATCTACATCATTGATGGCATCAGTTTCATAATCTAGTTTGCATCATTCACTCATCACTAATTAGATCTATGAGTTTACCGAATGGACCTAACACACCGATTTGGCTGCAAAACATGCAATTGATGTCGAATCCTTTCGGCTATCTCGATCGCATGAGTCAGCAATATGGAGATATCTTTACAACTGCTTTTGGCAAGCCGACTATCTTTGTAAGTCATCCTCAAGGATTGAAAGAGATATTTACTAATACAAAGGAAATTACAGCACCTGGTGAGTTCAACCAAACAGCTGCTCCGGTTGTCGGTAACAACGGCTTATTGTTACTTAGTGGGACACGGCATCGGCAGCATCGTAAGTTGGTGATGCCAGCCTTTCACGGAACCCGAATTCAAACATACGGACACCGGATCTGCGACCTGACGCTCCAGATTTTCGATCGACAGGCAATTGGAACTTGTTTTACTGCCTATTCTGCGATTGAAACCATTACTTTAGAGGTTATCCTGTCGATCGTGTTAGGATTACAGGCAGGCGATCGCTACGAGCAATTCAGGCAAGTATTGCCACCGTTATTACATCTTGTTAATTCTCCTAAGTTTGAAGTTTGTTTAGCCTTTCCTGCATTACAGCGAGACTTAGGAAAATTGGCCCCTTGGGGCTATTTTCAGCAACTGCGCCGCCAATTCGATCGGTTGCTGGAAGCAGAGATCGATGACCGACGACAATCCAAATTGGAGCGATCGGACGTTCTTTCAGAATTACTCTCGACTCGTGATGAAGCGGGACAACCACTGAGTAATGAAGAAGTACGCGATCTGTTGCCGTCTCTATTATTTGCGGGTCAAGATGCTTCTGCAACGGCAGTCGCGTGGGCTTTGTACTGGGTTCATCGTTTGCCTATGGTACGCGATCGCTTACTTCAAGAATTAGCGAGTTTAGGGAATACGCCCAATCCATTAAAAATTGCTCAGTTACCTTATCTCTCAGCCGTTTGCAATGAGGTGCTACGTATTTACCCAACGCAGATGTTTACTTTCCCGCGTCGGGTAGAATCTCCAGTTGAAGTTATGGGTCACTTACTCCCACCAGGTACGCTCATTATTGGCAATATTCATCTGACGCATCAACGGCAAGATTTATATCCAGAACCTAACCATTTCAAGCCAGAGCGGTTTTTAGAGCGACAGTTTTCTGCCTATGAATTTTTGCCCTTTGGCGGAGGTTCCCGCGTCTGTATTGGAGCGGCGCTAGCCATATTTGAAATGAAGCTGATTTTAGCAACGATATTATCACACTATCAGCTAACGTTAGCAGATTCACGCCCAGAACGCCCTAAACGTAGCGGGATTTTATTCCCACCTGAAAGAGGCGTTAAACTGATTGTGACTGAGCGGCGATCGGTTCCCTCTCAACCATCGATCGCTAGTCTAACTTAATCTCCTCTCGCCAAAGTAAGACTCACCCAACTGCGACCCAATGACTCGCCGTAGAACCCGAACGATCGAGAAGTTTGCTCTCCTTGCCAGCCTGTATGTCTCGCAATATATTCCCGTTATGTTTTTATTTGAGGCGCTGCCTGTATTTATGCGCCAACAAGGAATTGCGCTAGACGCTATTGGCTTAGTGCCGTTACTGGGTTTACCACTCACGTTTAAGTTTCTCTGGTCTCCTTTAATTGACAATTACGGCTATACACGTTGGGGACACTATCGCTTTTGGATTATTTTCTTTCAGCTTCTCGTGGCGATAACGACGGTAATTTGCGCTGAGTTTGAAATCCAGAATTATTTAACCATCACGATGGTGGGTACATTTTGTCTATTTTTGTTTTGCTCAAGCCAAGATATTGCCGCTGATGCCTTGGCAGTTGGACTGTTGGAGCCAAAAGAGCGAGGTATGGGCAATGGAGTTCAGACTGCCGGAAATTATTTAGGCTCCTTGATTGGCGGTGGTGGTATGCTGCTCCTGCTCGATCGATGGGGCTGGAAGCCAACCATGCTCGTCATGGCAGGTACTATGATATTTGCGTTGCTGCCAGTGCTTCGATATCGCGAACCACCCGCTCAAGAGGATCGTTCTCCTCAAGCATTAGAGCAAGCTCGCGGTTCTTTTTTAACTGTTTGTACGAGCTATTGGAAGACACTCACCAGCTTTTTCCGCCGTCCCAGAATGTGGCGTTGGTTAACGACGATCGTGCTGTATACAATGAGCGGTTTAATGGCTGCAACCATGTTTCGCCCGCTGCTGGTCGATCTTGGGTTATCGCTATCTGAAATTGGCTTAATTAGGGGAATTGTTGGTTATACGGCAGGGATGTTTGGCGCGATCGCGGCTGGTTTGTTGATGACTCGTTTGGGAAGGAAGCGATCGCTGTTGCTCTTTGGGTTGTTGGAAGTGGTGACGCTTCTCGGCTACCTGATTCCAGCCGCAGGAATTGCCTACCGTCCGATGCTGTATTCGATCGCGATCGCAATTCAATTTACTAGCAGCATGGCAAGTACTGCTTTATTTACGCTAATGATGGATCGAAGCCAAGCTGCAACAGCTGGGACTGATTACACCGTGCAAACTTCTGTTGCATTTATGGGTAGTCTTGGTGCTGCTGCATTCAGTGGAATCATTGCTGAGGCGATCGGCTATCAAGGATTGTTCTTAGCGAGTGTGGGAATTGGTTTGATTAATCTCACGATCGTTGCCAAAGTATTAGACGATCCTCCTCTTTCTCAATCGTCAGTCGTAACTTAAATCATTCAGTATAAAGAAGGTATGCTATGGCTCCAAAGCAATTTGATGTCATTATTCTAGGTTCCGGCTTAGCAGGTTCAATTCTAGCAACGATTCTTGCTAAACATGGAGCGCGAGTCTTAGTCATTGACAAAAATGCCCATCCTCGATTTGCGATCGGGGAAGCAATGACACCTGATACCGATCTGATGATGAGCATTCTCAGCTACCAGTACGAAGTTCCTGAAATTGCTCATTTAAGCTCGTTTGAAAACATCTGTAACCATATCTCTCCCTCAGCCTGCGGATTGAAGCGATCGTTCAATTTCGTTTACCATCGCGAGGGACAAGCTCAAAATTTACAGGAAACCAATAAGCTAGGGGTTCATCCCAGCAGCCACTTATTTCGTCAAGATATCGATCTCTACATGGCAAATGTAGCGGTTCAGTATGGAGTGCAATTACTAGAAAATACACGGGTCATCGATCTGAGCATCGATCGCCACGGCGTGACGATCGCGACGGATAACAACGAACAATTCATCGCCAGCTATCTTGTGGATGGCAGCGGCTACAATTCATTGTTGACCCAAAAGTTTCAGTTACGGGAAATACCGACTCGGCTCAAAACGCATTCACGCAGCATCTTTACACATATGGTTGGTGTCAAGCGGTACGATGATTGCGTGCCAACAAGCCAACCGCAAGATGAACTGCGTTGGTATCAAGGAACGCTGCACCACATCTTTGATGGTGGCTGGATGTGGGTAATTCCGTTCAACAATCACGATCGCTCCGCTAATCCCGTTTGCAGTATTGGACTGAATCTAGATTCGCGCCGTTTTCCTAAAACTGATACATCACCAGAACAAGAGTTTCAGGCGTTTCTAGCTCGGTTTCCCAGCATTGCGACTCAATTTGAAGACGCTAAACCAGTTCGGAATTGGGTTTCAACCGGACGGCTACAATACTCCTCTCATCGCTGTATGGGCGATCGATTTTATTTGTTGCCCCATGCGGCTGGCTTCATCGATCCGCTGTATTCCTTTGGTTTGGTGAATAGCTGTATCACGATCGTGCCGTTGGCAGCACGGTTATTAAAGGCGATCGCCAACAAAGACTTTTCCGCCAATCACTTCACCGCTTTGGAAGAATTACAACAAAAGTTACTCAATTACAATGACGATCTAGTTCACTGTTCTTACATTGCTTTTAGCAACTATAATCTCTGGAATGCTTGGAGACGGATTTGGATTTTAGGCAGTTCAATGCGTCAAGCGAAAGCAGGACTACGGAAACGGTTGAAAATTAGTGCAGGCAAAGGTGTCGAACTGGCATCGATGGAGGATGAATCTAATCTAGACTACCTTACTCCCAGCTACGAAGGATTAGGAGATGATTTTTTCCGTCAGGCAACAACACTCGTAGAACAAGTTGAAGCTGGATTGCGCGATCCGAATGAAGCTGCACAGCAGGTTATGTCGCTGATTCAGTCTATCGATTTTCTACCCAATAATTTTTATGGGCTTGGGGATGCCTCTCAGCGCGACCTCGATGTAGCATCTAAATATGGTATTGCCGAACAAAAACGGTTCTTGTTTTGGATTAAAAGCTCCTCTAAATCTGAGGTAAAACGATATTTCGATTATGACATTGACGATCTGCTTGCCGCCGCTCAACAAACGGCAGCAGGGCGATCGTGACGTTATCTAATTTCTCAATTCACCATGAAACTTACGCCAACTCCTGCTACTTCTAACATGTGGGTTGCCTGTCCCGCCCCCAAGCCACAAGCTGCATTAAGGCTGTTCTGCTTTCACTACGCAGGAGGCAGTGGCTTGAGTTTCCGCCCTTGGCTCGATTGGCTGCCGCTCAATGTTGAAGGCTGTCTTGTCGAGCTTCCAGGACACGGAATGCGACTCTCAGAGCCACCGTTTACTCGCCTAGAGCCGTTGATTGCAGCCTTGCATCAAGCTTTATTACCAAGCTTCACTAAGCCCTTTGTCTTCTTTGGACACAGTATGGGTGCACTTGTAAGCTTTGAACTAGCTCGTCGTTTACGTCGAGAGCAGCATCCCTTGCCATTACATTTATTTGTATCTGGGCAGCGATCGCCTCAAATTCCCGATCCCGATCGCCCCATTCACGCCTTACCAGATTCCGAGTTTTTGGACGAACTACGTCGCTATAATGGCACGCCAGAGGCAGTTTTAGCCAATACCGAATTAATGCAGCTCTTATTACCAACGCTACGGGCTGACTTTGCCGCCATTGAAACCTATGATTATAGTGATGAACCTCCATTAGATTTCCCAATCGGCGTTCTTGGTGGACTACAAGATTGGAAAGCAGATCCTCCCAGTCTAGAAAGTTGGCGAGAGCAAACCCAAGCTATCTTCGATCTGCGGTTATTTCCAGGCGATCACTTCTTCATCTACAAGGCTCAACCACAAGTGTTGTCGTATCTTTGCCAAGGATTGAACCAAATTCTTAATCAAACGAGCGATCGCCAACCTAATCTGTAAGTAGTATGGGGCGACTACAAGTCGCGACTACACAGACAAAACCCGCAAGGCAAGGGTTAAAAATCTCGATCTTCCATGAGTGCGCGTAGGTGGAAAGAGTTTCTATAGCGGTTCTAAATCAATTATGAAAAGAGCGATCGTGACTGTAACGCGATTGCACTTCTGGAGCGACAGATGACAAATAACTAATGATAACCGAAACCAAGCGTTCATAACTCAAATAGAATTGCTATATAACAAGTATCTATTAAAAAAATGCTAAGAATTTATCGTAAAAAATAGGATAAAACTATTGAGAATCTATTGCATTAACAAAACTATTTTGATATATTGAACAGGTAACAAACAGAAGCTCAAACATTAATAACAAATCGAGACTATTGTCTTGTCAAGGTATCACAAAGTTAAGCTAAGCAGTTTTGAACGCATAAGATTTGCGGAAATCTAATAAGTAGCGATCGCTAAATGTGAAAAATTCATATTCTGACCGAGATCGCAAGCGTGTAAGTAATGTAAATAAAGTTTATCAGGGTACTCTCACTGTGCTTACGCTTGTCGAGTAGCCATTCAATTACACAGCAATGTCCAACATTACATAGCCGATCGAGGAATTAGAAATTAAATTTCCCTGATATCTCTTCTCTTAGGGTCAAGAAGGAAAACGAGATGAACCGTCGTGTGGATCGACTACCAACCATTTTTAATATTGCCGCTCATTTTCTCGAAGCTAATATTTCACAAGGACGCAGCGATCGAATTGCATTCTATCATCAGAATGAAACATTCACGTATGCTCAGGTTAAACAACTCGTGCAATCTACGGCTGGATACTTTTCCGAGCTGGGGCTAGAGTCAGAAAACCGCATTGCCATTCTGTTACCCGATACTCCTGAGTTGGCGATCGCGTTTTGGGCTGCGATCTGGCTTGGTGCTGTTCCGGTTCCAATTAACACCGGATGCGCGATTGATGATGTTCGCTATATCCTCCAAGACTCGCGTGCCAAGATTTTACTCACAACCCAAACTTGGCAAGAACGATTGATGCCCATCTCCATTCCATCTCTGCGGCATATTTTGCTCACCGATGGAGAAACACTATTTCGATCGCAAATCTCTCATTCACCCGCGATCGCCCTACCAGCTCAAACTGCTCGTGATGAACCTGCATTTTGGCTGTACACTTCAGGCAGTACGGGACGACCCAAAGGAGTAGTTCATGCCCACAGCAGCATGATGGTTTGTGCAGAACGCTACAGTCAAGCAATCTTAGGTTTAAGTGCAAACGATCTTGTCTATTCCGTTGCTAAAATGCCTTTTGCCTATGGGTTAGGCAATACACTATACATGCCAACGGCAGTAGGAGCGTCAGCCGTTTTAGCAGATGCACAAAACGCCTTTGATATCGTTGCAGATATTCATCGCTATCGCCCAACGGTTCTATTTGCAATCCCAAGTGCCTATGCGGGAATCTTAGCCGTAGAGGAAATTGCGCCATTGGACGTGTCTTCATTACGGCTTTGCGTTTCAGCAGCAGAACAGTTACCTAAAACTATTTGGTATAAGTGGCGAGAACAATATGGTTTAGAAATCTGTGAAGGCATTGGCACGACAGAACTATTACATATTTTTCTGTCTAATACAGCGGCAGCCTGCCGTCCTGGAAGTTCAGGTCGTCCCGTTTCAGGGTACGATCTCCGAGTAGTAAACGAGCATGGCATTCCGGTTGCTCCAGGTGAGATTGGCGATCTGCAAGTGAGTGGTGAGAGCCTGATGTTAGGCTACTGGAACCGACTCAAAGAAACTCGGCAAGCCCTTTGCGGTGAAACCATGCGAACCGGAGATAAGTATTTAGTGGACTGTGATGGCTATTTCTGGTTCATGGGACGTAAAGATGACTTCTTTAAAGTTAACGGGATGTGGGTGTCTCCATTTGAAATTGAAGATGTGTTGTTGCAGCATGATGATGTGTTGGATGCGGCTGTGGTATCGGAGTCCGATCGCGGCGAACAATTAACCGAGATTGTTGCCTATGTTAGCCTCAAATCTGGGATAGAGCGATCGCCTCACCTGACAGACACCTTACGTCAATGGGCAAAAAGCCGCCTACCACACTTCAAAGCACCCAAACAAATTTACATTGTAGACACTCTACCCCGTACCCCGACAGGTAAAATTCATCGTAAATCATTGCTTAGAGAGACAGCAACTAGCCCTTAGCAGTTATAGCAAAGCGCGGAAAGGTTAGGACATCCTAGCCGCTTGAAACCATTGTCTCCAAGGTCTTTTCCTTCTGCCCTCTGCCATACCTAATCCTCTTTCATCCTACTTCATCCTTTGTAAACCCTCCCCAAAGCAGCTCAGTATGTATCCAGTTGCCAGCAGTATGCTCACCTATCAGGAGACGTTCGTACCAGGTTGGCGCGAACCGCTCCTGTTACTCAAAAACTTGTTGGATGCTCAAGTCTTTTCCGACTATGTAATGTACCAGCGCAATAATGAAGTGCGGATTGCGGGAAATGTCTTGGCAGATGTGTTGGTGACGACGGAAACTATCTCCAGTCGATGCCAAGGACAACACCAATCGGAGCCAATTCACGACCCCTTGAAACAGGTAGAATCCACGCTGGCTGAGTTACCGATCGAGCATTGGAATGCCTATGGATATGTAAGCTTCGATCTGGCTCGTTTTTACTACCCCTATACCAAAGCGATCGCCCAGCCACTACTGCATTTCCTCGTGCCTGAAACAGAGCTGCACATTACACCCAAGGGAATTCGGATTAGAAGCGTTAAACCATTAGCGCCTTTGCAAGATGTGCTGGCAGACTCATCATTGCCAAATTATACAGCTACTTTGTTAAGTTTAAATGCTGCCGATCGCAGTCACTACCAGCAACAAGTCAGCACTCTAATTGAAGCAATCCAAACCGGACAATTGCATAAAGCAATCTTGTCGCGATCGATTAAAGTGAAAGGGGAATTGGATGCAGTAGGAACTTACGCATTAGGAGACAAAAATAATATTGCGGCGCGATCGTACTGTTTGCAATTGGGTGATGTCAAGGCGGTTGGTTTTAGTCCAGAAATCTTGATGGATGTGAATGCCAATGGGTTTGTTGTTACCAATCCATTAGCTGGAACTCGACCTCGCTCCGAGCATTTGACAGAAGATACTCGGCTCAAACGCGAACTATTTTCTGATGCTAAAGAAGTGAAGGAACACGCCCTTTCTATTTGGTTCGCGCAGCAAGAGATGGCTTCAGTCTGTTTGCCTGAGACAGTTCAAATTTATGACTTCATGCAAGTCAAACAATATAGCTGCGTGCAACATTTATCATCTCGTGTAGGGGGACAGCTTCAACCAGGAAAAACTTTGTGGGATGCCTTAAAAGTCTTATTTCCAGGTATTACTGTTTCTGGCATTGATAAACACTGCGCTTTGGAATGGATCGATCGCTTAGAAACCGAACCACGAGGTATTTATGCTGGTGGAATTGGTTGGATCGGTAGCAATGGCATGGCAGATTTGGCGATCGCCATTCGCTCAGTTTATCAATATAAAAATTGGGTTTATCTCAATGCAGGAGCTGGAATCATGGCAGAATCAATTCCTCAAAATGAATACATAGAATCAGTGAATAAGATGAATACTATGCTTACCAATTTAGTCATGTCTCGGCAGGTATAGCAAGCGAAAAGATTAGGATATCAATGTCACCTGTAACCGCTGTTCGGAAAGGCTTTTCCTTCTGCCTTCTGCCTTCTGCCCTATAGGGAGAGTCATTCAATAGTCAGATTTTCAAGTGAAAGGAGATTACGATCGTGAACGATCCGGTTGGCATTCGCTCACTTGCACTTCGTTTCCCTAACGCGATCCGCACCAATGACTATTGGCGCGAGAAAACGCCTGAATTGGCGATATCTAAGCCAAGACGAACTCGAACCGATCGCCCCATTGAGCTAACTGCTAATGCTAGCGGACTAGAAATTTGGTCGCAAGCCGTCGCTCCCTATCTATCCGATCCGTTTCGAGGCAGTGTGGAACGACGAGTCCTAGACGATTGCGAGTCTTCGTTCGCGCTAGAACATAGTGCTGCTCAAGATGCGATCGCCGCTGCCAACCTGACCCCCGCAGATATCGATCTCCTGATTGTCACATCAATTTTTCCAGAGCAAGTTGGTTTTCGTGATGCTTCCTATCTGGTCGATCGACTCAGTTTGCAGTGTCCAGCCTGGAATCTAGAATCGACCTGTTCCAGTGCCGCGATCGCCCTGCAAACTGCCGCTGCATTAGTCCGCACCCATGAATATCGGCATATTTTGGTTGTCGTTTCTCACGTTGGATCGAATGCGATCGACCTAACCGATACTCTTTCTTGGTCAATTGGCGATGGAACTGGCGCTTTTGTCGTCGCCACACTCAAATCGGAGCAAGGAATCTTAGGTAGCAAAATCGTGCATACTGCCGCAACTCGCGGCGCTCATGCCTATGATTGGGTAATGGAGTCAGGTCAGCCGCGCCTATGTATGCGAACGGGTGAAAATGCCGCTGCACTAGCAGAGACTGCCGTCGATTACGTGCGGATCTGCTGTGAAGGAGCCGCTGCTGCTGCTGGCGTTACCCTCGATCGCATTGATTTTTTCGCCTTTAATACGCCAACGGCTTGGTACGCCCAGGTTTGCACTCAAGCACTTGGAATCGATCGCGATCGAACCATTAATCTTTATCCTTATTACGCCAATATTGGTCCCGTTTTCCCGATCGCCAACTTATATCACGCCGTTCAAACTGGAAAGCTCCGCGAAAATCAATTAGCCTTGGTATATACCATTGGTGCTGCTGCAACCGCCGCTGCAACGGTGATGCGCTGGGGAGAGGTTGGTTTGGGACCTACTCCTGCTCCGCCAAAAACTTTAATCCAGACCGAAGATAGAGTTGTTCTAGCCGATCGCATTTCATGTTCGCGAGATGTACTATTCGCCACTGTACCAGCAGCAAGACAGCAACGACTCGAAACGTATTTAACCCAATGGCTGACGCAAACGCTGACCTTATCATTCCCCACGATCGACCAGCAGCCTTTAGCATCAATGCTAGATTCTTTAACGATTTTGGCATTACGAGGAAAAATGGAAGCAGATTTGCAGGTACGAGTGCCAATGACGCAATTTTTTGGCGATCGCACTATCTCTGAACTTGCGGCTTATATATTAAATCAATTGGCGATCGCGGATTTAGTCACTTCAACATCAAATGCTGCGATTCCCGATTCAGAACGAGAAACATTGAGTTTATAATTCATCTCTCGCCATTGCCAACAGCCATTATCGAACAACATCGAACAACTATCATGGAGCTGCATTCACTTCTCACTCATCTCTCAGATCGAGGTATCAAACTCTCCGCCGAGGGTGACTCTCTCCTCATCGATGCGCCCAAGGGAAGTATCGTACCAGAACTACGAGACTCATTGATCGAACACAAAGCAGAACTACTATTATTGCTCCATCAAAACAGTGAAACTGCAAGTTCTGGGAGATTACCGCAGATCGAATCCGATCCGGCACATCGCTACGAGCCATTTCCTCTAACAGAGATGCAGCGAGCTTTTTGGGTTGGTCGAAGTGGCGTGTTGGAATTAGGTACGGTTGCCAATCACGGATATTATGAAATTGATTGCAAGGATTTAGCGTTAGAACGGCTGAACCAAGCACTACACCAACTAATCGATCGCCACGATATGCTCAGAGCGATCGTCTTGCCAGACGGACAGCAGCAAATATTGCAGCAGGTTCCGCCATACGAGATTCAGGTATTCGATCTACGGGGACAGAAGCGCGAAGCTATTGAGGCGCACCTTGAAACTATTCGGCAGCGGCTGTCCCATCAAGTATTACCGACCGATCGCTTTCCTCTATTTGAGTTCTGTGCCACGCTGCTAGATGAAGTCCGCACTCGTTTGCATATCAGCTACGACCTACAAATATTTGATGCATGGAGCCTGTTTCGGCTGTTTGATGAGTGGTTTCAACTCTACCAACAGCCAAATATTCAATTACCGCCGCTGGAAATCTCTTTTCGTGACTATGCGATCGCCGAGCGAAAATTGCCGCAAACTGAATTATATCGGCGATCGCAGGCGTATTGGTTCAACCGTCTCGATCGTTTACCTCCGGCTCCAGATTTACCACTAGCCAAACAACCCAAAGAACTCAAACAGCATCTCTGTAAGCGGTATGACAGACAACTCAGCCGCGATATTTGGCAGCAATTGAAACAGCGAGCGGCTCAAGCAGGTCTGACTCCTTCTGGGGTTTTGTTAGCAGCCTTTGCTGAAGTTTTGAGCCAGTGGAGCAAAGTACCGCAATTTACCTTGAATCTAGCGTCATTCAATCGGCTGCCGCTCCATCCTCAAGTCAACGACCTCTTAGGAGATTTTACATCTGTCATTTTATTAGCCGTCGATTATACGGCAAAAGAATCATTTGTCGATCGCGCTAAACGATTACAACAACAGCTTTGGCAGGACTTAGAACATCGTTATGTTAGCGGTGTTGAAGTGACGCGGGAACTCTCTCGCCGTCGAGGAATGCCGCCAAGTGCAATGCCTGTTGTCTTTACGAGTACCTTGGGCTTTGGCGTACTAGGACAAGAAACGCTCACGTTTAGTCACTTTGGTGAGTTGGTATATGGAATTAGCCAAGCCTCACAAACCTGGATGGACGTGCAGGTTTGGGAAGATAAAGGGCGGTTAACTTGTAATTGGGATGTGGTGGAAGAACTATTCCCAGACGGGCTGATTCAAGACATGGTTGAGGCATATTGGCAGTTGCTTCAACAGCTTGCCACTTCAGAAGCTGCTTGGCTGGAAACGACGCGATCGCTCATCCCCCCTGCTCAATTGGCGCAGCGAAAGGCAACCGAGACTGCTCCTATTCCAGATGCGTTATTGCATTCGTTGTTTGCCGCTCAAGTTGAAGCCAATCGCGATCGATGGGCGATCGTCACTGCTCGCGAGCGCCTGACATATCAGGAGGTATATCGCCGTTCTAACCAGATAGGGCATTGCCTGAGAGAAAGAGGCGTTCGTCCCAATCGGCTTGTGGCTGTGGTAATGGAAAAAGGGTGGGAACAAGCGATCGCAGTGCTAGGCATTCTAGCAGCGGGTGCTGCCTATGTTCCCATAGATCCAAGTTTGCCGCCTGCTCGTTTAGCCGATTTAGTAAATCATAGCGATGCCGAAATTGTCTTAACTCAGTCTTGGCTTGATCGGCGACTGAAATGGACGATTGCCGCTCAACGGCTCTGTGTCGATACTGATTTTTGTAATGAGAGTTGCGAGCCATTACTGCCAGTTCAAACTCTAGACGATCTAGCTTATGTTATTTACACCTCTGGCTCTACAGGTCAGCCGAAAGGCGTGGCGATCGCCCATCGGGGTGTAGTGAATGCGATCGCTCACACCAATCAACAGTTCCAGGTTAGTGCAGGGGATCGGGTACTGGCATTAACGGCACTTCATCATGATATGTCGGTGTATGACATCTTTGGAGTCTTAGCCGCAGGTGGAACGCTAATCGTCCCAGATGCAAGTATGAGCCGCGATCCGGCTCATTGGATGGCACTCATGCAACAGGAGCGCGTGACGCTCTGGAATTCGGTTCCAGCCATGATGGAAATGCTGTTAGCGTATGCTGAGTCTAATTCCAGCGTTCAATTACCCGATTTGCGTTGGACGTTTCTTGGTGGTGATTGGATTTCATTGACATTGCCCGATCGCCTCAAGGCTTTGGCTCCCAATGCTCAACTTGTGAGTGTTGGTGGACCTACAGAAACGACGCTTTGGAACATTTGGCACGTTGTCGATCGCATCGATTCTCATTGGAAAAGTATTCCTTACGGACGACCTATTGCCAATACTAAGTATTATGTATTAAATGAATCATTAATAGATTGTCCCACCTGGGTTCCAGGGGAATTGTGCTGTGCTGGAGTTGGGTTAGCCAAAGGCTATTGGCGCGATCCAGAGAAAACGCGCGATCGCTTCATTACCCATCCTCAAACAGGAGAACGAATTTATCGCACGGGCGATCTAGGACGCTATCGCGCTGATGGCACGCTGGAAATTTTAGGACGAGTCGATTTTCAGGTCAAAATTCGGGGACAGCGAATTGAAACGGGAGAAATTGAAGCTGCATTGCAACAACATCTAGCCGTGCGAGGGGCAATCGTGACTGCTATTGAGCCGCAGACCGATAAAGCTCGATTAGTTGGATTTGTTGTACCAGATCGGCAGAAACCGTCTCCAGAAACATTACGGCAATTTCTCAATGCGAGATTGCCAGCTCATATGGTGCCTACGCTCTTTGTCATTCTAAAAACCTTCCCACTTTCAGCAAATGGGAAAGTTGATCGCCGCACGCTCATGGCGCAGGCGATCGCATTGCCAATGCCAGAAACTGCTTACATCGCGCCGCAAAATCAGCTTGAGCAAACCATTGCAGCCGTTTGGCAGGAAATACTACATCTCGATCGAATCGGCGTTCGCGATAACTTTTTTGACATTGGTGGCAATTCTCTGTTAGTTACAAAAGCTTACAGTAAGCTCAAGATCGCTCTCCCTGATGATGTCAAGTCATGGGCGCTCACCGATTTATTCAAGTATCCCACAATTCATTCATTCGCCGCCTATTTGCATCCCGATCCACTGTCTTCACCTCACCCATCAGAAGAACTCGCGCAAAAATTGCAGGACGGCAAGACGCGGCTAAAACAACAATTATCTAGAGCGATCGCCATCCGGCAGTAATTATCTTGCTTAAAACAACTACAGTAACGCACGTAAAACAGGGCTATGAACGTTGAGCAGAACGGCTTAGAAGTTGCCATCATTGGACTATCAGGACGATTTCCTGGTAGCCAAAACGTCCAGGAATTTTGGCAACATTTGACTCAAGGGAATGAGTTAATTTCTGTATTTCCAGAAACAGAATCCAATGGAGCAATTAAAGAAGAACGGGAGCGATCGCTCAAAGCAGGAGGTATCTTAAACGATATTGAATGGTTTGATGCTGCCTTTTTTGGCTTCAGCCCCAGAGATGCTGAACTAATGGACCCACAACATCGCCTCTTCCTAGAATGCGCTTGGGAAGCTCTAGAAAATGCTGGATACGACTCAGAACGGGAAACTAGACCGATTGGTGTCTATGCAGGTGTGGGAGTTAGCACCTACTTGCTCTATAACCTGTTCCCTAACCGTTTAAAGGATTCTTTGGGCTATTTCCCAGTTCTGCTCGCGTCTGATAAGGATTACGTACCGACACGGGTATCCTACAAACTCAATTTGAACGGACCGAGTTTGAGCGTCGGCACTGCCTGTTCTAGTTCATTGGTGGCAGTTCATTTAGCCTGTAAAGGCTTGTTAAGTGGGGAATGCGATCTGGCGTTGGCAGCAGGCGTATCGGTTAAAGCGCCTCAAACCGCTGATACACTTTGCCCAGAGGGAATTGCGCCCGATGGACATTGCCGCGCCTTTGATGCTAGTGCTGCTGGAACTATTGGTGGTAATGGCATTGGAGTGGTTGTGTTAAAGCGATTGACAGACGCGATCGCGGATGGAGATTACATTTATGCCACGATTGAAGGGTCTGCGGTTAACAATGATGGCTCGCAGAAAGTAAGTTACACTGCGCCTAGCGAAGCGGCGCAGGCGCAAGTCATTCGCACGGCTCAACTCATGGCGGAGGTAGCGCCAGAAACTGTTAGCTATGTTGAAACTCACGGCAGTGGGACTCCAATCGGCGATCCGATTGAAGTGGCAGCATTAAAACAAGCTTTTTCCAGCAAGAAAATCGGCTATTGTGCCATAGGTTCGGTGAAAAGTAACATCGGGCATTTGGATGCAGCAGCAGGCATTGCAGGCTTAATAAAAACCGTATTGGCATTGCATCACAAGGTTTTGCCACCGAGTCTTCACTTTGAAACACCTAATCCGCAAATCGATTTCGCCAATAGCCCATTTTATGTCAACACTCAGCTGGCTGAATGGCACGCCAACGGCACGCCCCGACGCGCAGGGGTGAGTTCCTTCGGTTTTGGTGGCACTAATGCCCATCTGGTGCTAGAGGAAGCGCCAATAAGGGTGGAATTGCCGCTGACTTCCCCGTACCAATTGCTATTGCTTTCTGCTAAAACAGAATCGGCGCTAGAAGCTGCAACTCATAACCTGAGCGAGCATTTACAGCAGCACCCAAATCTCAATCTAGCGGATGTGGCTTACACGCTACAAGTTGGGCGGCGAGGATTTAGCCATCGTCGGGCGATCGTCTGTCAATCCATTGATGATGCGATCGCGGCGCTGCAAGACCCCAAACGAGTTCTCACGAGCGTTTGCGATGAAGATCGGCAACCTGCGATCGCCTTTTTATTTGCGGGTTTGGGGACTCATTATGTCGGTATGGGTAGGGATTTATATCAAACCGAACCTGTTTTTCGCGATGCGATCGATCGCTGCTGTGAATTCCTTAAACCACTGATAGGGCGAGATCTCAGAGAACTGATTTATGCAAATAAAACTGACTCTGCGATCGGTGCAGCACCTAGCATCGATCTGCGGAAAATGTTGGGACGAGACGAGACTCCAGCCGATGCTGCGACGCAAATTCTCAACCAGACAGAATTTACACAGCCTGCCATGTTTGCGATCGAATATGCACTGTCGCAATTGTGGCGATCGTGGGGAATTCGTCCGGCTGCAATGATGGGATACAGCTTAGGAGAGTACGTAGCAGCAACCCTAGCAGAGGTCATGTCGCTGGAAGAGGCGCTAACACTCATTGCCAAGCGATCGCAACTGATCCAGAAATTGCCGCCTGGTGCCATGCTAGCCGTTCCATTAGCAGAAGCCGAAGTACGCGCTTTGTTAAACGATCGGCTTTCATTATCTGCCATTAATGGTTCTAATCTGTGTGTTGTCGCTGGAGCTATCGATGCTGTAGATCGTTTAGCAACTCAATTGCAGGAGCGAGGAATAGTCTGTCGCAGAGTGCAAACTTCCCATGCCTTTCATTCTCACATGATGCAGGCGATCGCGCCCGAACTTACTAAGGTGGTTGAAACAATTACATTAAAGCCACCGAAAATACCTTATATTTCTAATGTCAGTGGAACCTGGATTACAGCAGAGCAAGCGACCGATCCAGGCTATTGGGCAGAGCATCTCTGTCAGCCTGTCCGGTTTGCAGACGGCATCCAGCAATTGTGGCAATCTCAACCTTCTATTCTGTTGGAAGTGGGACCTGGACAAACACTGAGCAGCATGGCGTTACAATGCTTAGAATTTGAGCCAAAAAATGCTCCACTCGTCTTACCTTCGCTACGTCATGCTTACGAACGCCAGTCCGACATCACATTTATCCTGAATGCTTTAGGACAACTGTGGCTTTCGGGTGTAAAAATTGACTGGCAAACCGTTCATGCACTTGAGTCTCGATACCGTCTGCCGTTACCAACCTACCCATTTGAACGACAACGCTATTGGATCGATCCGCCGACAGAATCCGATCGCTCCATTCCGGCGCGATCTGCCGATCTGTGGACAAATATAATTGAAGCAGGTCAAGATCGAGCGATCGCTGGCGTGAGATCGCTTAATGAAGCAGAACATCAAGAAAATCGGCTGTGGCTCGATCGGCTTTGTATTGCTTATCTCAACCAAACATTCAAGCGTTTAGGGACGTTTAACGATACATCCGATCGCTACTCAGCAGAAGAAATATGCGATCGTTGCCACATCATTCCTCGCTATCAAGAATTAGTCAACCGCTGGCTGCATGTTTTAGTCGAACACGGGCAATTACAGCAAGATGAGCAGGGGTGCTTTACCCAATTACAACCGATCTCAACTGATGCGATACCATCCTTACTCGATGAAGTCAGACGGCGATCGCCCGACACATTAGAATGGATTGATATTTATCAACGATATGGTGAAAATTTACCAGTTATTTTAACTGGAGAGCGAGAACCATTGGAGTTTCACTTCTCAATGAATCTCCAGCAGGCACAAGCGATTCCTCGCTACCCCACTCAGGACTATTACAAACCTATTTTGCAAGCGATCGTGGAACAGGTTGTACGAGCGTTGCCTGCTAACGCCAGCCTGCGTATTCTCGAACTGGGTGCGGGAACGGGAACAGCAACAGAAGCCGTGTTGCCGCTATTACCCGCCCATCAAACCCGCTATACTTTTACGGATGTAGGCAGCTTATTTTTACAAACGGCACAACAAAAATTCAGTGCTTATCCTTTTATTGACTACCGCTTGTTTGACATCGAGCGATCGCCAGAATCGCAGGGGTTTGCAGCTCATGGTTTCGATCTCATTATTGCCTTCAATGTTTTACATGTAGCTCGCGATCTCGATCGAACGCTAGAAAACGTGCGATCGCTGCTAGCGCCAGGTGGATTGCTCTTACTATGGGAAATTACCCAAGACAGACTAGAAGCCGATTTGATGGATGCCGTGTTGATGAATCCCATCGCCGATCCCACAGGTAAACGCAATATGGGAGATCCTTTCCTATCGAAAGCGGAGTGGCAAACGGCACTCACCACGCATGGCTTTGAGCAGGTGGCGGCATTTTCAGAATTTGCGCCTTACGGAGAGCATGTGATGATAGCACAAGCTCCTGTCAATGTCCCTTCTATACCCTCTGCATTCACTGTTCCTTTGGAATCAGATCGATCGTCCGCTCCAAAGGCGACTGACTTGGCAGATTGGTTTTACGTGCCGTCGTGGAAGCGATCGCTTCTCCCCAAGCCCTATCAGCCCCAATCCAAATCAGTTCGTACAGATTGCTGGCTGCTTTTCCTCAACGATGAAACAGGGGTAGGAAATGAACTGGTGCAACGATTGATAGGAGAAGGAGCGCAGGTTGTTATTGTCAAACCAGGGACGCAATTCGAGCCCGATTGCTCCTCCGATCGAGGCGATCGATATTCAATCGATCCGAGATCTCGTCAAGATTACGATCGGTTGATCCAAACCTTACAAGCTGAAAATAAAGTGCCAACGGCGATCGCCCACTTGTGGAGTCTCACGCCATCATTACCACTCCCAGTAGAGGAGCCGGATGGAAAAATCCAGGGCTTTTACAGCTTGCTATTTTTAGCTCAAGCGTTAATACGGCATGGACTAACGCACTCTCTATCCATAACGGCGATCTCTAACCATCTGCATACCGTAACTGGCGCAGAAAGCGTGTCTCCAGAAAAAGCAATGATGCTTGGCGCACTCAAAGTCTTACCTCAAGAGTATCCTCATCTTTGTTGTCGCAGTATCGATCTCGATCGCTCATCGATGACAGGTATAGTTGATGCATTGATGGTAGAGTTATACACTACCTCAACTGAAGCGATCGTTGCCTATCGCAGCGGACATCGTTGGGTGCAAACCTTTGAGCCTGTCCGCCTAGAAGCAACACCGGAGACAACATCTCGTTTGCGACAGGGTGGCGTGTATTTCATCACAGGGGGACTCGGAGAAGTTGGACTAACCCTGGCAGAGCATCTTGCCAAGACAGTACAAGCCAAACTGGTGCTGATGGGACGATCTACCTTTCCAGCACGAGAAACATGGTCTCAATGGCTGACAACACATGATGAATCAAATCGCACCAGCCGCAGGATTCGTAAACTGTTAGATTTAGAAGCCTTGGGTGCTGAAGTGTTGGCAATTGGTGCTGATGCGAGCGATGTTACACAACTGCAAAGGGCGATCGCGCAAGCAGAGTCTCGCTTTGGTGTAATTAATGGTGTCATTCATGCGGCGGGCGCTCCAGGTACATTAAGCACCGTCGAGCGGATCGAAATGTCAGACTGTGAGGAACAATTTCAAGCCAAAGTACAGGGAACGATCGCGTTAGAGCAAGTGCTGCGAGGCAAAGGATTAGATTTTTGCCTATTAATGTCATCCCTAGCGGCTATTTTAGGTGGTGCTGGCTTAATAGCTTACACGACAGCAAATCATTTTATGGATGCTTTCGCCCATCAACAAACGCAGCAGGGTACAGTCCCTTGGATTAGCGTCAACTGGGATACATGGCAAACGAACAACGAGCGACGTGAAGCATTTGCAGGAGGCAGCTTTGCGGACTATGCATTTACAGCAGATCGGGGAATTGAGGCTTTAACGCGAATCTTGTTCTGGGCTGGCTTTAGTCAAATTGTTGTTTCGACCGCAGAGTTACAGACTCGACTTCTTCCAGTATCGCCAGTTGCTCAAACAGCGGCGATCGCCTCCACGCCTTCTCGTTCCACAACGCTTCGTCCTAGACCTAATTTAAAGAATGCTTATGTTGCTCCTAACACCGATTTAGAAAACAAAATTGCGGCAAGTTTTCAGAAATTTCTCGGTTTAGAACCCGTTGGCATTCATGATAGTTTCTTTGCACTGGGAGGAGATTCGCTCACAGGCAGTATTCTGATTAATCAACTGCGCGAAGCGTTCCATCTCGATCTGCCCGTCCGTACTTTATTTGAAGCCCCTACAGTAGCAGAATTAGCATTGGCGATCGAAACTCAACTCATTGAAGAATTGGATACTTTAACAGATGAAGAAGTCGCAGTTCGATTGCAGCAAACTGAATCATCTGTACCGTAACTAGGGGAAAATTGCTTTTCAATCGCGGGATGATAGGTAATTAATTCATGCAGAACATGAGATTATGAGTATGCAAGTTGTTGGTGTAATTGGAGCTGGTGTGATGGGCAGCGGGGTAGCACAAAACCTTGCTCAAACGGGTCATCACGTCTTACTGCTCGATCTATCTGAAACGATTTTAGAAAAAGCGAAGCAGGAAATCCAGAATAACCTGCGGTTTCAGGGCTTCTTCAAACGAGAAACACCATCTGACAATCCAGAAGACGTATTAGCGCGGATTAAATTTACGACAGATATCTCTGTTTTGAGAGAAGCAGAATTTGCGATCGAAAATATTGTTGAAAAATGGACGATTAAGCGAGAGGTCTATACTCAAATAGATGCTATTTGTCCGCCTTCAATCATCTTTGCTGCTAATACTTCAGCAATTTCAATTACGCAGATTGCGTCTGCGACAAAACGTGCGCCGCAAGTCATTGGGACTCACTTTATGAATCCAGTACCAATGAAATCAATGGTAGAAGTGATTCGGGGCGATCGCACTAGCGATGAAACAATCGCCGCTACCAAGATGTTGCTGACTCAAATGGGCAAAGACTGTATTGTTGTCAATGATGCACCAGGATTTGTATCAAATCGAGTTTTGATGTTAACCATCAACGAGGCAATCTTTCTGCTTCAGGATCGAGTTGCCTCTGTAGAGGATGTGGATCGGATTTTCAAAACTTGCTTCGGTCACAAAATGGGACCATTAGAAACAGCAGATCTCATCGGATTAGATACAATTTTGCTATCTGTTGAAGTTTTGTATGAGAGTTTCAATGATAGTAAATATCGTCCCTGTCCTTTGTTAAAGCAAATGGTATATGCTGGGAAATATGGTAGAAAAAGCGGACAGGGATTCTATACATATAAATAAGTCATGAGGGGGTTATGGACGACATTAAAGCCAAAATCAAAGGATTTCTATTACAATTTTTTCATAATTACGAATTGCAAGAAGATGAAGATATCTTTGCTTTAGGATTTGTCAATTCCATGTTTGCAATGCAACTGGTGCTGTTTGTAGAACAGGAATTTCAAATTACGATTGGAAACGAAGATTTAGATGTAGAAAATTTTCGTACAGTTAACGCGATCGCCCAATTAGTAGACCGGAAAACAGCGATCGCGCTCGATCGTTGATGACCATCATCTAACGCCTATGCATTTAGATCTCACACCTCAACAACAAAAGGCTCAAGCTGAATTCAAAGCTTTTACCGATCGAGCGATCGTACCCTTTGCCGATCGCGCCGATCGCGAAGAAAAAACGCCACCTGAGTCGATCGCTCAACTTGCGCGTCATGGCTATTTAGGTGCAACGATCACCCCTGAATATGGGGGATGCGGTATGGATACGATCGCTTATGGTTTGCTAAGTGAGACGATTGGACGAGGCTGTGCGTCATTGCGGAGTTTGCTTACGGTTCATACAATGGTGGCTCAGGCACTCCTCAAATGGGGAAGTACCGCCCAGAAAAATCAATGGTTGCCGAAACTAGCGACGGGCGAGGCGATCGCTGCCTTTGGGTTAACGGAACCCAATGTCGGAAGCGATGCTCAACGAATCGAGACAACCGCCACACTGGAAGGCAATGCCTATATCCTCAACGGCAGCAAGAAATGGATTACCTACGGTCAAATTGCTGATGTTTTCTCGATCTTTGCCCAGTGTGATGGAAAGCCAACTGCATTTTTAGTTGAAAAAAATGCCCCAGGTCTTTCAATTGAACCAATTTTTGGTATGTTGGGCGCGAGAGCATCCATGTTAGCTGAATTGCGGTTCGATCGATGTCGTATTCCGCGTGAAAATTTAGTTGGTAAAGTAGGATTTGGCTTGTCTTGCGTGGCATCTGCTGCCCTCGACTACGGCAGATACAGTGTTGCTTGGGGCTGTGTGGGTATCGCTCAGGCGTGTTTAGAAGCTTGTTTGCACTACACGAGCGTTCGTCAACAATTTGGGACTTATCTTAAAGAACACCCGTTAATTCGCCAGTTGATATCAGACATGATTACGCAAACCAAGGCAGCTCGGTTGCTATGCTATCAAGCTGGCTATCTGAGGCAAATTGGCGATCCTAAGTCCATTGCTGAAACGTCTATTGCCAAATATTTTGCTTCAACTACCGCAATGAAAGCGGCAAGTGATGCGGTTCAAATTCACGGCGCTAATGGTTGTAGTCCAGCTTTTTCGGTTGAACGGTATTGGCGAGATGCGAAAATCATGGAAATCATTGAAGGCAGTACCCAAATTCAGCAATTGACGATCGCCAGCTATGGTTATCAGGAATATGGAATGGCAATCTCGTCTAAAACACTCCCAGTTCAGATGACTAGTACCCCGTAAGGACAAAGCATTTGCACCGAAACAAAGAAAAGAAATACAAGGACATAGATCGTGATGCCGATTCAGACAGAATCAATAAATGCGCGTCAAACCGATCGCACAGTGATTAAATGTGTGGTTTGGGATTTAGATAATACCCTTTGGCATGGTGTGTTATTGGAAGAGCAGGTGACGCTGCGGCATCAGGTTGTTGATATTATCAAAACCTTGGATAGTCGGGGAATTTTACAGTCACTAGCGAGCAAAAATGAAAATACACTAGCACTGGCAAAACTGCAAGAATGGGAATTAGTAGAATACTTTCTTTATCCACAAATTAATTGGAATTCAAAAGTTGCATCTATTCGCACGATCGCCCAATTTTTGAATATCGGATTCGAGGCGATCGCATTCATTGACGACCAGCCGTTTGAGTTAGAAGAAGTACGATTTTCATTGCCAGAAGTATTGTGTATCAATGCGATTGAACTCAATAATTTGCTAGATCTACCTGTCATGCAGCCTCGTTTCATTACTTCAGATTCACGACAGCGACGGTTGATGTATTTGAGCGATATTCAACGCGATCGGGCAGAAGCAGAATTTGTGGGTCCGCAAACTGAGTTTTTAGCAACGCTAAATATGAATTTTACAATTGCGATCGCGCGAAAAGAAGATTTACGGCGAGCAGAAGAACTTACGATTCGCACTAATCAATTAAATACAACAGGCGATTCTTATTCTTATGATGAACTAGATCGATTGCGTCAATCCGAGCGGCACAAACTACTTGTTGCTAGCCTGGACGATCGGTTTGGCAGCTACGGCAAAATTGGGCTAGCACTAGTGGAATGTCACCCTGAAACATGGCTGATTAAGCTGTTGTTGATGTCATGTCGCGTTATGTCTAGAGGCGTAGGAACGATTTTGCTAAATTACATTATGCAGCTAGCAAAAGAGAATCAAGTGCGCTTGATGTCAGAATTTGTGGCGAACGATCGCAATCGCATGATGTACATCACTTATAAGTTTGCAGGCTTTCGAGAAGTGGAAATACACAATGGGCGATCGATTTTGGAAACCGATTTGAGTCAAATCCAGCCGTTTCCAGATTATGTCAGTGTAAAAACTATCGCATAAGTAGCCGCGATTCGGATGCGTGTGGGCATTTATTAAATCCAACTATTAGATACAGGAATTAAACGATGGATTTAACTAAAGAAAATGTTTTAGCACAACGGGCAAGGCTATCTCCAGAAAAACGGGCGCTGTTAGAAAAACGATTACAAGGAAAATTTGGCTCTCCTGAAGCCGAAACGCAAGAGACGTTACCACAGATCGTACCAAATCTGGCAGAGCGGTATCAGCCCTTTCCATTGACTGACGTGCAACAGGCATATTGGATTGGTCGCCATCGGGAATTTGAATTAGGTAATGTTGCAACACATGGCTATTTTGAAATCGATATTGTCAATTTAGATATAAAACGATTTGAACGAGCGTGGCAACGACTGATCGATCGCCATGAGATGTTGCGAGCGATCGTGCAACCTGACGGACAACAGCGCATTCTACCTCAAGTACCGTCCTATTCAGTACAAGTATTAGATTTGCGATCGCATCCTCCCGATCGGGTCGCCGCACAATTAACAGCGATTCGCGATCGCTTATCGCATCAGATGTTGCCTGCCGATCGATATCCATTGTTCGATCTTCAATTGGTGCAATTCGACGACGATCGGGTGCGATTGTGCCTGAGTTTAGATGTATTAATTGGCGATGCCTGGAGTTTTGAAATTCTATTGCGAGAATTAGCAGAACTGATCGATCGTCCAGAAACGGTTTTACCCGCCTGCGATCTCTCATTTCGAGATTATGTTTTAGCTGAGTTGCAATTGCAAAAAACGCAACTTTATCAGCGATCGCAAGCTTACTGGCAACGCCGTTTACCAACCCTCCCGCCTTCACCAGAATTGCCATTGGTCAAAAGTCCATCTGCAATTCAACAGCCTCGCTTCGTGCGTCGTAGCACTCAATTAGATCCCAAGACTTGGGAGCGGCTAAAGCAACGAGCCACAACTGCTGGCTTGACCCCATCAGGAATAGTGCTTGCCGCTTTTGCTGAAATTTTAACCTTGTGGAGTAAATCTCCCCGCTTTACCATCAACCTCACCTTATTCAATCGCCTACCGCTGCATCCTCAAGTAAATGAAATCGTTGGCGACTTTACCTCGCTGACGCTACTTGCGATCGATAGTGCCGAATCAAACTCCTTCTTGACGCGATCGCGACGAATTCAACAGCAGTTATGGGATGACTTAGATCGTCGGTATTTTAGCGGCGTGCAGGTTTTACGAGAGTTAGCGCGTTTGCAAAAGCGACCCACTGCGGCATTGATGCCCGTAGTCTTTACCAGCATGTTGACGCAAGAGAGCCTGATTCGAGATAGCTTCAATGGAACCCTATCGCAAGACGGTCTTGGCAAACCTGCCTCATCGCTCGATCTCCTTGGCAAACTGGTTTATATGCTGACGCAAACGCCGCAGGTCTATCTCGATCATCAAGTTTATGAAACGGAAGGCACTTTGATTTTGAACTGGGACTGCGTGGAAGAATTGTTTCCACCCAGTTTATTAGATGACATGTTTGCAGCGTATAGTCGCTTCTTACATTGTCTTGCGGATGATGAGGCAGTATGGTACGCTCCACAGCAATTGCTACCAGCCCATCAATGGCAGCAAATCGGTGCAATTAACGCCACAGAGTCTCCCATTCTTGAAGATGCGCTGCTTCAGACATTATTCTTCGATCGCGTCTCGTTACATGCGGAACAGGCAGCAGTCATTACAAGCGATCGCACCTTAAGCTATCGGGAATTGCGCGATCGGGTTTGTACGCTCGGCGATCGGTTACGGGCATTAGGCGCACAGCCGAATGAATTGGTGGCGATCGTGATGGAAAAAGGCTGGGAACAAGTTGTTGCCACTCTCGGCATTTTGACAGCGGGAGCTGCATACGTACCTATCGATCCAGAATTACCTACCGAGCGTCAATGGCAGTTGTTGGCACAGTCAGAGGTGCGCTGGATTCTGACCCAATCTAAATTAGAAGCAACTTTGACGTTTCCAGCAGGAATCGATCGCCTCTGTGTCGATCGGATGGAAAGTTCCGATGCGCCGATACCAGAGGTGATTCAATCGCCGCAGGATCTAGCGTATGTAATTTACACCTCCGGTTCGACTGGCACTCCCAAAGGTGTCGCGATCCATCATCAAGGAGCCGTCAATACGATTCTCGATATTAATCGGCGATTTCAAGTGAATTCTGGCGATCGCGTCTTTGCTTTATCATCGCTAAACTTCGATTTATCTGTATATGACATATTCGGGACATTAGCCGCCGGAGGAGCGATCGTGATTCCCGATGCGGTGCGCCGTAAAGATCCGGCTCATTGGCTGCAACTGATGCAACAGCATCAAGTCACGATATGGGATTCAGTTCCAGCCTTAATGCAAATGCTAGTGGAATATTTGCAAGGAATCGGGGATCGGGAGCTAGGAATGAGGAGAGCGGGAGACTCCGAGCTAAATTCTCACAATTTCCCACACCCGTTCGCCGATACGCTTCGCCTCGCTCTACTCAGCGGCGATTGGATTCCCCTATCATTACCCGATCGAATTCGTACCTTGTTTCCAATGGTAAATGTCATTGGTTTAGGTGGAGCAACAGAAGCTTCAATTTGGTCAATTCTTTATCCCATCAGACAAGTCGATCCAACGTGGAAGAGTATTCCTTATGGATCTCCCATGTTGAATCAACAGTTCCATGTATTAAATGAAGCCTTGGAGCCTTGTCCTATTTGGGTTCCAGGTCAACTTTATATAGGTGGTATCGGACTCGCTAAAGGCTATTGGCGTGATGAAGCTAAGACCGCTGCTAGTTTCATTACCCATCCTCGTACAGGCGATCGCCTGTACCGTACAGGCGATTTGGGACGCTATCTTCCAGATGGAAATATAGAGTTTTTAGGACGAGAAGATTTCCAAGTCAAAATCAATGGTTATCGGGTTGAGTTGGGTGAGATTGAAACGATCTTAGAACAATATGCCAGCATTCAGACCGCTATAGTTTCAGCCATTGGCACTTCACGCGAAGAGCGGCGGCTTGTCGCATACATTATTCCCGATCGCGAGTCCGTTGCAAAATCCCAGGATGCGTCATCGATTCAAGAGTGGCGATCGTTTTTGCAAAGTAAGCTACCAGATTATATGGTGCCTACCGCTTTCCTCACTATTGAAACGTTGCCACTAACTGCTAATGGAAAAGTCGATCGCAAAGCATTACCCATTCCCGATCTGTTTCAACCGTCAATCGCTACAGTTTATGCACCCCCCAAAACTGAATTAGAGCAAACGCTGGCTACCATCGTACAAACCGTGCTTCAGCTGGAAAAAGTAGGCATTGACGATAATTTTTTTGATTTGGGCGGTAATTCTCTCAAGCTGATTCAAGTTCACGTCCAATTACGAGAACGGTTCGATCGGGATATCTCCATCGTGGAAATGTTTAGACATCCCACAGTTCGCTCCTTGAGCGACTATTTGAGCCATAGTGATGCTCAAACAACACCCACGCACCAGCAGCTAAGTCGAGCCGATCGGCGAAAGGCATTGATGCAGCAACGGGCAAGACGGGGAAATACCTAGAGGAAATAATATGAGCGAATTTAATCTAGATCGATTGGATCGATCCGACAGTCAGGCGATCGCTATCATCGGTATGGCGTGCCGTTTTCCAGGAGCAAAAACGCTAGATGAGTTTTGGCACAATTTGATCGATGGCGTTGAATCTATCTCATTTTTTAGCGATCGGGTTCAATCGCAATGGGGTATCGATCCAGCCTGGTTTAAAGAGCCAAACTATGTTAAAGCCGATCCCTTATTAAACGATTTAGATTTATTTGATGCTAACTTCTTTGGCTTTAGCCCTCGGCAAGCACGTCTGACCAATCCAGAACAGCGGATCTTTTTAGAATGTGCTTGGGAAGCGTTGGAGCAAGCAGGCTATAGCTCGGAACAGTACGCTGGTTCCGTGGGGGTGTTTGCTGGCAGTAATGTCAGCCATTACCTAGACTACAGTACGCATCAAGACTTTTTGCGCCCCTCAATGGTGGGAGTAGAAGCCTCCTTTGGCAACGATTTGAATTATTTAGCGACTCAGGCATCCTATCAGTTCAATCTCAAGGGACCGAGTTTGATGGTGCAAACTGCCTGTTCTACGGCATTAGTAGCAGTACATGTTGCCAGTCAAAGCCTGCTCAACGGGGAATGCGATATTGCCTTGGCGGGTGCAGTCAATATTAAAGGTCCGCGACAGGCTGGCTATTTCTATCAAGAAGGTGGTATTTTCTCGCCTGATGGACATTGCCGCGCCTTTGATGCTAATGCCCAAGGTACGGTTCCTGGTAGCGGTGTGGGTATTGTCGTATTGAAACGATTATCTGACGCGATCGCCGATGGCGATTTCATTTATGCTGCGATTAGAGGCTCTGCCATTAACAATGATGGATCGATCAAAGTCGGGTATACGGCTCCTAGTATTGACGGACAGGCGGCTGTTGTTAGCGAGGCATTGGCGATCGCAGACATCGCTCCGAAAACGATCGCGTATATTGAAGCGCACGGAACGGGTACAGCTCTTGGCGACCCGATTGAAGTGGCAGCACTGACGGAAGTATTTCGGGCGAGTACCAACAAAACAGGATTTTGTGCGATTGGCTCTGTCAAGACCAACATTGGGCATTTGGGCGTTGCAGCGGGCATTCCTAGTTTGATCAAGGCTGCCCTGGCATTGAAACATCAATTGATTCCGCCGAGCTTACATTTTGAGCAACCCAATCCCAAAATCGATTTTGCCAACAGCCCCTTCTATGTTAATGCTCGGCTAACGGAATGGCAAGCAAATGGCACGCCGCGTCGAGCTGGGGTTAGCTCGTTGGGGGTAGGTGGCACTAACGCGCATATCGTGCTACAAGAAGCGCCGCTCGCACAGCCTTCTAGTCCGTCTCGTCCCTGGCAATTGCTGTTGCTATCTGCGAAAACACCATCAGCGTTGGAAACGACAACGGCTAATTTCGCGAATTATCTGCAACAGCATCCAGAGCTAAATTTGGCAGATGTGGCATATACCTTACAAGTCGGACGACGCGCCTTTCCCCATCGCCGGATGGTTGTTTGCGAGCATCGAGCAGATGCCATTGCCACAATCGCCGCATCCAATCCTCAGCACCTCATGACTCACACCGTACAAGCAGGCGATCGCCCCATGATTTTCCTGTTTCCTGGGCAAGGGGCGCAATACGTTCAAATGGGACGCGATCTCTACGAGCATGAACCTGTTTTTAGAAAATGGGTCGATCGCAGTTCTGAGTTACTCGTGCCACATCTCGGACTCGATTTGCGGCAGAGTCTCTATCCCAATCCCGATATCGTTGAGACGGCAAGCCAAACGTTACAACAAACCGCGATCTCGCAACCTGCCCTATTTGCGATCGAGTATGCTTTAGCGCAATTGTGGCAGTCTTGGGGTATTCGTCCTACTGCAATGGTAGGACATAGCATTGGAGAATACGTTGCAGCGACAATCGCCGGAATTTTTAGTCTAGAAGATGCGCTGGCATTGGTGGCAACACGAGGACGGTTAATGCAGCAATTGCCGTCTGGAACCATGCTGGCAGTACCATTACCAGAAGCCGAACTTCGACCGCTATTAAATGAATCTCTTGCTTTAGCGGCTGTGAATGCCCCATCCCTTTGTGTAGTATCGGGCGAGAAGGAGGCGATCGCGACTTTACACGAGCGATTCACTCATCAAGGCATTGATTGCCGCCAACTACACACTTCTCATGCGTTTCACTCCCCCATGATGGAACCCATTATGCAGGGCTTTGCAGCTGAAGTGCAGCGAATACAGCGTCATCCTCCTCAAATACCATTAATCTCCAATGTTACAGGAACCTGGATGACAGCGGCACAGGCGATCGATCCCAATTATTGGGCAATGCATCTACGGCAGACTGTGAACTTTGCGGCTGGTGTCTCCGAACTATTACAACAGTCCAACGCCATCATGCTAGAAGTTGGACCAGGGCGGACGCTAAGCACTTTCATGAAACGGCAATTATCCTCAGAAACGACACGATCGGTCTTTACTTCTCTGCGCCATCCCCAAGAGAACCAATCTGATGTGAGCCGCTTGTTAACTACATTAGGTCAACTTTGGTTAGAGGGAGTGGCGATCGACTGGACTGGATTTTATCAGCAGGAACGACGACATCGAGTTCCTTTACCAACCTATCCATTTGAACGACAACGATATTGGCTAGAGCACCAGAAGGATGAGGGCGGCAGGCAAAAAACGGAAAATGGCAAGACGCTGAGCGAACCATCTGCCAAGTTGGAGATAGAGAATTGGTTTTACCTACCATTCTGGAAACCGTCGATCGCGCCTATTGCTCAACCTACAGACAATTTAGCCTCATCTACACTCATCTTCCTCGACGATTGCGGTTTGGGCGCACAATTGGCTCAAAGATTGCAACTTCAAGGTAAAGATGTCGTTACTGTAAAAACTGGTTCGGGGTTTCAGCAATTGGGCGATCGCCAATACATCATTAATCCCCAACAAGCGGAAGATTATGAAACACTGATCGATGCACTCCAAACTCAAGCCTGTTTACCGCACCGAATTCTGCACCTGTGGACTGTAACAGAGGACAATTTATCGTCTAGCTTGGAATCGCTAGATCGGACGCAGATGCAAGGCTTTTATAGCTTGCTCTTTCTGGCACAGGCACTAGGAAAACAACCTTTATCCGAGCGGTTTGAGATCGCTGTTATCTCTAATCGCCTCCATGCCGTAACAGGTGAAGACAAGCTGCATCCAGAAAAGGCAACTGTATTGGGTCCAGTGCGAACGATTCCTCAAGAATACCCCAATATTGGCTGTCGCAGTATTGATGTAACGTTACCTTCACTGGGCGATTGGCAAATCGAGCGATTCCTAGATAATGCGATCGCTGAGATAGAGGCAGCATCTCCCGAACCGATCGTTGCCTATCGCGGCACGCAGCGATGGGTGCAAACCTTTGAACCAACTCCGCTACCAAAATCGCCAGACACCCCCGCTCGATTGCAACAAGGTGGTGTTTATTTGATTACGGGCGGCTTGGGTGGAATTGGTTTAACGCTAGCCGAGCATTTAGCTAAGTCGGTACGTGCTAAGCTAGCTCTGCTAGGTCATTCTGCCTTTCCCGATCGCTCTCAATGGTCAGCTTGGCTCTCCTCACACGATGGGCAAGATGTCACCAGCCGTAAAATTCGCCAACTCCTCGATCTAGAAGCGTGTGGAGCGGAAATATTGACAATCCAGGCAGATGTGAGCGATCTGGCGCAAATGCAAGAGGCGATCGCTCAAATTACCACTCGCTTTGGTCAAATTAACGGCGTAATTCACGCTGCGGGAGTTCCAGGCGGCGGTGCGATGCAGCGTAAAATAGTGGAGCAAGCAGAGCATATCTTGGCTCCAAAAGTCAAGGGTACACTTGTTCTAAGTGAATTATTCAAAGATAAGAATCTCGATTTCATCTTGCTGTGTTCGTCGATCGTGGCAATTGAAGGACGCTTTGGGCAAGCAGACTATACTGGAGCCAACGCTTTTTTAGATGCCTTTGCCCACAGTCAAATAGGCGATCGCACGTTTGCTATTTCAGTCAACTGGGATGGCTGGCAAACTGTAGGTATGGGTGCAGCAGCTGTCGAGCAATTAGCGCGATCGACTCTGCAATTCAAGTCAACGACTTATCCTTTATTCGATCGATGTCGGGTAGAAGCAGATCGGCTCGATTATTTGACTCAATTACATCCAAATCGGCATTGGCTACTCAACGAGCATCGCATGATGGGAAAGCCCATGTTACCAGGCACTGCTTATTTGGAACTGGCACGAGCTGCTTATACCGAGTATACAGGCAGCTCAGCTTGCGAACTGCGAGAAGTCACTTTTATGATGCCATTGTTCGCGGATTGGGATGGTGCGATCGATCTGCAAACTCGTCTTCAGCCGTGTGGGAATGGCTTTGAATTTGTCATTCTCAGTGCAACAGCACCCGATCGATGGCAGGAACACGCAAGAGGAGAAATTGTTCCAACCGATCCACAACGAGCAAAAACGATCGATCTTGAGGCGGTCGCATCGAATTGCGATCAACATCTCACCTTTGAATCAAAATCTGAAACGCGCCTTGGTTCCTTCAGCTTTGGTCCTCGCTGGAATACGCTTCAGCGCGTTAATCTCGGCACTCATCAAGGCTGGCTCCAACTAGAATTGCCGATCGCCTTTGCAGAAGATTTGCAAACTTATCATTTACATCCTGCTTTACTTGATAGTGCTGTTGGTTTTCTCAGCAGCACCTACGACGGTCAGTTTATTCCATTTAGCTATAAATGTTTGCGCTACTATGCACCGCTTCCGGCTAAACTCTACAGTCACATTCGAGCCGTTGAACCTAACGCTCAAACCCAGACCTTGCGGTTTGATATTACGCTGCTAGATGAATGCGGTCGCGTTCTCGCTGAAATTGAAGACTACACTTTGAGGCGAGTTGAGGGCGATCGCACCTCTTCTGGCGATCGCTCCACTGCGGTTGAGCCTGAAAATGGGTATTTGAGCATTACTTCACCTGGTCAACTTAATACCTTGACCTATCACCCTACCTCGCGTCAGCAACCTGGCGATGATGAAGTAGAAATCGAGGTGCAGGCGACTGGACTCAACTTCAAAGAAATTCTATTTGCACTGGGATTAATTCCTAATCCAGAAAACGTTGAAGTCAAGCTAGGACTCGAAGGCGCGGGTAAAGTTGTCCGCGTGGGGAAAGGCGTTAAAGGAATAGCGATCGGAGATGAGGCGATCGCCTTTGGCACATCTTGTTTCAGCCCGTTTATTACGTCAAAATCATCTCTAGTTGTCCCTAAACCGCCATCCTTGACATTTGAACAAGCCGCGACTATCCCGATCGCTTTCAGCACGGCATATTTAGCACTGATTCATTACGGACGGCTCTGTTCGGGTGAAACGGTTCTGATTCATGCAGCAGCAGGCGGTGTTGGCATGGCAGCGGTGCAGATTGCCCAATCAGTAGGAGCCAAGATTATTGCCACGGCAGGTACGCCAGAAAAACGAGATTATTTGCGCTCGCTGGGCATCGAGCATGTCTTTGATTCGCGATCGCTAGACTTTGCCGCAGGGGTAATGAGCTGCACCAACGGACGCGGAGTGGATGTAGTCTTAAATTCATTGAGCGGCGAGTTCATTGAGCGAAGTTTATCTGCCTTAGCGCGATACGGACGCTTTCTGGAATTGGGATTGCGCGATATTTTGAGTAACCGTTCTTTGGAACTTGGTGTCTTTGAAAAACGGCTATCATTCTTGGCGATTCAAGCCGAACCAGAGCATCCAGACTTTACTTCAGTATGGCAAGCAGTAGGGCAACGCTTTCGGGATGGAGTGTTCCAGCCATTACCGCATCGAATATTTGCTGTCACCGAGATTGAGAATGCCTTTAGTTACATGGCGCAAGCCAAGCATATTGGTAAGTTAGTGGTGTCTTTGCAAGATTGGGCAGCACTCAAAAAACTAATTGTATCGGGTAAAGAAGATCGATCGCTCAAACCAAAACAATCCGCTGTCCCCATCAAAACCCAAGTACAGAAAGAGCTACAGAACAATGGAATATTGCCTTGCGAAGGTGTAGAAGTGTTCGATCGCGTCTTGGCTCATGCTCTACCGCAAATTGTCATCTCCACTCGCAATTTGCTGACACGGACAGAGCGCGATCCCCAGCCATCAAGCGCATCCGTTCCAGCTAATACAAGTCCATCAATTTCATCTTTACCAAGTCAATCTACCGCGCTTGCCCGAAATGAAATAGAACGGGCGATCGCTGCAATTTGGCAAGAAGTGCTTGGCGTTGAGCAAGTCGGAGTTCGCGACAACTTTTTTGAACTGGGTGGCGATTCGTTGTCGATCGTGCAAGTGCGGAGCAAACTGCAAAACGTGTTTCCAGGCAGTCTCTCAACGGCAGAACTATTTGACTATCCCACTGTAAGCGCACTGGCTGCCCATTTGAGCCGTCAGCAGATAGAGGAACCCGTGCGAGAGCAGGTACGCGATCGCAGTAACAAGCAAAAAGAAGCGTTAGAAACGATGCAACTGGCAAGGCAGAGGAGACGAGAGCATGAGTAATTCATTGCAGGGAATTGCAGTTATTGGCATAGAGGGGCGCTTCCCTGGTGCTAAGACCGTTGCAGAGTTTTGGCAGAATCTGCGGGACGGTCGCGAATCCATTTCATTCTTTGAAGATGAGGTATTGATTGCAGCTGGTATCGATCCCTCTTTGTTGCACCATCCCAACTATGTCAAAGCGGGAGCTGTGCTGGAAGATATCGATCGCTTTGATGCGGCTTTCTTTGAGCTATCACCTCGCGAAGCAGCTATCACCGATCCTCAGCATCGGTTGTTTTTGGAGTGTGCGTGGAATGCGTTAGAACAAGCCGGATATGGCTCGAATACTTATGATGGCTCGATCGGGATATATGCAGGTGGCAATCTCAGCACTTATCTGGTTGAAAATTTAATTGCCAATCGAGAATTCATTGAAGATTCGGTAGGCTGGCAAGCATTGGGGATTGGCAATGATAAAGACTACATTCCTACCCGTGTCTCCTACAAACTAAATTTGAAGGGACCGAGTATCAATGTCAGCACAGCCTGCTCTACTTCACTAGTGGCAGTACATCAAGCCTGTCAAGGACTGCTCGGTTATCAATGCGATATGGCATTGGCAGGCGGCGTTTCCATTCAGTTACCGCATACCGCAGGCTATTTGTACCAGAAAGAAGGAATTGCTTCCCCAGATGGACATTGCCGCACCTTCGATGCCAAAGCACGAGGAACAGTATTCGGCAGTGGGGTTGGGATCGTTGTACTCAAGCGGTTGGAAGACGCATTAGCGGATGGCGATCGCATTTATGCTACGATTCAGGGTTCGGCTGTCAATAACGATGGAGCGGGAAAAGTTGGTTTTACGGCTCCCAGCGTAGACGGTCAAGCCAGAGTAATCGCCGAAGCGCAAGACTTTGCCGGATTCGATCCTGAGACGATCTCTTACATTGAAGCGCACGGAACTGGAACTGCTTTAGGCGATCCAGTCGAAATTCGCGCCTTACAAAAAGTATTTAATACTCAAAAGCGGGGATTTTGCGCGATCGGCTCAGTCAAAACCAATGTCGGACACCTCAACTCTGCCGCTGGCATCGCAGGGTTAATCAAAACGGTGATGGCATTGCATCACAAACAACTGCCACCGAGTTTACACTTCGAGCAACCAAATCCTGAAATTGATTTTGCCAACAGTTCTTTCTACGTCAATACTCAACTATCCGACTGGCAACGTAATAGCACTCCCCGACGCGCAGGTGTGAGTTCCTTTGGGTTTGGTGGTACTAACGCCCATGTGGTGTTAGAAGAAGCGCCACCGCTACCAGCGTCAAGTCAATCTCGTCCTTGGCAATTGTTGCTCCTTTCGGCAAAAACTGCCTCTGCCTTGGAAACCGCCACGACTAACTTAGCTAATTGTCTACAACAGCAGCTAGAGCTGAATTTGGCAGATGTAGCATACACCTTACAGGTTGGGCGACGGGCTTTTTCCCATCGACGGATGCTAGTGTGCCAAAACCGCGAGGAAGCGATCGCTGCGCTTAGTAGGCTCGATCCGCAGCAGTTACACACTGCGCCATCCACAGAGGGCGATCGCCCTGTCGTGTTTCTGTTTCCTGGACAAGGGGCGCAATATGTCCAGATGGGACGCGATCTCTACGAGCATGAACCTGTTTTTCGAGAATGGATCGATCGCGGCTCCGAATTCCTCACACCATATCTCAGGCTGGATTTGCGGCAAATTCTTTATCCCCACCCAGACTCGGCTGAGACTGCCAGCCAAACGTTACAGCAAACCGCGATCGCGCAACCCGCTCTGTTTGTCATTGAATATGCTTTAGCGCAATTGTGGCAGTCTTGGGGCGTTTGTCCTACTGCAATGGTAGGACATAGCATTGGAGAGTATGTGGCAGCAACGATTGCAGGTGTCTTTACCTGGGAAGCGGCACTGTCGCTTGTAGCAGCACGCGGTCAGTTGATGCAATCCTTGCCAACAGGTGCAATGATAGCGGTATCGCTGACGGAAGCGGAATTGCAGCCTTACTTAAATGAATTTGTGGCACTGGCAGCAGTCAATGCGCCATCTTCATGCGTACTGTCAGGAACAACAGAAGCGATCGCATCATTACAAGAAACATTGAATGCACGAGGAATTGATTGCCGTCGCCTGCATACGTCTCATGCATTTCACTCTCCGATGATGGAGTCAATTTTAGCTACCTTTACAAACCGAGTGCAGCAGGCAGCGCCTAAACCGCCGCAAATTCCCTTCATTTCCAATGTTACGGGAACTTGGATCGCGCCAGAACAAGTAACAAATCCCGATTATTGGGCAACCCATTTACGGCAAACGGTGCGGTTTGCTGAAGGCTTGCAGGTGTTGTTTCAAGACTCTACATCTGTTTTCCTCGAAGTCGGACCAGGACGAACGCTGAGTAAGCTAGCGCGATCGCACCCCAAATTATCCAACCAGCCAGTTTTCCATTCAATTCGTCATCCTCAAGAGCATCAACCCGATCTGGTGGTTTTACTGCAAACGCTGGGGCAGCTTTGGTTAGCTGGAGTTTCGATTCGGTGGAGTGGATTTTATCAGCAAGAACGGCGGCAGCGAATCCCCTTACCCACTTATCCGTTTGAACGAAAACGTTATTGGATCGATCCACCTGCCTCTACTGTCAAGACATTGCCAATTACATCTCAAGATCGTTGGCAGGCGATCGCTACGGCAGGTCAACATCAAGCAGAGGCTGGAATTCCCACTTTTAATCAAACCGCTTATTTAGAAAACAAAGTTTGGCTCGATCGCCTGTGTGTTGCTTACATTAATCGGGCGTTAATGCAATTGGGTGCATTCCATCAACTTGATGCCTGTACCGTTGAAGCGATCCTAGAACAATGCCGCATTCTGCCAAGATACCGTCAATTATTGCGCCGATGGCTGCAAGTATTGGTCGAACGCGGTCAATTGCAGCAACAGGTCGATCGGTACAGCCAATTTTTGCCAGTCTCTGAATCGGCGATCGCCTCTCTAATTGAAACAACCCAAGTCCGATGGGCAGATACGCCGCAGGTGATGGAACTGATTCAAGGCTGTGGCGACTGTTTAGCAGCAGTGTTGACTGGCGCAAAACAGCCCTTGGAACTATTCGATGCGCTGATTTACAATCGGGCGAGCGATACCAATCCTACTTTTCCATGGGCAAATTACTACAACGCGATCGTTCGCGTTAGCCTAGCGTCCATCGTAAAACATTTACCAGCGGATGTCAGGTTGAGAGTTCTCGAAGTCGGCGCAGGCATGGGCATCACGACAGCCGAACTATTGCCCATTCTCCCCCCGCAGCGAACCACTTATACTTTTACTGATATTAGTAGCGGTTTCCTTACCCAGGCGCAGCAAAGGTTTGGCAATTATGATTTTATCAACTATCGCCTCCTCGATCTGGAAACCTCACCGCAAGCTCAGGGCTACGAACCGCACAGTTTTGACATCATTATTGCTGCCAACGTGCTGCACGCCACACGAGATTTGGAGCGAACTTTACAATACGTGCGATCGCTGTTAGCGCCTGAAGGAATCTTGATGGTGTGGGAGATGACGCAACCACAACTTGATTTTGATATCACTTGGGGATTGCTGGTTAAAGAATTAGAGGATAAACGAGGCGATCGCGGTACTCCTTTCTTGTCGCAAACCGAATGGCGAGATATATTGCTGTCACGCGGTTTTACAACGGTCGCTGCCTATCCGCAAACGGATACCTTGGGACAACATGCGATCGTCGCCCAAGCTGATACTATCAGCACGGTTCCCAGTCAAGATCCTAGTCAAAAAGCGTTTACCGAGCAAATTGGCGATCGCCAAACTCCGATCGTTCAAACAACGTCTAGTAAAAAATCCGATCTTGCCGATTGGTTTTATCTACCGTCTTGGAAACGCGCTATGCTACCGTCCCAAGCGTCGAGTCATGCAGTATCTGGATGCTGGTTAATTTGGCTAGATGAGTGCGGTCTAGGAACAGAGCTAGCAAAACAACTCCAGCAGCAGGGAGCAGAGATCGTTCTGGTCAAAGCAGGAGAGCAACTTAGGCAGGATGAGCATCATTGTTATACCCTCAATCCGAAGCAGCCACAAGAGTACGATCTGCTGCTACAAGCTTTAAGTAGCCAAGGTTTAGCACCCTCTCATATAGTGCATTTATGGAGCGTGACTACGAGCGGTCGCCCCTCAACCGAATTCGAGTTTGATGCCATTCAAGCCAAAGGATTTTATAGCTTACTGTTTTTGGCACAAGCGATCGGCAGACAGCACTTCAGCTACGATTTGCAGATCGCGGCGATCTCTAACCAAATGCAGGCTGTTACAGGTGAAGAATCGCTGTGTCCAGAGAAGGCGACTCTGTTGGGAGCAATGAAAGTCGTATCACAAGAGTATGCAAATCTTCATTGTCGCAGCATTGATGTTGTACTGATCGATCGCTCGCCGACTGCATTCGTCGATCGATTGGTCGCAGAACTCACGACAACAACGGCAGATGACTCGATCGCTTATCGGGGTCGGTATCGTTGGGTGCAAACTTATGAACCGATTCGGCTAGATGCAGGTCGGGTTCCTCAACTGCGTCAAGGTGGTGTATATCTGATTACGGGAGGATTAGGGGCGATCGGGCTGACATTAGCGGAATACCTTGCTAAGACGGTACAAGCGAAGTTAATCCTTACGGGACGATCGGTTCGAGCACGAGAAAACTGGTCATCATGGCTAGCCACTCACGACGAGCAAGAACGCACGAGTCGCAAGCTTCGCCAAATCTTAGCTCTCGAAGCATCGGGAGCCGAGGTGATGGCGATCCAGGCAGATGTAAGTGATTTGGAGCAGATGCAAGCGGCGATCGCGCAAGCTCAATCTCGATTTGGGGCGATCGACGGCGTGATTCACGCAGCGGGAGTCTTGGGCGATAGTGCTATACAGCGGAAAACCATTGAACAAGTAGAGCAAGTTTTTGCACCTAAGATTAAAGGCACGCAAGTTTTAGAAGCATTATTCAAAGACATGCCGTTAGATTTTCTCATCCTTTGTTCGTCAGGAGCAACAGTGCGACCGTTATTCGGCCAAGTTGCTTATGCTGCTGCCAATGCCTTTCTTGATGCTTTTGCTCACTACAAAACTGCCACAACTAGCCGCTTCACAACCGCGATCGGTTGGTATGGCTGGCAAAACGAAGGTATGGGCATTGAAGGAACGAAGCGGATGACAGAACGGTTGGCTCCTGCGGCTCCACAAATTCGCTCGGTCGATCGTTCTGCGATCCAGCAGGCTTTAGTGGAAGCGGATCGGGTAATTTATTTGTCTCGGCTCAGTCCGCAGCAGCACTGGGTATTGGCAGAACATCGGCTGATGGGGCAGCCTACCCTCCCTGGCACGGCTTATTTGGAACTGGTGCGTGCAGCTTATACGGAACACACGGGTAACTTCTGTTGTGAGTTAAAAGACGTAGCTTTCCTATCGCCGCTAGTTGTATCCGAGCGGAACGCGATCGATCTCCGCATCGAGTTTAAGCCCATTAATGACGGGTTCGAGTTTGCGGTTACGAGTGCAGTACCCGATCGCGATGGACAATGGCAAGCGCACGCCAAAGGGCAAATTGTTGCTCTTACCGAGTTTGCGGTGTCGCAGGATTTATCGGCGATCGCATCTCGCTGCAATGAGTCTCGCCTCACAGACTTCACTCCCGAAATCGCATCTGAATTTCTGGCACTTGGCTCCCGCTGGCAGAACGTAAAATGTTTGCAATTCGGCACAGATGAAGGGTTTGGACAATTTGAGTTACCGGAAGCTTTCAGCTCCGATTTGGACACCTATCGCTTGCATCCTGCCTTACTCGACAGTGCCATAAGTTTTTTCAGTAGTGTTTATGGCGATCGCTTTCTTCCCTTTGCTTATAAACGCCTGCGCTGCTATGCGTCGCTGCCAGCCAAGATCTACAGCCATATCAAAGCGGCAAAGTCCAATCGTGAGGCAACAGGCATTTTACGATTCCAGATAACGCTGTTTGACGAGTATGGTAAGGTTTTAGTTGAGATTGAAGATTATACGCTGCGACGGATTGAGGATACATCTGCTCCATCTCTGCCTAAACCGGAAAATGGTTATCTCAGCATTGCGACCCCAGGACAGTTAGACACGCTCACCTACTACCCGATGCAACGCCAAGCACCTAGAGCGGGAGAGGTAGAAATTGCCGTAAGTGCAACAGGACTCAATTTTCAGGAAGTCCTAATCGCTCTTGGCTTGCTGACTCCGCCAGATGCAGCATTCAAGTTCGGTTATGAATGTGCCGGAACGATCGCCCAAGTTGGAGAAGGCGTTACCCAATTTGCCGTTGGAGATGAGGTAATCGCCTTTGGCTCATCCTGCTTTAGTCCGTTTATCGCAACGAAAGCAGCTCTGGTTGCGCCTAAACCACCATCCTTGACATTTGAACAAGCCGCAACTATCCCGATCGCTTTCAGCACGGCATATTTAGCACTGATTCATTACGGACGGCTCTGTTCGGGTGAAACGGTTCTGATTCATGCAGCAGCAGGCGGTGTTGGCATGGCAGCGGTGCAGATTGCCCAATCAGTAGGAGCCAAGATTATTGCCACGGCAGGTACGCCAGAAAAACGAGATTATTTGCGCTCGCTGGGCATCGAGCATGTCTTTGATTCGCGATCGCTAGACTTTGCCGCAGGGGTAATGAGCTGCACCAACGGACGCGGAGTGGATGTAGTCTTAAATTCATTGAGCGGCGAGTTCATTGAGCGAAGTTTATCTGCCTTAGCGCGATACGGACGCTTTCTGGAATTGGGATTGCGTGATATCCTGAGCGATCGCCCCTTGGGATTACGTCCATTTCGCAACAACCTTTCTTTCATTGCCGTTCATCTCGATCGCGACTTACCCAATTTTCACTCCCTATGGCAAGCAGTCATACAACAGCTAAATGATGAAAAATTCCGACCCCTGCCCTATCGAGTGTTTGGCGTAACCGAAATTGCCGATGCGTTCGCATACATGGCACGAGCTAAACACATCGGTAAAATTGTCGTGTCATTACAAGACCGAACCACAGCGATCGCACAGATAAAACCAAATTTCCCATTCACCGAGCTTGCAGTGCCAGAGATAGGAACGGCTTGGGGAGTTGCAGCGGCTTTAACCTCTACTATGGGCGAGCGTGCGGCTCAACCGACAAGATCTGTCGCACCCAATTTTCAAGATTGGCTATCTCCATCAGAGGGAATCGAAGTCTTCCGTCGCGTGCTGAGTAGCGGTTTACCACAAGTTCTGGTCTTTCCGCGTGAAACAATTGGATTATTTGACTCATCGTCCCAGTCACCATTCTCACGCCCCAGACTAGAACCGGAAAGTACGGTCTCAGAAATTCCTGCACCCGCGATCGCTCATTCACGTCCAGAGCTGAATAATGCCTATATTGCCCCTGAAAATGAAATTGAACGGGCGATTGCTAACGTTTGGCAAGCGGTGTTAGGCATTCAAGAAATTGGCATTCACGATAATTTCTTTGACTTGGGTGGAGATTCTTTGCTGGCTGTTCAGGTACGCAGCAAATTACAGCATCAATTGGATCGAGATCTATCAGTGGCTGATACTTTTGAATACCCCACGATTCACGCCTTGGCAACTTACCTCAAGGGTGAATCGACCGATCCATCCGATCCGCAGCAACTCAACGAACGAGCCGATCGGCTGCAAGTGGCGATCGAGGCAGACGAAGCATTGATAGAGCAAAGGAGACGCGCCCGTGAATGATCGATCCGCTCAAACTTCCCTGAATGGCATTGCCGTCATTGGCATGGTAGGACGCTTTCCCAGTGCCAAAAACGTGACAGAATTCTGGCAAAATCTTTGTGCGGGACAGGAGGCGATCGCCCAGTTCAGCGATGCCGAATTGATTGCTGCTGGGGTCGATCCAACCTGGCTACAACATCCCAACTATGTCAAAGCGGGAGCCGTACTGGAAGATATCGATCGATTTGATGCGGCTTTCTTTGAGATCTCGCCTCGCGAAGCCGAATTCATGGACCCGCAACATCGCCTATTTCTCGAATCGGCTTGGGAAGCTTTGGAACAGGCAGGATATGACCCAGAAGCCTACAAGGGCTGGATCGGGGTCTATGCAGGCGGCAATCTCAGCACCTATTTACTCGATAATCTGTTGGCTCAACGGAACGAACTGCAATCTCAATTCACGCGAATTCTGCTCAGCCATGATAAGGACTACATCCCCACGCGCGTTTCCTACAAGTTGAATTTGAAAGGACCGAGTATCAATGTCAGCACAGCCTGTTCTACTTCATTAGTTGCGGTTCACTTAGCTTGTCGGGGATTGATGAACTATGAGTGCGACATGGCATTGGCGGGTGGCGTTTCGGTACAGGTTCCCCATACTACAGGCTATTTCTATCAAAAAGAAGGAATTGTATCGCCGGATGGACATTGCCGCGCCTTTGATGCCAAAGCACAAGGTACGGTCATCGGTAATGGAGTTGGCGTAGTCGTGCTGAAGCGCCTCAAGGATGCCTTAGCAGATGGCGATCGCATTTATGCTGTCATTAAAGGATCGGCTATTAACAATGACGGCTCTACCAAGGTGGGCTTTACAGCTCCCAGCGTGGACGGTCAAGCCAAGGTAATTGCCGAAGCGCAAGCCGTTTCCAGAGTCGATCCTGCCACAATTACTTATATCGAAGCGCACGGAACAGGTACTGCTTTGGGCGACCCGATCGAATTTAGGGCGTTGAAGAAGGCATTTAACAGCGTTCAAAGTCGAGAATTTTGCGCGATCGGCTCAGTCAAAACTAATGTCGGACACCTCAACTCTGCGGCTGGGATTACGGGATTGATCAAAACAGTGATGGCATTGCATCATAAACAACTACCACCGAGTTTGCACTTCGAGCAACCGAATCCCGAAATTGACTTTGCCAACAGTCCTTTCTACGTTAATACTCAACTAACTGATTGGCAGTGCAACGGCACGCCTCGACGCGCAGGCGTGAGTTCCTTCGGTTTTGGTGGCACTAACGCCCATGTGGTACTAGAAGAAGCGCCATCGCTACCAACGGCGAGTCCATCTCGCTCGTGGCAAGTATTGTTGTTGTCTGCTAAAACGCCATCTGCGCTGGAAGCAATGACGGCGAATTTAGCCGATCGTCTACAACAGCATTCAGAGCTAAATTTAGCAGATGTAGCATACACCTTACAGGTTGGGCGACGGGCTTTCCCATATCGACGGATGCTAGTTTGCCAAGATCGAGATGATGCTACGGCGGCGCTAGAATCTCTCGATCCTCAACGAGTAGTGACGCATCAATGGGAGGTGGGCGATCGCCCCATCGTCTTCCTATTTCCTGGGCAAGGGGCGCAATACGTCCAAATGGGACGCGATTTGTACGAGCAAGAATCTGTATTTCGAGAATGGGTCGATCGCGCCTCTACACTGCTGATGCCACATCTCGGACTAGATCTGCGGCAAATCCTTTATCCTCAGCCTGATTCCATTGAATTCGCCAACCAAAAATTACAGCAAACCGCGATCGCGCAACCTGCCCTATTTGTCATTGAATATGCTTTAGCGCAATTGTGGCAATCTTGGGGTGTTCGCCCTACTGCCATGATGGGACACAGCATTGGAGAATACGTTGCGGCAACCTTAGCAGGTATCTTTACGCTGGAAGATGCGCTGGCATTGGTGGCAACGCGAGGACAATTAATGCAGCGATTGCCATCCGGTAGTATGGTTGCAGTACCGCTTTCCGTCAAGGATGTTCAACCCTTTTTGAATAACTCTCTGGCTTTAGCAGCCGTGAATGCTCCATCATCCTGTGTGGTATCGGGCGAGAAGGAGGCGATCGCCCAATTTCAAGCACAGTTGCGCGATCGCGGAGTAGAGTGCCGTCTTTTGCATACCTCTCATGCCTTCCATTCCCACATGATGGAGCCGATCTTAGAGACATTTGCGGCACGGGTGCAACAGATAAAACGCCAGACACCCCAAATACCTTTTATCTCAAATATTACAGGCACTTGGATCGCACCAGAAGACGCGATCGACCCTGGCTATTGGAGTCAACATCTTCGACAAACCGTGCAATTTGCGGCAGGTGTCACCACATTATTGCAGCAGCCAAAAGCGATTCTCTTGGAAGTAGGTCCAGGACGGACGTTGAGTACGCTAATTAAACGTCAATTATTGCCCGAATCCCAACCATCGATCCTAACTTCATTGCGTCATCCGCAAGAGTCGCGATCGGACATTAGCATTGTCTTGACGGCACTCGGTCAACTCTGGCTAGCAGGGATCGCTATTGATTGGTCTAAATTTTATCAGCAGGAGCGGCGATATCGCGTACCATTGCCAACATATCCGTTCGAGCGGCAGCGTTATTGGTTGGAGAAGCATGAAAATCGCCAAACGGCTCTGACGGATGCATCTCGTAAGTTAGATATAGCAGATTGGTCGTTCTTGCGATCGTGGAAACAATCTCTTTTACCCAAACCAGCATCATTACCAGCCGATCGGCGATGGTTGGTTTTCATTGACGATCGGGGTATCGGTTCCCAAGTCGTGGAACGGCTGGCTCAACAAGGGATAGATGCGATCGCAATTAAGCAAGGTACTGGATTTGCTCAACTCAACGAGCAAACGTATTCTATCGATCCTGATTCCTTAGATTCTTATATCGCCTTGTTCGGCGAACTCAATACTGGCGAAAAATTGCCCCAGAACATTGCATTTTTCTGGAGTATTACTAGCAACGATCGCCCCCCTAATTCATATATTGAATTCAACAGTCTATTAGCATTGGTGCAAGCCATTGGTAAACAGCATTGGAGCGATCGCCTCAATTTGTGGGTGGTGGCAGATCGAACGCAGTTAATTAATAGTGAAGATAGTCTTCATCCAGAAAAGGCAACGCTTTTAGGGCTTTGTCATGCGATTCCACAGGAATATTCCTTTATAACTTGTCGAATCATTGACATAGTGTTGCCGCGATCGCACACTTGGCAAGCTCGATCGCTCATCGATCGACTCATGAATGAATTTGCAGCAACCTCAACCGATCGAGTCGTGGCATATCGCGATCGCCATCGTTGGATTCAATGTTTTGAACCTGTACGCTTAGAACCAGTGAGTGAGGCACAACTTCCAGTTCGGCAACATGGTGTTTATCTGATCGCTGATGGGTTAGACGGCATGGGTGCGGAACTGGCTGCTTACTTGGCACGGACGGTACAACCGAAACTGATCGTCTTGGAAGAGGTCGCACTGCCATCCCAAGAAGATCTATGGCTGGCGACTCACGACGAGGGAGATATCGTGAGTCATAAAATTCGTCAGCGGCAAAATTTGCAGGCACTAGGAGCAGAGGTTTTGGTGTGTCATGTAGATTGGGCAGATCCAGAATCGTTGCGCCAATTGCTTGCCCCTGAGAAGATTGGTATCATTCATGGCATCATTCATTCCGTTCGACAAACCGATCGCAATACGTTTTGCACCATCCAAGAACTTACCGCAACAGAACGAGCGCAACAGCTATATGCACCCTGCCGCCGCATGGCACAAATAGAAAATCTGTTGCAGGAGCGAGAATTAGATTTCTGCATGATAATATCGTCGATCGCCTCTGTTTTGGGCGGACTTGGGCTGGCAGCCTATTCAGCCGCACACCAGTTTGCGGATGCGCTGGTTGCTCGACACAATCAAACGCACGCTCAAGCATGGATGACGGTCAATTGGGACAGAGTACAACGGTCGCTCCCGCAGTCTGAAGAGAGTCAGTGGCAACAGACTGGAGCTGACCTAGCTATTACACCTACAGAAAACCTAGATATATTTCAGCGAGTTTTATCGCTGGATCGAGCAACTCAAATTCTAATCTCTACCACAGATTTGACGGCAAAGTACGATCGCATCTTCCACCACGCACCTTCTCAAGCTTTAGCAAATACTGCTTCTCGCTATGCCAGACCCAGGCTCGATCTCCCCTATATTGCACCTACTAACCCACTAGAACAACAGATTGCCGAAATGTGGCAAGAAGTGCTTGGTATTCAAACCGTTGGCATTCACGATCGCTTTTTCGATCTCGGCGGAGACTCTTTGATTGCGACTCAACTAGCATCGCGACTGCAAGCTGCTTTCCCAGTCGAACTACCGCTGCGCGATCTGCTCCTACAAACATTAACAGTTGCCAAACAAGCTGAAACGATCGAAGCACTACTGCTGGAAAAGATAGAACTGTTGTCTGAGGCGGAAGTAGAAGCCTTGTTAGCGGTTCGCTAACAAGTGTATCGCTCTAGTTGCCACAAATATCTCGTCCTCACGTAGTACCTGTCGCAAATTTTGAACTGGTATAAATCCATGATTCGATCGCTCAACTTAGAAAATTCAGCTATCGCTGAGTCAGAAATTCAAAACCGAATTCTCTCGTTGTTTGCTCGTTCCGACAAAGCGATCGCGGCTGAACGCGATATGGATGGGTATCTTGAGGCGATCGCCAATGAGTTTCTCCAAACCAGCAAGATCGGTAGCGATATTGCCTTGACCGACTTAAACGAGCAATTTACGGATTACCAAATCCCAATCGAGCCAGTAGATCCAAATGATTATCTCAATGATTTAACAGAAACAGCGATCGCTCATTCTGTTCGCACCTCTTCACCGCGATTCATCGGTCACATGACCACAGCATTGCCTTACTTCGTGCGACCGCTGGCGAAATTGATGACAATTCTGAACCAAAATCCAGTTAAAACTGAAACGGCAAAATCGTTAACTCCTTACGAACGTCAAGCTCTCGCAACTCTTCATCACCTCATTTATCAGTTGCCTGATGCCTTCTATATCGAGCATACCCATAACCCTCACAGTACGTTGGGGATGATTGTATCGGGTGGAACGATCGCTAATATCACTGCCCTTTGGTGCGCTCGTAACGCAGCTTTGGCTCCGCAAGCAGACTTTATGGGGGTGGAACAGGAAGGGCTTGCTGCCGCTCTTAAGTTTTATGGTTATGACGGAGCTGTTGTCATTGGCTCCAGCTTAATGCATTTTTCCTTTGATAAAGCTGCCGACTTATTGGGCATTGGAACTCGCAGTCTGATTAAAATTCCGGCAAATGAGAAAAATCAAGTGGATCTGCGATCGCTGCGTCAAACTATTAGGGACTGTCGCGATCGCAAACAACTCATTCTCGCGATCGTTGGTATCGCAGGAACAACAGATTCTGGTGGCATCGATCCGCTGTTAGACATGGCTGAAATTGCTAAAAATGCCAATATTCATTTTCATGTTGATGCGGCATGGGGTGGACCTATGTTGTTTTCACAAAGACATCGCTATAAACTACAAGGTATTGAATTTGCAGATTCTGTCACCATTGATGGCCATAAACAGCTTTATTTGCCCATGGGAATCGGGATGCTGTTTTTGCACAATCCTAACTTGGCAAAGGCGATCGAAAAACAAGCGCCCTATACCGTTCGGCAAAATTCGATCGATCTAGGTAAGCGCACGTTGGAAGGGTCTCGTCCGGCTACTGCAATTCTTTTGCAAGCTGGACTAAAGCTCATTGGCATGAAGGGATATGAATATCTAATGGATTGGGGAATTGAAAAAACTTGGTATTTAGCAACTCGAATTGAAGCAATGCCAGAGTTTGAACGATTAATCGATCCTGAAATTAATATTTTTCTCTATCGCTATATTCCCGAACCTTATCGTCACAGAGCAGCAATCGGGCAATTGACACTAGCTGAAAATCAATCGATTAACCAATTCAATCAGCACTTGCAAAAAGCGCAGCGTCAAGCGGGTCATACCTTCATTTCGCGCACGACTACTTATACAACGCGCTATGGAAAAAATGTACCAATTATTGCACTACGCGCTGTGATTGCAAATCCGTTGACAACTGAATTAGATATCAACGCCGTACTACAAGATCAACTACAAATTGCTGCTGATTTATCTGACAATACTTCAGGTAGTTTTCTAACTCAATAAACAAAAAGCTATTGTATTGTCAACTTAACTAGAACTTAGCAAATTTAGATTAATCAACTTCTAGTGCATAGGTGACGCTCCATCTGTACATACTAGTATAGCCAACTGTGAATCCTCTTTCGCTCGTTATCTCTTCTACATAATAATAATTTGATGAGTAGCGTAGATATCAACGCACGCACAGTAGAATGATTCTTAGTTGATAGCACTCCTACTTGAAGGAGTACTTTACATTTATCGAAGTAGTGTTAAATTTTCTAGAGAGAGTATGCTACTGGCTCGGCAGCGGTTTTCGCAACATAGTCCAGAACAGCATCTACTTTGTAAAATTATCGTAGCGGATTACTAGTATTTCAAAAAGAAAGAGATGAACAACTGCGCGACTCATCCTGATTTGACATCCAACAAAAAGACTCAGACAACCTGATTTACGTGGATGAAACAAGTATAGATAATCCAGACACTTATGATTATGGATGGAGTGAAAAAGAAACTAATTTTTTCGGTTTAAAAAAAGGTAAGAAGAGTGTAGAAGTAAGTATTATAGCAGTTTTAAGTTGAGAAAAATTGATAGCTGCGTTTACATTTAAGTGTTCGTACAATCGCTAGGTATTTGAACAATGGCTTGAAGATAACCTGCTTCCGAAGTTGTTAGTCGGTCAAAAATTTTTTTATTTTAGAGAATGCTACTTTTCCATAAATCAGAAAAAATCTAAAAACTGAGTGGGAATTTTTAGTGTAAACTAAGTATTTATCACCCTATTCTCCTGACTGTGTGGGAGATAGAACATCAATGGTTTTCATTAAAAACCGAGTCAGAAAAATGGCTTCCAGCAGCAACTTTTCCGAGAAAAGGTCGATCTGTGACAGTTTCTTCCTAACCTTAATGAGTATTGCTATAATCATCGCTTAACAAGGGTTTAGCCGTGAGTGGTGACAAAAATTTCTGGGTTTTCGTCTGATTCTAAGCAACCTTCGACTAAGTTAATAATGTGACTGGCTACATCTAAAATCCTGTTGTCGTGAGTGACAATTAAAATCGTGCATCCTTGCTCTTTGGCAAGTTGTTGCATCAACGTTACAACTTCGCGCCCTGATTTTTGATCTAAAGCGGCAGTGGGTTCATCTGCTAAAATTAGTTGCGGTTGATTGACCAAAGCACGGGCGATCGCTACTCTTTGTTTCTGTCCTCCTGATAGGGCATTGGGTTTATAATCTACTCGATTAGCCAACCCCAATTGACTTAACATCTCAACTACTAATTTGCGCTTTTCTCGCTAGTTATTTGTCAATTCTACATTTTGCGAGGCAGTGAGAGATTCAAATAAATTATGTGCTTGGAAGATAAAGCTAACATTCCGTCGTACCTCTACTAATTGAGATTTATTTAGTCCGACTAATTCTTTCCCTAAGACCTGTAAATTACCTGATTGTGCCAATCGCAAGGCTCCAATTAAACTTAAAAGCGTCGTTTTCCCCGAACCCGAAGGACCAGTCACGATCGCGATCTGCCCCTTGGATAAATCGAGATTGATGTCGTACAACACTTGAGTACGTAAATTGCCTTGTCCGAAATAATAATTAAGCTGGCGAATTTGGACAGCAAATTTGTTTGTCATAAACTAGCGCATATTTCATTTGCACAATGCAAGTATTCAACAGTATTCAAACTGATTTTTTTGCCTTTTAACTTTTGCTTTTTACCTTTTAACTTACTTGCTTTATTCACAACCAAATACCTCCGCCGGATCGGTAACTTGAACTTTGCGCACGGCGATCGCGCCGGAAATTAAACACATAATAAAGGTAGCAATCAGAATGTTAATTGCTCTTTCCTAAGTCATTTGCATTAATACATCCGTAGCATTAGCCGTGAGGCTGTACAGCCCTAAACTGATAAAAAAGCCTGGGACAAAACCAAAAAATACCAGAATCACTGATTCCTGCAACACAATTCCTAGTAAATGGAAATTAGAATAACCAATTGCTTTGAGCGTGGCATATTCTACCCAATGTTCTGCCATATCTGTGTATAAAATCTGGTAAACCAAAATAACACCAACGAAAAACCCCATCGTTGTTAGCAGCGAAAACACAAAGCCAATTGCCGTATTTTCTCGCCAGTAGTCTAATTCTTTTTGCACGAACTCAGCTTTCGTCCATACGGCGACATCTTGGGGAGGCGCTGGCGCAGTGCTTTAACAATTGTTTCTACATCGGCATTTTCAGCCACTTTCAACAATCCAATATCGACAGTGTTGGAGAGCGAAAAATTTTGGGGGAGATGAGGGACACAACACGGTAAGATGACCCCATGTCCGATTCTTCCGAACCCGTTATCTACCAATTAAAGATACTGTTGCTTGGCATCAGTCCCATGATCTGGCGACGCATATTTGTCAGCAGCGACAGCACGATAGAAGATTTGCATTACACCATCCAGCTGGCAATGGGGTGGGAGGATATTCATCTGCACCATTTCATCATTCACGGGAAACAGTATGGAGTCACTTAACCAGGCGGAACGGTATTTAGTGACTGCGCCAGCGAAGTGGAGTTAGGTTCGTTTAAGTTAAGACTAAAAGAAAAATTTTTCTACGAATATGACTTCAGTATATGTCCATCAATGGGTACATGGCGTTACTGGTGGCGACATCAAATTAGAGTAGAAGCAATACTCACTCCAGATGAAAACCAAATTTACCCAATCTGCACTGGTAGTAAAGGTGTTTGTCCCCAGAAGATTGTGGTGGTCCTTGGGGCTTTATGAAAGCGAGGGAAGAATTTTTGATTTGGGACGTGTTAGAGCGGTTTGCTTCAATGTTGAGAAACAAGAATTTTGACATGGATAAAGAAGAAGCCAGTGAGCTACGCGCCTTGGCTATTAGTTTATCAAAACCGCTTCGACCATCCTCAAGTCAACAAGCATTTACGACAATACGCCACGGGAGATAGAAAGTTGTTGTTATTTGAGCAGAGGATAGTGTGAAATTTAAAGTTCAACTAGTCATTGAATCAGAGTCGGGCGATACCCAGTCAATTCAAGAAGTTGTCCAAATTGAAAAAGGCAATTTACAACCCGAAAATTTGGGATTAACTCTAGCCCAAGCCAAAGAATTATTGCTTCAGACCCAACGCAGCGTAGCTGCTCAACAAATAGCCGAATACCAAAGACAGCAAGCTGCTTGTTCCCATTGCAATAAAAAGCTGTGCCACAAAGATCAACGTACCATTGTATATAGGACACCATTTGGCAAGTTGCAACTACAAAGCCAACGATTGTTTCACTGTGCTTGTATCGAGCAACCAACCCGCACCTTCAACCCAGTAGCAAATCTATTAAAAGAGCGCACATCGCCAGAATTGCTCTACCTAGAATCAAAATTTGCATCTCTAATGTCTTATGGACTGTCCACCGAACTATTACAAGAATTACTCCCAATAGAAGGAGCAATAAATGCTGCATCTATACGCAACAATTTACACGCGTTAGGTCAACGCTTAGAATCAGAGTTACCAGCTATATGCAGGAATATTATTCGAGGGTTGTCAAAGAGATTGGGAGAAGCTCCCCAGACCAGGTTTACCCTTGGTAGTGGGTATGGATGGAGGATATGTTCGTTTCTATGATAGGAAATCTAAAAAAGCCGGAAATTTTGAAGTTATCGCTGGCAAGAGTATAAAAGCAGACGGCACATCCAAATGTTTTGGCATGGTTTATTGCTACGATACTAAACCCCAACGTCGAGTATTTGAGGTGTGAAAATCTCAAGGGATGCAAATGAACCAGCAGGTCACGTTTTTATCTGATGGAGAAGAGATTATACGTGACCTACAATATTATCTCAACCCCAATGCCGAACATATACTTGATTAGTTTCACATCACCATGCGGATAACTGTGATGAAACAAATTGCGAAAGGTATAAGTAAAGAAGATTTGTCAGCAGGTATAAATAGCGAATCCATCCTCAAAGATTTGACTTCATTAAAGTGGTATTTATGGCATGGCAAGTCTTTAAAGGATTATCAAAAATTGAAGATTTAATCGATAGCGCCTTTATCTTAGGTTCGGATGATGACGAGCGAGAAGCAAGTCTTGAGGCACAAAAACTCTGCTCTCATTTAGAAGAGTTTGAAACTTATATTTCAAATAATGGGCAGTATATTCCCAATTATGGCGAACGCTACCGCAACGGCGAACCGATTTCCAGCTCCTTTGTAGAGTCTGCCGTCAATCAAGTTATCAGCAAGCGATTCGTGAAAAAGCAACAAATGCGTTGGACTCTCTTATGGGGCGCATCTTCCGATTCAAATGCGTTCGCTGGTCTTGAACGGGGAGTTAAATCGTAAATTCCAGCAATGGTATCCCGAATTGACAGTTAATTGATTTTACCAACTTTTGTGTTTAAGTTGGTAAAATTAACTTATATATCCCAAGCTTTTCAGGAGTTTGGGTCATGCTCAAACAACTCGTCCAACTAACGCTCATTTGGTAAAACAGAAAAACAAGAGCGTCAATCGCCTAACTCTCGTAAATACTCCGAAGTTAGGACTAGGTGTAGCGACCTGCAATTATAAATGCTCAAACCAGCAATCAAGACATTTTCAAACCAGGATTATTTGCAACTATAATTTCGTTTGAACCAGGATTAAGGGTCTTGGCAGCTTTTGGTGATCCTTGAGAGCAAGGGCATGATGATCCAAATCAATGAAATAGAGCATTCCACAACTCACGCCAGCAAGAATCTTCGACTGAGCAAGTCAATGCCAGCTCGACCATACATTTGGCGCTTGAGCATCTTCAATCGGTTTATGTGTCCCTCGACCGGACCGTTGCTGACTAGCAGTGTCACACCCGCTTTGACCGCATCATAATCTTCATGTAAGCGTTGGGCAAAGCGAACAAAAGGTGAAAGACTGCTATGGATGGCTTGCTCCAACCAAAAGTCAAGTCGATCGGGAAGACGTTGGCGCACGATTTGGGCAAAGCTTTGGGCTAGCTCAATCGCGGTGGACAGATCGGGATGCTGTGCTTTTAACCGAGCAATCAACTGTTCGTCATCTGACTTCTGTAATTCTTGCCGCTGTAGCACAAGCCAAGCTGCTTTTAGGAGCTGTGAGTGGTCGTTTCTCCGGTTGAGCAACCTTGGGCAGTGGTTGTCTGACGAGTCGTTGCCGCAGTGGCAAGCCTTGAGAAGAGCGCAGACGACGAGTGTAACGAGCTACCGTGTCATAACTACCGGAGTAACCGCGCTTCTGTATTGCTTCAAACAGTGCTTTAGTATCGTAACAGCCTTCGTTCCAGCGTTTGAGAATATATTCCTTGTACGGAGAAAGCACGCTTCGTCCACGGTCGCTACGCCCTTGACGTTCAGGAAAGCTGGGAGTGCGTAGATAGCGAAACACACTCGTTTTACCAATGCCGAGTTGACGCGCAATCGCTGGGACTTTGTAGCCTTGACGATGTAGATGCCAGACTTGTTGATAAGTTGACAATCGCCGCTTCCGACGCTGTTCGGTTCTTTGCTGCTCCTGCACGGTTAAAGACGGTAGGGCGATGGGAACAACGACAGTACCATCAGGACTAGTTGTGGATGAAAAGCTATGAGCAGCTTCAACGGCTTTGAGGTCTTGACCGTGCGTGTTGAAAACTTGGTCGAGGGTTTCCACTAAGTTTTGCTTTACTGTGAAAACGGTCGGCAACCTGGATTGCTAATGGTGCTCCTTGAGTAATTCCGGCTTTATAGGCCTTGGAGCGATCCCGTGAAACTACCTGAACTCCTGGGTGTTCTTGCAACCACGCCGCCAACGTCTCGGTTTCGCGATCGCCCAACAAAGCTATTGGACGGCTTCGATCCAAATCAATTAGGACAGTGCCGTAGGTTTCACGCTTACGAAAAGAGAAGTATCTACACCAAGTGTCTGCGGTGTGACAATCGGTGGTAGAGGCAGTCTAGAGACTAATTGGAGTATGGTATTGCGGCTGACTGCACAGCCCAACTGCTGGCTCAACCGTTCTCCTGCTGCTCCTCCCAATGCTAATCCAATAGCCGTCAGTTGCTTTGCCATGCGCCCAGTTCGCCTTGCCCAAGGAGCAGCAACAGTGGCTATTCTCTCTGTAAAGATGCGGCGAAAGCACTGCTGGTTAAGGCAGAAAAACTTCCGTACCCGCAGTTGCAGGGTAATGCTGTAATCAGCCCAGGGCAGATCCGCCAACGTGCGCTCGTAGTGGCTATGAACTCGATGTGTGGGATGGGCGCAGATTGGGCATTGTGCAATAACCTGGGTCGCGCAAACATTTAGAGTGATGCGAGGATTAGCTTTATCAATCAGCCAGCTTTCGAGTTGAAGGGACGATGAATCGGGTAATAGGTGAAATAAGACTTCCATCTAACTATTCTAAGCCGTTAGAGAAAATTCCATCACCAAAAGCTGCCAAGAGCCTTAATCCTGGTTCAAACGAAATTATAGTTGCAAATAATCCTGGTTTGAAAATGTCTTGATTGCTGGTTTGAGCATTTATAATTGCAGGTCGCTACAGATAGTTAGGGACTTGGATCGGACGATCGCGATCGAACTCTGCACGAAAAGTAGCCGATCGACGCGCAGGAAACAATCGTGACTCATAAAAAAAGGAAAATCGACCGTGCTTTTAAGTAACTTTCGCGTCTCTGCTGCACTCGTCACGCTGGCATCTATGTTCCTGATGCCAGCAAGCGCAACCAACTACTCGCTATCTTGCCGCTTGGCTAATGCTAGTTGCGTCGGAGGGAATATCTCCGTGAGGAACGACGTGAGTACCTGGAGTTTGACTATAAAAGACAATAAAAGAGACGGAAACTGCGCCTATGCCAGGATTGAAATAGATCGCAGTCTTATAGGAGACATAGCGAAGGAATCCCCGAGAGCCTGCGGGAAAGACAAAAGCGTGTCCTATACTTACACGGCGAATAAATCTGATGAAACCTTTCGCGTCGTGGGTGCTCGTGTCTTTGCGTGCGTAGACCGAAACTTACAGCCGGACAGTTGCAGCGAGGCTTTTTACGAGGCTGAACGCTAGTGTAGAGCAACGAATTATTGGTTTGCATTTCTTTGTTTCACCTGTCACAACTAGCCGCACTGATTCGTCTAATAGGTGAATGCCTAACAAAACAGGAGATTCACAAATGCAGTCCAGAATGGAACTTGGAGTTGAATCGGCGGCGTATCGAGCGATGTTGCAACTGGAACGGTATGTCCGAGGCAGCGGCATCAATCCGACATTGTTAGAACTGATGAAAATTAGAGCATCGCAGATCAATGGTTGTGCCTTTTGTATTGATATGCACACCAAAGATGCCAGGCTTAACGGCGAAACGGAACAGCGAATCTATGCCCTTAATGCGTGGCGGGAAACTCCCTTTTTTACCCCTCAAGAACGGGCAGTGCTTGCTTTTACAGAAGCAGTCACCCTGATTGCAACTGATTCAGTTTCAGATGAAATTTACGATGAAGTCAGCCGTTATTTTTCTGATGATGAAATTGCCAATTTATTGATGGCGATCGTCACTATCAATAGCTGGAATCGGATTGCCATTACAACTCGCGTGGTTCCAGGCAGTTACGAGCCACAGCCGTTGCACGATAGAACATTTACTCCTGAAACACTTCCAGCATAAGCAATCGCGCTCGTCGGTCATTTGTCCTTGGCGAATGACCGATCTCTGTTTCTGGATGTTGAATCTAGCGATAGCGATCGCTATCAATACACTTTCAGAGGAGAATGAAAGATGCAATCCATCACTCGTTATGGAACTATCGTTGTCGTGTTCCACGCAGTCATAGTAGCACTACATGGTTTAGCCCACGAGAAAATTCCCGTTTCTCTTTCCTGGTTCCAAAGCTTGTTTGTTAGCTCGATCGTTGTGCTAGCTCCAATCGTCGCCACGATCTTACTTTGGACACCCTTTCAAAAAGCTGGTAGCTGGCTCTTGCTGGGTTCAATGACTGGAGCATTGTTGTTTGGTGTTTATTACCATTTGATTGCAATTAGTCCCGACCAGATCTTCCAAATTCCGCTTACAGGTTGGGGTATTCTCTTTGATATCACAGCGATTCTTCTGGTCTTCGTTGAAGGACTCGGATGTGGAGTTGGTGTATGGGCTTGGAAAACACTTCAGCAGAAAGAGCAGGTTTTATGAGCCATCTTGAAACCTTTAACCAACATCGTTCTTTACTGTTCGCGATCGCCTACCGAATGTTAGGAACGGTTACGGATGCCGAAGACATGGTACAAGAAACTTTTCTACGCTGGCAGCAAACGACTCAAGCAACAGTAAAATCCGCCAAAACATATTTATCGACTATTATCCCTCTTCTGTTGCTTTGGCAGGATTAAAATAGAGAAAGAAGTGATAGAAGCTAAGCTGTGACTATGGTTGAGCGTAGAGAGCCAGTATCAACGGTAGCCTTTATTGATGAATACTGCCAAACTTACCGAAATCTTTTCCCAGATGTCAGAAATTTTGAAGCCTTTAAGTTTCTACATTTAGGCGTAATTTCTGAAATTAACCGAAAATCTTTACCAGCACTTGCTCGGATTGTTGGGCTGTCTGATGGGCAAGAATTACATCATTTCTTGCGAGATACACCTTGGGATGTGAAAGGATTGCGAGAACTGCGATTGCAGATAATTAAAGCATCAGTTGGGGATGAACCAATCGTACTATGTATAGATGAAACAGGGGATGAAAAAAAGGGTAAAGCAACAGATTACGTCGCCAAACAATACATTGGTAACTTGGGCAGAACAGCGAATGGTATTGTTTCGGTTAACGCTTACGCAATAGTTGATAATATCACTTATCCATTGAGTTTTAAAATCTTCAAACCACGTCACCGACTCAAAGAAGGAGATGTCTATAAAACTAAACCACAGTTAGCAGAAGAAATTATTCGAGAACTTTTAGCATTTGGATTTAAATTTCACCTAGTTCTAGCCGATAGTTTGTATGGCGAGAGTGGGAATGTGATTGGAGTTTTAAAAGAGCTAAAGTTAAATTTTATTGTGGCGATTCGCAGTAATCATGGAGTCCTAATTGCGCCAGGACAGCGCGTGCGCTACAACAGTTGGCGCGCCTACCAGCAGAACTTATCTCACCGTCAACCAGAAAGACGCTATATTCGGGAAATTATTTTTGGCAAGCGGCGCACGGTTCGCTACTATGAAATCACTAAAAGCGATACGAAGAATCCCAAATCAGACACCTGGTTTATTATGACTAACTTACCTGGCAACATTCAGCTTGTTGTCGGCAACCTCTACAGCTTGAGAAATTGGATTGAGTATGGTTTTAAACAGGTAAAAAATGAATTGGGTTGGGCGGATTTTCGCTTAACAGATTATGCTAGCATCGAGCGGTGGTGGGAAATAGTTTTTAGTGCCTATTTGCTGATTAGCTTGCAGGCTGAAGCTTTCAAAGACGAAGCAGCTAGAAGCAGCTTATATCTGAATTCTAGATTGTTAGAACTGACTGAATTTAAACGGCATCCCTACTGGGAGTCAGGCACTAATTGGAAGAGTGCTTTAAATAACTTAAGACTAATTATTCAGCCCCACATCTTTTGGTGTTTAATTGAGCCGTGGTTGAGGCTATTTCCGATTCCTGGAATGAAACGAAGCTTTTTCAAATTGATAAAAATTATGAATGGTTTTCGAGCTGTTCCTATCGAGTATGCTGTGGCAAGTTAGATGTCTCTTTTATTTTACTCCGCTTGTAGTAACAGAAGAGGGATTATCACGCGCCTCTGCATTGACCATCTGCGTTCTGCCCGCGTGCGACGAGAACAATATGTAGGACCCTGGCTACCGGAACCGATCGCGACGCAACAAACCAACGATCCAGCCACTTATGTAGAGTTGGCGGATTCACTTTCGATGGCGTTTCTTGTCGTTTTAGAGCGATTATCGCCGCTCGAACGAGCCGTATTTCTGCTGCGCGAAGTTTTTGATTATGACTACGATGAAATCGCTCAGATGGTGGGCAAAACTCCAGCGAACTGTCGTCAAATACTGCGGCGATCGCGCCAGCACATTGCGGTTTCACATCCCCGCTTTCCGGTATCCCATCAGCAGCAAGAGCAAATTACAACCAAATTCTTAGAAGCATCCAACGAAGGCAATTTGTCAGGGTTGTTGGCACTTCTAGCCAAGGATGTTACCTTCTGGTCGGACGGTGGTGGAAAAGTTGCTGCTGCTCTCAAACCGTTGCAGGGTGCAATGAAAGTAGCTCGTTTCCTGCTGGCAATTCGCAGCAAGTGGCTTTCTGGGGCGGTTACTCGTATCGTTGAGATTAACGGACAACCTGGCATTATCACTCTGATGGGCGATCGCATTCACAGCGTGACGACGTTTGATATCGTGGATGGCTACATCCAATCTATCTACACGATGAGGAATCCAGAAAAACTAAAGCGGCTCGACGAAAAGGCTATCCATTCATGCCAATAGAGCTTCTATCATTTACAATTTAGGCAATAGAAACAAAACTAATTGTGAGCGATCTCGACAAAAACAATTCACATTTGGTCTTCCCTTATCAGCCGATTCTAGCTAGTGACGGTGCTAACTGGAAAAACATTCAGTTTGCTCATTTTCGACAACCACCTCGTGAAATTCCAGAATACGTGTCGCCTTGGCATACCATTTGTCTGAATGTCGGCAAACCTGTTCGACTGGAGCAAGTAGTCGATGGACAAAAGAAGATAGTTGACTCAGTGCCAGGAGATTTGGCAATTTATCCAGCCTATACAAGCCAACAGTTCTCTTGGGACAAAGAAGCAGAATTTTTCAATTTGTTTTTATCACCGTCATTTCTAGCTACTATTGGTTATGACGTGTTTGGAAGCGATCGCCTCGAACTTATTCCACATCTGGCTACACTATTTGACCCGTTAGTTGGGCAGATTGGTTTTGCACTTAAAACATCTTTAGAAATTGACGGCACAAATAGTCATCTTTATGCTGATTCGATCGCCCATGCACTTGTCGTTCATCTTTGATCTCGATATTCAACTAACTCAAGTCAAATAAAAACTATTACGAGTAGATTTACTCAACAACAATGGAAACAAATTGTTGAATTTATTAATGCAAATCTGAATGGAAACATTAGTTTAGCTGAATTAGCAAAAATCGTGCAGTTAAGTCCATATCATTTTGCTCATTTGTTCAAGGAGTCAACAAACACTTCACCTCATCAATATTTAATTCGTTGCCGGATTGAACGAGCTAAAGAATTGATAGTTATGAGCGATCTACCACTTGCTACAATTGCTCAAACTGTTGGTTTTGCTAGTCAAGGACATTTTACCTATCATTTCAAACGTTGTGTGGGAGTAACGCCCAAAGTTTTTTCGCAGCGACTAGCACGCCACGCAACTTTGATAGAATCGCAAGAACGTTGAAAACAATCGCAAGAACCTTGAAGAAAAGCATTCAGGAATTACCACATACTGAATTTGTAACGTAATTTCAAGGCTTGCTTATGAGACGCATTCTTCACATTGACGCGAGTTACAGCAGTGAAAGTTCAGTATCGCGAATTCTATCTCAAGAATTCATCACGGCTTGGAAAATGTTTCATCCTGAAGATGCGATCGTATATCGAGATCTGGGGCATTTTCCAGTTCCTTATATTAATGAAGCCTGGATTACAGCAGTTCATTCGCCACCCGAAAGTCACACCCCAGAAACGATCGAAGCTCTAAGGGAATCTAACATATTGCTGGAGGAGTTTTTAGCTGTAGATTGCTATGTTTTTGGAGTACCAATGTATGGCTTTACTATTCCTGCAAGGCTTAAAGCTTATCTCGAACATTTGATTCGGGTTGGGTGTACCTATGAAGTGAGTAAAAATGGAGTTCGAGGGCTAGTTCATGGAAAAAAAGCTCTGTTCATCACAAGTCGTGGCGGTAACTATCCTCCAGGTTCTCCCTTTGGAGAGGATCATCAAGAACCGTATCTGCGAACGATTTTTTCGTCATTTGGGATTACAGATATCCAGTTTGTCAATGCGAGTAACCTGGTCTTAGGCGATCGAGAGCAGTCTATTTCAACGGCTCAAGCTACTCTTCAAACCCTTGCAGCTCATTGGTAGGACATGGAAAAGGAGAAGAATTTATGTCACGGGAAAACGTAGAAAATACTCGTCGTCTCTTTCAAGCTGTTGAAGACCGCGACGTTGCTGGAGTTCTTGCAGCTTACGCTCCTGAGATTATCATCCGCGATGCCGAGTCGCTGCCCTACGGTGGCGTACATTATGGTATCGAAGGCGCGAAACAACACGTCGAAGGCGCAGCAAGAACTTGGGATGATCTCCAACCAGCAGCAGAGAGAAAAATGGATGCGGTTTTTCTAGACTCAGGAGATTATGTCATCGTCCTTTGGCAGCTGAGAGGGCTAGAGACGAGTAGCGGCAGAAAGTTGGATTTGCCAGTTGTCAGCGTCTATAAAATGCGTGATGGCAAGATCGTTGAATCGCAGATGTTTTATTCAGATACAGTTACAATACTGCAATTCCTAGAGAACAAACAATAACTATAGAATGCGGCGTGCAATGTAGTTGCGATAATCGGAATAATAAAGCACACCGTTCATTTTTGAATCAATGTTACCTGAAGTCGGGATAAAGGATGTTGAGCAGTTGAATTACGCAGCAGAGGATGAAGCGATCGCGACCCGCTCCACAGCAGAAGCTCACCCAGATTGATGATTTACCACACCTATATTCCGCGATCGCCCCTATTGCAGTTTGTGTCATTTTTCTGGTCGAGCGAAGGTGACGATCTACCGCAGGCACAAGTCCGCTTGCTGCCAATCGGAGCGATGGAAATCGTCATTAACCTACGCCAAGGCGCGATCGCTCTCTACGATCGCCACAGTTGCGCCGAATGCGGTAGTACTAGTAGTAGTCGGCTGAGCGGCATCCATTCCGAAAACTGCATTATCGATCGCCATAGCCAAGTTGCCGTTATCGGTCTGCGTTTCAAGCCAGGTGGTAGCCAAGCATTCTTCTCTCTGCCCGCCGGAGAATTGCACAATCGAATTGTCTCATTGGATGATTTGTGGAATTGCCGTGCCGCAGAGTTACGCGAACGCCTGCTCGAAGCTCCGAGTGGAGAAACTCGTTTCTTGGTTTTAGAACGCTTCCTTTTGAGCCAGATGCTGGAACCGCCCAAACAGCAGCTAGCGGTGAATTTTGCCTTACGCAAATTTGGTCAATTTCCCACACCCACAGTTAACTCGGTCATCGACCAAATTGGTTTTAGTACTCGTCATTTCGGACAACTTTTTCGCGATCGCGTGGGGCTGACACCCAAGCTGTTTTGTCGAGTTCGACGCTGGCGGCAAGTTCTTTACTTGTTAGATGGGAAAGATCGCGTCGATTGGATCGGTCTAGCTCATAGCTGTGGCTACTTTGACCAGTCACACTTGATTCACGACTTCCATACCTTTGCCGGATGTACTCCCACAGTTTATCTCAAACAACGGGGGCTGCATCCCTGCCATCTGGTGCTACCCAACTAGGTCATTTTTTTACAATCCTTCTGTATCGCTCGTGCGCCATAATGCAAGGTGCTGCAAATGGGGAGATAGCGCCCAATGAATTCATCACAGTTCGTTGTTTCAATTGACAAGAATAGCGATATTCACGCAATTGGTCGCTACATCGAAAATCAGATCGATGAAAACTGGCAAACTCTGCTGCATCAGAATCGAGATAAATTATTAGATGCATTCAACAAAGTTGATGACATGGCATATGGCGCGTATTGCTACAAGCTATTTCGACCGATTCATCAACAGCTTAAACAGGCTGGGTTGTATCCCTCGCCTTGGCTCCCTGGTAATTTCAATAGCTCAAGGGAATGGGGCGCAGACCAAAGCGATCGGCAGCGATGGATGTGGAGTGCGATCGCATCGCAGGAAGGAAAGGCACTAGGAACAATCGTTACGATTATCTTTCACGACCACACCCAGTTTCGCCTTCCCCGTCAACCCCAGGCGATCGCTTTAACAGAAACCAGCAAGGAAGCTGTTGTCGCAACACTGTCAGAGCGTTCTACCGATTTCACAAATGCCCTGGAATTTCAGGTTGAATACGCAGAGTACCTGCAAAGCTTAGAAAATCGAAAGCGCAGTTAGACGCTACCGATAGCTAGTTGCATCAGCAGGTTTACCAACATCTGCTACTTCACGAATGTAGCGCCAAGCATCAGGCTGCGAGCCATCCACGTCTGTAAAGCCATAGAAGTGCGCCAGTTGACCGCTCGATAGCGACTGACCGTTCCAGCGAGCCATGTCCGGATCTTGAGCAAGACTCGCAACGGCACGACCGATATAGCGGGGAGTTTCAGAAATAACGAAGTGCGGTTCTTTTGCTGTTGCATCCTGCCAGTTAGCTTCGCTCACACCAAAACCATCCAACATGATTTCCGATCGCAACCAGCCTGGAGTCAATGCCACAGCCGTACATTGATGCGGTTGCAACTCTTGCGCCAGCGCCCAAGCCATGCGGATGACCGATGTTTTTGCCAGATCGTAAAACAGTGAGAGTCGATAGTTTTTGTCGTTGTATTCTGCCGTGCCATCCGTAATCTCGACCACCAGTCCGCCTGGATTTTGAATTAACAGCGGTAGCGCAAAGTGACTGGTGATGATATGCGTGTCGATCGCCAGTCTCAGCATCCGCAATCCCCGATCTAGGGAAAGCTCCCACACGGGCTTGTTGAACTCCGCCAAATATTCTCCGCCAATATCGTTCACCAAAATATCCAATCGCCCTTGCTCGCTGTCAATGCGTGCCACCAGAGCTTGAACTTGTGTTGGATCGAGATGATCGACGGGAACCGCAATTCCTCGACCCCCTGCTCGATCCACCAGGTCTGCTGTTTCTTCAATAGTTTCAGGACGATTGTATTCGGAGCGTCGCTCGCGAGTGGTTCGACCTGTGACATAGACAGTTGCACCAGCCGCACCGAGTTCGGTGGCGACACCGCGACCCGCACCGCGTGTTGCTCCAGCTACTAGGGCGACTTTGCAAGGATTCAATTGCATCGAATTCTCCTTCAGCTATTCAAGGATTGAGAAATGCGATCGCGTGAAATGATGGGCTGCCCAACGCGGCAATATAGTTCGATTGTACTATAGACGATGGGAGCTACCGCTCGGCGAAATTTATCTTAAGAATAAGAATAAAGACACGCGCTCAGATGATTTCCCGCTTCGATGGAAATGTCAATGGGTAAAATCGAGTTGCCATGTAGCCTAAAGAGTTTCACCCGATCGAGAAGACAATCTCTTCCGGTCTGCATACAATAGACAACAAATGTATTTGCCAGTCATAACTTTACCCTTCACTTCAATGATTTTTCCTCCCTGGTAAGCTTCTAGATCGCGCTCCAATCCGCAATTCGCCTTACAGCTAAGGCGAAGAGTTTGTTCGTGGATTCCCCCTCCTAAAGCCAACGTTGTGAAGAGATTGCGTTGGCGTTCAAATTTTCAGGATGGGAGAATTCTACGATGCCATTAGATACTAAGAACAAAACGATCGGGACTGTAATTGGATTAACGATTATCTTCCTAGCGATCGAGCTATTAGACGAGCTAGTGGATGGAGTGCTGCGGCTTATCCGGCACTCCGCAATGACTTGCATCTTGACTACGAGCAAGTCGGACTGTTGCTGACAATACCCAATATTATCAGTAGCCTGATAGAGCCAGTTTTAGGAATTTGGGGAGATCTCGGTCAGCGACGGCAATTGATTTTGGGGGGAGGCATTGGTTTTGCGATCGCGCTACTACTGGTTTCCTTCAGTCATCACTTTTTCTGGCTACTAGCTGCATTTGTGCTGTTTTATCCAGCATCCGGCTGTTTTATCAGTCTTTCCCAGGCGACGCTAATGGACATCGAACCGACGCACCACGAGCAGAATATGGCGCGTTGGGCAATGGCTGGTTCTCTTGGAAATGTGCTGGGATCTTTGGCAATAGCTGCGGCGATCGCATTCGGTCAAAGTTGGCGGAGTGTATTTTTCATCTTGGCGATACTGACGATACTACTTGTAGTCATGTTGTGGAAGCATCCGTTTTCAACTGAGAGCGCATCTTCTCCAATCGAACGACCCTTACTAAGCTTTAAAAATGGTGTCTGTCGTGCGATCGAGGCATTAAAACGACGCAACGTAGTGCGTTGGTTAATTTTATTACAATTTTCCGATTTGATGTTGGATGTTTTGAGTGGCTTTTTGGCACTGTATTTTGTTGATGTCGTCGGTACAAGCAACACGCAGGCAAGTTTTGCGATCGCAATTTGGTTAGGGTTCGGCTTGCTGGGAGATTTTCTGCTGATTCCCTTACTCGAACGGGTACGGGGATTAAATTATTTGAAATTTAGTGCTGCGATCGTTTTGTGTCTATACCCAGCTTTTTTGGTTGTACCCAATTTCAATATCAAATTGATTGTGCTTGGCTTTTTGGGTCTGCTGAATTCTGGTTGGTATTCAATTCTTCAGGGGAGATTGTATATGGCAATGCCACGACAGAGTGGCACAGTGATGACGCTCAACAACCTGGCTAATTTAGTAGGCGGTTTAACACCGCTAATACTAGGTTGGCTTGCTCAAGAGTATGGCTTACAACCTACAATGTGGATTTTACTAGCATCCCCGATCGCCTTACTAATTGGGCTTCGTTGAATTCCTTACCCCTGCCAGCGTTGCATTCATTCGATTCGTTACCCTGAAGATAGGGATTCGCACAGGTGTTTAACTCGATATGGTTAGTCCCCTGCTAGTGACCAAGTTGCATTAAGTTGGAGGTGAATAATCGGACTGGGGCAGTGACGAGGGCTAGAGAGTTAAAAATTTTGCAGTAGAGGGTACGCTCGTAGAGCCAATCGGTGAGTTGGCAATCCGCAATCTGCCGTTAAAATTACTTATCGTGGATGTAGAAGCGGTTGAGGTGAAGCAATGGATACCCCCCGAAGCGATCGCGAGATTGTCAAGCAGGTGATTCAACGGTACGCCCAGTTCAAACCGTCGCATGGAGATATCCGACTCGATCCGGTATTTGACGAAACTCAAAACCGCTATGCCCTGATGCAAGTCGGCTGGGATCGAGGACGACGGGTAAGGGGAAATTTAATCTATGTCACACTCCAAGACGATCGGGTTTGGATAGAGTATGACGGTATGGAACAAGGAATTACGGATGACTTGATTGCAGCAGGTATTCCTCCAGAGCGAATTGTGCTGGCATTTTTACCTGAGTCACAAACTGCTGGCTTAAACTTTGGTGGTGAGTGATTGTTCTCTCTGCTTGAAAGACATCAGGTGGCAAGTTGCTTAACTTCATAAACTTCTAAATTAATCGCGAAAAACTTAAAAAGTTAACTATCCCTACAAAAGACAAAATTTTAGCAACCTATCCTTTCGGCTAGTGAACTCAAGCGGGCGATCGCGCCACACTGGATCGGATAGAGACTTCTGCATTTAGGGGGTTTGACAATGGACAAGCAAATTGTTCATCTGTTTGTGTTTAATACTCTTGCGGATTGGGAAACAGGTTTTGCCATTGCTGGAATCAACAATCCAGCATTTCAAAAACATCCCAGACGCTACCGCGTGCAAACGGTTGGCTTAGATGCTGAACCCGTCATGACAATTGGGGGAGTAACTATTCTGCCCGATCTCACCCTTGACGAATTGGAAAGCAGCGCCATGCTGATTCTACCAGGAGGTGAGGCGTGGGATGCAGGTAAAAACGCTCCGATCCTGGAGTCAGCAAAAGCCTTGCTAGAAGCCGATATCCCTATTGCGGCGATTTGTGGCGCGACCGCAGGCTTGGCGCGTGCTGGCATTTTGGATGACAAACCCCATACCAGCAATGCCCCAGAGTATTTACAAGCTACAAACTATCGGGGTGCAACATTGTATCAAAACCAACCTGCTGTCACGGCTGGTAACGTCATTACGGCTAGCTCAACTGCTCCACTTGATTTTGCCTACCATATCTTCAAACAGCTCGATCTGTATGATGCTCAAATTCTAGAAGCCTGGTACGGACTCTTCAAGACGGGTGATGTCTCGTACTATGCCACCTTACAAAAACTAGCAGCCTCATCCACCGCATAGCTGGAGGAAAAAATGAAAGCAATTGTACGGAAACATTTTCAAGCAGAACTTGGCAAAGCAAAAATATCTATTGCCGAACAAGATTTTGAAACTGCATGGACAGCCCTGCAACGCGCTCACATGCTGGGACAAAAGGATGCAATTCCTCATGCGATCAGCCACTGGAATATGCTCAAACTTGCCTGGAGACAACGAGATTTTCCAGAAGTTGCCGGTCAGATCGTGCCAACACTTCTAGCAATCCCGTTGACATTTTTGTTTGGGAAAACGAGAACTTTTAGAGGTGGCAAAGCCAATGTTAATAACTCAGAAAAAATGTCTATCCCAGAAGATATTCAACAAATTCTAGATCGATAGTGTTACATCCAGTTAGCAGTTATCCTCTGTTTGTTTGTTGCGGTCACTGGTCACTGTAAAACTGGTCACTGATTTAAAAACTATCCTTTCAACTATCCATTCGATTAGGGATGAATTTGAATTTGACAGCGACTCTGAAAGTAAAGCCGCAGATCGATGAGGTCTCGCAATGGAATGGACGATTGGATGGTGGCAAGTCTCGGTTCAACGAGTTTATCCCACAACCACGCAACTATCTCAAACCTACAACAGAGCTGCTGACTGGTGGCATCAGCATCTTCGTCTTTTAGGTTATAGCCATGCTTACCGACAGTTATGGCGAAAGCTATTGAACGCCAACATCTTGCCTTCTGGAAAAGACAACTTGACCGTTTGTGATTGCGGTATCGGCACAGCAGCTTTTAGTCTCGCATTTGCTCAAACTATTAGTGCCACAGTACATATTACTGGAGTCGATCTTTCATCCAAAATGCTCGACAGGGCGCATCAACAACTGAGTCAGGCAAATATTCGTCATCAAATCTGTCAAAGCGACGTCAATATGTTGCCATTTGCAGATAATTCCTTTGATGCTGTCATCAGCGCCCATATGCTCGAACACTTGCCTAACCCAGCACGGGGATTACAAGAAATAGTCAGAGTTTTGCGTCCTGGCGCACCCTTGATTCTTGTCGTGACTCAATCTGGACTATTAGGTTGGTCGATCGGGTGGCATTGGGGAAATCGTTGTTTTCGTCAGCCAGAACTCTTGGCGATCGTGCGTGATGCAGGGCTGACTCACCTCCAGTTCTTTTCTTTTCCGATTGGGCTGGCTCGCTTCACCAGCTTTGCTTGTGTAGGATTTAGGAGGATTGATGATGCCCAACGTGAAATCTAACCATCTAGTCATGATATTTCCCTTACGTGGTGAATGGGTAGCGATAAACCTCCTGCGAGCATGGTAGGGGAAGGTGAGATTTAATCTCATAGCTGGATTGTATAGCTATGAGCTTTGCTGATCTAAACAAGCTATCCTGAATACGATCGAGCAGATGCCCCAGCAATAACCGAGCGAGGTATTGCAATACACCCAACCTCTACTCCCAAAACCTTTTCAAGTTAAACTATGAATTAGGGAATATTAGTTATTTCAGTAGAAATGCCGCAGTAATTCTCTGGAGCGGAAAGACACAATATGACTGTGACTACTGCTAAATGGACACTAGAAGACTATCATTGCATGATTGAAGTTGGTCTTTTAGAGGATCGCCACGTTGAGTTATTGAACGGAGAAATCGTTGAAATGCCCCCAGAGGGTCCAGAACACGCCTACCTTGGGGATGAAGTTGGCAAATATTTAAGGGATCTTTTAGGCGATCGCGCTCAAGTCCGCGAAGGTCATCCTGTGACATTGCCGAACGACTCAGAGCCAGAACCAGATCTTGCTATTGTTAAACCCCTTGGGCAAACTTACCGCCAACACCATCCCTACGTCGAAGATGTTTTTTGGCTGATTGAGTATGCTAACACTAGCCTCAACAAAGATTTAGATGCCAAGCGAAAAACTTACGCCACAACAGAGATCCAAGAATACTGGGTTGTGGACTTGAAGCATCGACAGCTCAAGGTGTTTCGCACACCTAGCGAGGGTGACTACACATTAGAAGAAACTCTCATAGCGGGAGAAATCAGCCCAATGACATTTCCTGACGTTGTAATTTCAGTACCATTATTGTTCGGCGGCTGCAACCCTGTAGCAGACCCTCTCATCTAATCCACGACATCTTCGGATCGGCGCAAGGGTTAGTTCCGTTTTGTGTTGCATTCGCGGCTGAGCAGCAGCCCTAGGTGAACGTTCTTCGACTTGGAGGAGCCTTGTATGGCAAGCGACGATCGCAGCGATAAGGCAGAGACAGGCATGATGCCGGAAGTCGCTAACTCTGGGATCGTGCGACCGCCTTTTGTCTACCTGGGCGCGATCGCCTTGGGTCTGTTGCTGCATTTCGCCTGGTCAGTGCCTCTGGTGTCTCGTGCCGTGAGCGTGCCACTTGGGGGCACTGTAGTGCTTGTCGCCGTCGCGCTGTTTCTCTGGGCTGTTCGCACGTTTCAAACTGCTGGCACGCCCGTTCCAGGCAATCGTCCCACCACGATGATCGTACACACGGGACCCTATCGTTGGAGCCGCAATCCCATCTATCTGTCTTTCTCACTGCTCCAACTTGGAGTCGGACTCTGGGTCAACAGTCTCTGGCTACTCGTTACCCTCATTCCAGCATTGGCGCTGATGTCGTTTGTAGTTATCCCGCGAGAGGAGCACTACCTGGAGAGCTGCTTCCCGTCGGACTACTTGCCCTATAAGGCTTCTGTACGCCGCTGGTTATAGACAGCCGCCGAGCAAGGACATGGAGCTGACACGCAGGAGCGCACATCTCATTACTGGTGTGCTTGTACGGGATCGCAGCATATGTCATAAACTGCTTCCATTGCACTTAACACTTGCTTTTGCCTTAGGGTGAACCAAGGTCGGCGGCAGAGAAATTCGATTTGCGCCTCATCAATCGGATCGAGCTGACACTCCATCAGTCGCCTAATACGCTCGTAAATTTCCCTGACTTCTGCTTGAGTCTGTTGTGAATCAATCGGTTTCATATTTTCCTGTTTCACTTCCAAAGCTCCGTCATATACTGCTGCTTTTACAGTCAAGCGGTTTTCTACCTCAATGGCGATCGCCCAGCAGCCATTATATTTTTTTTCATCTCCTATCAAACGTTGCAGGAAGAAAACTTCACCTTCAAAGCAGTAATCAGAAGCTAAATGGATAGACTTGTGTTTAATTTTTTCCACTACACTCCTGACAATACGACCAGTGGGGATTTTACCTTCAGCTTGTTTAACAGCTTGTTGCCATACTTGCCGTTGTTGTTCTGGTTCCAAGTTAACCAAATCCCGCACCTGGCGCTCGCTAGTTGGTAGAACTTGTCTTTCCACGATCGGTGCGCGCTCTTGTGTACCATTGGTACATAGATTATTGGTTTCACTATTTTTTGTATCACTGATATGCAGATCGCTGGTTTCACTGTTTTGTGTACCATTGGTACACAAATTTTCAAAGACGATTGCCGCTTCAATTAGCTGGTAAGGACGGCGGCGAGTATATCCAAAGCGGGCATAGCAATATTCCTCAAAAGACCGATGAGTGCTTCTATATAGCCTTTGCTCTTTAAGTTCCCTCAGAGCTACCCCTGCTTCAAAAAATGCTCTTTCTACCTTTAACTCTAACCGATGTCGTTCTCGCTCCTCGTCAGGAGTCAATTCCTCCAAGACTTGGACTGGAGCAGGAGTAGCTTCAATCCCTGCATTCAACATTGGCGTAAACCTTTGGTTAATTTGTAACAAACCATAGAGATCTCCAGCTAGTTTTAGGCAAGAGCAATATTCTCTATCGCATTAGCTATCTCGACATTTGATAAAGAAATTTCATCGCCACTAGGAGCAAGAAACATCCAGCATTCTTCCGGCGTGCCTATGCAAGCCACCCAAACAAATTTACACCCCTCGACTATCTTCCAACCAGTGGTACGATCGCTCGTCAACTGCGTCACCTGTCGAATTGTAAAAGTTAGCCGTTCCAGAGCAGCCCTAAGTAACTTTTCTGGCAGCCAAAAGAGTTGATTCAAAGCATGAAAATTAGAACATAGATAAGTTTTCAGCAGACTAGCAATCCACTTGCGTTGTTCGGAAGTCATCTGTCTGGCGGCTTTTGTCAATTTTCTTGGATTGCGATCGACTATCTGCACCAACTCTACCCAAGTAGTGCATTGCAGAATCGTCGTTGCTAGCTCTCGTGCAGCGAGTAAACCTTGGACTTGAGCTGGCGAAGGTTGGGCAGTTGGGATTGAATTAAAGCGATCGCTAACTATTTCTATTTCAGATTGCATCCCAGTAGAATCACACGCGATCGCCACAGCAGGAACGGATGCCTCCACATTCCGAGCGATTGCCCGTTCGCTATCCGGCTCGCTGCTACTCGCCTCGTTCACTAAGTTCTTTGGAGGAGCGCTTTGAGTCTGCGAACCATTCATACCGTTGCAATTGACATCTGCATTCAATTGCCCAGTCGAAAGGTTTGTCACTGGTGACACTTCATTTTGAGGTGGCGCTTGCAACTGTTGTGTTTGCGTGGTTTCAAGAAATGTCTCTACTGTCACCAGCTCTGTTCCATTAACATCTGACTGGGGTGCATTCACCGTGCCAGCAACGAAACGCACGACGCGCCCGCTCTTGTGCACGATTCCCTTTCCCATCGCTTCTAATTTGTAATACAAGTCAATCGTGTAGGCAGCAACATTTCGCCCGATCTCTTTGGCACGGCGTTGTAGTGCCTTGATATTACGATAAGCATCCCGCACTGCTAACCCATCGGGAGAAGTTGCAGCCAGATCCCAAATCTTGGTCAAGACAGAACTGATGGAATCGCTGTCTGTTGCTGAGTGCTGCACTATCTGGAAAGTAGAGCGGTAGTAGCGGCAGAAATCTACAGCACGATTTAACGTGTCTAACTGAATTTCGTGTCGCGGACGCTGTGGCTCGTGATAGCACTCGATAATATGCAGCGCCAGCGCAATTCGCAGTAACTGCCCTGGTAGTTTCCGCATCCAAGCGCGAATTGCTGGTGTTTCGGCTAATTCTGCCTGTTGCCCGATCTGCTCGTAAACTGTACCGTAACGAGCATCAGCAGCAGGTGAGAGTTTAACTATCCCCGCTGGAAATTGAGTGTCTATCCAACGGTAAAATAGGGGTAGTTGCTCAGCTAATCGGCAGCATCCTTCCACTCTTTTAGCTGGTTGCACTTTTGGCAGTGCAAATAGAAACCGCGCTTGCAGCCCTTGAGCATCGTCAGGGTCTTGAAAGATTTTGCGAAATACACCTGGTTGGAGTCCACCAGATATGCTCAGGCGAGATGAAGCTAGATAGTAACTATCTTCATGCATGACCCGATCTACTGGGGCAGAAGCACCGTCCCACATTGGTAAAAGGCATTCTAATCCTTCACCTTCGCCTTTTGTAGTAAACTGACCTAAAGATTTGAATAGTCCTGCTATTTCGTCCCTCGCCCACAGAGAACCATTTTCGCCTTGCTCTGACAAGCGTTTCATCACTGCCTGAATCGTGGCAACTTCAAATAGAAACTTACGTTCGGGCATTGGAGCTGCTGACTCATCAGCATTATCTTTTTTATGTTGAGATTGCTTGTACTCTTGCCACTCAGTTTTGAAACGGTTGTATTCCTGTTCTTGCCAAGCTTTTAAGGGAGAAAGGATCAACCCCTCAGCTCTGCTTTTTCCCGTGCCAGATTCCGCTACAGAACAAGTCCAAGCGATCGCCGGAATTTTGTGGGAACCGACATCGAGAACGTTTTTCTTTCCTACTAAAGACAAAATTGCACATAGCAAGTACTGCCACAGCATAATTGGGTCGATATTTAGCACGCGCCCGTCATGGAGTAGGTCTTCTGCTAGGTGTGGCAAAGTTAGTTGGAAATCTAGCTTGTAGTCTTTCCATTGAATGAATCGGTCGAGCTGCTGTTCGTCCTGCGGCATCACCTCCTCAGATGGGATGCGCTGGGATGCCACCAATTGCCAAAATGCACTTTTGGAAATCCCCGATCGCTGTTGCAGGGCATCGAGATGAGCTTGTTCTTCCCACTGGGGCAATCCTTTGGCTAAAAGCTTGGTGACACTGGTGACAGTGGTTGAAAGAACTGTAGGGTCTAGGTTTAACTCGTCACTGCCACTGGAACTGTCACTGGTGACACTGCGAATTCGATCTAGCTCTGACTGCAACTCTTCCATAGATGAAGTCAGATTATTTCCTTTTTTCGCCAACTGACCCATCCGATCGATGCGATTGAGCAGAAGGTGACGATGGTATTGTTCTAGAAGTAGACTGGCGTACTGTTTGATATTTCCAGAGTGAACCATGCGTCCCAGAATCAGTGCTAGCTTGGTTCGTCCCCCGATTGACTCCAAAGCTCCCTGCTCCGATAGCCGGAAAGTTACTGCTAGTAAGTCGGGTTGTAAGCTAGAGCGGTGCAATTCCAGCATCACCATAAAAATTTTCCGGTGAGCGGAAACAGAGAACGCTTGTATAGATAAACCCTCTACCGCCGCGATCGCATTCGGATCGAGCAGAATTGCCCCTAAAATGTTTTCTTCTAGCTCAACAGCTTGCAGGGGTACGAGAGGAGCAGGATGAAAGTCAATGCTGGCAATCATAACAGCACCTCGCCAGCCAATGCAGAGGAGCGAAGAGATACTGCAACTAGCCACTGGCTCGAATAGCTGTAGCCAATAAAATTTTTATTTTGTTGTGAAAAGTACTTGTCAAATGCCATGCGAAAACGGCACAATGTAGCCATGTGAAACATCATGTCTTAACCCCCATAGGTAAGCAATTTTGGGTTGAGATTTTCCGGTAGCTATTGGTAAGGTCTGTGTCACCAGTCCTTACCACGAAGCTCCGGCAATTTTATTTGGTTTGGCAAAGCTAGCAGTAACTTGGTTATCTGCTTCATTCCACTTTTACGTCGAAGCTGGAAAGTCTCTCCAGTACCGCCGGAAGATCAATAATAATTTCCGAGAAGTTAATCGACTACAGTAATTTTGCTGTCAACCTCCTGTTGAGTTGCGACAAGGTGCAATACGTGTATGTAAGGAGAGACTAGCACTGATACGACTGAACCTCAAGGGGGTTAAAACAGCTATACGCCGGAGTTACAGGTGGTAAATACGCCGGAGTTACAGGTAAAAACATACGCCGGAGTTACAGGTGAATTGAGATGACATACGCCGGAGTTACAGGTAAAGTAACATCCGAAACATTTCCTTTTTGGCTCTGAAAGACTTATGTGATGATATTTTGCGGCAGTAGAACTGCAAAAACTATACGCCGGAGTTACAGGTCAAAAACATACGCCGGAGTTACAGGTGAATTGAGATGACATACGCCGGAGTTACAGGTAAAAACATACGCCGGAGTTACAGGTAAAGGCTCAAAAAACATACGCCGGAGTTACAGGTAAGCCGCCTTAGCCTCAAATCGAGAAGTGCTGGACGCACTCTCTTGCAATATCTTGAGGAGATAGAAAGCAAAATATTAAGAATTCTTGCGATAATTTGTGGTGTTGGGTGCATATAGAAAAGTTAGAGCTATTGGAGTATAAGAAAAGTTAGAGCTAAAGGTGCCGTACACAGGTGAACGAGAAGAACGAAGAAACAGCATTTCCAGTGGATGGGCAACTGCTAATGATATTGCCTAGAGCAGGTGCTTCTGTCAAAAATCCTGACGTGCGCCTACCCGTATTGCGTTCTGATGCAGATGGTTACTACATAGAGATGAAGGTCGAAGCTGATGCCACAGATGCGAGTGAAGTGGCGTTGACTCGTCGCGTACCTTTGGAAGACCTTTCCGCTGAAGAATGGGAAGAGTTAAAACAGCAGTATTCTAAGCTAGATTTCAAATCTTGCATTGATGAGGGAATTCATAAAGGACTAGAGAAAATCCAAGACCGTAGGATTCAGCGGTTGTTCATGGCACTGCTCACCTTTCTCAACCCCAGGCAAGTATCGATCGTGCTGTACCTCTACAAGCAGGCAGCGAGGCAGGGAAATGGACCAATAGTGTCATTTCGCTCTAACGATTTGCTAGAAAGTTTAGGTTACACCCGTACAAAAGAGGGCGGATTTGCTTCCAAGCTGCGATCGCAACTCAACCAAGATTTAGTAACCCTACATCGAACTGAATTGATTTTAGCTCAGTCACTTAGAAAAGGAGATAATGTTGGTGCTAAAGTAACTATCAAAAGCGTTTTACGAATTAAAGATTATGAAATAGATAGCGTACCGCGCAACTTCGATTTGATTCAAGCCGCTGACTATACTTACGAATTAGCAGATGCTTATACAGTTTCGCTTGAATTTTTCGAGGGTCCGAGTCGCACAGGAGAATACGTACTTTTTGCTAATAGTTTAAATATTAGTCAAAAGCTAGGTAGCAATGCCAAAAACGATTACAAAACAAAGCTTTTAGTTTATCTTGCTAGTAGAATGAAGTGGGATAAACTGCAAGATGGCAAGTACTTGACAATCTCCAAGCATTACATACTTAAAAATTTAGACTTGTTAGGCAGCAATCCATCTAGAAATAATCAATTATTGTGGCGAACGGTAGAAGAATTGAAACGGGAAGAATATATATTTGGAGCGCAAGAATTACCAGGAAAGAGAAAAGCAATTAATATCCAATTTCAAATTAATACTGATAAGATACGCTCTTGATAACTTCTAATATTTGATTAAGATTAAACCAGAAAGATGAAGTTTAACGGCTGCCAAGCGATCGCTGCCGAACTGAGGCAAAGGCAGTATTATATTTGTTTCAAACTTAAGAAAGTTTGCAGAAGTTTTCTAAATATATCGCAAATATTACATATAAAAAATAGTTCTTTGTATATTTTGAAAATAGCAAATAATTACCTTATGCAAATGTTCCTATTGTGTAGAATTTTAATGAACTACCCCGTCCGCTTGCGGCAGGGTAGTTCATTGCTGGGCTACGATCCAGCAACATTTCACGCGACCAAATCTGAGTGGATTGAGAGTTTGCATCCTGACGACAGAGAATCAGTGGTTGCAGTTTACGATGCTTGTATTACTGGAGAAGTCCCCAACTATCAAGCAGAGTATCGCCATCGTACCCGGGATGGTCAGTGGAAATGGATTCTTGCTGTCGGCAAAATTGTTACCTGGAATGAATCCGGTGAACCCATCCGAGCGTTGGGAGTTGTTACGGATATCGACGATCGCAAGCGTGCCGAAGAAGCTTCGATTTTAGAAGAACGCAACCGCATGGCACGCGAAATTCATGATACGTTAGCTCAGACGTTTACAGGCATTCTGGCTCAGGTCGGTGCGGTAAACCAGGTACTAGCGGATGATTTAGAAGCAGCTCAGGCACATCTAGACCTGATCAAAGAATTGGCGCGAACTGGACTGACTGAAGCGCGGCGATCGGTGATTGCACTCCGTCCTCAGCTTTTGGAGGAAGGCAGTTTGCAAAGCGCTCTTCATCGTCTCGTGACTCAAATCAGAGCGGCTGCAAATGATACCACTTTGTATTATGAGGTCAAGGGGACAGCGTATGCTCTACCGCCTGAAGTCGAGAGTAACTTACTGCGGATTGGACAGGAAGCCTTGACCAATGCGATTAGACACGCCAATGCGGACGAAATTCGAGTGGAGCTAATCTACGAGTCCGATCGGTTTTTGTTGCGCGTGAAAGACAATGGGCAGGGCTTTGGGGTTGGAAGTATTCCGTCCTCTAATGGCTTTGGCTTACTCGGCATGAGCGAACGGGCAGAGCGCATCAACGCCCAACTGACGATCGCAAGTCAACCTGGACAAGGCACAGAAATTATTGTCACTGTCTGTCGGGAGTAACATGATGAGCCAAGCGATTCAGGTTTTGATTGCAGACGATCATGCTATTTTTCGACAAGGACTAGCGACGATTATTAGCCGTGACTCCGATATGAAGGTAGTTGCTCAAGCCGAAAATGGGCAACAAGCAATCGACTTGTTTCGGAAACACCAACCCGATGTCACATTGATGGATCTAAGAATGCCTGAAGTGGAGGGAGTTGCTGCCATTGGTGCAATTTGTGCGATCGCTAAATCTGCTCGAATTATTGTCCTGACTACCTATGATAGTGACGAAGATATCTATCGGGGATTGCAGGCAGGCGCAAAAGGATATCTGTTGAAAGAAACTGAACCTGACGAGCTTCTGAATGCTATTCGTACCGTTCATCGGGGTCAGAAGTATATTCCGCCTGATGTGGGAGCAAAGTTGGTACAGCGCCTCAGCAACCCAGAACTGAGTGAAAGAGAACTGGCGGTACTTCGCTCGCTGGCACAGGGAATGAGTAATGCCGATATTGCGGCGGCTTTGAGTATCGGTGAAGGCACGGTTAAATCTCATGTCAATCGGATTTTGAATAAGTTAGATGTGAGCGACCGCACTCAAGCTGTGATTGTTGCCGTTAAACGCGGCATTGTCTGCTTGTAGAACTTTTGATCGAGTTCGAATTCTAACTTAAGTTATAGCTAGCCTTCTATTCTAGGAAGGAGCAATTGCTCAATCAAATTATAGTGTAAAAGTTTTAACTCACTGTAGACGACAACTAAAAGTCAATTGCTTATATTGAATTCATGTGGATTGAGCAAGTGAATTGCAAGGTTCCATGTTTGATGCAGATGTAGAAAGATGATCGACGACCATAGTTCCAGTTCTTTAGTTGTGCCAGCTTCAACGCAAGATCGCATTCAAGGTGTGCTAAGTGCCGCTGTGGTGTTAGTGATGTATGGAGACTATCAATGCCCCAGAAGTGCAGCCGTTTACAAGCTGATTAAAGTCATTCGGCAAGAGCTTACGGTTTCCTTTGGAGAGGATGATTTATGTTTTATCTTCCGTCATTTTCCGCAAGCACAGATTCATCCTCATGCTCAACGGGCAGCCCAAGCCGCTGAAGCCGCCGCTGCCCAAGGACAGTTTTGGTCAATGCACGACACCCTGTTTGCCCATCAACAGAAGTTAGAAAATGGTTATCTCGTAGAGTACGCCAACGATTTAGGGTTTGATATCCCTCAATTTCTCAAAGACTTATCTAAACAAGTGCATATCGATCGCATCAATGAAGATATTGCAGGCGGAATACACAGTGGAATAACGGCTGCTCCAGTCCTATTTATCAATAACATTCGATATACCGGACGCTGGAGAATAACAGAGTTGATGGCTGCCATTGTTGCTACAAGTCACTAAGCTCTTCTCATAACTCATCAACGTTAGTAATAGACGAAAGCAGTTTTGTTATTTCATTGAGGGTAGTTCTATGACGCATTTACTAGTACAAAGCAGAAATGATTCTGAGCATGAAGGTACACCTCAGACTGATTCTCTTCGCGACTCTTCGGTGAATCATGCCCTGATTGCAATCGCGCAAGAAGTTGCTGAGTTGCTAAGACAACTTTACCCGACACAAACTGATGAAATGAAATTAAAACAGGAGAAGCAGAATGATACTGCAAGATAAAGTGGCGTTGGTCACCGGAGGTACATCGGGAATTGGTAGAACAACGGCGATCGCTTATGCCCGACAACAAGCAAAGGTGGTTGTGGTGGGTCGTCGAATGGATGAAGGTGAAGAAACAGTTCGATCGATCAAAGAAGCTGGCGGAGAGGCGATTTTTGTGCAAGCAGATATCGCGAAAGAAGCCGATGTTGAAGCAATGGTTGATAAAGCGGTTGGCGTTTTTGGTCGGTTAGATATTGCCTTTAATAATGCAGAAGTTGTCGGCGAAAATCCCTCACTGATTGAGCAAACAGAAGCTGAATACGATCGCACGATGAATGTCAATGTCAAAGGCGTTTGGTTGTCGATGAAATATGAAATCGCTCAGATGTTGAAACAGGGAAGTGGTGCGATCGTCAATACATCATCTGGGGCTGGAGTCGTTGCAGTTCCTACCCAATCCCTCTACACCGCGAGTAAACATGCGGTAGTAGGCTTAACAAAAGCTGCTGCGCTCCAATATGCCAAAGCCGGTATTCGCATCAATGTCGTTGCACCAGCAGCAATCGAAACAGATATGTTTGAAGCAGCTACAGGTGGGCAGGATGAAGTCAAAGCTTACATGGCAGAACTTGGAATGCCTCTTGATGTTGCAAATGCAGTCCTGTTTTTATCATCTGACATGGCATCGTTCATAACAGGTGAAACGTTGATGATAGATGGTGGGTATCTAGCGCAGTAGGCAATCGGCAGTGCGACACGTTGCGACCAAGTCGCGATCGACCTGCATAATCCACGCGTTCCTCGACAGCACGATCGGTTCCACGCTGCGTCTTGAAGGGGATTGCACAAGAATCTGACAAAACACCTTAAGAATCTGAAAGAAGCCGAGCATTAGGAGTCATTACACTCAAACTATGAAAATAGTAGGTAGGAAGCAAAAACACATTCTTCGCGATCGGGGACACTCCATAAAACTCTATCATATGCCCGGTGCTTGTTCGCTGGCCGATCTCATCGTCCTCGAATGGATTGGTGTGCCGCACGAAATCGTCAGGATGAGCCTTGAAAGCATTAAGTCACCAGACTACCTCGCCATCAACGCGAATGGCACGGTGCCGTTGCTGGAGCACGGCGACTTTTCACTCACCGAAAACGTCGCTATCCTCGGCTATCTCGCCGACCTATATCCAGAGGCGCGGCTGCTTGGCGACGGCACACCGCACGATCGTGCTGAGGTAATGCGCTGGCTCGGCTTCCTCAATTCCGACGTACATATGACGTTCAAGCCGATCTTCATGCCGACCCGTTTCCTGCAAAACCAAGCTTTCGCAGGCGCGATCGCAGATACCGTCCGCATCCGCGTGCGTACATACCTTGAGCGGCTCGATGCCCGACTCGACGGACGAAACTGGCTCACTGGCGAACGATCGATTGCCGATCCCTACCTGTTCGTCATTCTGCGCTGGGCGATCGACACTTAGGTTGGACTACAAGGCTTTGAGAACCTGTCACGATTTGTAGACCGCATGAATCTCGATGCTGGTGTGCGTGCCGCACTGGCTACCGAAGCAGAATTAAAGCCATCTTAGAGGCGGCAAACGCGGCGATCGCTGCATGACAATTGTGATGCAACAGACAAAAACACATCAATTTACAACGGAGAAACCTCTCATGCCTTACATTACCGTCGATCGAGAAAATTCTGCAACGATCGATCTCTACTACGAAGATCTGGGGACAGGTCAACCGATTGTTCTGATTCATGGATTTCCCCTCAACGGTCATTCCTGGGAAAAGCAGGTCTTAGTGCTGCTAAATGCAGGGTATCGAGTCATTACTTACGATCGCCGAGGCTTTGGTGCTTCCAGCCAACCCTCGTTTGGCTATGACTACGATACGTTTGCAGCAGATTTGAACGCGCTGATGACCAAACTCGACTTGCATGATGCTGTGCTAGTCGGCTTCTCAATGGGAACAGGCGAAGTCACACGTTATCTTGGCAAGTATGGCTCAGAACGAGTGCGGAAAGCCGTGCTGATGGCTCCAGTGCCGCCTTTCTTGCTGAAAACCGATGATAATCCCGAAGGTGTCGATCGAAGCGTTTTCGATGGCATTATGAAAGCGATCGTTGAAGATCGCCCAGCCTATTTCTCTACGTTCTTCAAAGAGTTCTTCAATGTAGATGTGTTGCTGGGCGATCGCATCAGCAATGAAGCAATTCAAGCCAGTTGGAATGTGGCAGCAGGGGCTTCTGCGAAAGGGACTTTGGACTGTGTACCGTCCTGGCTGACTGATTTCCGCGACGATCTACCCCGCATTGATGTACCAACGCTGATCGTTCATGGCGATGCCGATCGCATTTTGCCACTTGAGTCCACCGCAGCCAGACTTCCGAAGCTGATTAAAAACAGTCAACTTGTGGTCATTCCTGGCGGACCACACGCCATCAACTGGACTCATGCCGATCAAGTGAATCCTGTCTTGCTTGACTTCCTCAAGAAAAACTAATCCAAAACTGGTTCAGATCCAGAGGTGGGAGGAAAAACCTTTTCCCTAAACGGTAACTACCTTACCAAATCGTGCTGACTTGCGAAGTTGGGGAGAACTTACCGATGCTGAGTGGTATCGAAATCCTGTCACTGTTTATTCTAAATCAAGGAGAGTTGGCACAGATGGAATCTATGAAAGCAATCGTGTTAACTGCGTTTGGTGATGCTGAGAAGTTTGAGATTCAAACTGTTTCCATACCAACACTGAAGGCGAATCAGGTGTTAGTCAGAGTTTGTGCCACCTCGATTAACCCGATCGATTACCAAACTCGTCGGGGTGATTACAAGGAACTGGTTCGATTACCCGCCATTCTTGGAGTCGATGTTTCAGGGGTGATTGAGGCAATTGGCGAAGCTGTGACTGATTTCAAGGTGGGAGATAACGTGTATTACTCGCCGCAAGTTTTTGGAGAATTCGGTAGCTACGCTCAGTATCATGTGGCTGATGCAGCGATTGTTGCATTGAAGCCTGCAAATCTATCGCACATTGAAGCAGCTTCTTTTCCGCTTGCAGGCGGAACTGCCTGGGATTGTCTAGTGACCAGGGGCAATCTACAAGTTGGTGAAACAGTTCTCATCCATGCAGGTGCGGGTGGAGTTGGTTCGATCGCAGTTCAACTCGCCAAAGCAATAGGGGCATACGTTTTTGCAACGTGTAGCTCTAGAAACAGAGATTTCGTGACAGAACTGGGCGCAGATCGAGTGATTGATTACAAAAATGAAGATTACGTAGAAGTCATTCGTCAGGAAACAAATGGACTGGGTGTGGATTTAGTTCTAGATACGATCGGCGGAGAAACAATTGGGCGTAGTCCAGAAATCATTCGTCCCTTCGGTAGGCTTACAAGCATTGTAGACATTGCAACTCCGCAATCGCTGCTTGAAGCATGGGGCAAGAATCTGACGATTCATTTTGTTTTCTCAACCCAGTACCGAGCAAAATTAGAGGCTTTGACAAAACTCATCGAGCGTCATCAGCTTCGCCCTGCGATTGATTCAGTATTGTCTTGGGATCGGGTCGTTCTGGCACATCAGCGTCTAGAGCAGGGAGGAACACGGGGCAAAATTGTGCTGCAATTTACAGAAAATTAGACCAGCTTTATGGCGCTGATGATTGCTAAACGAATCGGAGTTTGATTGTGTGCTGAAGGTCAATATTGATTGAAATTGGACAACAATGTCAAAACAACTTAAACAAATAACTGAAAATCAGTGTCAAAATACACCAGCAAAATATGACGATCTCAAGGTTCTTTTTTTGAACTGCACTTTGAATAGAACTCCTGTTTTATCTCATACCAGTGGTGTAATCGATATTGCTCAAAATATATTTGAAGCCAATGGAGTTCAAACTAAAGTCATGCGACCTGTAGATTACGAAATACCAGCAGGACTTGGGCTAGATATGTCCCAAACAGATGAATGGGATCGAGACGATTGGCCCATAATTCAAAAAGAAATTGATGAAACTGATATCTTGGTATTGTGTACCTCAGTTTGGCTTGGAGAAAAAAGTTCTGTTTGTAATCGAGTTTTAGAAAGAATGTACGGTTACACTCATGTTTTAAATGAAAAAGGACAATATCGAGATTATGGAAAAGTCGGTGCAACCTTAATCACTGGTAACGAAGATGGGATTAAACATTGTGCTATGAATATTTTATTTTCTCTTTCTCATATTGGTTATACAATTCCACCACAAGCTGATGCAGGATGGCTAGGTGAAGTTGGCCCTGGCCCTTCTTATCTAGATCCTGATTCTGGTGGCCCTGAAAACGATTTTACCAACAGAAATACAACTTTCTTAACTTGGAACTGTATGCATTTGGCAAGAATCTTGAAAGATAATGGCGGTATTCCCGCTCACGGAAACCAACCTGAAGTTTGGGATGCAGGTTGTCAGAGTGATTTTAAAAACCCAGAACATAAAGTATAAAAATTTGCGATCGCGCCCTTATTGAAGAAGCAGCACAAAAACTCGATCGTTTTTTCCTTACATTCAACCAGGAGTTAAAAATGAGCAACGAAACTATTAACCATTTCATTCACGATCGCTATGTACGCGGTCAGGCTCAAATGATACATATATTTGTCTAGTTCTGAAGAGGTAATTCTATGACTGTCCCCACTCAAACATCTCGAACCGTTGCCGGAGTCATCAACAGCGTTGAAACACTCGAAGGAGCCGTATTTCTTGTACGTCGCCCCTTTCCCAAAAGTAGCTTCTCTGAATTTGACCCGTTTCTCCTCCTCGACGAGTTGGGTCCGATTCATCTAAAGCCGGGTCAAGCAAAAGGTGCGCCCGCTCATCCGCACCGGGGCTTTGAAACTGTCAGCTATGTCTTGGATGGACGGTTAGAACACAAAGATTCTGCGGGACACGCCGGGCTACTAAATCCGGGTGATGTCCAGTGGATGACAGCAGGTGCCGGGGTCGTGCATTCCGAGATGCCGGAGTCAATGTTTACCCAAACTGGTGGACGGCTCCACGGCATTCAACTATGGGTCAATCTGCCACAACGAGACAAAATGATGCCGCCCCGCTATCAGGAAATTCCAGCGGCTCACATTCCGGTAGCTCAAACCGAAGATAGGTCTGTGACGGTGCGAGCGATCACAGGAGAAGCGTTAGGGGCAAAAGCCGTCATTCAGACGCGCACGCCGATCATTTACCTCCACTTCACACTGCAACCAGGGGCAACGACGATCCAGCCTGTACCAAAAGAGTACAATGCCTTTGTCTATGTACTGGAGGGGTCTGGGTTGTTTGGGACAGAGCTAGCGCCTGGTGATGATGGGCAGATGGTGCTCTTTGCTCAAGATGGAGAAGATGTGGCGATCTCCAACCCTGCTAATGCTCAGCGTCCTCTAGATCTTCTGCTAATTGCAGGTGTCCCCCTTAACGAACCAGTCGTGCGCTACGGTCCGTTTGTCATGAACACTGAAGCTGAAATTATCCAGGCGATTGACGACTACCAAGCAGGAAGAATGGGACGGATTTATGCCTAACACACTTCAATTTAGTCAACATCAACGCTTGAGCGAGTTACGCATCAAACTACTACGTCTGCACAAGCTTTTACTAGAGACTGAGCGTCTTACCTATGAGCAAGTTCGAGGGCAAGTTTCTAGAGGTGAATTGCTACAACTGGTGATTCGTCATCAGCAGTTTGCCTGGTTGCATCGACTCTCAGCATTGATTATCCAAATCGATGAGTTGCTTCATGACGGTGAACCTGTTACACCAGAGGCAATGGAAGCGATTGACAGTGACATTCGTACACTGCTCAGCCCCGACGAATTGGGCGATGAGTTTGCCATGAAGTATAATACGGCGCTTCAACACCACCCCGATGTCGTGTTAGCTCATGCAGATGTCGTGATGTTGCTGACTTCTGACAGTATTTAACCTGAACTTGCTCCAATCGTGTAATTGCAAGCCTAAACTTATGCTGATCCAAAAACTAAACGACTGTGAAGAAATTATCGCTGGAGATGGAACTGTTCTGCGCGAACTGCTTCATCCTGCCAAACAAGACATCAACTTGCGTTACAGTTTGGCGTATGCGATCCTGCCTGTTGGCAAAACTTCGATTCCTCATTCCCTAAAGACTTCTGAGGTTTATTACATCATTAGCGGTGTTGGAGAAATGTCGATCGACAGTGAAGTTCGTCGTATTGAACCAGGCGATGCGGTTTACATTCCTCCAAATGCAATCCAGTTCCTTCACAACTACGGTGACGAACCCATTGCTTTCGTTTGTCTAGTCGATCCAGCTTGGCGCAAAGAAGACGAAACGATTTATGCACCTGAAATTGGGGCAACCGCATCACTCTAATCCGATCGCTCAAAACTATAAATTCACAAACAGCTCAAACCACTACTACTGCTGACGAGTTCGCAATCCGTACTTTCCATCACCATCGCGTAGCGTCTTGGACTCACTGCATCCAGCGGACAGGCACCCTGGGTGTGATGTGTCGGATAGACGCGCAACTCGTAAGAATCTGACGAATTATTGTCAGATTTTGAAAGAAGTTAAGCATTAGAATCAATACAGTTTAGATAGAACTTAGGAGAATTCAATATGGTCAAAGAGCAAACAGCAGACAAACAGGCAGTACAGGCAACTCCAAGCCTGACATCCGCTCAGGAAGCCTTGCAAGCGGTCTGGGAAGAGCATATCGGGCACGAGTTTGGTACTCACAGCCCTGAAGATGCTCTCGCTACGATGGTTGAGGACGCTTATGTGAATCACATTCCAGTGATGACTGGGGGAGTCGGAAAAGCAGCAGTGGGTGAGTTTTATTCCAAAGACTTCATTCCCCAGATTCCGCCAGATCTCGAGCTAGTTCCGATTTCGCGCACGATCGGGACGGATCGACTCGTCGATGAAATGCTGGCTAAGTTCACTCATACCATCCAGATGGAGTGGATGCTACCTGGCTTTGCTCCGACTGGGAAACGGGTTGAAGTGGCAGTGGTAGCGATTGTCCAGTTCCGTGATGGTAAGCTAGCCCACGAACACATCTATTGGGATCAGGCGAGTGTATTGGTTCAACTCGGCTTACTCGATCCTAGGACACTACCCGTTGTGGGTGTTGAAAGTGCGCGTAAGGCGATCGATCCGAGCTTGCCCTCAAACGCACTGATCGAACGTGCTAGTCATAGCAACTAAATGTTAGAGCAAGCTTTTCATCAATAGGAACACTATGAAAAAGCCAGAGTTTTTTGTCACCCCCGGTTACGGGGAATACATGCTGAATAAATTGCATTACTCGCAAGCGGTCAAAATTGGCGATCGAGTGGAGATATCCGGACAAGGCGGTTGGGATGACAATCTGCAAATTCCCGAAGCGATCGCAGACGAGATTGCCCAAGCATTTCAGAATGTAGAGCGAACCTTAGCAACGGCTGGTGCGAGTTGGGAGCATGTTGTCCATGTCAATTCTTACCATGTTGGCGGGTTTCCCCCGGAGGTGAACGAGGTGATGGTCAAGCTATTTCGTCATTACATGCCCGATCGCGCTCCAATTTGGACAGAGCTAGGTGTTGCGGCGCTTGCACTGCCCACGATGCGGATTGAAATTCGCGTGACTGCGATTGTTCCGTGAGTTTTGCATCAGTGGCAGCAGAAACGGCTCCATTAAAACATTTACTTGAACAGAGGAGAGATTCAAATGTCAGAGAACAATAAAGCCATCTTAGAAGCGGCAAACGCAGCGATCGCTGAGGGTAACCATGAAGGCTTCTTGTCGTTCTGTACCGACGATACGAAATGGATATTTTTAGGCGACAAGATCCTGAACGGAAAAGAAGCCGTTCGCCAATGGATGGCAACAGAGTATGTGGAACCGCCTTTAAATATCGTCACGAACTTGATCGCTGAGGGTGATTTTGTCATGGCACTGGGCGACCTGACAATCAAGGACAAAGACGGGAAAGGGACTGATTACTCGTACTGCGACATCTGGCGCTTTCGTGGCGGCAAGATGGTCGAATTAAGGGCTTTCGTCATCAAAACTGAGGTCAAGGCTGAAACCAGCAGTGCGGTGTAAATCATCTACAAAAGCTACCTCCTGCGAGGTATGTCATTTGGTGACAAAATGTCATTAAATGACAAATATGACAAGAAAGACGGTCATGACGAGTGATGGTGACAGCAACACGATGAGCAATCACAAATCAGGCAATCGCAAATCAGGGGGGATGAATGCACAACGGCAACAGCGGGTACGTCTGGAGATTTCGCGGGAGGCAGCGCGTTTGTTCTGGGAACACGGTGTTGCTACCACGAGCGGCGAGCAAATCGCAAGCGCAGTTGGAATCTCGGTGCGAACCCTCTGGCGGCACTTCCGCAACAAGGAAAGCTGTGCTGAGCCGGTCTTGGCGCAGGATGTCGAGGAGTGTGTGGCGGTGCTGCGCCGCTGGCCTCGGGAAGTCTCTCTTGAAGATCACCTCATTGAATGGGCAACGAACCGAACCAAAGATGTCGAGCAGCAAGCCTACGACGAGGCTGTCATCAAGATGACCGTGCTGGCTGAAAAAGAGCCGGATCTTCGCGCCGCCTGGCTAATGACCCACGACCGAATTGAGCGAGAACTGGTCGAGATCATCGCGGATCGCCTGCGCCGCCCATCTGACGATATTGAGGTGCGGTTGCACGCGGCTGTCACCACCGCAGTTTTGCGCGTCATTAGCGAAGATGTCAGCGCCGCCCTCATGTCGGGAGCCGATCGCGCCTCCATTGGTAACCCGATCGGGCGTATAGCCCAAGCTGTGCGCGTAGCCACTGGCGGAGTCGTCGGCGATCCCGTCGATCCCTGAAAACAATCGCAACAGCAACTAACAGCCCGATTCGAGCAGCCCGATTCGAGCAATACACACACGCACGAGCAAAGGAGACGAAGATGAGGATCAACGCAACCAGAGGAAAGCAAGGAATCGGAACGGAAGTGAAAGACGTGACTTACGTGGAGGCTGCGAGGTGGGGTAAGTATCGGGGGTGGCGGTATGTTCTGGGACTGACGATCATCCTCTTTGCGTGGCTAGTGGTCGGGACTGGTGCCAGCGTACTCGTTGCGATCGCGCTTAGCGGTCAGCCGGATTACTCCGTGCTTGATCCTTTTGGTAAGTTCCTGTTTGTCATGGCAAGTTTCCCATTTTTCCTCGCGGGGATTCTCATCGCCGTTACCGTTATCCACCGCCGTCATCCCCTGACGCTGATCGCGGCGCGGGAGAAGATAAGCTGGCGGCGCGTCGGTCATGGGTTTGTGGCGTGGTTCGTGCCATTCTGCCTGATCGGTGGGCTGGGACAGTACCTCTTTTACCCTGACACCTTCTCCTTTAACTCCGACCTCGCAGCGTTCGCGTTCTTCGTGCCGATCGCACTGGTTCTTACCGCAATCCAGACGACTACCGAGGAGCTTTTCTTCCGTGGATACATCGTGCAGGGCGCAAGCCTGATCTGGTCTAATCGCGTTTCTGGCGATCGCGCCAGCTGTGATATTCACCGTGCCGCACCTCGGCAATCCGGAGGCGATCGCAGGCGGCTGGCTCACGGTCTTTGTCACCTACTTCCTCGTTCCGGGTCTTTTGTGGACTGTGGTTTCGTTGATTGACGGAACTACTGAACTCGCGATCGGCGTACACTTCGCAAACAACATCGGCGGCATACTCCTGTTCAACATCACTGGAAGTGCCGTGACCACACCGGCTCTGTTCACAATCAGCGAGTACCACGCCACCTACGGGGCGCTATCAGTGCTGGTTGCAATCCCCGTGTTCCTGGCGATCGCCTACGGGGTGTTCAAGCAGGAGTCGCCCCAATCCGTTTCCCAGAGCCACCAGAAGGGTCGTTGGTGACCCCGGCAAATCCCGAACCAATCAGCAACTGAAGTCAGTAACCCGATAAAAGGAGTCAATTATCATGCCTCGTGTTTCTTCAAATCACCTGCGGGAGTCGGGAAAACCCCCTTCCGCGTCCTCGGCTCGGTCTAGCAAGACCTCCCGTCCGGGCTGGCCCGAGATTATCGTCGGACTCGTCGTCTATTTAATCGTAGGGTTCGGAGGCGTCTCGCTGTTCAAGCAACTCGGTCTTGACCCCGTGGTCCACGGCCTGATCTTGGCTGCATGGACCGGCGTCGCCACCCTCATCGCGTTCACGGCAGCCGCGCGGCTGCGGATTCGTTCCCTGAGCGCCTTCGGTGTACGCCGAACCTCCAGTCGCTGGCTTCTGACCAGTGTTGGCGTAGGGCTGGTTGCCCTTGTGCTCAAGGGTCTGGCGATCATGACCTGGATCCAGATCACCGGGGACACGGACAATGTTCAGGATGTTTATGCAGAGGGTGGTCGCGGCGGGTTACTGTCTCTGGTTTTGTCCACAGTATTGATCTCCGTCTTCTCACCCTTCGGCGAGGAACTGCTCTATCGCGGCATCGTCACCAACGCGCTGCTGCGCTACGGCTCGTTCGCTGGGGTGGTGGGCAGCACTGTGATCTTCGCCCTCATGCACGGTATTAACATTGTCTTTCCGGCGGCCATTGTGGCCGGTCTCGCTACCGCTGAGGTCTTCCGTCGTAGCGGCTCGATCTGGCCCGGTCTCGTCGTTCATATTGTTTTCAACCTGCCCACAATCCCGATCATGGTGCTCGTTGGCACGGGCTGAAAGAAACCGCAGCATACCTCAATCAGGAATTCATCATGCAATATCTTTCACAGGATTTAATCCTGCTTGCACTCAATCCCCAAACTGGGAAAACTCGCTTCTCTTGGTACTCTGCACTCGACTATGGCTTGGTCGGTTCTTTATTACTAGACTTAGTCCTGCAAGGCAAACTTGAAATCGACAACGACAATCGTGCGATCGGCGCGATCGCAGGCAACACAGGCAATGAATTCTTAGATCAACGCCTCAGTGAGGTTCTAGCATCGTCTCGTCCTCGAACTGCAAGGTTCTGGGTGACTCGTTGGAGACGAAGATACAGAGGAATTCAACCGATTGTGTTGCAGAACTTAGTTGATTTAGGTGTTTTAGAACGACAAGAGCAACGCATTCTTGAACTGTTCCCAACGCAGCGATATTTTCTAACCGATGAATCTATGCAACGCGAGATTGTCCAGCAAGTTCGTGCAGCCGTGTTAGAAGGCATTGGACTGGATTCTCGGATGGCAGCATTGATTAGTTTGATGCAAGCCTCTCACCTGACCGATGCGGTGTTCAGACCTGAAGAACGTCCTGAAGCGCGATCGCGAATTAAAGCGATCGCAGAAGGGGAGTTGGTCGGCAAAGCAGTTTCAAAGGCAATTTTTATCATTCAATCAACCACGACTCTGGGTGCAATCAATGGCGGATGAAATCGTTAGGGGTTTTATAGTATTTCAGGATAGTCAAATGATTTTAGTAACTGGCGCAACTGGGATCAACGGTACAGAGATTGTCAAGCGACTCGCAGCGCAGAACATGCAAGTCCGCGCAATGGTTCGTAACCACGATCGAGCAAAGGAGATTGCACTCCCGAATGTTGAAGTGGTGGAGGGGAACTTTGACCGCCCTGAGACGCTGTTGGAGGCGCTGACTGAAGTGGACAGTGCCTTTCTCTTGACGAACTCTACAGAACGCGCAGAAGCGCAACAACTTGCGTTCGTTGATGCGGCACGTCAAAGTAGTGTCAAGCATATCGTCAAACTATCGCAATTTGCAGCCGATGCCCATTCGCCCGTGCGCTTTTTGCGTTACCATGCCGCAGTCGAAGCAGCAATCCAAGCATCAGGAATGACGTACACGTTTCTGCGTCCCAACCTCTTTATGCAGGGCTTATTAAACTTTAGATCGACGATCGCAAGCCAAAACGCCTTTTATGCAGCGATCGACAATGCAAAGGTGAGCGTGGTAGACGTGCGCGACATTGCTGACGTTGCTGTAGCTGCTCTGACCGAAGCTGGGCATGAAGAAAAGATTTACGATCTCACGGGTTCACAGGCGCTAACACATACCGAGATGGCAGAATATCTCTCTGCTGCCCTGAAGCGTCAGATTGCGTTTGTCGATGTCCCCCCCGAACAGATGCGGGAAGCAATGGTTGGCTTTGGGATGCCAGCTTGGCAAGCCGATGGACTGATGGAAGATTACGCCCATTATCGACGCAATGAGGCAGCAGCGATTGCTTCCGGGATAGAAGATGCGACTGGCAAAGCGCCTCGTCAGTTCAAGGACTTTGCTCGTGATTACGCAACGGCATTTAGCTGACTTCCGAAATTGAACGATCGACAAATATAGCTCTAGTTGTTCGCAATCCTGGTTCGATAATATGATTCGAGTGCTCAAAAAAGACTGGTTCTACTCATGTTGCTTGTTTCTTCTAAGTGTTTTACTGACTGTTGGTTGCACAGGCGTTAATTTTGGAAGTAGGGAAGTCACCTCAAACCGCCCAACAGCTTCGTCAAGCGAGATTACAACAGCTACGACTGAGCGCACAAACGCATTACGCGATCGCATTGGGCAGATCTCTCAAGCGGCTCAAGGGCGGGTTGGGATGACAGCTACAGTGCTGGAATCTGGAGAATCAGTGTCTCTGAATGGGAATCAGCACTTTCCAATGCAAAGCGTTTACAAGTTGCCGATCTCAATGGCGGTTCTGAATCAAGTCGATCGAGGAAATCTCAAGCTAGATCAGAAGATTCGGATCGAGGCAAGCGATATTGTCCAGGGAAGTCAAGTACTAGACGAGAATTCGCAAGGAAAGGAATTCAGTCTGTCTGAACTCTTGCAATACATGGTTTCTAAAAGTGACAACACCGCCTGTGATGTACTGCTGCGGCTCATCGGTGAACCGCAACGTGTCACGGAATATTTAAGCAGCCTTGGTATAAACGACATCGTTGTAGCGAACACAGAGAAGGAGTTAGCGCAAGATTCAACCGTGCAGTATCGCAACTCTGCAACACCCGATGCAGCAGTAGTTTTATTACGCACATTATATGAAGGACGAGGACTTTCAAAAACCAGTCAAGCGCTACTGTTGCAATGGATGACAGAGCCTCAGACAGGTCTAAAGCGTATCAAAGGACTGTTACCAGAGGGAACGGTCGTAGCACACAAAACGGGTACTTCGTCTACTGTGAATGGAGTAACAGCGGCAACCAATCATGTGGGACTCGTAACGCTTCCAAGTGGTCAACATTTGGCGATCGCAGTGTTTGTTTCAAATTCTCAAGCAACTGATGTAATCCGAGAGGAGGTCATCGCAAAGGTGGCAAGGGCAGCATGGGATGAATGGAGCAGATGAAGTTTCTTTCGTACTCAGGAGGGGACTGGCGGTTCTGGTCTGGATTGGGATCGCTGGGAACACCGAAAACATTCAGGGGGTGTACGTCCAAGGTGGTAGTGGCGGGACGCTGTCCCTGGTTCTGGCTACGGTGTTTCTGGGTCTCCTCACACCTCTTGGCGAGGAGTTGGTTTTCCGAGGTGTCATCACCACCGCCCTGCTCCGTCATGGTGTGGTTCTTGGGGTTGTGGGCAGTACCTTGATCTTCGCGATCGCTCATGGCTTCAATATCGTCTTTCCTGCGGCTGTGGTAGCTGGTCTTGCCACCACCGAAATCTACCGCCGCAGTGGATCGATCTGGACTGCTGTTGTCGTTCATGTCGTTTTTAACTTGCCCACAATTCCGGTGATGGTAGCTGCTGGCATGGGCTAATAGGACGGATCATTTGGAGATTAAATCAATGGCAATTTTGAAACAATTCGGGATTTTATTTGTATTGGGCAGTGTGGGAATTGTGATGTTTACGATCGCGTCTATTCCTTTAGTCGAGCAACAGTTGGCAAAACTGTCGCCAGAAAACCTGGCAAAAGTGCCGCCACTGTGGACTTTAATGCTTCTGCAAGGACTACAATATTCAGTTCTACTGGCAATCAGCATTCTGATCGGAATTGGTTGTGCCTATCGTGTTGGATTACGCTCCCATTTGATCGATCGTTGGGTGTTTCACATCGCCAAGTCTCCATCTTTTGCCGTTGAGATGAAGTGGAGCTTGGGTGTGGGTGCAGCGGCAGCGATCGTTATTTTGTTGCTCGATCGGTTGATGCAACCTGTTCTACCTGAAGCGCTACGGGCAGCCAATAATACAGAGCCAAGTTGGTTGAATTTGCTCACAGCAATGTTCTATGGCGGCATCACTGAGGAAATTTTGATGCGCTGGGGTTTAATGTCGCTGCTTGTTTGGATCGCGTGGAAAGGGCTAAAACAAGGCGTTACGTTGCCAAGTCAAGGGATTTACCAGGGTGCGATCGTTCTAGCCGCGTTGGTATTTGGACTACTACACCTGCCAGCGACTGCCGCGATCGTTCCCCTTACTCCGCTTGTGATTATCCGAGCGTTGTTACTGAATGGAATTGCTGGCATTGCTTTTGGCTGGCTCTTTTGGCAATATTCGCTAGAAGCTGCAATGTTAGCCCATATCAGCTTTCATGCTTTTACCTCTGTTCTTAGGGTACTGGCAAGGTTGGCTTAAGTTTTGGAATAAACCTCGTCGGGTTAGCACTGCCCACAAAGCTTTACCGTGAAAGGCTTTAAAGATGGTGGGCATCGCCCACTACTTGAATTGATGCTCAACTTTACAGTTTTAAGGTGGTAAATCAAATGATTAAGTGCAAAGATTTTGCGCCTCGGATTACTCAACGAGGACCCTTCGGCGGAGCTTCCGAGTACGAATCCTTCTCTGATGTGGTTAGTACTGCAAATCAGTGGATCGAAAGTAGAACAATACAGGTGATCAATGTGGAAACCGTTGTTTTGCCCGATCGAATCGAAGGCACAAGTGATGGTGACTACGGATTGACGATCAGTAATAGTTTCCACCCAGTGACGATCAGTCAAGGCGTGACAATCAACTGCTTTCAATGTGTGCGTGTCTGGTATAGAGAATAAGCTCTATTGGAGAAAACAATGAAACGATTTACCCTGTTTACTTTCCTGTATCTCGCGCTGGGAGTCTGTCTGACAGCGAGCGCGCTTGGATACCCAAATCTGCCTTCGGGTTTTCAAACCAGCTTGTTCGTCAGTGCAGGAGTATCCTACATCGTCTGTCTCCTCAGCACCTTCCTATTTTGGCGCGAGACGACGATCCGCTTCTATCGCAGACGGAATTCAGCGGTCATTCTACCCTGGTTGGTGATTGGATTCAACATTATTTGGACGATCTGGGAGGTTCAGAGTCAGAACTGGGCGATGGAAGCCATTTTACAAGCGTTTTCGCGGCTAATAGTTGTCTTACTGTTTGCAGAAATCATTGTTGTTACATGGCAAGTGAATCCTGAACGTTAATGTCTGTTGTGGATGATGCCGAAATGAACTAGAACCAATCCATCAGGAGAACAATCATGAAACCTCGAACTATTTTCGGATTACTAACGCTCGCTATCGGATTGCTCGGAGGCGCATTCACTCATCGGGCGATTGCACAAAGCATTCCTTCACAACAACCATCACCGATTCTGATTACAACTGCCTACACTGATTTAACCTTACCCACCTTGCGCCAAGGAGATCGCGGCAGAAACGTACAATTGTTACAACGCATTCTTCAAGACAATAGTCATCAGCGCCCAGATTTTGGACTTTGGACAGCAGCTCTTGTCACTGCACTAGCAAGTCTCGTCAACTGATGATTTGTTGACACACCTAGTTTGGATGAACGAGTCAAGTTAGTTAGGGCTGTGTTTTCATTTGAGGTACGAGCTGGCGCACATTAATTTCCAGAAATTTACTCTGAAAGAAAAAGCCGAGAAGAATTAGCGATCGGTAATGAATAAACTGACCAAACTAGGATACACCGTTCAATTCCACTAACCACCCATCTCGGTAACACGGCTCAAACAACTTCGTGTAATAAGTGACGAATATATACAAATGATGCACGGTTTGGAAAAAGGTAGTGGTGAGTATAGCGAAGCGTGTCACTACAATTGGGGATATCGGTTAGCACAAATGTCAAAGTGCGATCGCGTCCGGTTATGAGTATCTTCACCGATTTATTTACTAGAAGTATTGACAGCCTCAAGTCAGTGCGATGACAATAGTTTTGAAGATTGGTAGTGGGTAAGGAGGCATTTTGTCAGCTTGCTTTTTTTGTGTTTATCCGCGCTCCTTGCTCTTAGGCGAGCAAGCTTTGATACACGAACGAGTAGAGCTAGTTTTCTCTACAAGCACGATCGCTGCTTGCGCGTACCTAATCTTTAGCTGTTGATCTTCATGTAGCTATAAATTTTTATGTATCAAATGTACTAACCAGAGCATAAAATAGTGAACAGTCTAGGCAGCTGCACAAGCAACGTGCTTCTCGTGAAAGAAGTTTTGCACAACTGTTGGTTGACGCTGCGTGCTTCGTAAATAGCTGCGGACGTTGTCAATCATCTCACTTTTGTTTTTGGCACGTTGTCGCCCTACAACATTGGCTTTGACATCATGGTTGAGCAATTCGCGTCTGATTCAATTCGGGACTATAAGCGGGCAAGAAAAACAAGCGGATGCGTTCGGAATGCTTTGCTAGCCATTGATGGACTGCACGAGAGCGATGTACCGGATGACCATCGACAATGAGAAAAATCTTCTGCTCACTTTGACGCACCAAGCGACGTAAAAAGTCCAGCATCACTGTAGAATCAAAACGTTGTACAAACAGCTTGAAGCACAACTTGCCACGATTAGTAATCGTTGAAATCATGTTACAACCAAAACGCTGTCCTGTGGCTGGTATGACTGGCGTTTTTCCCACCCGCCCGTAGGAACAACCCGCTTGGTAGTCAGAACGGACACCCATCTCATCGCCCCAATGAATCTCCGCTTTCTCGCATTTAGCCATGCGACAAATTTCTGGGTATTCTGTTTCCAACCATCGCTTCACAGAAGCGTGGATCTTGTTCGTAGGCACGGCGTAATGGTTTTTGTGGTGTAAAGCTCCATTTCTTGAGATAACGCCCCACTGTCCACACCGACACCGATAAATTGAAGCGCTCTGCTAAAAATTGTTGTACCGCTTCGCGCGTCCATAAATAGAAGGGTAAGTTCAGTTGCTCTGGGCATTTCTGCTCCATCAGCCGCACAGCTGTAGCTGCTTGATGGGGAAGTAGCCGCGAACATTTGGGGCGACCTCGCTTTTTGGCTTTTAATGCTTTTGTGCCAACGCTTGCTGTGGTTTTCGTCCAATGATGAACTGCTGTGCGCGAAACCTTGAATACACGCGCTGCCTCTGACTTAATCATCCCATTTTCTACTGCATTTACGACTCGATATCGCAAGGCTTCTTGAGCGGATGGTGATAGGTGGCGAGCGTCTTTGAGTTTCATGTTTACAAAGGACGTAGCTACATCTCTTATGTTAACTAATTCACGCTCCGGTTAGTAACTATTACTTACGTTTGTTTGATTAAGCTGAGAACCAGAAACAGAGTGGCGATCGCGTTTTAGGATGACAAATACAAGTCATCTTGACTTTCACGGTCGTGCCTCAGCAAAGTGTGGAATAAACAGCGATATCTTGCCAAGTCCAAGGTTCTGACGCTAGGTCTGCACGCCCACGCTGCCGTAGTTCCGCGCACGGGAATGTACCCAAATCCAGTTAAAGTAGCTGATGACCAAGCGCAAAGTGATCTTTGTCTGCTCCCACAACGCGCGCAAATTTGTTTTGTCGTCGGTGCCATCGTCCTGTCTGCTGTCGTAGGGTACTATTGGTGCGCTCCAAGCGTTGTGTCAAGACTTTGCTGATGTAGTGGTCAACGTCTGAAGATAAAACTCGCCCATATCCTGACCAACCATCCGTACCCCATTCTTTGCACTCAGTCTTGCCCTCAGTACTAGCTACTAACTCAATCACCAAAGAGTCGGTGTGCTTGCCTACACGACCGCATAGAATCAAGCCGCTCAACTGTGCCAAACTCAATCCTATCCAGCAATCTCCGGCTTCGAGTTCATCAGGTAAGCAGTGCCGTTGTTTTTTTCCACAAACGACCACATTTCATCCGCCGCAATGGCATCCGTATCAACATCTTGTACTTCGGCATTGTGAACCAATTGGGCTTTTTGACGCTTAGGCTCGAATCAAACTTACTCCTGTGTTGTAGGACAGTCCACTCACCCGACTAATACCACGTAAGCTGGTTCCTCAAGAGTGCGACTGCAAGACAATTCGCACTTCCTCCTCACTTACTTGCCGACAATAGTAAATTGTGTCAAAGGTGTCGCTAAACGTTTGCTTACAGTTAAGGCAACGATAGCGTTGGCTACCCTTGCTGGTTTTGCCGTGTTTATAGGTCTTATCATGACTACATAGTGGACAAGGCATGGCTTCTTGGAACAGGAGTTATTTTCTTCACCTGTATAATATCAATTCCACGCTTTCCTGACGCACGACCACTTTCACTCACGTTAGCTCGCGTTCAACTCCAGATGAAGTTGTGGTATTCTCCCTCCGAATTAGCTGGTTTGCCAGGGATGCCTGTGGCGCGATCCAACGTAACGAGAAAGGCTCAGGCTGAAGGTTGGCAGTCCCGCGCTCGTCACGCTCGCGGTGGCGGTCGAGAGTATGCTTGCTCTAGCCTACCAGAAGATACGCAAGCAGCTTTGCTTCAAATCGATTCTACAGCTAAGGATTGGGAGAGTAAGTATAACCCTGCTCCATTCGATCGCAAAGGGGATGAGCGAGAATCGCAGCCTCAACAATTAGCTGCCATCGAGAGAATTCAGAATTGTGTGCTTGAAGGGCGATCGCCAACGACTACTAGTAAAACTCTGAAAACTACTGTTTCGAGCAACTCGATCGCGCAACGCGCTGATGCGTGGTTGGAGATTTTGAGAACTTTTGAAACTTGGAGCGAGTCACAAAATTTTGCCACTGCTGTGGAGCGCGATCTAGAGTTCGTTCGCGCCTACAACTTGAAGCAACTGTCAATTGTCAATTCCAACTTGGGTTCGCAATTGTATTCCTACGATTAGCCGTTCTACATTGCGGGTAAAAGAGCGCTGCCGCCGAACGGCAAAGCAATTGAAAGCACTTGGGGGTAACTACGGCAACCGCAAAGGAAAAGGCAAAATCGATGCCAATCCAGCCCTGCAACAAGCAATTGAAACTTGTCTAGCAGCAGGAGGAAAACATTGGGGAGCGAGCCAAATTTATCACATCCTGCTGCTAGAGTTTGGCTATAAACCAGAGGATTTTTCTTTGGGACAATTACGCGCTTGGATACACAAGTTTCGCATCGGAAATCCTCAAAAGTGGGCGATGTACATGGATGCCAGCCGCGCTAAAAGCACAACTCCAGCTTTTGGCTCTCGTTCTCAATCAGTTGTGCGCCCGAATCAAGTTTGGGAAATGGATAGCTTTTGGAACGATATCGTTCTCAAATACAAATGTCCACTAACTGAAACTGTAACAGCCAAACGTTACTCCCTGATTGGCTGCATTGACCTGTTGACGCGGCGGGCATTGTTGTTGCTGTCAGATACCAGCAAGGCAGAAGCTATTTGCCAGTTGTTGGCAACAGCAATGACTAAATGGGGCGTACCAGAAGAAGTCCGCACCGATCGCGGCAAAGAATATCTCAGCCGTCGAGTCAAACGGTTTTTGGAAAACTTAGGTGTGAAAACCAGTCGCTGCTTGCCCAAGCATCCAGAACAGAAAGCCTTTATCGAGCGATTCATTCATACATTTCAACACCGCGATTTACCAAAACTACCTGGATTTGTCGGACATAGCGTGAGTGACCGACAAGCATTGAGAAGCCATCCGGATTGGAATGAAAGAGCGATCGAGATCTTCATGTCACCAGAAGAGTTTCAAACTTGGGCAGAAGCATGGATTGTAGCTTACGAGCAACGAGCGCATGGACGAGCGGGGATTGGTCTAGAAGGTAAATCACCTCTAGAAGTACTAATCGATGCGATCGCCCAAGGATGGCAAAAACAGCAGATTCGTAATCCGCGTGAATTGGATTTTCTGATGATGGCAGCACCAAGCAAAGACGGAATGCGTCGAGTTGGTCGTCAGGGAATTTCGCTTAACGGACGACTTTACGTTGCTGGTGAACTAGGAGACTGGATTGGCAGACGAGTTTACGTTTGCTTTTCACCCCAAGCTCCAATTCGGATCTACGTATATACATCGGCAGATCTTCAAGAATACATTTGTGAAGCAGTTTGGCGAGAAGCCGAGCAGATAAACTTAGCACAATTTGCTCGACAAGCCCAACTTGTCTACAAACTCCTAAACCAGGAAGTCAAACAATCTCGTAAGCGCGGGCAAGCACTGCTACGCAAAATTGCTAAAGATCCAATGTCAATTCTGGGTCAGGTACAGGAGATCTTACCAGTGGTACAGTCTCAACTTCATGATTATCCCGCTTTAAGCGCGATTGCTCAAGCGATGGCAACGACAGAACCGCAGAAAACACTACCACAAATATCTTCCGAGCAATACAAAGCAGAGTTAGCGCAACTAGAAGCAGTTGAAGCAGAGCGACTGGCACGACAGCAAAAAGCGATCGCTCTTCATAGGCAACTGGAAACATTATTGGAAGTTTGGCAAGCCGGAGGAAATTGCACCGAAAACTCCACTCAAATCTTGACCGATCTCACCTGCTACTTGGACACTGCCGAAGGCAAAGGATATTTAGCAGCCCTGACTGATTCCATACAAGAGGAACAGCGTTTCTGCTCGTGGCTGGCTGGAGATAGAAGCGATCGCCCAATTGCTATCGAGCCAAATCAATTACTCCAAGCAGTGTTCCAACAATGGAAGCAAGGGCTGGAAGTTCTGTTGAGCGAGAGAGAATTTGTCGCTCATTACATTCAACTTCCGGCTGGAAAAGGAACGTTGAGTGCTTTAGCAGAAGATCGACAAGAGCAACAGTATTTCTATCAATGGCTATCTCAGCCAGAAATAGTGGCGACGTAATCCATTTTTAAATGTTATTTCAGATATTTCATGCGACACAAGTTAGTCAAAGTCAAAAACATTATCAGTCTTTCAAGTGCTTTTCAAGAATCGAAGCATAGCGCCGTAGCAGTGCCTCGAATGGGTTTGCTTTACGGCTTTACAGGGATTGGCAAAACGACTGCTACTGCTTGGCTGGTGAATAAAGAAAATGGGATTTATGTCAGAGCCACTTCCGTTTGGAGTCCCAGCGCCATGTTACAGGACATTTCAATCGAACTGTCTCTCGATCCTCCCAGTTTACCTGCCAAAATGCTAATTGCTGTGAAAGAGCAAATGAAACTGAGTAGACGACCCTTGTTTATCGACGAGGCAGACTATCTGTTCCATAATCCAAAGATGTTGCAAGTAGCACGGGACATTCACGACCTCACCGAACTCCCGGTTTGGCTAATTGGCATTGACGGTGTGGAGAAGAAAATCGCCAATCGTAAAATAGTCGCAGGGCGGATTTCTCAGTGGGTGAAGTTTCAACCCTGCGACCTAGAGGATACACGCTTATTAGCTAAAGAACTTTGTGAAATCGACGTTCATGAAGATTTGCTAGTCAAGCTACACGAGCTGTCGAACGGTAGTATTCGCCTAATTACGGTTGGTTTAAGTCGCATGGAAGCTTTTACTAAAGCACAGAGATGGCAGTCTATTTCCGCGCAACAATGGAGTGGGCAACCATTTTTTCTGTCTCGACAAATATAGGAAATTGTTTGCAGCTTTTGGTTTTGTTTAAAGCTGAAACTTTATGACTTGAATTCGCTAGATTTTTAAATAATTGTCATTGGCGATCGGGTTGATGAAACAAACAGATAAACCGCTCGAATTAGCGCGACCCAATACTAACTCAATTCGAGCGGAAGAATTTTACGGCGATCGCCCCTGGTCTGATGTTTGGCAAGCTACACTGTCTAGGCAATGGCTAGGGCGACCGTCTTCAATGGTTCAGCAAGACTGTGGTACGATGCAATGGCTTGAACTTTGGTTGAGGATTGGCGATTCTCAAGTCCTCGCCTTACTAAGTCAATTTGAGCAAGCAGGTTACTTAAAACGCCAAGAACAAGTTGGTAGATATCCGCATTATCAGGTGGAGCCTTCGTATCATGACAAGATTCGTCTTTATCTTGTCTACAATTGTCGCTCTCGGCTCATGACAAAAGAAATAGATCTTCGCGTACTAGACGAGCCACATTTTGTCGCTTATTGTAACCGTGCTTGGACAAGTATGCGAATTCTTTGTACTTTTAGTCCGCCTCAAATTGAAATTTGCTCTGAGATCGAGCAGTCAATAACTGAAGAGTTTATCTATCAACTCTATCAAATTGGCTACCTTCAACTCGTCGAGCGCTATGACAAAAATCTGATTGGTAGTGAGAACGTCTATCGCCTTCGTCTAAACTCTGGTCCTTTAGCTCCGTTCATTTGTGCTGATGGCATTGTCTATGACCTCAACTCTCGTAAATTTTACATGACTCAGTAAATTTAAAAAATAATGAACTTAAGTTTATCATTTTTAACATCACGTTTGTTGAAGATCGACTCAAAAATTAGATTGAAGCATGAGTTTTAAAAAGTAAGATTTCAAAATAAAGTTTCCTGATTCATATCATTTATGAATTGAAATCTAACGTAGATAGATAGAGCGAGATACAATCACAGTCGTCAACTAAGATACAGAAAGATACAGTTCAGGGATACACAAAGATACGGTTAAAGATACAGTTGAGGAATGGTTTGATACAGATGGGCAATGATTTACTACACGCTGAAACTTACTCAACACCTAAAACTCCTGCTCTGCCTAGATTTTCACTTACTAGCAAGTAGGACACAGTTTGAAATGATTTGAGATCTCGATCCAAATCGATTTCGACACAGAGCAAAAAGATTTTATAGTTGCGCTTGCCCATACTGAAGATTTTGCGCTCTGGAAGCGTGCGATCGCCGATTGTTTCGCTAATACGTCCCAGAAGTGCTTGCCTTTGATTGAAATAGTACAGCAGGTACAGTACCCAACTACACCGGAGAAAGATTTAGGAGATCTACTGGTGAAAACCTGGTTAGCTGTTCTGTTGGGAGGTTTTGATTTGGAGCAGCGCGAAGACTTTTACGAACCAACTGGAATCTGGGTTTCTTTGCCTGACAGGAGTTACGCAGTTGAGTAAAAAGGGTGAGTGCGATACAACAAAAGAATGAATCCACCGAAAGTGAGCGAGTACGACTACATCAACTAACTGAATTGCTACCCAGAAAGCCTATACTTGCGTCGAAGCAGAGCGAGTGCAACCAGATAGTACCAATTCGCGACTCGCACGATGCGATTACGCGCTTGTTGCATCGAATGGAACCATCACCAGAAGCGTTGTGGCATGAAGCTCAAGCGCAAGTGAGTTTAACAACTGGAATTTTAGTGGTAGACGATTCGACGCTCGACAAATTCTATGCCGAGAAGATGGAATTGGTAACTCGGCATTGGTCAGGCAAGCATGGACGGGTAGTGCAAGGGATTAATCTAATTTCGCTGTTGTGGACGGAAGGAGACCGTCATATACCGTTGGACTATCGGTTTTACGAGAAATCCGTGGACGGAGCCACGAAAAACGACCACTTGCGTGCCATGCTCGATACAGCAAAGGTAAGAGGATTTGCCCCTAAGTGCGTAGTTTTCGATAGTTGGTACAGCAGTCTCGACAATCTCAAGCTAATTCGTCGTCATGAATGGATTTGGCTGACTCGATTCAAGTGTAATCGGCACGTTAACCCCGATGGCATGGGCAACCGTCCTCTAAGTGAGGTTGAAATTGCGGCGATTGGAACTGTAGTGCATCTCAAAGGTTATGGCATGGTCAAAGTCTTCAAGATTGTTGCCCCAAACGGTGACATTGACTACTGGGCAACCAATGACCTGAACTTGAACCAGTTGCAACGTTTGCAGCTTCTGTGAGTTTGCCTGGGCAATTGAAGAGTATCATCGGGGACTCAAACAGTGCTGTGGGGCAGAGCGAGCGCAAGTTCGTTCGCTTCCGAGCCCAGCGTAATCACATTGGTTTGGCTATCCGTGCCTTCTTGCGATTAGAGCTACATTGGTTTGCTACTGGTGTGAGCTGGTACGAAGCTAAGCTTGCAATTGTGCGCGACGCAGTTCGGGCTTTTTTAGCTGCACCTTGCTTCTCCCTTAACCCAACTGCGTAACTCCTGCCTGATATTGCTGCCTGATAGTTCGGGAATAGTTTGATGCGATCGGCACGAGCTATCAAAGATTGAAACTATGACTAAATACACCAATTCTTGTATAAATCGCAAACAAATTACAGTTTGAAATGGTTTAAGATCTCAGATCGATTTCGACAGCAGTTAGCCATTCAACTCATAATCATAGCATTGCGCTATGATTATGCTATAATTTTGCTATCAAAACCGAGGCGATCGCATGGTAAATATTAGTCTGCGGGACGTACCTGACGAGCTGTATCAGCAGCTCAAGCAAATGGCTGAACTTGAACGGCGTTCGGTTAACCAGCAGATTTTGGTATTGTTGGAGCGCTCCTTAAAACTTCAACAGCGCCCTAGTGCTGAAGTTTGGCAACGGATCGAGCAGCGACGAGAAGCGATCGCAACGCGTGTCGGACTCACGCCCGATTCAGCCGAACTAATTGCCGAAGATCGGAGTCGTTAATGCTACTAGTCGTCGATAGTAACGTCGTGGCAAAATGGTTCTTTCCCGAAGAGTTACAGCAACAGGCGCTTGCCTTACAGTCCGACTGGATGGCGGGCACAGTGGACTTGGTAGCACCAGATTTGATTTTGACTGAAGTTAGTAGTATTACTTGGAATCCCCACTACATAACTTCAGGTATTGCTGTTAAGCTTGAAGTTAAAGCGAGAATGATAAATACATCAAGCTATTCATCAGCTAGGGTTTTACTGACCAACTAGCACCGATGTCTGGTCTTGCACTCGATAACTGTGCTGTTGATTTTTGCTTTAAAGATTTTTGCTAAAAGTAAATTGACGAGCACAGTTCTTGCAGATGTAGCGTTGTTTGCCGTGTTTGCGACCATTCTTATTGATTTGAGTGGAATGACACTGGGGGCATTTCATCCCACCATCCTGACGGCTCTGGAGCAATGGAAAGAAATCATCCCCAATTGTGGCAACAGCAATCGCCGCAAAGGTACGAGCAGCAACGCGGCGGTAGCCTTCGCGTCGCCAGAGCAAACCTACATTACGTTGTAAGGCTGGAGCAGTAAGTTCTACAGCACACAGTCCCTCTGCTTCTTTCAAGCGTAGGGCGAGTGCTGGCAGTACAGTTGCAGCTCCGGTGGCTTGGACAGTAGCGAGTACGCCGCCAATAGTATTTATTTCAACCAACAACTTGGCACATGCACCAGCAGTTTTTAGTCCCTCATCTACAAGTCGTCGCGTGTAGAAACCTGGCGGAAGTAAGATTAACGCTTCATCTTTGAGTTCGTCAAAACGAACTAGCTTCTGCCTAGCTAGGCGATGAGATGTTGGCAAAATCAGCACTAATTTTTCATCAAACAGAAGCTCTGCTTCCAGAAAGGAAGAGGTAGGGGGTATGAAGCTAATTCCTAAATGCAATTTTCCTTGCTCAGTTCTAGACTCGATCTCGTCAGCAGATAGCTCCTGAATGCGGAGTGAAATTTTTGGGTAGGCAGCAGTAAAGCGAGCTACTAAGTCTGGAATCATATAAGCGTTTACCGTCTGCACGACTCCAACAGCTAGCTTTCCTCCTTGTAATCCCTCTAATTCTTGAATGGCTTGTTGTGCTTGCTCTAGTTCGGTAAATATTCGTTGTGCATGAGCTTGAAGAATCTCACCTGCCTCCGTGAGCATAACACGCTTGCCGATGCGGTCGAATAGGGTTGTACCCAAGTCTTGTTCTAACTGCTTGATTTGTTGTGACAGTGTAGGTTGAGAAATATAGATGGCTTCGGCAGCACGGGTAAAATGAGCAGTTTCTGCTACAGCCAAGAAATATCGAAGGTGACGTAATTCAATCAAAATCTGCACCAAGCGTTATAGGTTACACCTATTATTTCTATCAAAAATAAGTCTTGCACCAATCAGAACGACATCTAGATAATTAGGGTAGTTCGTTGCTAAAGCAAACAACTAACTAATCAGGAGTTAAACCTGACTACAGAAACAAACGAAGAACCAAGAACCAAGAATATGGACACAGTTAAATTTCACTCAGCAGATTTTGATAAGACTCCACCAACCGTCCAAGTTCAGATCCCAAAGCGGTTAATTCATCGAAGTGTTGAGTCAGGTACTATCCAAAACGCCTACTCCCAAGCTCGCAAACATCCAGTTTTCTTTATCGATCTGCCGTCGATTGCAATTAGCATGACTATCGGTGGGCTAACTCCAAATGGGCGCTCCAATCGACACCGCCATACTTATGAAACAATTCTCTTTGTTCTAGAAGGGCAAGGTTACAGCATGATTGAAGATCAAAAAGTGGAATGGAAAGCTGGAGATGCCGTTTATATTCCAGTATGGGCATGGCATCATCATGTAAATTTAGATCCCGACAAGCCTGCCAAATACTTAGCTTGCGAGAATGCACCAATGCTTCAAAACATGGGGAATTTAGCTTTGCGTGAAGAAGCTAATTAATCGGAGAACAAACAAATGCCAAATCTAAATTTGCACGGCATCATTGCCTATCCTGTTACCCCATTCAAGGACAGTAGCGAAACGATTGATACGGACACATTATCTCACTTGATTGAGCAACTGATAAAAAATGGTGCTCACGCGATTGCCCCTTTAGGTAGTACTGGTGAAAGCGCTTACTTATCGGATGCTGAATGGGAGGAAGTAGCGTTCGTTTCGATTCATCAAGTGGCTAAACGAGTTCCTACTGTTATTGGGATCTCAGAACTCACTACGCACAATGCAATTCGGCGTGCCAAGTTTGCCCAGCAAGTCGGAGCTGATGCAGTTATGGTGCTGCCGATTTCCTACTGGAAACTTTCTGAGCGTGAAGTTTTTCAGCATTATGCTGCAATTGCCCAAGCAATTAGTATTCCCATCATGGTTTACAACAATCCTGCTACAAGTGGGATTGACTTATCACCAGAGCTGATTGCTCGGATGGTGAAGGAGATTGATAACGTCACTATGGTGAAAGAGAGTACAGGTGACATCCAGCGTATGCACCGTTTATACGAGCTTTCTGATGGCACCACTCCCTTCTACAATGGCTCCAACCCTTTGGCACTGGAGGCTTTTGTTGCTGGAGCAAGTGGTTGGTGTACTGCGGCTCATAATCTAATTCCAGAATTTACCACTGCACTTTATGAGTTAACCCGTAAGGGAGATTTGTTTGAGGCTCAACGGATTTTTTACCAACAATTACCCTTACTGAAATTTATCCTAAAGGGAGGACTACCTACTACTATCAAAGCAGGTTTACAACTTTTAGGCATCAAAGCTGGAACTCCCCGTCTGCCTATGCTGCCACTAGATGAAGCTGAAGTGAGACAGCTAGATAGCATACTTACACGACTCGGTAAAGGACAGTTAGCCACTTCACTAAGCAAATAGGCTGAGGTAGAGGACTGCTCTATTTAGGTTGCCTTACCTAGAAGCTTTAAAGGGTACTGGGATTAGAAGGAATTCTCTAATCCCGTTACCACTGAGTGCTAGCTCATAGGAGAAGAGAAAATGGAATTGTCAATTTTGCAGTTTCTCAGCAAACAGGCAGCTACTGGAGAAGATGTCTGTCGAATACTAGACTTTGATTCAAAGCTTTTAGGCTCATAACACACGAACTCTGGAAAAACGAGTTAATTCAGGGAGAAGTTGCTCAGTTTAGTTTAACGCAGACATTGCTGAATTTTTCCGACCTATCCAATCATATTTTCAGTATTTTGAGTCAGGACAAAAGCATTGCATGCAACTTGTTTGAAAATAAATTGATTGAGTATTTATGAAAAGAGCCATTGCCATTCGCCATATTGCTTTTGAAGATTTAGGTAGTCTAGCTCCTATCCTCCAGCAACAAGGTTATACCGTAACTTACTTGGAAGCAGGATTCGATTCTCTAACTGAAATTAATTCACTAGCTCCAGAACTATTAATTATTCTGGGCGGTCCGATTGGAGCTTATGAAGAACACAACTATCCCTTCTTAGTAGAGGAACTACGGCTATTAGAGCATCGATTAGACGCTGATTTACCGACATTAGGAATCTGCTTGGGCGCTCAGTTAATGGCTCGTGCGCTTGGTGCAAGAGTGTACCCAGGTTCGCATAAAGAGATTGGTTGGTCATCACTACAACTGAGTCAAGAAGGTGTACATTCCGCCCTCACTCACTTGGCAGCAAACCATACAAATGTATTGCACTGGCATGGAGATACGTTCACTCTCCCTTCCGGTTCGACCCACCTCGCCTCTAGCTCTAAGTATCAAAATCAAGCCTTTTCCTGGGGAAAATCTGCACTGGGATTACAGTTTCATCCAGAGGTTACTGCCAAGGGGTTAGAGCGCTGGTTTATTGGTCACGCTATTATGAGCGGAGCTATGCCAAATCTGTTGCCAAAGCTTACGGTATTGAAATTTCTGAGTTCACGCGAATGCACGCTCAGAGGCTTTGCAGCTTGCAACTTCAAGAAAATCAGTTGGAAGTAGAATTAGAGTTCCTGTTGCAAGCGCCAAAATATCAACCATACTTGAAGGTTTTCGCTTCTTTTGGTTTTGGATTAAGAACTAAGGCATTACTTCTCAGTCAAATCTACCCGATTGAAAATTATTTAGGACTAGGCGAGCAGCCAATTATTGAGTTTGAACAGGGCAACAATGGTAAACGTCAAAAACGACACCGCTCCTTGCGTAGTTTTAAATTACGTCTAGGTTTAGGATTAGTTGAAGACTCTTCTGGTGACTCTCACCAGTGGGTTGCAGGTGGTTCTAGTTTGTGCCGTCAAGCTCTTTGGCTATGGGAGTTAACTAGAATTGAGCCAATCAAAGCTCGTCCGAAAAACGAAATTGGTGAGCAATTAGGAGCCTACCGTGACCAACTTCGCGCTGGCGGTACACCAGCCAAAGTTGTGCAGTCGCGCGTCTGCGTTAAAGCTGTAACTTTGCTATTCAAGGAGTTGGTTAGAGAAGTTAAATAATCTGCTTGTAAAACTGCTAGCTACTGAACCCTAGTTTGTGACGGCTAGGGTTGCTATTTTTGTTGGCTAGTCCCTCTACTAGCTTTTCTAACTATTGTGCTGGGATGTTACTACAGTGAAAAAACAGCGTTTGAGTCTAATTACTCCAATAGAAGCGAGCGGCACGATTGAGGATCTACTACTGCTCTCGATTCCCACAGTGGAATCACAAACCGTTCTACGTCAAGCCTACAGCTTAGCCAGTCGTTTTGACCGCACTGTCTATGATGCGCTGTATTTGGCACTAGCAGCTTTCATGCCAGCCAAACTCGTGACCGCCGACTTGCGGTTGTACAATACCGTGAGTTCGCAACTGGAATTCGTCCAGTATCTAGGTACTTACTAGTGCCGCTCTAGCTGCGCGGCTGGGTAATCGCGACGCGATCGCCGCTTCTGTTGCAGCACGATGGCGAGGTGATTTCTCTGCTGGCACTACAACAAGGTTTGGGAATGCCGTTGGTTGAAGTTTGGCTGTTGAATATTTCTTCCCCATATCAGCAGTGTGTATAGTCAGGAAATTCAGGGCGGTTTTGGAGAGTGCTCTAGATGAAATCTGCTTGGAGCAGAAACCGACTCCAACTTAAATTTTCTTGCACGATTGTCCTAAGACTTCCTCAAGAGTCGAACTACTTCCGCTTTAGTCATAGGGACAAGACTCCCAAACTTCGTTCTCAATCTCCCACTCAATCTCCCTCAGCTCTTGCTGCCACTGAGAATAAGTCAATGAGTTCGATGGGTATGCGTTTAAAGCTTCCCAGCGCCCTGGCGAGCTTGGCACTTCTGCTGTTTCATCGCTCGCTTGCTCTAGAGCAGGTGCATATGGAAACTTTATCGGTTGGGTAACTTGGTTTAGAGAAGGTATTCTCGCTCCAGAATCAGCGCTTTCTTCGATCTTTTCAGGACGTTGGCGTTTGATTAGTTTCCGGTATTTTTCCATCATAGAGTCGTTAGGAATGAGGAATCCGCTCTACCTAAGTTGACACTCTCGCCGCTTTAAGCCCTTCGGGCTTGAAGCGGGAGATTCTTCAATCACAGACACTTAGCTAGACTGTTGCCAGCCCCCGCCAGTACGTCTCCTGAAGCAATTTCTAACCCCGCTGGCTGTCCGACAGCAAGGATACCGCGATTTCTAATTACCTGAGCTGCGGCTACATCTCGGTGTGTTTTGTACCCACATTCAGGGCAATTATGTTCTCTGTTAGAAAGGTCTTTCTTGCCTGTTAGCGCATTGCATTCAGGACAAATTTGAGATGTGTAATCCTTGTTTACCTTGGCAAAGAACACACCTCTTTTCCAGCAAACGTAGGAAATAATGTTGAAGAACTGACCGAAACTCGCATCTAAAGTATGTTTACCAAACATACCTTTAGCCCAAGTTTTAAAGTCAATATCTTCGGCAAATATTGCGCCTGCTCTATCACAAAGATGATGAGCTAACTTCCAATGAAAGTCCTTTCTCGTATCAGATATCTGCTGGTGGAGTCTAGCTATTTTTTGATTGAGTTTGCAACGATTGTTAGAGCCTAGTTTCTTATGCTTCAATCTTCTTTGCAGCAATTCCAGCTTGCGGTGAAGTGAATTAAAGAATCTGGGTCTAGCCACGGTTTCAGAATCAGAAGTAGCTAAGAAGCTCTCAAGCCCAATATCGATACCTAACGGATGACCGTGAAAAGATACTTCTGGCACGTTGACATCTAGCTGCAAAGATAGCATGACAAAGTATCCAGAAGCCCTTCTAACTACCCTAGCCTGCTTCACCTTAAATCCATCTGGGATTGGTCTAGAAACACGAAACTTCACCCAACCGAGTTGAGGAAGCTTTACGCGATTTGCGCGTAAGATTTCCCCTTTTAGCTGGGGGAAAACAAAAGACCTCATTCTGAAGTGTTTCTTAAAACGGGGAAAACCAAAACCTCTTTTCCAGATATCATCCCAAGCCCTATCAAGCGTTCTAAGAACTTGCTGTAAGACTTGTGCATTTATAGTTTGTAATTCTGGAATGACTTTCTTAGCTTCAGTTAAATTCTTGGCTTGTATGTGGTAATTAGGGAACGGTACATCTACAGGAATAATATATTCCCGATCTATTAAACAAGCATCTACCCTACACTTACGAGAATTAACCCAGTCTTTTCTTTGCGCTAGCGCAAAATTCCAGACTTTACGACAGACAGTTAGGATGTTTTCAATTTCATCTATTTGCTGTTGCGTTGGGATTAACTTGAATTCGTAAGTTAGGGTAAGCATTTCGACCTCAATACTTTCCTTTACCTTACAATTTCTACACGCTGTTATCAACTGTGTAGATATATTGCTTCGCAATGTTTTATTTTGGTCGCAATTCATCTCACCGCCAAACTTCGTTGTGGCGGGAGTCCTCTTGCTCCATTTAGATAGCAAGCGCGATAGGGATTGTACGCACTCGTTCTTTAAATAGCCGCTCCTTGCTATGATGGGTTGCTTGTGCGGGTTGCTTGCGGAGCGGAAATGCTCTTGGACTTTTTGACCAATAGCTTAGCCGCGAGCGCATGAGCAACCTGCTACCCATTCTCTCCCCACCCTTTGCGCATCTATTGCTGTTTTGTAAGTTTGTTGCTCTCCAAATACTTCTCCTTCCTGGCTCAACATTCGACTTTCGCAACATCTTCCATTGCCCTTTACCAAGCGCCGTTACGCCCTCGCTTTGTGATTTGCTCGTTTAACCAGTACGGGTCTAGGCTTCTTCTTTTTATGCTTCGGATCTTCAATTGCTCGTAACCCTGGAGAACGACAGCTTTCACAATACACTGGTCTAGCTCCATATGTTTCGCGCTCTGTTGGCTGGCTGCAAGAAAGGCAGATAAATTTGAACAGTCGGGTGTGAATCGTGCGCTCGTGAGCGCGGACGGTGTATTCTTTGACGGAAACCTTTTTCGATGGCATTTATGAGTTATTCCCCATCAGCTAGCATTTTCTAACTCTAATTCTTCTAACTGCTTAAGCTTGCTTCGCAGCAGAGCCTCTAATTCCTGACGCTGTTCTGGTGAAAACAGCATTTGTAAATCTAAATTGCGAAGACTGGCAATTGCCCGATCGCCCTGTTTGTTTCTCGCTTGCGAAACAAGTTTGTCTCCCGTAAAACGTTGCTTCTGTTGTTTCACCCATTTCTTAGTTTCTGCTTCGGACAAATTTTGAGTTGTTACTACTTCAATTCCAGCAGCGCGGAGTTCTAGCGCCTTCTTCTGGGCAATCGCTAGCTCAGCATCTGACAAACTATTGAGAGCTAATGCTTGAGGACAGCCCAATCGTTGATGCCGAATTGCTTCTTTTAGGTCTACCGAAAGTCTGAGGGTTGGAAAAATGTTGCGATCGAGTGAAGCAGGGTGTTCTTGTAATCCCAGGAAGAGCATCCAAACTTTAGCCTCAACTGCATCAATTTCTACCCTTTCTTTAATTTGCTCTATGGCTATCTGCTGCTTTTGGGGCGGTTGCAAATGAAGGTTACTCTCCAGTTTGATTTCCCGCACGCGCTGTATTCGCTTGAGGACTCGACTAATAATGCGGGGAACTTCTTGAGGAGGTAGGTCTGCAATTTCGTTGCAGGCGATCGCCACTAGCGCTTCTGCCTGATCTAAGGCATTTAAGTTGCGACGGTGACGACCGGAAAGATAAGCTTTACGCAGCAGCGTTTTTTCATCTTGCGGACGAGTAATAAAAACAGAGTCCAACTCAGTCCATCCGAGCGCTCGACCGGAACGCCAGCGACACTCACCGTCGAATATTGTTCCATCCTCAAACAGGATTACCGGATCGAGCTGCCCTTCTGCTTGCAGCGAGAGCATCATTGCTTCGACTTCCTCGCCAAAAGTTTGACGCGGCTGTTTCGGATTGGGGCGGATCTTGTCGATCGCGAAACGAACGACACCTTGAGTCTGCTGGAGGCGATCGCGTAGTTTGGCAATCTCGCTCTGAAGCTGTTGTTGCTCTACTCCACCTGAAAACTGCATTCGTTCAATATTAGCGACTAACTCCCGTTCTCGCTGAGTCGCCAGCATCAGTTCTTGTTGTAACTTCTGAATTTGTTGGTGAAGATCGGTACTGTAGGATGAATCTACCCCAGCAATAAATGCTTCTGGGGATACTGGTTTGCTGCGAAGTCCCATTAACGCTCCTCTCGAATCCAAATTTGACCGAATACTGCTTCGTACAGCCTTTGAATTTCCTCAACTGCTTTTTTATCCTTTGGTTTATACTCCACCACAGCTTTACCTGACGCTGCTGCTTTGCGAAATGCTTTGCGAAAACCGATTGGATAGTCGAGATATGTCAGTCCGACAGTTGATTTCACAATTTCTGCTGCTTCTTCGTTTTCGCTACCTTGAGCATCTGCTCGGTTGAGAAAGGAAATTGCTTTGAGACGCTCGTTGATTGCGCTCGCTTCTTCAATCAGTCGAGAAACTGCTTCTAACGTCCAAATGTCAAAGCTTCCTGGGAATATCGGTACTAGGTAAATATCAGCAACTGACAGCGCAGCTCGATGCCCCGAACTATCTCTTCCACCCGCATCAATGATGACATCATCGTATTTAGGAGCCATATTGATCGCCTCGGATCTAACAGCAGCTCCCCGAAGCTTGACAGCGGTAAAACCAGCTTTACCAGATAATTCCTCGTTCCGAACTACCGCGAAATCGCTAGCACTGTCTTGTTCGTCTGCATCTACACACAGCACGTCTCTTCCTGCTAGCGATCGCATGACAGCAAGATTAGTGGCGATCGTCG
>NZ_CP097481.1:0-319096 GCF_023546805.1 Chroococcidiopsis sp. CCNUC1 | reverse complement strand
TGACAACTTTTGATTTAAACGGAAATATTTAAAGCACTGCTATAGCTATTACCAGGTAAGCGTTCTAGCTGGGCGTGTGGTTGGGCATTAATTCTTTACAACCGGACAATGATTCTTTAATGTACAGTCGCAAGCACCTGTCGCTCGCGCAAACAAACAACGAGTAAGCGCTATGCGCTCATACTGAGCAGCAATCCAAAATACTCTGCTGACAGGTTGCCCGCGCTATGAACAACCCCTTTTGCAGCTATAACATTATCGCCAGCGATACCAATAACCTCCCTCCTTATTCGGAAAAGTTACAAGAATACTGGATGGCAGGTAATGGTATTTTCCTGCGATCGCACCGTCCAGAACTAGAAGTGTGCCTTGCGATCGCCCACTGCATCGTTGGCAATCTGCTCCAGATCCAGCCTTATTTTCGCCTCGTGCCACCAAAAGTCCCCGCGTCAACCATCTCAGAAATTCTTCGTATTTGCCTAGAAGCAGGCGAGCGAGAAGTTTTGTTCTATCTGAGCTATGACGATCGATGGCAACTGCACGTTCCACCACAAACAGCTAGCCGCACGAGCGTTGCAGCAACGGAATCGTCATTTAATTCTACTTATGAAACTGCCCTCATCGAAATCCACAGCCATGCAGGAGCGCCTGCTTGCTTTTCAACTCAAGACGATCTTGAAGAAAGCGGTAAGTTCAGAATCTTCGCCGTCATCGGTTCCTTACCTGAAAAACCTTCTATTTGCGTGCGATTGGGAGTTTACGATCGCTTCTTCAACATACCTATCTCTTGGATTTTTGCCACATGACAATCGACTTATCGTTTGCTAATTCAGTACCGATTATTCCGGCTCAAAATACTCAAATTCAGTTTGTCCTTGTCGGTGCTGGTGGAACGGGTAGCTGTATCATCAGAGAACTGTGCAAAGTTGTTTGTCAAATTCAAAGCGTTACCAAAAAACAAGTATCTATTCGCATCGTGGACTTCGATACTGTAGAGTCGCGCAATATTCCTAGACAAATATTCCTGCCTGAAGAAATCGGCATGAATAAAGCAGAAGCACTCGCAATTCGTTACAGTAGCGCCTTTGGAATTAGCATTAAAGCGATCGATCGGCCCTTTGACTATCAGATGGTAGCTCGGTTAAAGCAATGGAATACACTGATAGTAATTATCGGCTGCGTTGATAATGCGGCAGCCAGGGCAGAGATCGAACGCTGCCTCGAATACAATTCAAAAACGCAACTAGCTTCCATATTCTGGCTGGACTGCGGCAATGCCCAAACTAGCGGTCAAGTCTTGCTAGGGACTACCACCAACTTCGATCTGTTACGTGCTTTCGATCGCCCCGAACGTCCTAATCTCTGCTACCAACTTCCGTCTCCAACATCGCTCCACCCAGAACTCCTCGTGGCGCAACCGGAAGAACTGTCGAGTTCTCGCCTCTCTTGTGCCGAGATTCAACTACGTAACTATCAGGCATTATTCGTCAATCAATTTGCCGCGACAATAGCCAGCCAATACATTTTAGAACTCACATTCACCGGAGGATTGAGAAGATTCGCCACCTATTTTGACTGCAAAACGATGAATTGCAAATCCCTTTATATCACCCCCTCCAACTTATCTCAATTCCAAAATTAAAAAATCCAGTACTAAAGCCAACAACGGTAGTGCTTTGCACTCACCGTTGAATGCTAGTACTGAAAAAGATGAACTTAATCGACTACAAACTCCTGGAAATTTTAGAAACTACTCCGGAGAAATTTCCAGATTTAGAACGAGAAAGTATTTACACTCCAGGCTTTTGCGAGCGAGTAAATGTTCTGAGCAAACAGTTTCATCTAATTATGCAACAGATAGGCATGGGTCTATCTGTGGAACCATTGCTAAACAATTCTCCTCAAATCAAAGAATGGGTAGAAAAGGTTCAGCCAATTATTAGCATACCTGCGATCGCTAAGAGTTGGAATGCCAGCTTGCAAAAACTTATTAGCAACAACTTGTTAGTGGCACAATACGACCTGATTTTAGAAAAAGAAGAGCGGTTAATTGCTATAGATTGGTCGATTCAAGCTCGTCCGTTTAGCTACCACCAGTTACTCGAAAGCTGGCAGACGCAACTTCGCCTGTTTCTCTTGCTAGAAAACAGTAGCTTCGCTCCCGAACAGATTGGCATTAGCTACCTATTAGTTAACTCCAAGGATATTCCTATCTACCATTTCGGATACAGTAAGCAACAACATGAAGAATTTCAGCAGAAATTAGAAAGCATTCTCTCAAAGCTTCCTGAAACAGAAAAGAATGTGTCACCTACCGCTCTTTCGGAATTTGAGCGCGATGCCAGCGAACTGAAGATCGAAAAGTTTCTCAATGGCGAACTTACCACTCAGGAATATCTAGCCACAGTTCCCGAAGTTGAAATTTGAACGTAACAGAAATAGGGAAATACCGATTTCCCTGCTCGTGACTAACTAGATATGGACAATATCACAATTAAGCAAAAAATCGACCTCAAAAAAGTACAGCTAACACCAGATGGATGGACGCTCAACATTTTATCGCCAAGAGTCGCAACAATTACAAATCCACTAGGAATGAGAAAAGTCTCTTACTTCGGGTTTTACAAAACTAAAGATGCAGAAAAGTTCCAACAATATTTGTTGGAAAACCATCTGTGTACGGCAGCTGTGATTAGAAGCTCCCGACGACTGGCTGCACCAATTGAATGCAAGGCTTGGGGGTGCACCAGCCAAATAATTTGGCAGTGTGCTGTCAAAGATCTAAGGGGTTATACCTTATAAATTGAGCAGGTCTTTTTGTCCTGTCTAAGTGTAGTAAGGAGGAGTCGCGTAATCTAATGAAGACCTGCTCAATTTATTTTTGTAAAGATGCTAAAACAACCAAATTTGTCCGAGCGGCAACAACTACTTCAACCCGCTTTCACAAAAACTAGCACTGATTAGATAGAAGCAACAATGATTTACTACAAACGCATGACATATGTTGCAATTGGCGATGGTTTCCAAACTTATATCTGTCCGGCGTGCGGTACAGCTCCTTATATTCGATACAAGTTTTTACCCAATCGAGCCGAACTCGATGAGGCGGTTGGGAAATGCAAGAATGCAGGTTGGAAAGTTGCGAACGGCACTAATATATCCAAGCTGATGCTATCTACTACACAAAAGACGAGCGGACGTTAAAGTATTACGCACTCAATTCAAATAGATTTTTATTAATCGATCCACGTACCAGCAAAAACAGGAGCCTTATGTTATTCAAGCATTCGCTTAATATCAATATAACTTCCAGTACAATTGTCAGTAATTATGGTAGCGAAGAGTTACAGACAGCTTATTTTCTAGAGAATGGTGAAAATGTTTCTATCTCATTCTCTACTAAATGTATTAGCAAGTTAGATGAATTAATTACCTTACTACAACACATCAGAAGTATTTTGGCATTTCAACGAGCTAAAGAATTAGAAATAGAAAGCAAGCTGCTGCAAGAAAAACCTGCTGACTGTACGATTGGCAAGAGTAATGGCAGTAAAAATCCTGAAAGTTTTAGTCAACTATTCGACTGAAGCTCATAAATCAGATCGCTCTCCAGCAATGCTGGAGTATTTTTTTAACAACGACTCATTGCTTTGCAATCTCGGTTGGTGCTGACGAACCGACATATCTACTCTGGATATATGCGAAAACAAACGACTCAAGCTACATCAACAATCTCATCAGATAACAATATTGTTACTGAAGATGACTTTGACAATCTCATTGTTAAGTATGAATCCTCTCAGTACGATGGCAAAATTACCGATCTCCCTATCTGTCAAGTCTTGAATGACAAATCTCCTGCGAGTGTTGGTATGTTTGTTAAAGCCAAAAACTTACCACAGATAGGCTGGCGCGGACCGGAAGCTACCTACGAGCATACGTTTTCTAGTGGTGCTACAGAATTAGGCGTTCTGCTCCAGTCGCCGAGAATGCATATCTTAAGGACTTCACCGCGCTGTATCGAAATCAGAAAAACTGGAGAACTCGTTGCTAACTACGAGAACGTTGAAGGACGCAAAAAATATGAGGACTTAGGCAATTTAGCGACGCTGCGGACTTTTTACTTGATCTACTTAGTAGATGAAAATAACAATAACTTCCACGACCTACCGCTGATCCTTTCGATCAAAGGAGTAGCAGCAGTCCGCTTTGGCGAGGCATACAGGCAGTTCAAGCGTCAATTAGAAATTGCTTATGCCAACCGCAGAAAAACTCAGTATAAACCAAAAGACGAACGCTTTCACATCGCTGGTATTTTCAATCCTACCTTCAAGCCATCCCTCGAACCTCCAGATGGCGAACAAAAGTCATGGGTAGCCGTTCCCGCTTATTTTGCCACGCCTGCCCCCCAAGGTGATGACCTCAGCAATTACCTCGTACCGCAAAAAGAGGAGGAGTTATGGGCAATAGTTCAAAGTAGCAACGAGTTCTCTAGCAACATTCTCAAAACTGCCCAAGAACATAACAGAATGCTTGAAAGTGCTTCAGATAGCACGAATGCAACAACTATCGACACTAATGCTGTGGCTGTAATTGCTAACGCAGACGAGCTGCCTTACTAAAGTTTCAACATAGCACCTCAAGGGGAGGCAATACCTCCCCCAGTCAAAGTCAAATACTATCAGTCAATAAAACATGAACTTTACTATCGAACAAGACAAACTATCTCAGTTACTAGATGCTGCTTCCCTTGCCATCCCAACTCGACCCACAGATCCTATTCTCGGCGCAATCCTATTAGTCGCTGATGCCGAAACTCAAACTTTATCTACCACTAGCTTTAATCTCAGCCTCGGCATCCATAGCAAAACCAAAGCCAACATTAAAACTTCAGGTGTAGCAGCACTACCAGGAAAATTGCTGGCAGACACGATTGGCTATCTCAAAGGAGAACTGTGCTTTGAATTAGAAGAACGCACCTGCATTATCTCCCACTCCAGGGGCAAGCGCAGAATTCAAAGCTTCAACCCTAGTGAATTTCCACAACTGCCCAGCGGCGGAGATCGAAGTATTACCTTGCCAGTCAAGAAATTCCTTGCTGCGATTCGCGCCACCCTATTCGCTGCCAGCAAAGATGAAACTAGACCTGTCATTACTGGTGTCAATTTCAAATTCGAGCGCGATCGCTGGCAAGCAGGGGCAACAGATTCTCATCGCTTGGCAATAGTATCGGCACCTTTCGACGCAGACATTGCTGAAAATATTGAATTTACCGTCTCCTACAAAAACTTACAAGAAATCGAGAAAATTCTCTCAACCAAGAGCGAAAACAGTACTTGCACGCTTGACTTCAACAGCAATTTTGTAGAATTCAACTTGCCCAACACTAGAATTACCTCCCGACTGCTGGAAGGCGAGTTTCCCAAGCTCGATAGCCTCATTCCTACCAGCTTCCAACACGAATTCTACATAGACAAAGCCGCACTGGAAACCGGACTCAGAAGAGTTGCAACCCTAGCCGAGAAGAAAAGCAAAACTGTCAAAACTATTTGGGACGTGAAAAACCAACAACTAACCCTGTACACGGAATCTACCGATGTGGGTAACGCGATCGAATCTGTAATTATTAAAGCCAATTCTGCATCGGACGAACAGATCGGCATTGGCTTCAACCTGACCTACCTAGCTGAAGCTGTCAAACACGTCACCACTGATGAAATCGTTATCAAAGCGAACGAATCGTCTAGACCCGCTATCGTCTGCCCTGTGGGTGGCATCCTCAACCAACTTACCCTCGTCATGCCCGTGTTGATTTCCTCTGGCTATGAGATCGACAAACCTGCCAATACAAAAACTAGCATTGATAGCAGCGAGGTAGAAGTAGCCCAAACACAATCGGGCATCATTGAACCATCACAAGTGGAGACGGTAGCACAAATCGAAAGCGAAAATGGTGCCCAAACTCCAGAAACAGCCCAACCTACCAAAGCTAGGCGCAACAGGCAAAACAAACCAAAAGCAGCCGTAACAGTTTAATTGGGCGATCGCCCTCCTTGGCGCTCGATGCAAACAATCGGGCGCTTTCTCAAGCAAACACTTCCTCAAGTACGCTCATGATTCCTTACAATCCGATTCACCTCAAATACCGTCCTCAAACTCTCGCACAACTGGTAGGACAAGACATCATTGCTACTACCCTTTCTAACGCCATCAATGGGGGCAAAATTGCCCCAGCTTACCTGTTCGTCGGACCTAGAGGTACTGGTAAAACATCCACCGCCCGCATCCTGGCTAAATCTCTCAACTGCCAATCTGCCAACCCACCCACCACAACACCCTGCGGTCAGTGCCAATCTTGCCGCGCGATCGCCTCCAGCCACTCCCTTGATGTCAACGAACTCGATGCTGCTAGTAACTCCGGCGTGGAAAACATTCGCGAGATCGTTGAAAGATCGAGTTTTGCACCTGTCGAAAGCCGATACAAAGTTATAATTCTCGACGAGTGCCACTCTTTGAGCCAAGCGGCATTCAATTCTCTACTCAAAACACTGGAACAACCACCATCAAACGTAGTATTCATTTTATGTACTACAGAAGTGCATAAAGTCCCGCTGACAATTATCTCTAGATGCCAGCGTTTCGACTTCAGAAGGATTGACACTAAAACAATTACAGAACACCTGCAAGCAATTACCGTTGCAGAACAAATTGACATTACAAAAGAGGCACTGCAACTCGTAGCGCAAACAAGTCATGGTTGCTTGCGAGATGCTCTGACGCTGCTCGACCAACTAAGTAATATTGGCACGGAGATCGCTGCCGAGCAGGTGTATCTCATGGCTGGTACTGTCCCCGAACCAGAACTGCTCGATTTATTGGACAACATCAGCACGGGAAATGCAACTGCCTGTTGTCGCATCATCCAAAAACTCGTCGAGCAAGGCAAAGATCCATTTATCGTTTACCTGGACATCCTGAGAATACTCAAAGATCTACTCGTTATCAAAACCTGCGCTGATGCTACAGAACTAGCATGGCAGGCAACAGAAAAATGGGAGAAATTACAAATTTTAGTGCAATATTGGAAAGCAATCTCAATCCAAGATGCCATCAAACTGCTTAATTCCAGAGAGCGGCAGATGAAACAACAATCGTCGCAACTTTGGCTAGAAGTCACAATTCTAGAATTAGCCAAAATTCCTCTACCGTTAGCAGCTAACAATAAGCCGACCGCCGACCCTTGGTACAGTTGGGAATATCCTAGCGACGCGATCGCTTGGGCGCATCAATTACTACCACACCTATGTTATGGAGAATTGTGGGAAAAATGGAACGCTCTTGCAACCGTCAATGGCAAGAAAGCTCCCGCATGGGTCAAGGCGATCGAAGAAGCACGTCTTAACAAACAGTTAACTACTGTAGGCAAAACAACAAGCTGGGTGCGGTAGTTTTAGCCTAGTTTTTTACGGTGGCTGGCAAGGACGGAAGAATGTTTGTCTTTCATACTCAAACAACAAGATGAAAAGCTATACATTCTTCCGTATCCTATTAGCACTCTTTGCTTGAATACCGAGCGATTATAGTCATCTGAGATCGTACTTTTTATCTCAAAGCCTATTAGTAGTTTAACTAAATAATAGACTAAATTTATCACAACTAATAGCGATGGAACAATACAATCATAGAAATTTAGTGACTAGGAGTAAAGGGAAAATTGTTGTAAATGAAAATGAACTAGATATTTTCTATACCGACTGCTCTCCCAAAGAACGATGGGAACCCGATCGAGAGCTAATACCTTACAATCAGCTCAGGCAGCTCGTTATCGATATTGAAACTTCTGGACTCTCCAGCCAAACCGATCGCATATATGCCATTGGTTGCATGGATGAAAATTGGCAAGCCACAATATTTATGGAATTAGATGAAAGTAGTTTATTACAGAAATTTGTCAGGCACGTTTCAGGGTATTGTGCGGATGTAATCCTCAGCTTTAACGGCACGCAATTCGACATCCCTTTCATCATCGCGAGATGTGAAAAATACAACATTCGACATCCCTTCAAGATTTCTGACAAGTTGCGAACAATCCAAACAGCACAAGTATTCGGTCAGCCGTTAAAAATTCATCAGGTGTACGTCAAAGGCAGCCAACACGTAGATGTTTATATCTGCGTTCTCAGATGGGATTATGTAAATAAATGCCTTCACAACGCTCGTTCGCTCAAACGAGCAGTGTTAGAAATGGGACTGCGCCAACAAGAGCGATTGGTTTTGTCATATCAACAAATCCTAGAATGCTGGCAACAAGGAGCCCAGAGTCAAGGCTGGGCAAAAATCCGCCAATATCTCATCTTCGATCTAGAAGACACCAAGCTAATCGCTGATAAGCTAGTACCTTCATACTACTATGAATCTGGGATCGTACCCAGAATGAACCTGCAACAACTCGCCATCACGGGTAACGGCACGAAATGGCAGCGCATACTTGAAAACCAATACCCCACCCTTCGACCGACAGCCGACCGAAAAATGCACTTCGATGGCGGTCTAGTAATTTCAGTCCCAGGATTGCACCGTAACGTTGCCAAAATTGATGTGGCTAGCCTGTACCCTAGTATCATGCTCAAGTACGGCATCTGCTCTCGTAAAGATCCGCGCCGAGTGGGACTGAACATTCTAGAGTATCTGACCCAAGAACGGCTCCGACTCAAGCAACTGGCAAAAGCTGGAGACATAGATGCCAATCATGCCCAAAGCGCCCTCAAAGTCACGATCAACTCCCTATTTGGCTTTTTAGGCACTTCTGGACTGAGCTTCAACGACATGGAAGCTGCTGCTCTCGTCACTGCCTATGGCAGGCGCATACTCCGGTTCGCGATCGAATTTATTCAAACACAAGGAGGCATCCAAGTTGAGAGCGACACCGACGGTATCTTCTTCAGCCATCCTCAGCCAGTGCAAGTTTATCAAAGCTTGCAAGCGGCAATGCCTGAAGGAATCGACATCGAACTTGAAACTCAAGCCACTGCTATGTTCGTCCCCGAACGCGGCGCTAAAAACTACATTCTCTGGCACGATGATGGTAGTGTCACTGCTAAGGGGATCTGGCGCAAGCGCGATCGCTCGCAACTAGAAAAGGAATTTCCCCTACAATACCTGACGCACTTTCTTAGCAATCCCCAAACAGCAGAGACGTATTACCAATCCATTAAACAACAACTTAGCTCTGGTAGCTTTCCCATCTCTAAACTACAAATCACTCGCAAAATCAAAAAAGGCGAAAAAAACCTTTTGCGTCTGGGGAGTACGGGAGAAGTTGTCACTTTCTATCAAGGCATTGAAGGAATAACCAATTGCGGTTCCTACTCCAGCGGCTACTACTTAGAAATCGTTGCCCAAAAACGCCAAGAAATTCTTGACTTAGTCGCACCTGAAATTCTTGGAAACCGAAAAGTACAGCTATCTCTTTTTTAAATATTCCCCTTAGTGAATCTGCATGAATAGAAGACTTATGCAGATTTACTAGCAAAACTAAAGCAGCACTATGAAGACAAAAAAGAAAAGCTATAGAAAACCCAGATTAAACAAAAAGCAAAAAGAGTGGGTTAATAAGTTTATTGCCTGTCGTTGCCATGCCAGAATTACAGATATTTATGAAGGTTTGTCGGGCGATCGCGTAGTTACTATCGAATGGAATGAAGACTCACCGTTATCAATCCTATCTGCGGATAGTTACGTTCGAGGTCAAATTTTTCATCAAGTCAGAGTAAAACTCCGAAAATTTGGCGATCCTCGCTCTAGTGCAGATTACAGCTATAGAATTATCGCTCCCCAAAAACATACAACGACTTATCAGCTTCAAGGACAACTATCTCTAGAAATTCCCCAAATCTACAGCGTTCAAATACCAAATAATCCCGTTCTGGTTCCCAAGAAGCACTGTCAAGAGCGAAATAAAAATCCTGCTAAAACTAGCCAATATAGCTTACCCCTATCGGGGATAACAGCACAACTACATCGGATTAATTTGTCCAAAACAGGAGAAGTTCTCAGCGAACGAGAACTACTTTCAGAAACCGTAATTTACCACGATTCAGCAACAGGATCGTCTATCCATCTACCAGCAGCAGTTGTTGCCATTCTTCAGAATAAACAAGCTTCTCCCAAAGAATGGTCAGATGCGATCGCGCTATACCAAGTTGGAGGACCGACTTGCGTAATGCAATATCTAGAGGGACTTGACGCACTCCGCGATCGCGGAGTCACGCAACCAATTACCGAGACAAATACTATTGAGAAACAAGGCAGTGGATCTATTAAATTTACCGCTCGCAATAGATAATAGCATTCTCAATCGCAAGGATGTGTTTCCTTCTCCGCCGTGGGTAGTAGAAATCCTCATAGAAAACGCCAACATTACTCCTGGCTGCCTTTGCCTCGAACCGAGTGCTGGAACTGGAAATCTTGCTCTTGAATTACAAAATTTCGGTGCAATAGTCGAAGTCATCGAACCAATTCCAGAGCTACAACTGGTTCTGACTTTACAAAATCTATTGGTGATTGGTTCTGACTTTCTCACTACACCTAATCTCGAATGTAAGTATGACAGGATAATCCAAAATCCACCATTCTCGCTACAAGTCAGCCACATTATCAAGGCTTATAAATGCCTAAAACCTGGAGGGAGGCTAGTATCTCTATGCAGTTCGTCCCCCTGGCAACACAACAGTAACCTCGATAAATACTTTAGAAATTGGCTGAAGACAGTCGGCGCTCAAGCTATCGATTTACCCTACGGACTATTCGCCAATAGCGTTAGATATACTGATGTTGATTGCCATTTAATAATTATCGAGCGAACATGAGTAAAAGAAGCTAAAGTTTCTCCAGCTTTGCTAAAAGAGTTCGAGTTTGAAGAATTTATCTTTTATAATCAAACAAATGTGAAATAATTCATCCTCATTCGACTTCTACGAATCTACTCATTGTAGGGTCAACGCAATTTACCAAAACGAACAGCCCATCTCTTACCAAAGTATGTACGCATCCTCCTAACATTCAGTTTTAGATGTAGAGCGATCTCACCCACACCTACCCCAACATCCCAATCTCTACTTACTAAATATGCCATCATGAGAGAACCAACTGCGGCACAGTTGCGAAGTTTGTATAGACATTGTTACCAACTGACTGAAATATTTCGGCAACCAATTCATATGATTAGAATAGACGAACGTACTGGAAATTTATTTATCTTGGCTGGTGAGGAAGAATCAATCGAACTCGAAATCGATCCAGAAGGAGAGTTGTTGCCATGAGTGTTAACTTTGACCAAATGACTGACGAAGAACTAAAGCGCTATATGCTGGCACATCGTCAAGACCAAGAGGCATTTCACGCATACATGGACAGGCGAGCACTACGACCAAAGAAAGTTTTGATCTCGGCAGAGGAAGCAAAATTGCCTTTTGACGAGTATGTGAAACTTGCTAACGAACGGATGCGCGAACATTTTGGCGATCGCCTGTTTCCACAGCAGCAAAATCCACCCCAGTAATAAAGAGCGATCGCACTATAGTATTGTTGTGCTGAATATGATAGCGCATACGAAAACTGCTACGATACGTAATTCATGCTCGCGGCATCATCTGTGATGCTTGATATAAAGTTCGTGGAGAGTTGCAATCAAATGCTTCCACAAATTTTTTGAATCAGAAGATCGACATTCACTTAAGACAACGAAACAGCTGGCGCTGAAACTATTAAATAGAAAATTTTCACGCACTATGCCAGTATACATCTATTGGGGAGAAGATGATTTCCTGCTATCAAAAGCAGTTGAGGCTTTACGCGCACAACACTTAGATCGAGAATGGGGATTGCTGAACTACATTCAAATAGCACCAGTAGATAAAGACAACATTGCTAACGCTCTGGTGGAGATCGTAACAGCACCCTTGGGAGAAGGTGGAAAAATCGTACACCTACCTCAAAGCAGCCTCTTGGGAGCATGTCCGTCAGAAGTCATTGCAGAGTTAGAAAGGACGCTACCAAATATTCCAGAAAATAACATTCTCTTGATGACATCGACTCAGAAACCAGATGAAAGAAACAAATCTGTTAAGTTAATCCTGCAATACGCACAGCTCAAAACATTCCCACTCATTCCGCAGTGGGAATCCACAAAGATCGTGTCACAAGTTAAATCGTTTGCATCCGCTATCGGTGTCAAACTCACCAATGATGCTGTAGCTGCTTTAGTAGAAGCTGTAGGCAATAACTCTCGCCAAGCATGGAACGAACTAGAAAAACTCAAACTCTACGCACAAGACGCAGCGATCGGTGCTGAAATTGTCAGACAATTGGTAGCTAACACTTCTAGTAGTAGTTTGGAGCTGGCTGCTGCCTGTCGGACGGGCGATACAACATTGGCACTAAAACAACTCGATCGCCTGTTAGCTTTAAACGAACCTCCCCTGCGAATTGTCGCTACGCTCGCTACCTGCTTTCGTACCTGGCTATCGGCTAAGGCTTGCATAGAGGCGGGATGGAAAGACGATGCTGCAATTGCTAAATTTATCGAACTCAAAAACCCTAAAAGACTGTTCTTTATCAAGCAAGAGATTAGAGCCGTATCCTTGACAAAGCTCAGAAATGCAATGGCTATCCTGCTGGAGTTGGAAGTTTTGCTCAAATCGGGAGGCAATGCCGACATTTTAGCAACATACGTTATTAATCTCTGCACTGTCTGAGACAAAATCTTCACGGCGATCGAGCGACAAAACCGCTATTACCTTGCTGCCACTGTTGCGGACGATCGCAATGTTGCTTCTTCCACTAGCAGTTATTTATGGTCGAATCAAAAAGAATTTCCCGATTCGATTTAGATTGCTTGGTCGATCGCCACAGCGCACACCTTAACGTACCCTGGCAGTTTCCAAAGCGAACGGCATACCAAAGATCCACAAAACTCACAAATAGACATGGACGTTCAACTAGAATTATTACAACTAGAGCAAACCACTACAACCCAAGACAAGGTGGAACAATGTATAGACAATGCTAACCACCAAGCGTCACAAAACAAACTGCCACAACAGACTCAGCAATTCACCTTCGATCGAATTGTCGGTCAACCAATTGCTCTTTCTACCTTGCAAAATGCAATCGACTCTAACCGCATAGCCCCAGCATACCTATTTGCAGGACCAGATGGTGTTGGCAAAACTCTGGCGGCGATCGCTTTTATTAACGAATGGTTAGGTATTGCTAATCTACAAAATCATCCAGATCTTCTCTGGATAGAACCAACATACGTACATCAAGGAGAACTAATTGCCGCAACACGAGTAACAGAAGGCGAACTACTCTGCAAATCTCCTCCGGCTATCAGGATCGACCAAATCAGAAAAGTTTCCCAATTCTTATCTACTTCGGCTCTATATGCCTCATTCAAAGTTGCAATTATCCAACATGCTGATGCCATCTACCCTGCTGCTGCCAACGCTTTGCTCAAAACTTTGGAGCAACCAATCACAGGCATTCTCATCCTCATTAGCAGCGATCCGGCGCAACTACTACCTACAGTGACCAGTAGATGCCAGAAAATCCCATTTTTTCCTCTACTGAATACCGATCTCCTTCAAGTTCTCTCTCAGATTGGATATACAGAAATTATTGCTCGTCCTGAAATAATTGCTCTTGCCAATGGCAGCCCAGGTCGTGCTATCTATCATTACCAAAAACTGCGATCGCTTCCACCAGAACTGCTTTCCCACCTCCAATTACCTCCAACAGATCTGATAACAGCACTGTCAATCGGCAAAGAAGCAGAATTGCTCGACTTCCAACAACAACTTTGGTTGCTGGAATACTTAGAATATTGTTGGTGGCATCAGCTCAAAGACCCTACATGGCTTGCCAAACTAGACAATGCCAAAAACCAACTCAAACAACTAGCACAACCTCGGCTAGTATGGGATGTTCTACTCATGCCATAGACTTTTTCTAGATTTTCAGTTGATTCTCTGAAAATCTAGAGTGACTCGATATAGTTTATTGTGTCGTTAATTAGATCGAGATTGCTATAGGTTTTGGATATTCTTAGCGAGCGAATTTAGTACAAAAATGTGCGGAACTTCAACAACTAACTAAGCACCATTACAAATACTCCAATAACTAGCATAACTAGTCTGAAAACCGGAGAAGATTTTAGAGGTGGAAAAAGCCCAATTGCTGGCACGAGTGACAGTAGAGCTAATAATTGCCGAGCGAACAAAAAATTTGCCCCTGCTAGCAAAACAAAAAAAATGCTGAGCATCCAATTAACTACAATCTCTAGTTGTTTGAAACGATTCATTTTTTCAATCATAATTTATATCAATGGAAACTAATATGAACGATCGTTATATTACAATAACTGACTAGCTTTTCTACTCAAAACTTAGAACAACATAGACAACAAAATCAAACCCAAGTTTTTTCAGTACAAACTGAACTAATTGTATAAAATTTAGTATCGCAATGATTTAGTTTACATCATGTTGTTAGCCAATATTTAGTTTTGAACGAAATCAAACCATATCTTTATAATTAAAGTTGAATTATAAAGATATATTTTATTTAGGTATGTTTGAGCGCAAGTATCACCGCAGAATCTTGACCGTTCTTCACCCCAATGCCGAGTTTCTAGCCAAATGTCGGGCTTACTTGGACGTTGTGCTGGTTTGCCTTCTGCTGTCTCGATGACAGTGAGGAGCGTCAATCAACTCAAGAAATTAACAGGTGGCATGAGTTACAATAAGTCTGAAATAGTAGTATTTTGCATCTTTCTAATACATTTAACTATTTCACAAATAATGTTATGAAGTAAACAGCAATGAAACGAGGAGAAATTATAGCTATTTTTTTTCACTTCACGAGTTAGAGCGTGAAGAGAAGGCTATTTTCATTAGTCTTCTGAGTTAGCAACTAACTGCATTGGTTCTGTAACTATGATATCTGACAGCAAAAATTACCAGCAGTGCCAGTTTATTGAAAAGCTTATAGTTTCCGACTCAAATTTCTTGGGTGGCAAGCCTTTTATCTCTAGCACTCACTTTAGTGTCGAGTGGGTAGTCACAAAACTTCTTGAAGGTTACACCAAACAAGATCTACTTACCAATTTTTCGCTTCTGTATGCCGAAGGTATCGATGCAGCCATTGCTTTTGTAGATACATTACCGCCAGAGCATCCTTTAGCTCAACTCTTACAGCAATACCCTCTCCAACAAGCAGATAATTCTGCCCAAGCAACAGGCTTGACAACTTTATACGAAGATGGAGAGATGGCGCAACTAGTTCGAGAAAAGATAGAGGCGAGAATGCAGTTGCTCGACATGCCACCAGAAGAAGCACAAAAGTTAGCGGATATGACCCTATACCCCCAGTATTGGAGTCTGCGAGCCGAAAACATCAAATGGGAAGAATCCATCCCTTCTCGCTATGGTGAAGAAACTAACTCCTGAAGATTTGTACGATATCTTTGTCAAACTACAAGCAGCAGAATTAGATGCTGTTGTCGTAGGAGAACAAGCAATTAATTTGTGGGCATCCAAGTATCGCGATCGCTCTCCACAATTGCAACAGATGCTTCCCTTTGCTAGTGAGGACTTGGATTTTTATGGTTGTAAAATTGAAGTCTTTACCTGTAATCAGGCTTTACAGGTGAAGCCAAACTGAACCGAGTTTTCGACCCCAGCCCCAATTCTGAGATAGTTACAGTCAAACGCCAGGACGCTAACCTCAGAATTGATTTTCTCGCGTCAGTATACGGTTTAAATGATTCTGAAATTACGGGTACTGCCATTCCATTTCCTGGGGAATCTAAATTATCTAGTGTCAACATCAAAGTGCTTCATCCCGTTCTTTGTTTGGAAGGAAAATTAAAATCTTTACGTGGCTTACCGCAGTGGGGAAGGCAAGACAAGAAACACGTAGAAATGGCAATTCTATGCGTTAAAGAATTTGTAAAAGACTTATGCAATCAGGAATAACCGCGAACCGGACTCAAACTTGTCGAACGGATGTTAGATAGTGTTCTCAAAGAAGATGGATTGAACGCCTGGTATCGTCGTCATGGCATTCAAGTGGAATCGGCTATTCCTATCGAAGAATTAAAGCAGCTAAATGATGAGAAGTGGCAGAAGTTTTGCAACATCAGACTACCAGAAGTATTAGCGCAAATTCACGTGAAAAGAAACCGTTACTTAGAAGCGATGGAGCAGAGTGCGGCTTGCTCTAGAAGTATAGAACAAAAGCGTCAAATTAGTACGAGCCAATCAATTGAAGCAGTGTTAGAGCAGCCCCAAACACTACCTCCTAATGCACTCACTACTAGTCCAACGACCCAATCCAACTGACTCTAGCGACTGCAACTGCCCCAACTCTGATGCAGTTTTTTCTAACATTGAAAAATCACCAACAGACTCAAGAGCTTGACACTCGGACTGAGATGGCAGAAGGAGAAAATTATCAACTGCTGCTCAATCGTCAAGCCAATATCTTTTCTGTTGTTGCTAAGGACGGACGGGGCGAACTGATGCGAGTCAGTGTAACTACAGGCAAAATCCTCTATACTACTGGCATCACTGGCAGCGATCTCGAACGCTGGCAGGCGATCGGCAGTGCTATTGTCGGGCAGCAACCACCGCTGCAGCAACTAGAGCGGGATCGACCGGAGTATTAGTACAACATTGAAACTGTAAGCCACACGGCGTAAGTGCGCTGCGGCGGTGATGAGTTGTGCTGTCTTGCCATGTTCTGCCTGTTGTCCTAACCGCTGGTTGGCTAGAATAGACTCTGAGCTGTTCTGGTGAGCTAAAGATTAAAATAGCCCTAACTACTAAGTTTAGAGCATCTAAGGAGAAAATCTACCTTGCACCGATAAAAGCAGCGACAGCTCCGGCAAAACCTGAACTCAATACACTTAACAATTAGTAAGTGACGCTGGAAAGAGCCAGCGTTTGCGGATAGTCATTCTGTCCTGTTACTTGCGGGATTATCCCTTTGTATGTCGGTGTAAAGAAGGTATTGAAGACATTGAGCGCAAAACTCAACGAGTATACTTGCTACACTGCTGTAACGAACGGTAGTAAACCAACGAATAGCATTCGCGCTAAATGAGTTGCGATCGTAATGCACTTGCGATCCAAGCGATGGCGATCGCTCCTGCTAAGGGTGACATTAGGACGAAAGCAGTAACGCGCAGTGTCAGCGCCCCAGACAAGATCGCGGCTGAATTCTTCCCAACCAACTCAACTGAGGGGAGAAGGATCGGTCGAACCTCAGTCGTTCTTCAAACACTGAATATTCCTTTTTGCAACAAAACTCTCAGATCGGATTTAGAAAGAAAACGTAGTCCGGATTGTTCCCACGTAAATCGTATCGTTATCTTTATTGTGTTCGGGATTGGTAATGACCAGCACTCCTGGAGTAATGCCAATATTTTTGGTAACTTGGAAGCGATAGAAAGCTTCTAGGTGCAAAGAGGAATCCCTATCTTCACGGTCATTAATATCGTTACTAGTAACTTTCGGCGGTAAGCCAACCACAATACCACCTAAGTTACCTTCTCGCAAGAGATCTGGAAAAGCTAGAGTTACTGCATAGTAAAAGATAGAAGCATTAGCTCCATCAATTGCACCTGAGACAGCTTCAGGTCGCGTGTAGCCAGCCCAACCGCCCAAGGCAAACTTGGGATTGATTTGAAAATTCGCTGCTAAGCCATAAGAATCTGACGTATAGCTTTCTCCATCAAAAGGGTCATTGGAGTATGTACTTCCAACTCCTGCAACTCCGGCATCAAGACCATTATAGGAGCGCACGTAGGTCAGACCCAGAGCGATAGTTTTAGTGGGCTTCAAGGTAAGCTGGGCTAATGCTACAAAGGGACCACCAGTCAACCCAGACGTAGGGTTTTCGGCTTCACTGGCTAAATAAGCTAGAGATAGGTTAACTGCATCGCTGAATTCATAGGTTAGACCTGCCCCTGAACCATACCCAACTTGCGAGTAGATGGGACTGCGGTAGCCAAACGCAGAAATAGCACCATCTTTTACATCTCCAAAATAGGGATCGATCGGATCGACAAAATCCCCTAAAACACCACCATAGGGTTCGACAAGAACCGTCAGGCGATCGCTTATCGGAAATTCGTAGGCAAGATAAAACACTCCCAAGTCATTTTCGGTAGAGCCAACGGTATCTCGTTCGTACACGAGTCGTCCCATGTTAGTACCCGTTACGTCTCTAAAATCAGGGAAGTTATTAGCATAAAGCGAGACAGTCAGCGTATCTTTTCCAGTAAAACTAGTCTCGAAATCTAACAGCACCCGATTGCTGAGGGTGAAATTTTCATCCACCCTGCCAGCCGAACCTGCTGACACGCCAGAAGGAACGGCTTTGTCTTTCCCGACAGCTCCACTCAGAGCAAAAATGACTTGCCCGTTGAGTTTAGTCGTAGTAGAAAACTGATTCGCTTCAAGTTGGGCTGTAGCTGTTTCCAGTGCATCTACCCGACCTCGTAGGGTACTAAGTTCAGTCGCAAAATCAGCTTGGAGCCTTTGCAGAGTGGTTAAATCCTCTTTGGTAATTAGGTCGCTCATTGCAGTAGAGATCGGCTCGTTTACTCGCTCCAGGCACGCATTCAAACCAGCAGCAAATTCATATCTGGTCAGTGCCCGATTGCCACGATATGTACTGTCGGGATAACCTGCGATGCAACCGTAACGCTCGACTAAAGACTGCAATGCTTGAAATGACCAATCATTAGGCTGTACGTCGGATAGCTGGGAGACTGAGGTAATTGAAGCTTCCTGAGCTATTAGGCTGTTAGAGGATTTGGAAGATAGGGTGTAGGGGGAAAACTCAGTTCCAGCAACAGCAGGTAGGCAATATGCGATCGCTACAAGCAGACTAGTGCCGCACGACAGTAAATATGCTTTTTTCACTTCGGTCGTGACTCCTCACTCTCAAAACACTGTCACGACCTTAACTCCTACTCAATGAAATTAGGATGAAATCACTGTACGATTTGCCAACTGAATAATTCAGGATCGCTCTTCTAACTAGGACTATTCTTCAGTTGTTTGGAAGTGATGAAGCTTCTAAGGGTAATCGCACGCTGAAAGTACTGCCTTTACCCAATTCGCTCTGCACCTCTAAACTACCATCATGTGCTCGAACGATCGCGATGGCGATCGCTAACCCCAACCCAGATCCACCCGATGCTCTAGAGCGATCGCTACTGACGCGATAGAAGCGATCGAAAATTCGTTGTTGTTGCTCAGGTGCAATGCCAATACCCGTATCTCGAACCCGAATCAGCGCGTAATGACCGCTACGCTCTAAAATCACAGTTACGCAACCGCCCGATGGCGCGTACTGAATGCCATTAACCATCAAATTTGTAAATAGACGATACAGTTGCTCTTCATCCCCAAAGACGCGCAACAAACTTTTTACTTGGATGTCAGATGTCAACGTTACTCCTGCGTCAAGAGCCAAGGATGTTAATTCTTCTACTAAATCGCCAATAATATCGTTTAAGCAACAAAGCTGATGACGTGCTGGTAAAGGTCGCCGCTCCATGCGAGATAGTAAAAGTAGATCGGCAACTAACGTTGTTAGCCGTTGATTTTGGCGGTTTAAAGTGTGTAAAATATCGTATGCTTCTGCTTGAGACAGATCGGGCGATCGCAGAGCTGATTCGACAGTTGCACCTAGTGCCGCTAAAGGCGTTCTCAATTCGTGAGCTGCATCTGCTGTAAACTGTTGAACTTGCCTATACGAGCGGTAAATCGGTCGCATTGCTAACCCTGCCAGCCACCAGCTGGAAACTGCCACCATTGCCATAGCGATTGGCAATCCCACCAGCAAAACTAACTTCACGTTAGTTAGGTAATCGTCAACATCTTTGAGACTTCGCCCCATCTGCATGTATCCCCAAGGGCGATTGTCCTGAGTATGTAATGATAAAGATATTTGGTGATATCGATTTCCCTTAGCATCGACAAGGGTTTGCCATGCAGCCTCTCCTGAAGTAAGCGGCAACCCATTTGGTTGAGAACCAAATAGAGCGATGACCCGTCCAGAACGGTCTAAAAACCTGATGTAGTAGTCATCTCGGTGAATGGCTCCAAGTATGTGACGGTTTCCCAATTGCGGCATTTGTGGCAAGAGCTGCTTAGTTGTCTGTTCCAAGCGCCCAGGTTGTATCAAAGTTTTTTCGATAGAATCATGTAGCGTTCCAGCCACAATCTCTAGTTCTCGGTCTAGAGTGCGCCAGTGAGCGTGAATAATAGCTTGGTACACTCCAAAACCAAGTAGACCTAAAGTAAAGCCCATGACGGCTGCATACCAGGCAACTAATTGCCAGCGAGTTCGAGTAAAAAGTTTATTTTGCTGCATTGGGAATATTGAGGCGATAGCCCCTGCCAGGAACTGTTTCGATTGCATAAGCACTGCCTATGACTGCAAGTTGTCGTCTGAGCAAGCGAATTTGAGCAGCTACGACATTGCTAGTCGTATCCGCATTCACTTCCCAAAGCTGATTGCGAATCTGCTCGCTGCTAACAATCCGGTTCGGATTTGTCATAAAATACTCTAATAGCTGAAATTCCTTTTTCGTTAGTGGCACTAACTGCCGCTCTCCACTTTGTTCGACCAGATAAACACTTCGGGTTGCGTAATCCAAAATTAAATTACCTGCTTGGAGTTTTTGGGGTTGAATCTGAGGCGATCGCCGTTGGAGCGCTCTTACCCTTGCTAGTAGTTCCGCCATGCTAAACGGTTTCACTAGATAGTCATCTGCTCCTGCATCCAAACCAGTCACTCTATCTTCGATACTATCTCTAGCTGTCAGTATTAACACTGGTAACGGGCTGTTTTGACTCCTTAACCGCTTGCACAGCTCTATACCTGACATTCCAGGTAACGACCAGTCCAAGATAGCCATGCTATACTGCGCGTGCTGGTTTTCTAAATATTCCCAGGCTTCAGTACCATTTAGAACCAAGTCAACCACATACTTTTCTTGGTCTAAGGTTCGCTTGATTGCAGCTCCTAAGTCTGGTTCATCCTCAACTAGTAGTATTCTCATAAAATTCATCCTTACGCTATTATACGTGTGTCTTTCATCTATTAACTGTCAGTTAAATTATCTACTAAGAATAGATTGACAGACATAGATGAAATCAGGATGAAATATCAACTCTTTCTGGGCAAAATCGATTTAGTAGTTAAATAACAAAATATTTGCTTTAGCGAATTAACCATTAAGAATTTATGTTTAACTGCATTTTTATTTAAAATTTAGCTGCTTACCAACTACCAAAAATTAATAAATTCCAGCGTTTTTTTTTGCTTCTGCTTACCTAGTTTAGATTTATTTAATTGCCTTTCAAAAAGTTATCGAAGGAAAGATTGCATCAGCCGACAATGCAAGTATTTCCGTTTCTCATTTAACAATTTTATACGCAAGTTTAAAAAAATTAACTTTCGCTCTTAAAGTAAAATTTTTATAATATCTTCTAAAAACTTTGCTACTAGCAAAGTGTGAAATAGAACTGTAGCTTTCTTCTCGCTTCAACATAGTCCTCAATTCTAAAAAGGATTTCATCCGAATTTCATCTCTGTCTGAAATAATAAGCAGGTAGTAGCGACAAACATGACGCTATTTGCCGAATAAGTTGGGCATTTCTGTCAACTTAACAACATAGGTGTGAGCGAAAACTATGACAAAGTTTTTGTGGATTGCTTTGGGATTGTGTCCAGTTACGCTTGTAGGTACTACTCTATTTTTGACAGTCCGCACCCAAGCTGCTGAAGCTCCTGCGTCGGAGATAATTATAAATCCCTCAGAACAAAAAATGACACAACAAAAAATTGCACAACTAAGCCAATCTAATTCAACATTACAATCAGTTACTCAACAGTTAGATGAAACCAGCTTTGATGAAATTAACCAAAACAGCCAAACCACAGATGCTCTGGCTCAAGTCACCTCTGTTTCCCAGCTATCCGACGTACAGCCTACCGACTGGGCATTTCAAGCCTTGCAGTCCTTAGTCGAGCGTTACGGTTGCATTGCTGGGTATCCCGACGGAACTTATCGCGGCAACCGCGCTTTGACTCGTTACGAGTTCGCTGCTGGTTTAAATGCTTGTCTAGATCGAGTGAATGAATTAATTGCTACAGCTACGGCTGACAATGTAACTAAAGAAGACCTAGCAACTTTACAACGGTTACAAGAGGAGTTTTCTGCCGAACTTTCTACGCTGCGCGGTCGCGTTGATGCCTTGGAAGCACAAACATCTGAATTAGAAGCCAATCAGTTTTCTACTACCACCACACTAACTGGAGAAGTAATTGCTGCTGTAGCTGATGTCTTTGGTGATGAGCGAGCTGTTCGTAGCGGTGAAGCAGAAGGTTCTAGAGGAGATTTGGACATCAACACCATACTAGCTGACCGCGCTCGTTTGACTTTTAATACCAGTTTTACTGGAAAAGATGAGTTGAGAACTCGACTACAAGCCCGCAATATCACTCCCTTCACGCGCACGGGAACTCCTGGTGCTTCAGGTGATACAGGTACTGCTATGACGCGCTTATCGTTCGATGGTAGTGATAGCAATGATGTTGTCATCGACGACTTTTGGTACAAGTTTCCAGTAGGCGACATTGCCGATGTCAAAGTTGACTTTGCCAATTCTGACTTCTTTGACAACATCTACACTTTCAACCCCGTGTTTGAAAGCAGCGGTCGGGGAGCCATTTCTAACTTTGGACGCTTTAACCCGATCTATCGCCAACAGGGTACTGCGGGTTCTGCTTTAACTGTCAACATCAACCCCAAAGGTCGTATTGGTCTGTCTCTCGGCTATAAAGCACCAAATTCTAATAATCCTGATAACAGTTTTGGACTGTTCAACGGAGATTATGCGGCGATCGCTCAGCTAGCCTTCCGTCCCTCCGACACCATAAACTTAGGTTTGGCTTACGCTCACAGCTATGACAATGCCGCGACCGATAGCGTTACTACTAACAACAGTATTAGCGTTTCGGGAGGTACTGGCAGTAACTTTGCTAATAACCCCTTCAACAATGCCGCAACGTCAGCCAATCACTATGCCGCGCAAGCTAGCCTCAAGCTAGGTGACAGAATTACAATTTCAGGTTGGGGCGGTTACACTGTTGCCCTGAATGAAAACAGCCCTTCCCAGTCCGCCGAAATCTGGAACTGGGCAGCAACCTTAGCCGTACAAGACTTGGGAAAAGAAGGCAGCGTACTCGGTCTGATCTTCGGTATGCCACCAAGAGCTGGCGATAACGAATTTGGCGGTCGCCGCGATCGCGATACTTCCTATCACCTAGAGGCACTATACCGTTTTCCTATTACCGATAATATTGAGGTCACTCCTGGCGCGATCGTAATTTTCAACCCCGAACATAACAATGACAACAGCAACATCTATGTTGGAACTATACGAACGACCTTTAGGTTCTAGAACTTAGTTCTAAAAACCTGTCCTTGCTCGTCTGTTAACGAACGGGCAAGGATTGTGCGATCGCAGCGGATTTATGAATGTACTTATAACAAATTGCGAACGTGTAGATTGTTGAAAATACTAACTACTAGTGCAGCACGGCAGAAATAATTCATCAGTTAGAATGGGTAAAAAGTAGCGTTCAGAGATAGAAGTTGCCAGGACCGAAACCTCAATTTATTAACCTAACTTGCCGTCAGCAGCGTGTCCTAGAAAAGATAGCGCGACGCGAGAGTAGTTCTCAGCAGTTAGTGCGGCGAGTGCAAATTATCCTCGAAGTGGCGCAAGGCAAGCAGAACCAGCAAGTGGCAAGAGTTCTAGGCATCCATCGCGAAACGGTGCGCCATTGGCGAGAATGCTGGCTGAAAGCTGGTGAACGACTGTCTGCTGTTGAAGTAAGCGCAGATGATAAGCAGTTGATGCAGTTAATAGAGATGGTGTTAGCGGACGAACCCCGTCCAGGTACTCCGGCTCATTTCAGTTTGGCTCAAATCGTCGAGATTTTGGCGATTGCGTGTGAGAAACCGGATGCTTCTGGTTATCCACTCTCGCACTGAACTCCCCAAGCACTCAGAGCCGAGTCGCTCAAACGAGGCATCGTAGAACACATTTCTGTCCGCCATGTAGGACGTTTTTTAAAAAGAAGCAGCACTGCAACCACACCGGAATCGATACTGGCTAAATGCCGACCCTGAAGACCCAGTTATTTTTCAAGCGCAAATTCAGGTAGTCTGTGACCTGTACCAAGCCGCTGCCAGCTTACATGAGCAAGGCACACACTTGATTAGTACGGATGAAATGACTGCTATTCCTCGCTCTAGAACGTACCCATTCCGCTTTACCGATGCGACCAGGCAAGGTTGAGTGCCAGGAGATTGAATACATCCGCCACGGCACTCAAAGTCTGATTGCCAATTTTGAAGTGGCAACTGGTCGGGTGATAGCTCCATCTGTAGGCGCAACTCGCACGGAAGCAGACTTTGCCGCACATATCCAGCAAACAATTGCGACCGACCCAGATGCCGCATGGCTGTTCATCACAGACCAACTCAATATCCACCAATCTGAAGCGTTAGTGCGTTTGGTGGCGCAACGCTGTCAACTCAACCTCGACTTAGGGATCAAAGGCAAATCTGGCATCTTGAAGTCAATGGTAAGTCGGGCGGCTTTCTTGAGTGATTCTCAGCATCGAATTCGCTTTGTTTACGTTCCTAAACATACCTCCTGGCTGAATCAGATTGAAATTTGGTTTAGTATTTTAGCCAGACGGTTGTTGCGGCGCGGAAACTTCACTTCTACACTCGATTTACAGCTCCAAACCCTGGACTTTATTGCCTACTTCAATGACATCTTGGCAGAACCATTTAACTGGAAGTACACAGGTAACAAAACCGTTGTCTAAACTGACGCTTTATTTCTGCCGTGCTGCACTAGTGCGATTGCCAAACACCTATATTTGAAAAGCAGATATAGTTTTCCAAATACAGGTTTGTTGTTATTATTTGGCGCTAGGTGTTTTGTTAATCTTTTCTCAAACTTTCTATCTGGGACTTGACTGCTCTGAGGTAGCCTCGATCGCTTGCAGTTTCAGGGGAAACTTTGTTCTTTTTAACTGCACTTTGCACGAGATCTTCAGCACTGACTCTCCCCGCCTCGTAAGCTGCAAGGAATGCACTGTAGCCAGGAATGCCTTGGTCGCGAAAGTAACCTTGATAAGCCAAGTACACTAGATTAAAGGGACGCAGTTGATATCTAATAGCAGTACTGTTTTTTTCACTATCGGCTGCTGCTATCTCAACTCCTAATGTAGGCACATCTGCAATAGAAAACAATAAAACTGATAGACCACCAAGGATGGCTAATTTCATAACATTGACTCCTGAATCAACTTTGCTTTGCTATCTGTAACGACACCTGCTGGATATAATTACCAGCAAAAAAGTTAGCTTCTTCCAGGTATTTAGTAGAGTTCTAGACAAAACTACTTCTACCCTTTTCTATGTGAACCAAGTATTTCTACAACTAGTAAGTAGCTAGAGCCAAAATTTCAACTCTATGAAGGAGAGAACCTAGTATGTGTCTAACCTCAACGCTGGATAGTGTTATCTTTGGTTCTAGCTTTGTGTTGTCTAAACTTTTGTTGGAACTATTGAGTACCTGAATAGCACTTCTGCAAAGCTGCAAGTCTTTCCCTAGAGGCTCCTCCAGATGGTCTTGCTATAGGAACTTTATAACCTTTTGTGTTAGATGCCTCAGTGGACTGCCGATCTTCTACAACTCCTCCAGCATGGCACTTTTGCTCGTTTGCAAGTCGTTGCCTACTAGCTCCTCCAGAAGGTTCTGAGATCGGTGTAGCTTGACAGCCTTCTTTGCTGCCGGAGTTATCAGGGTTTGCATAAGCAGCAGAACCAAAAGATGCGATCGTTAGGATGAATGCAGTACCGATCAAAAATGTTTTCATGGTAAACTCTCCAAATAAAAAAACGTGAATCGATGCATTGCCGATCTTTAGTTAGATAAATAGAAAATCTTATCTAACTAATTTTTCAGGTTGTTCAACTGGTTAGGCAGAAATATACACTGCAAACAAGTCATAGAATCACTTCACTTGTAAGTGAATGAGAAATTATTCAAGTGTGAGCCATACCCTTAACATCCTTGCCAGAGAACATATCTCGCTCGAACTTATATTTACTATCTTGACAGGCTTAAATGAAATTGAAGTGAAATCTTAACTCTTACCGCACATAAACCCGATAGCGAGCAAAACCGATAGGAAGATCTGCATCAATTCCAACGAGTCTAGCGTAAACCTTGTACAGCCAAGCATTGGTAATTCCTGAGATTTTTACATCTCTCATAGCAATTTTGAGTTCGTTTCCAGGAGAAACGGGTGTGGGAAATACTAACGTGACTTTACTACCATCAACAGAGGTATTGGTGTCAATTTGGCGACCCGATCGGTCAGAAACATCGATCTTATTCTTTACCTTTAACCCAGCAGGTACGTCAATCGTCAGTTGAGAGAGAGATTTACTATTTGGGGGAATTTGCAATCGAAAAGTGTGTCTGACGATTGATGCTTTAGATTGAGGAAATTGGACTGAACTAACAATATGAGGAACCTTCATAGCATCTGTCGCGGGAATTGCATAGACAGATGGAACTGATACTGCGGCTGTTAAACTAAGCGCAGTAGCGTAAATTAGTGGTTTGAGCATTTTGACTCTATTCTTACTAAAGAATGGCTAAATTAATTCATACTTAGACTCATTTTGGTTGTGTGAACCTAATGATAAGGTAAACTAACGACTATGAAATTAGGATGAAATTTTGAGTTATTAAAGAAAATTATTTATTCAGTACCAAGTGAGCTGTGGTTGAAGAAACTTTAAGTCTGAAACAACGAATATTCTGGAAGAAAAAACGGGATTTAGAAAATCTGAGCGAATGTCAAACCTCAACACTTTGTCACAAATACCTACAAAGTTGAAGAATTAATTAGAGGCTGTATAGATTTCATCCAAATTTCATCTCCATATGAAATACTTGAATCTTAGTGCTTTTCAGTCACCTCTAAATTTGAAAGTTAAAGTGCGTTTCATGATGATTCCGTTGCCTGTCAGAGAAGGGCTTCAAGCTAGTAAAAAACTTATGCAGATGGTTTGTCTTCTGACGGTAATGAGTGTTAGTGCTATTTTCATTCTCAGTCAAATTCAATCGGCAAGCGCCCAAACTCAACCTATATCCCCAACCGTTCCCTCAGAAAGTCAGTTGCCGGACTCGCTGAATCCCAGCCAGAACTCACTCGATCTCCCTACCCGTCCAGAACAAGTCCGGTTGCAGCAAGCACAACCAATTACTTTGCAACAGGCGATCGCGCTAGCGCAAAGGAATAATCGAGAACTCCAGGTTGTACGACAAACTTTGCAGCGCAGTCAAGCGGCCCTAAGACAAGCGCAAGCAGCTCGATTACCCACTTTGAGCGGTGAAGCAGAATTTTCCCGCGAACAAAATGCTAGCGACAAACTAGACGATCTCGACGACGGTGAAGAGTCTTCCCCTGAAACTCCTTTAGGCGGTACTTTAGAGGTTGGTTATGACATTTTCACCTTTGGTAGGCGCTCTGGTAGAATCGGGGCTGCCCAGGAGCAGGTGCGCTTCGATCAATTGGAAGTAGAGCGACTGAACGAACAAACTCGTCTAGATGTCACAAATACTTACTACGACCTGCAAGAAGCAGACGAACAGGTGAGAATTTCCCAAGCAGCAGTTAATAATGCCCAAAAAAGTTTGCAGGATGCTATTGCGTTAGAAGAAGGTGGGATAGTAGCTCAGTTTGATATTGTTAGAGCTAGAGTCCAGCTTGGTAATGCAGAGCAGGAACTGATCGATGCTCAAAGCCAACAAGATATTGCCCGTCGTCGATTAGTGGAATTGTTGAGTTTGAGCGAGACAGTAGATGTGAGTGCTGCCGATCCAGTGCGGCAAGCAGGGGAATGGGAACTATCCCTGGAAGAAAGTATCGTGCTGGCGTATAAAAATAGAGTAGAGCTGCAACAGCAGTTGGCACAACGTAGAATTGCCGAGCAGCAGCGTCGAGTCGCCTTGGCTGAGGCAAGACCGCAAATTAGTTTGTTTGCCAACTATCAAGTGTTGGATGATTTAAGCGACGAATTTGACTTGCAAGATGGATATGCAGCAGGAGCTAGACTGCGCTGGAATTTCTTTGATGGTGGAGCAGCTAGATTTGCAGCAGCCCAGGAGAGGAATAATCGGGCGATCGCCGAAACCCGCTTTGCTCAAACTCGTAACCAGATTCGTTTTCAAGTCGAGCAAGCATACAAAAATCTCCAAGCAAATGCTCGCAGTATTCAAACTGCTGCCGCAGCTTTGCAACAAGCTCAATTAGGTTTGGAGACTGCTCGCGTGCGCTTTCAGGGAGGAGTTGGTACTCAACTAGACGTAATTAGTGCTGAAAATGACTTGACACGAGCGCAGGTGAATCAGCTAAATGCAATTTTGAATTACAATCGCGCTTTAGCAACGCTGCAACGCGCTGTTAGTAATCTTCCTAGTAGAAACTCATCAGCTTTACAAACAAACAGTAAGTAAGCTATCTTATACAAAAAGAGCTAAAATTCCTGTAAATGCAGTCAGAAATTGGGAATTAATATGTACGAAACCGAACTACACCTACAGGAATTTCTGTATTACTGCCAACAACTTTAGCCCAAAGGTTATAAACGGAATCAGGACCCTGAGATAGTTGCCTAACTTTGTTGAGTTCAACTATAAGCTTGGTGTTAGAAATATTCTTTCCTGGAAAATCTATGATAATTTTTTTATCTTTAACAGAAACATTAATATTAACTTTTTGACCGTTTTGAGCTAGCACATCTATATCATTACTCACTGCTACAGTAGATGGAGTGTCAATAATAAGCTGGGAGAGTCCATTAATATTTTTTGGGACGTTTAATTTAAAAGCGTGTTTGACTAGTTGCCAGCGATTAGCAGGAGATTGCACCTCATTCTCAATATTAGAAACGTTATCGCTATCTATCTTGGTACTTGCATAGCTAGTAGTAGTTAAAGCTACAGTAGCTAGCGCAAATACGGTGACATAAACTAGTGTTTTCTTCATTTGAGCTTCTCAAAATTTAACTCTGCTAATTAGCTTTGAAACTCACTCAAGATGAATCTCTTGCTAACTAGATTGACAGAGTAAGATGAAATTTAGATGAAATACCAAACAGAGTTAAAATTACTTTGCGATCGCGCTTCCTTCCCAATCTACAGATGCTTTGCTTTTGAAAATAAAATTGGGTAAGTCGCACTGGCTTTGCTCGAAATTAGGAGAATTATTTAGCCGTAGGTCGTTAGCATTCGAGCTGTAGGGGAGGAGATTTAACCACTTAACAATAGTCTCAGACCTACTCCACGAGTCCTGCTTTCGGATAGTGAGAGTTATTGGGGTAGTTTCAGGCGAAGGCGCTTTGGGATTAACAAAACTTTTTCTCATCAGTGAACTGGGGACGATATCTGACTGCGAAGCAAGAGAGACTTGGGCTAAGCTTAAGATTGCACAAACCAGTGAAGGGCTAACTTGTATAGCCTTCCAAAAAAAATTGTTTATCCTCACACCTAATGAAAAAGCACTTTAGGTAGCCGCGATACTTGATGCAAACAAATATCATTAAATTTAGGTGCTTACAAGTCAGCACAACGATATGAAATTAGGATGAAATTTTTTAAAAATGTCAAAAAAATTGACCATTTTGATGCACAACATAAGAGAATGAAATTAGGATGAAATTTCTTAAAAATGTCAAAAAATTAGTATATGTTTTACTTTTTACTTTTACATAAATAGAGTCTTTTAGTAGTTTTTAAGAGATGTAAAAACTGCTTTTTATAACAATAAGAATCTGTTATTTTCTTCTGGAGATTGAGTTTAGTTACTCAGTCGTTGCAAGTGTAAGAAGAATTAAGGCACTTAAGGAGTAATTTCATGATTGTTTCTGACATAAAGGGTTTGGAGATCGTCAATGAAGAAAATGAAGCTAGTGTGACAGGAGGCATGTCTATAAAACACTCGTATGCATCCAGCTCTGCTGATGCATATGCTGAAGATCCAGCAGGAGCTGCAATCTATACATTTACAGACTCAATAGCTCTCAACTTTGCAAATAGACACTATGCCTCTGGTAGATCGAGATCTATTACAATAGGCTCCAACGGTTAGTTTTATTGACAAAATTATCCTCCAAACTTTCTAGTTATCAAATATCACTAAGAGCAAAATCACCTATTTGTTAAAGTGCTTTTAGTGATTTTCTATTTAGTTTATTCTGGCTCGTTCAGACCTGATGTTTATGTTGAGGTCTGGGGGTATATGTTTAGCATTGTCTATAAATTTGAATTATAGACATACCTGTTGGTGTGTCTAAAGTCATATCAGTATTTATGTTGTAAGCCGTATAAGCCAATGCAACAGCATAAATATTACAGTTGTTTATCTAAGCTCGGCTTTGCACTGGCGGAGTTTGGCTAAGGCTTCTTGCTGAATCTGCCGCACCCGTTCGCGACTAAAGTTAAGCCGCTCGCCTATATTTTTCAGCGAAAGCGATCGTCCATCTTCTAAACCAAAACGCAAGCTCAATACCTGCTGCTGTTGCAGTGTCAAAACTGCTGCCATCACTTGCTTTAAGTTATCGGACATTAATGACTGAATCGCAAACTCCTCTGGAGAAGCAGCAGGATCTTGCAACATTTCACCCAGCTCTGTATCTCGATCTTCTCCTACTTGTTTTTCTAGAGATATAGGTTGACGTGCTACCTCTAGATACGAGATTACCTGGTTGGGAGTCAATTCTAGTGCTGCTGCTAACTCAGAAATTGACGGCGTGCGTTTTAGGTGTTGGGATAGCTGGCGTTGTGTCTTTTTAATTTTATTCAGCTTCTCAGTGACATGGATAGGCAGCCGGATGGTGCGGCTGTTCTGCGCGATCGCTCTAGTTATAGCTTGACGAATCCACCAGTAGGCATAAGTTGAAAGCCGATAACCTTTAGTTGGGTCAAACTTTTCCACACCCCGATGCAAACCAATGGTTCCTTCCTGAATCAAGTCTAAAAGTTCTAAATTGCGCTTGGTGTACTTTTTGGCGATGGAAACCACCAGTCGCAAATTAGCTTCTACCATCTTGCGCTTAGCATTCTCACCATCTGCGATCGCTTTTGTTAGCCCAGTATTATCTAATTTGCCTGAAGCTTTTGCCCATTCATCAAGCGACGGTTCTCGACCTAACTGCTTGGTTAGCGAATCTTTTACCAACTGCAAGGCGATCGCTCGCTGTACCTGTTTACCAAATAAAACTTCTTGTTCGTGAGTTAGCAGTGGTACGCGACCAATTTCACGTAGGTAAATGTATACGAGGTCGGTGCTTGTCTGAGTATCCTTCATGATAGTAAACATTGATAATGAAAAAATATTTTATTTTGATAACATATTTATTTGAACTAACTATTCATTCATACTACGATAGGTTGCTACTGCTGAAGGAGAAGAGCGATTGAGGTAGCGAAAAATCCAATACTTAAAAATAGTGTCTGCAATAACGGGGACAGTAGCAATGAATAAAAAAATAAAATCTTTATTTTCTGGAAGACCAAAACGCTTCAAAGCACCTTCCAAAATTATTTGCCATCCGTAAGGAGAATGAAAGCCTACAAATAGATCGGTAGAGAGAATAATTAAAAAGGCTTTAGCAGAGTCGCTTAATCCATAAATTATGTCATCAAGCAAAGACTTAATAATATTTAGTTGTTTTTTGTTAATTATAATTATAATAATAAAAATGAATGCTGAAAGCAGACCTACAAAAACATTCGTTAACGCATCAAAACTTTCATCTCTATACTTTTCAGTCAAACTAATAGCTTTTTCCTTCAGGTTTTTTTGTGAAATTTCGTTAGATAGTTTTGGAGTTTTATTTATACGAAGCTCAAAGTAAATTGCTTGCTCAAATCTTTTTAGCTCGGCTAAAGCTCTCTCTTCCTGAGAAGAGTTTAAGAAAGTCACTAATTCCTCTTTGTTCCATAAAGCTTTAACTAATGGGCTAATTACAAAGTTTCTAGAAAGTTGGCTTACTAGCATGGGAACTACAATCAGAATTAACAGAAAACGAATGGATATAAGCGTACGTTGCTGAGAAGCACGAAACTCTTCAACTAGCTTTGACTCTGCTTGTGGATCGAATGCCTGTCTAACCTTTCCTATAGTCCGAAGGATAGATCGGGGAATGAAGCTAGTTTTTCTAGATGACGATTTCGATTTCATTCTTATCGTTATAAAAACTCAGGCTTTTAAGCTCGTAAACTAAAAGCCTGAGACTAAGCTAAGCATGAGGTGTAAGTGATTAAACTTTATTATACGAAAGGCAAGATGAAATCAAGATGAAATTCATTCTAAGTCGAAGAAAATTTTTGATTATTAGAAAAATCAGTTAAATATTACAGATTTATTCTAGATTTAGTATTAGTAATATTGTTATTTTTGCAAGAAAATTTTCAACCAGAGCTTATATTTTTGGCAGTATTTATTAGGTTAAATTATTTTTATATTTAGCAGCAAAAATACACTAAAAATTTCAGTTAACTTTTTTAGACATTAACTGACCTGTGCGTAGCCAATCTACCAAATCATTAGGAGCTTGAACCTGTTCTAAATAACGACGTAGTTGCTCTCCTTCTAGAACTTCTGCACGTATTAAGTGTTGAGTCATTTCCTCTAATAAAGAACGATTAGTTTCTAGAATGAGTAAGGCAATCTGATGCGCTCCATCTACAATCTCCTTAACTTCTCGATCGATCTCTTCCGCAATCGCAGGGCTAACCGGACGACGAGGATTGGAGAAACCATCCAAAAATTGTTGCTGCACTTTTTCTAGTGCCACAGGTCCTAGCTTATGACTCATACCATAAAGGGTAACCATACGTTCGGCAAGATCGGTTGCTTTTTGGATATCGTCACTAGCTCCCGTTGACACTGTACCGAAGACAATTTCCTCTGAGGAGCGTCCTGCCAAAAGTGTAGCAAGGCGACCGCGAATTTCATTTTCTGCCATCAAGAAGCGATCTTCTTCAGGCAGTTGCAGCGTGTAGCCCAATGCGCCTACACCTCTAGGGACAATAGAGATTTTCTCGACTTTGCCAGCTCCAGGCATCAAGGCTGCGACAATAGCATGACCTGCTTCATGGTAAGCCACAGTTCTCTTTTCCGTCTCGTTGAGAACGCGAGATTTTTTCTCCAATCCAGCAATCACTCGCTCGATCGCCTCGTTAAAATCAGCCATCGTTACGGCTTCTCGATCTTGGCGAGCAGCTAGCAGGGCGGCTTCATTGACTAAATTGGCTAAATCGGCACCAGCAAATCCTGGCGTGCGGGCGGCGATCGCAGCCAAGTCTACATCAGCTGCTAACTTAACTTGGTTTACGTGTACTTTGAGAATAGCTTCCCGTCCTAGCTTGTCTGGGCGATCGACAACTACTTGGCGATCGAAGCGACCAGGACGGCGTAAAGCTGGATCTAAAACTTCAGGGCGGTTAGTCGCCGCTAAAATAATGACTCCCGTATTGGCTTCAAAGCCATCCATCTCGGTCAATAGTTGATTCAGGGTTTGCTCCCGCTCGTCATTACCTCCCATTATCGATCCTGCTCCGGCTCTAGATTTACCTAGAGCATCTAGTTCGTCGATAAAAACAATACAGGGAGCTTGTTTCTTCGCCTGCTCAAATAAATCTCGCACCCGCGCCGCGCCAACACCGACAAATAACTCGATGAACTCGGAGCCAGAGATACTAAAGAAAGGAACTCCCGCTTCCCCAGCTACAGCTTTTGCTAGGAGAGTTTTGCCCGTCCCTGGTGCGCCAATCAAAAGCACTCCTTTGGGGATTTTGGCTCCAACACGAGTATATTTAGCAGAGTTTTTCAAAAACTCCACAATTTCCCAAAGTTCTGCTTTCGCTTCATCGATTCCAGCTACGTCAGCAAATGTGGCTCCAGTATGTCCTTCCGAATAAATGCGGGCTTTGCTTTTTCCTACGGTTAGGGCTGCACCTGCACCTGTCTGGGCACGGTTGAGCAGCAAACCCCAGATACCAAAAAAGATCAAGGGAGGAATTACCCACCCTAAAAGCGTACCGATCCAGGCATTGCGATCGGGTGGCAGCGCACCGAATTCTACATTATTATCTGCCAAGAGCTGAGGCAAGCTCGGATCGTTTGGAATGGGCGTAGTCGTGTAGATTTTGGCGGGAGCCGAGGTTGAGCCATCGGTTTGAGGAAATTGCAGATTAGATGGAGGCGTGGATGAATTGTCTGGTTGGGGCTTTTGCTGTTTGGGTAAATCTGCCTTGAGAGTATATTGAATCTGGTTTTCTGCCAATAGTGCTTGAGCAACCTTACCATCTTTCACATCCTTGCGAAATCGGCTGTACAAAACCTCAGTTGTTGGAGAACGCATTCCAGGGGCAATGAAAAAGTGGAAGAGAAAAAGGAAAAACAGGAGCGTCAATAGACTGCTACCAAAGTGTTGAGGATTAGGGGAATTGGGTTTTCCATCTTTTTCAACGGGCATTGTTAGTCTCCAAGCTAAACTTTGCTCACACTTATGTTCTAACGAGGGATTTCATCCCATGACATTTTTAAATAATTAATCAATTAATGCCGCCTACTTTTCGCTTGCCAGATAACTCCAAGACTGATACTAACCAAAAAGGCTCCGGTAAAAAGGTATGGTGCATTTGGTTGCCATGCGAAGAGTACACCTCCTAGCATCGGACCACCTACCTGTCCGAGACTGTTAGCAGCATTTTGCATTCCTAACACTTTACCAGTGTGTTGACCGCTTCGTTTTGAAATTAGGGCTGAGAGGTTGGGAGTAACCAATGCCATACCCAGTGCTAATAAGCCAACAACTCCGAAAACTAGAAGCATATTCCGTACCAGCAACAAGAGTATAATGCCAATTCCCATCAAGCTCAAACCAGAAGCAATTTGAGCAACTGCGTTCATTCTATTTGAAAGATAGCCAACTGCAATAGTCTGAAATACAGCCATCACCAGCCCACAGATCGTAAAAACAATTCCTGTTTGCACCGGACCATAACCCAATTTCTCCTGAGCATAGAGTGCAAAAGTAGCTTCAAAAATCGTTAGTCCGAACTGTGCAACAGCTGTTAGAACTAAAAGTAGAAGCAGTTTACCTTCCAGCGTTCTCCACCTGAAGGCTAATTTATTGCTGGAGGTCATTACCGCTCGTGAAGCTAGAGATTCAGGCAACCATCGCACAGCGATCGCGAGTATGAGGAGCATTAGCACCGCTGATAGAAAGAATGGAGGTGCGAAGTTCTCAATCTTGAAATCTACAAAACCTACAGTGAAATGTATATCTTCGCGGGTGGTAAGTCCTCCGAACGCTGGACCAGCGATAACGCCAAGACTCACCGCCGTGCCAAGCCACGCCATGCCTCGACTGCGATCGCTCTCTGTCGTGAGATCGGATACGTAAGCAGTTGCAGCAGGTAGCGTAGCAGAAGATAAGAATCCACCCACTGCTCGCACAACGTATAGCATTCCTAATGAAGTAGCGAAGCCAAATAGCACTTGAGTAATCGCAGAACCTGCAATTCCTAGTAAGATCAGGGGTCGTCTGCCAACCCGATCTGACCGTTGCCCCCAGAACGGAGCAAAAATGAACTGCATCAGGGCATAAACACTCGTCAAAAGGCTGATATGAATCGCCATTGTTTCACGAGATACTCCTGCCACATCGAGATGCTTAGCATAAAAGGGCAGTACTGGCAATGTTACACCAAAGCCGATCGAGACGACAAACACGCAGAAAAGGAGTAGGAGTAGTTTTTTATTCATTACAGAGTCCACAAAGGATTAGTGACAACCTCCACCTCCTCTATGGCGGCTTTGATGACTGCCGTGCCCTCCGCGATCGCTACCATGACTGCCGTGGTGTCCGCCACGATTTCCACCATGATGTCCAGAACGACGCAGCCAAATGAATGCCACTACAGCTATTGCAATCAAGCTAAAGATCAATAGCATGAGATTAATCCTCTATTTTTGAGCATATCAGTACTGAGTTAATCGTTGATTGCAGAAGGGCAGACTTACTCATCTGCCCCATCCAAATGTTTTAAACCAGAACAATTGTTAACTCTTAAGCTGCATGTGCTACTTCGCGACAGCTTTGAGCGCAACGTCGGCAAGCCTCGGCACAGGTTTTACAATGCTCGGCATGGGCGCTGTGCTTCTCGCACTCAGCCGCGCAGAGTTCGCAGGCTTTAGCACAGGCAAGGCAAGCTTCAGCAGAGAGACTGGATTTTCGTGACAGGAAACGCGCGCACAGAGCGCACAAATCGGCACAATCTCCACATAGTCTGATACATTCAGCCATCATCTGCGCCATATCGCTGCTCAAGCAAGCATTGGCACAGTTTTCACATTCGCGCAGACAATCCAAACAATCTTGAATGCATTTTTCCATCGTTGCCATAAGACATCTCCTTGTAATACGTCTAGTTCAAAATCAAAGTCTTTCTGGAATTTCTTGTTGAAATTTCAGGTGGAGAACGAATCCTATTAATAACAATCTCAGACTCAAATGAAATCAACGTGAAAATTTTCACCATTTCTCGAAATCCTTGCGGGCAAAACTTACGCGAGTATTTTCTTGTGGAGATTTATTTCCTTTGCTCGGTGTTTTTCAAGATATTTTTGGCACGAGCTGCCTCCTTGGTGCTGCCATCAACCATTAGTAAGTAATTACCGTCCTTAAGCTTTTTTTCGTACTTGCGGATGTGTTGCCGAGAAATGCCCCAGTCTACTAACGTCACCAGCATTCCTCCTCCAGTTGCACCAGCTACGACACCCTCAATACCACCTAGTAGTGCAGTGCTAGCTATGTGTCCGACTGCCAGCCCTGGTCCCACACCAGGAATCCAAACAACAGCCGCACCAGCAAGAACCCCAATTACCCAACCCAAGGAACCACCAGCAACAGCGCCGAGCTTATCTGCGTTTTCAGCATTATCCGTAGGGCGATGCAATTCCTTTTCAATTTCTCGATTCTGGGTAATCAGAGAAGTCCGATCGATTGGGAAGTCATTTTGCTCCAATAAGTGTAAGGCTTCTTTTGCTTTTGACACGCTGTCATACACAGCAATTACGCATTGGTTAGGCATTTCTAACTCCGTCGATTCTGTAAGGTATTGAGATCGGACAGTCTAGCGGCAATACCAGTTTTGTAGATGTGTTTTCATCCCTTCTTTCAGCTATGCCAAAATCAATACCCAACTCGAACTACTTATGCGATCGCACTTTTAGGTATTGTTTTCTACAAAAGATGCCTCTGGTGCGAGCCGACCATCATCCATACGAACGATGCGATCGGCAATATCCAAAATGCGATTATCATGCGTCACCACTAAAATAGAGCATCCTTGCTCCTGAGCCAGATGCTGCATCAGTTCCACTACATCTCGCCCCGACTTACTATCTAAAGCAGCAGTCGGTTCGTCGGCTAAAACGAGTTTGGGATGACTGACTAGAGCGCGAGCGATCGCTACTTTTTGTTTCTGTCCCCCAGAAAGATTTTCTGGATAGTAATTCACTCGATGTTCCAAGCCTACTGCCTTAAGCATTGCTTCTGCTTGGGAGTGGAGTTTTTCATCTGGAATATCTTTGTGAAGTTCAAGGGATGTTTGTACGTTTTGCCAAGCAGTTAAGAATTTAAGCAAATTATGGGATTGGAAAATATAACCAATCTGGCGACGGACTTGCACTAATTGGTCTAAGCTTGCTCCATAGAGTTCGCGGTCGAATACTTTAAGGCTACCTTCTTGAACGGATCTTAAACCACCAATCAAAGTCAGCAAGGTAGTCTTGCCTGACCCTGATGGTCCCATCATAATAATAATTTCTCCAGCAAATATTTTTAAATTAATATCAAATAAAACTTGTTTCTTTAAATCACCACGACCAAAGTAGTGATTGATATGTTGGATTTCAACAACTGGTTTTTGATTCATAACGTATTTATTAGAAAATATCAGCCGGATCTGCTGCTTGCAATTTACGTACAGCAATAGCTCCAGAAATAAAACACATTAAGATTGTCAAAATTAAACTTAGAGATGCTCTCCATGTATCCATTGCCATTGGTAGGCTGGTAGCTTTTCTAGTCAAATCGTACAGACCTAGTGTTAGAGCAAATCCAGGAATATAGCCTAGAATAGCTAAAATCAATGCTTCTTGAAATACCATTATTAGCAGGTAACTATCTTTATAGCCCATCGCTTTTAATGTCGCATATTCTGCTAAATGGTCGGAGACATTTGTATAAAGAACTTGATAGACAATCACGCTGCCTACGATAAAACCCATGATAGTTCCTAGTGTGAAAACAAATCCGATGGCTGTATTTTTTTGCCAATAATTTTTCTCAAATTGTACGAATTCATCATGGGTTAGTACTTGTATATCTTTCGGTAGACTAGCTTGTATTGCCTGAGCAATTCTTCCAATGTTTCGATTGGGAGCGACCTTGACTAACCCAATGTTGATGTCACTTGCTGCGCGAGTTTTGAAAATACGTAAAAAATTTAGTTCGCTAGTAATTAAAAGCGCGTCGGAACCGAAAGAAGAGCCAACCGTGAATAAACCTACTACCTTAATTTTTCGACCGTTGATTTCAGGTGCGATCGTATTACCTTGAGCTACTTCAGTAATAAATGGCTTAAATTCAGGGCGAGAAACTCGGTCGAGGATCGCAACATCATCGAGCTTTAATTTGTTCAGGTATTGATTAATTTCTGGAATGTGTAGGGTTATTTTGCTGGGATCGATGCCCAAGACTAAAATGGCGCGATCGCGTTGACTTGCAGGGCTTTTCCAAGTTCCCAAACCTACATATACGGAGTTGATAGACTCTACTCCATCAAAACCGAGAGCTTGATATAAACGCCGTCGGGAGAAATTGTTCATACTCATCAGCGCGCGGGAGCGAGGATTAATCATCACCAGATCCGCATTGAGACTTTCATGTACGCGAGTTGCGCTCTCGGATAACGCTGCCTGAAACCCTAACTGCATGAACATGAGAATAACTGCAAAGGCAATCCCTGCTGTTGCAACCAGGAGTCTAGCTTTTTCCCTAGTAAGTTGCAGCCAAGCTAGAAATAGTTTGTGACTCATGGCTCAAGCTCCACGGTCACTTGTAGGTTATTGAGGGCAGCCACTCGCCGACTAGAGACGGAATCCAGACGAATTTTGACTTCTACAACTCTGGCATCCGTAGCAGCATCTGGGTCTGTATTGAGAATGTCTTGTTTGCCTACTTCCCAACCAATTTGGTCTACCGTACCTTGTAGTTTCTCCGCGAATGCATCGCTGGTAATCGTAGCACGTTGTCCCTGGCGAACTTTACCAATATCGGTTTCATACACCTCTGCTACCACGTACATTTGGTCAGTTTGACCGAGTTTGAGAATTCCTTCTCCTTGGTTGCTTACCACTTCCCCAGCGCGGGTATGAATTTTTAGCACTCGACCGTCTCGCGGCGATCGCACGTATGCTAGCTCCAGATCGGCTTTTGCTTTGTCCACCGCCGCGATCGCCTGGTTTACCTCTGCCTGAGCTGTTTGTACGTCAGTAGGGCGGATTTCAGCGATGCGAGTGAGGGTAGCTCTAGCTTCGTTCAGTTGTGCTTGTACTGTCTCTCGAACTCGCTTGAGGGTTGCTTTTCCTTCCTCCAGCCTTTTCTGAGCAGTTTCAGCAGTTAAACGCTTGCTATCGAGAGTAGATGCTGAAATTGCACCATCCCGATACAACTGTTGATAGCGTTTGTATTCAGTTTCAGCGTTACTCAATTCTGCTTCTAACCGCTTCACTGTTGCTTCCTGAGCTGTTACATTTCCCTGTAACTCAGCTTCCATCCGTTGAATTGTTGCCTTTTGAGCGTTAATTTCTCCAGCTTTAGCTCCAGCTTTAACCTGCGCCAAACGTGCCTGGGCAACTTTGACTTGTTCCTGAGCTTCTTTCAAGGCAGTTAGACGGCGATCGCGGGTATCAAGAATCGCAAGAACTTGTCCAGCTCGAACTTTATCCCCTTCCTTAACCAAGACTTGGAGAATTCGAGTTCCTTCTAGAGAACCAGTTGTAGCTGGGTGAACGGCTTCTCCTTGGGGTTCCAAACGTCCCAATGCTGTCACTGTTCTGGTAATGGGAGCGGCTGGTGAAGCAGTTGGCGCAGGACTGGAAGGTAAGAGGCGATAACGCGAGAGAGTATAGACTGTAGCAACAGTAGTAGAGGAGATTCCTGTAGCGATTGCCAAAATGACGAGCCATCGTCTGGAACCTTTCAATAGCCAATTTTTCAAACGCCAGTCCATACTTGAAATCCAAATTGACTGCTGAAGCTAGTTCGATTGCTGCTTCACATGGAGTTGTGACAGCATTCCCTGTCACGGGCTGATTTCACTGTAAAGAAAGATTCTGAGGAAGTTATGAGGAACCCGTGTTTCTGCCTGAGAAATACGCGATCCCTTGAGGCGATCGCCAGCTAATCCTTCTATTAAGGCATTCTCCAATCAAAAGGAATATGTTTGCTCGACTGTCCCTCAAAGGGATGGGAATAATCAAAGCCAATGGCGTGACTCTCCTTTACAACACCCCAAGTGGCAACCTGTCCAGGACCAGTCTCAGAACCAGGTGGATTGTACAACTGAACGCGACGGTTCGGGTCTGCTGTTGGTCCAGAGAGTGCCTCAACATCTGCTATAACTTTCCCAGGAATCTCGGCGTGCCAATAGCTCAGGTCGTCTGCGACTTTAACTTCGATGGGCGCGAACTCAATCCCGCGAATTTCGCTGAATAGCTTGCTGAACTGGCTTGGCCAACCTCCAGCTTTACCTGTAAAGATCTGTTCGAGGGCATAGCGCTGGCGTTCGTCAGCCTGCTCGTCAATGTAAAATAGCAATTTCATAGACGGAGTGAGGTCTTCCACCCATTGGTTTCCCTCCACCTCTCCGATAGCGATGATACTCAGACCGTCGAGATTGATGTCGTCGAATTGTCCCTCATGCACTTGCCATACTAGCGTGAATAAGCAGTCACCGTAAGTTGGCTCTTGAGCAAACGTGCAGGGACATGGTAGTTTGCAGCTACAGACATCGAACCATTCACCTTTCAGATACCACCGGATATCAGTCATTCTTTGTGCTTTCATAGCGGTAAATGATCTCCATTCAGTAATTGAACAGTCAAGCTTGGAAAATTAGAGGGTAGCTCTATCGAATCTAGTCAAGATCTTAAGTTCTCCTCTCAGCTGAAGAGTCAAGAAACACAGCATAAAAATTAATATTGGTTTGGCTCATCTTCTTCTATCCATTTCCCAACTCATCATCTGGCGGCGTGCAAAATAAAGTACTAAAGGCGGCAAAATCATCCACTGAACTACAGCAAGTGAACTCATACCAAGACCTGGTACGGCTAAAACTGGAACTCCGTAAGTTTTAGAAACGTTCACCCGGTAGGTTTCTGTAATGAGAGTGATAACCAAACCAGTACCAGTAAAAAGCAGCGTTAATTTTCGCCTTGGGTTGAGTATCCAGTAGCGAGAACGAGCTAATGCGCTGACGATCCAACCACTAATAAGGGTAATGACACCATCACCAAAAGTACAGTGAGTGAGATCTTTGATTTTGTCTAAAAAAGAGGGATTTCCATAGAATTCATAATAAGGGGCTTGCCAAACTTCATAAACAAAATTAATGAGAAAAGAGAATATAAATAGATTCGCTTCTGGGGTAGCTAGGCTACGAACAATCCATTGAGAGATGAATTTATTTAACATAATACTTGTTTAAAACATGTTATATTGTTGGCAAATGTTTCTATTTAAAAAACATACATTATTTAAATTTTATTTTCTATTTATTTATCATTTGTCTCGAATTAACTAATTTATAATTTCTTTTTACTACTCTCTCGATTTCCTTCTGAAGGAAAAAGTTTAAGGTAGTTCTTAAAATAATAATTATTCCCAAATTACCCAACTCAGTCCACGTACGAGAAATAGTAGTGCGGACAATATCAGCTGCAAGCTCAAACTCAAGAGATAGTGCGAGCCACGTACCAAAACGCAGCCGCACTATCTCCTTGAAATCTTCAGATGAATTGCGATTGTAGAAAAACAACTCGATCGCACGAACAGTTGCTTCAATGGTAGCCAGTCCAATTAGTAAAGCAGCACTTGCTTCAATCCCAACTGCTAGATAAACCATTAATCGTTTGAAGTTAAATAAGTTTTCCAACATAGAATTCCACAGAGCATTATTTGTCTTGGTTACTGTTGTATCCCATGTATCCCACGGTTTATTATCGGGGATATGACTTTTATCCTCTAGCAGTAGTTGTCTCGAAATTGCCACTGCTGTTAGAGCCTTGCTGCCATTGCCTCTAGTCGGCGAATACGCTCTACAGTTGAGGGATGGGTAGAGAAAAGATTAGAAATGCCATGTCTGCCGCTAAAAGGACTAACCTGAAACAGGTGTGCTGTGGCGGGAGTGGCATTATTCATTGGAGTTGCCCGCGCACCTGCTTCAAGTTTACGGAGGGCATTCGCCAATGCTAGTGGATTACCGGAGATTGTAGCTCCACCTGCGTCGGCTTCAAATTCCCGCGATCGCGAAATTGCCATCTGAATTAGCCCAGCTGCAATAGGAGCGGTAATTAGCAAAAGCAGTGCTACAAACGGATTGCCATTGCGACTGTCGCTGCGTCCTATAGGTAGCCAGTAAGCCATTTGAGCCAGATAGGTAATTGCTCCAGCGATCGTAGCAGCAATTGTTCCAGTCAGAATGTCATTGTGCTTGATATGTGCCAGTTCGTGACCAATTACCCCTTCCAACTCCTTCCAGTCGAGTATCTTTATGATGCCCGTTGTGACTGCAACTGCTGCATGTTTGGAGTTACGACCTGTGGCAAAGGCATTGGGCTGCTCTGATGGAATTATGTAGACTTTTGGCATTGGCAATCTAGCACGGCTAGCAAGGTGGGCAACTATTTCCCATAACTGAGGCGCATCGGCTTGTTGAATTTCTTGAGCTTTGTAGAGCTTGAGAATAAGTTTATCTGAGAACCAGTAACTAAAGAAGTTCATTGCTAATGCCAGAATGAAAGCGATCGTCATCCCAGATTGTCCGCCGAGAACCCGTCCAACCAGGACAAATAAAATAACGAGTAGTGCCATCAAAAAAGTTGTGCGTAGAGCATTCATAAGTAATTTGTACAACTGTCAAGGAGCAAATGTTTTGGCTAGAATGGAGCAGTGGTTTCAGTGAGAGAGATGTCCCATAAATGCATTCATTAAACTAGGTGCATGGCAAATCAGCAAACAAGCTACAAACATAACTATCATGCCTAGTAGATTGTTAACTAGCTTGTATATGCTGATATGACTAGCTTGAAAGTTGGAATTGGTTTGTGTTTCAGTCTTACAGTCGTACATGAAATTTCACCTATTTAAAAATAATTTTTCGATAGTAAAAAACTCTATAGTAGAAACGCAAATACAATGAAATATTTTTTTGATTGTATTTCACTCAGTATATATTTACAGTCGTCCTCAGTTAGAGTAAATTAAAATTATGAGGAAGTTATGAAAATAACTTCTGATTCAGATAATGCTTTAAAACTTTGTATATTGGTAAAAAATTTGCTTCATTTGGTCTGCTGTTACCATATAAATTGCAACAATTACTCCTAGCAATGAAAGAAATGAAGCAGGTAGAGGCTGAAGATCGAGCAATCCTGCTACAGGAACGTACGGAAGTATAGAAGTAATAGCAACGATCGCTAGCGTGGTTGTCAATAAATACTTACTGGGTTGACTTTTGAAAAAAGGCTTGCGGGTGCGAATCACTAACACGATCGCCGCAGCAGAAATAACTGACTCTATAAACCAACCAGTTCTAAATTGCTCCGGTGTGGCATGTAAGATAAACCATAGTGTCCCAAAAGTGAGGTAGTCAAACACAGAACTGATTAGCCCAAATACAAGCATGAAGTTACGGATAAATTGAATGTTCCAGCGGCGAGGTTTACTAACCATGTCTCGGTCTACGCTGTCAGTGGCAATTGTCATCTCTGGAAAATCAGTTAGTAAATTGGTCAGTAGAATTTGCTTGGGTAACAGGGGGAGAAAGGGTAAAAACAGCGAGACACCCGCCATGCTAAACATATTGCCAAAATTGGCGCTGGTTGCCATAAACACATACTTGAGCGTGTTAGCAAAGGTCGTCCGCCCCTCTTGAACCCCTTGCACTAGCACTCCAAGATCTTTTTCTAGTAGCACAATATCAGCCGCTTCTTTCGCCACATCCACGGCACTGTTGACAGAAATACCAACATCGGCGACGTGTATGGCTGAAGCATCGTTAATCCCATCTCCCAAGTATCCTACTACGTTGCCAGCTTTTTTCAGTGCCAGAATAATACGTTCTTTTTGGTTGGGTTCGACTTCGGCAAAGATATTCACCTCGTTGACTCGTTTGAGCAGTGCTGCATCGCTGGTTTGATGCAAGTCTGAACCTGTGAGAATATCAAAGTTTGTCATTCCTATTTGTTGAGCGATTTTAGTAGCCACCCGTTGGTTATCACCCGTAATAATCTTCAACGAAATTCCAAGGTTCTCTAAGTGGTAAATTGTGCCAGTAATACTTGTCTTGGGTGGATCGGCGAAAAGCAGGAATCCAAGAAAAGTCATTTCAGCTTCCAGAGCTTTGGTGATATTTGTGGTAGAACCAAGATCTCGGCAAGCAATGCCTAGAGTACGAAAGCCCTGCCTGCCGAATTCCTCGTAACGTTGCTGGATCGATTCCAACAAGGGAGTAATGTCGGCAATCGCCCCATTTGGGCATTGCACCGACGAACAAACCTCTAGCACATTTTTTAGCGCCCCTTTGGTAACTAGCAAATGAGTACTATTTTTAGCAACCAGGACGCTCAATCGCTTGCGAATAAAATCATAGGGACTTTCGTCAAGTTTTTGATACCCCGATAGGTCGAACTGACAATGGCTGCGAATTGCCTCATCGATTGGATTTACATAGCCAGTTTCATAGAAGGCGTTGAGGTAGGCGTAGAAGAGAACTTCCTGGTTTTCATTGCCATTTACATTTAGCGCCGAGTGTATTTGCATGGCTCCTTCAGTTAGGGTGCCAGTCTTATCAGAGCAAAGTACGTTCATACTGCCAAAATTTTCAATTGCAGCCAAACGTTTGACAATTACGCTTTGACGAGCCATGCGTCTAGCACCGTGAGCTAGGTTGACACTGATAACTGCTGGTAGCAATTGTGGGGTTAATCCAACCGCTAAAGCTAGCGAAAAGAGAAAGGCATCCAAAATTGGACGTGCTAGGTAGACGTTAATCGCAAAGATAGCAATGACTAGCATGAGCGTAACTTCCATTAAGAAATAGCCAAAACGCTTAATCCCCTGCTCAAAATCTGTTTCTGGCGCTCTGAGTTTTAGCCGCTCGGAGACTTGACCGAATTCTGTATATTTACCTGTACGTACAACCACTGCTTCAGCCGTACCGCTGACTACATGCGTTCCCATGAAAAGGACATTTGTACGCTGACTTAGAGGAGTTTCTATTGGCAAAATACCAGCTATTTTAGCAACCGGATAAGTTTCTCCTGTTAAAGCTGCCTCATCAACAAAGAGGTCTTTGGATTTCAAAATTAGGCAATCTCCAGGGATTGTTCCTCCAGCATTCAAGATAGTTATATCTCCGAGAACAATCTCTTCTACAGGAATGGTTTGACGATCTCCATCACGCCGGACGCTGACTTTAGCTTGGACAATTGCCAGCAACTTCTCGACAGCATTAGCGGCTCCCCGTTCCTGCCAAAATCCTAGCAGACCGCTAACACCAACAATTCCCAAGATTATCAAACCGTCAATGTGGTCGTGGACGAAAAAAGACAATCCAGCAGCAAATATCAAAATTAGGACGATCGGACTTTGAAATTGTGCTAGCAGGAGTGTCAAGGTATCCGATTTCCGCTTGGGCTTGAGAAGATTGACTCCATAGTGCATGAGTCGTTGTTTAGCTTCCTCTTTGGTCAAGCCTTGGGAAGTCGTCTGAAGTTCCTCCAGCAAATTCGCAGTAGGAATACTCCAAAATGGAGATGGTAGATAATTCATAAAGCTATGGTAGATAGGCATTCGTAACGTACTGCTGTACCATGCGGTGGGTATTAAAAAATGAGGCATTCAGCGCGATGGCGTGTCGCATGATATCAACCCACCGCTCGCGCTCCTGATAAAACATTGGAGCGATCGCCTTTTTCAATTTTTGATACAAATCCTCGGCATCGTCGCGGTTGAAGTCATCTGACTTGGAAAGCTCTGGTTCTTTGCTACCAATCGCCCAGCCAGTAACTCCTTCGATATGCCCCTCAATCCACCAACCGTCCAATATGCTGAAACTAGGAACGCCGTTATGTGCTGCCTTCATACCCGATGTCCCAGAAGCTTCTAAAGGTCGTTGCGGCGTGTTGAGCCAAAGATCCACTCCAGATACAATTAGCCTAGATAGTTCCATGTCGTAATCCTCCAAGAAAACTACAGGTATCTGCCCCTGTAGTTGGTGCGATACTTCAAATATGCGTCGAATTACCTCTTTGCCAGGATTGTCTTTAGGGTGTGCCTTACCAGCGAAGACAAATTGTATTGGACCGACTTGTTTGGCAACTTCCACAAGCCGATCGATATCCGAAAAAATTAAGTCTGCTCGCTTGTAAAGCGTTGCCCTACGAGCAAAACCAATTGTGAGAGTGTCTACAGATAGCGAAAGATGAGTTCGTTCCTGAATCAGAGCAAACAGACGCGCTTTAGCTGCCAAGTGAGCTGACCAAATCTCTTTTTGAGGAATGCTGATTGCGTGTCGTAGCATCGATGGATCGTTGCTCCAGCCAGGAATGTATCGCTCGTAAAGGGATCTAAAACTGTCGCAAGTCCACGTCCACGAATGGACTCCATTTGTAATGTGATGGATAGGATAACCTGGAAACATTTCCTGGGATACTTCTTCGTGCCGCTTGGCTACACCGTTGACGTAGTGGCTTAGGTTCAGCCCCAGTACGGTCATGTTGAGGCGATCGCGTCCCCCCAGCATTTGCAGTACGTCGAACGGTATAATCTGCCCCAAACTATACTGCACCAAACCATAGTTAAACTGGTCGTGTCCTGCGGGCACGGGGGTATGAGTAGTAAAGACACATTGGTTTCTGATGCTGCTAAAATCCCACGCCTCTGCATTCTCGCCGTTGCGTTTCTTCAGCAACTCCAAAACCAGCAAACTAGCGTGTCCTTCGTTCATGTGAAATCTTTCGATCGCGTTGTACCCCAAGACGTGGAGCATTCTCACCCCACCAATTCCCAGCAGGATCTCCTGAGCTAACCGATATCGCTCGTCTCCACCATAAAGAAAATCTGTGAGGGTGCGATCGCCATCAGTGTTTCCTTCAACATCAGTATCTAGCAAAATCAAGGGGACGCTGTAGCCACTCAAACCAACAATGTCATACTGCCAAGCTCGAACTTGCACGCTTCTTTGTTCGATGTCTACTTGAATAGTTGCAGGCAAAGGATGTAGGAAGCGATCGAGACTCCACTGGACGGGTTGTTCCTGTTGTCTGCCCCACTCATCCAGTTTTTGGTTAAAGTAACCTTTTCGATAAAGGAGGCTTACCCCAACCGCAGGAACGTGTAGATCGGCAAAGGATTTCAAAGTGTCGCCAGCCAGTACACCTAAGCCGCCACTGTAAGTTGGCATGGCGGAACCAATAGCCACCTCCATCGAAAAATATGCAATCCGTCGATTCTCTTTAGCCTCTTCGTAGTTAGCGGTAGTTAATGCTGCGGTATATCGCTCTGGGTACTCAAAAAACTTATTACGACAAAAATCGGAGCAGAAGTGAATTTTTTGCTCTCGGTAAAACGCAGTCACTTCTGTCTTAGGCTGAACGGTCATGCCACAAACTGGGTCTTTTAAGATAGTGCTCATGAATATTCTCTCCTGGCATTGCTTATCTATTGCCATACAAACAAAACCCAAAAGTTATTTAGTTTTCCGCGCTCTATACAAAGCGAGAGTACCGAATAGGGTTATGTGTCGATCTGTTTGCTGAGTGTCTTCAAATCCAGCTTGACTAAATAATTCTGGCAGTAATCCCTTGACGCTATCTGCTGTGGTATTAAAGCCATCAAGCATCTGTACGAGCAGGAATGCTACACGCATTAACGTGTTTTGAGGTTTTCCCCAATCAGCTACATGCAACTCCCCACCTGGTTTTAAGACTCTAAACACTTCTTTTAAGGTGCGAACTTTGTTGTCTCGCGTCAAATGGTGAAACACAAGACTTGAAAGAACTCGGTCAAACGAATTGTCAGGATAAGGAAGTTCAAAAGCCATACCCCGATCTAAAGCAATTTTCAAACCAGTTTTTACAGCTTTAGCTTTAGCAATTTCAAGTACTTTTAGATCGCCATCAAGCCCAACAACTTTTGCTTCAGGATGAGTTTTTTTGATTAGCAGAGTTAGCGTTGCCGTACCGCAGCCGAGATCGAGGACTCGATTGCCTTTTTCAATCCCAGCTTGCCTTACTAATTGGCGCTTGAAGGCGAACTCACCCATAGTCCACTTTAGTAAAGGATCGTATAGAGGAGTCAACCAGTCGTATTTGAGAGCTGGAATGTATTGATTGCGATTCTTGTCCATAATTTAATTTTACTGACCTCTATCTCATGGGAACAGCGTCTGTACTTACAACGAGCCGAGTGCGTTTAACTCAATAACTTTTTCCTCATCCGAGTGCGATCGCGCTCAATATACCAACAAATTCAAAAATTCTGCTTGTGCTGCCTTTCCTCTTTACTCAATCGAGCGAGCCGAACTTAACCGATGAGTTGAGCGACTCGAAGGGCAGACGTAATAGCTCCTTCATGCAGACCATCCCCAAGATAGGCTCCTGCATGGTACGTGTTGTTCTCCCCATTGGTGGCAATCACTTCATCTCGGTATCGAAAAGACTCAGTGGTATATAACGGGGTATGGTGTTCCTGAACGTGAATGATGCGATCGTCGGCAATTAACTCCTCTAGTTGGAACGATAAGAAATAATGCTGAGGCGGCGAGATGCCGCAAAGTTGATTCAGGTAGCCGTTATATCCCCAGCGGCTGTCTGTCTGGAAGAAATCAAATTCTGAGGGTTGTTGGATGCCATAGCGGGCGTACATGGAAGCATCCGTATGAACTAAGGTAGTTGCATAGTTAGGTTTCCAGGCAGAAAATCTTTTGATTTCGGCATCGGTCGGATCTGCTAACAGCACCATCACCCGATCGGGTGGTGTAGCAAACACGACTTTATCAAACTCCTGAATTTCACCCGTCGATCGCACAATTTTCACAGCATCTAAGCTTCTAAAAATACGGTCAATTTCTACGTTCAGTAAAACTTCACCCTTAAATCGTGCCAGGATTTTTTCGATATAAGAATACACGCCGCCTTTAATTCTGACCCAGTTGACTGCGATATTGTCGCGCAAAACAGGAATCGCCAATTCTGCTGGAAAATCATTAATGAGTTCAAAAGGCATTGAGTAGCTGTACATGACGAGCAACTTTAGCCATGTATTGCGGATACACGGGCGTTTCAAGTATTGCGAGAGCGGGCGATCGTAGAAATCTTGCAGGTCAGCAAATCGCGTTTTGAGCCATAACCCAGCGGAACGGGCGTAGATGGTATCGAGCCGCAAAGATTCGATCGAGCGCCGGATACCTGTAAAGTTTTTCCCGATCGTGACTCCCGATAAAAAGCAGCTACCATCTTTGAGAAACATGGCTGAACCGATATTGACGGGTTCTAGTTCCACTCCTAGCTCTTGCATGAGAGCGATGAAGTTGTGAAACACAGTTGGAAATTCGAGTGCTCCACTTTCCAAAACTTCATTGCAATCGGATTGGTTTGGTTTCACGTTTTTGTTGAGCGTCCGAATATGCCCCCCTAGAATAGGCTGGCGTTCAAAAACGGTGACATGATGCCCTTGTTTATCGAGCAGGTAGGCTGTGACAATACCACTGGCTCCACCCCCAATGACAGCGATTCTCATGGTTGACCTCTTAATTGATGAAATGGATGATATGCGAGCCTCTGTTTAACCGTTGCCTAAGATCGCGTCGCCAGATAATCGTTGATAGAGCAGCGCTCCCGTCCAAACTGTGGGAGCAAAGCCTGGGTAGCCGGATGAGGCATTGCAGAAATAAAAATGGTTGAGTGAAGTTTCGTGATTCAGTCGCCCCAGACCCATATTGCGTGGGGTCAAACTGGAGCCGTAGGAATTTCCATAGGGACACCAACAAAAGCGTTCGTTGGTGGTAGGGCTGCCCGTGATGTGGAAGACCATGTGCTTTCTAAAATTCGGCACGTAGTGTTTTTCCACGACATCCAGGATGGAATCTAAAATTTCTTGCTTTTTTTGGTTGTAGGCTTTGCGATCGCTTTCTCGTAATTGCTTGAAGTATTTGTAGTTGGCAACAGTGAGGAATTCGACAATTTGACAATCTTCTGGACAATCCCGCCGTGCATCTGTGAGTAAGGTAGGCGTTGTAATGGCAAAACTAGGATTAGAAAAGTCATTGCGCTCGTACATTTGAGCAAAGGCTTCATTCAAATCCTGATGTCCTGTATGCGAGAGATTCCACTTACCAAACCCATAGTCTCGAAGATCCAGGTCTCGGACAACGCAATAAGCCATGAAGTTGGACGCAGAATACTCGTAGTTGAGTTTTCGGCGCACTTTTTTGGAGAACTTGTCCTCACCGATCGTTTTGGCGGCTTTTTTAGGATCGATGTTACAAATTACGGTATTGCCAGTAAATTCATGAGTTTGATGGGTGGTAAGATCCATCGCCTCAACTCCCGTAACCGTTTTGTCTGCGACTCTAAAATTCGTGACTTCATGGTTGAGCAACACTTGTCCCCCACGCGATTCGATCGCGTTGACGAACGAGTTAATCACGTGTTCAAAATGCTGAGTTGGGTAAAATGCACCTGCTTGATAGCCCCTAAACAATGCGACCCAGGCATAGAACGAAAGTTGATTTGGAGGTAGTAAAAAATCAAGCCATTGCAAGGCTAATAGGGTTTGAGCAGCTTGCGGCAGTTGAAACTTGTCAAATACATCCTGGAGCGTGCTGTTATAATATTGGACGGCACAGAATACTTCATTTGGATGTTTGAGGAGTTCGGTTGGTTCGATCGGCGGGGCGAGTATTTTCAAGCCTGCGCCAGTTTTCTCAACTTCGTTGATGAATCGGCGAATGCGATCGCTATAGCCAGGAAACATCACGGACAATCGCTGGATCAGTTCCTCCGGCTTTGAGGGAATATCCAACGCATACCTCGGCATTCGCATACGGTCGAAGCCGTTCGGGTCATATCGCTCAAAGGTCACGTCCCGATCCAAACCCAGTTTTTTGAGTACCCGATTAACTGTTTGCCCTTCACCGCAGTCCCAAACATAGTGGAGTTGGGCATTAAACGTATATTTTTTAGCCATTGTAAATGTGTGTCCAAAGCCCCCTGGATGCTCGTGAGCTTCGAGAATTTGCACGCTCTTGCCGGAGTTTGCCATCAAAGCACCAAAGACCAATGCCGATAAACCACTACCGACAATCAGGTAGTCCGGTTTCATAAAATCGTTCCTCGAACAATAAACATTTTTATGGTATTGCCATAGCGCCTATAGCTTAAAAATTGCTAATTTAATAGAACGATCGCGTTAGCACCGACCGTCTTAACCACGGTGGTACTTTCATGTAACCCGTTCCGTCTCGCTATTTGGACGGTAATCCGCACAGTCAATTGCTTTCTCGGTTAGCACGGTTACTGGATGAACGGTGCATTTGAGATGGGGATTACTGCTAAAATATCGACAGCGATGACACGGAACCTTGTGACGCGGTTTGAAGCTAAACGATCGCTGCTGCATCTGCTTGGGAATACGGGCATAAATTGAAGCAGCAACCGCCGAGACGATCGCAAAGCCGATTGTAAAGCCGATCGCGATCGGGAAGGCTGCATTCAGCGCAGGAGAAGTTTCAATCCCCTGATAGTTCGGAGGAAGTGAATTAGACGGCTGAGTCGTTATCGATTTTGCTTCTATTTGCATTGCTTCCATAACTTTACTTGCCCTCCTAATTCTGTCAGCTTGAGTTGCCCAAGGTTGAATATCACTTCACTCAACTTTTGCGATGCATCCGCTCTGATTAGCAACCTCGACGACGAGATGCTCTATGTCGATTGCTAGGACGAGGCGCGCAGTAATCTAAATCCGGTGAGGATTGAAAAGAGCCAACTAGGATCTGACGTTTGAACGCGCCACCGTCAAATACTGCTTCGGCTGAAACATCTAGTGTAAACTCTTGCAAAGTGCTGATTTGCCGATCGCCAATCTTGACAAGATGCTTCACCACGTAAATCGGTGCCCAGGGGCAGCAGTAGTAGTGACCCAAGCGTGCGCCAGAACGATTGGTTGCGTAAGTAATGTCGCCTCGTACCAGAGCAGAATCAATGTCTGTCTGAATCGCTAGCGTTTTTTCTGGTTCGGGATCGTACTTCCAAAGAAGATCGATCGCCTCTTCCGTTTCGGCAGGTCTCTGCCAGTCGTCGCGCACTGCCGGATCGGTCAGACACCAGGGATCGAATCCAGCTTTTCCTGGTAACGGTCGCGATCTCTGACTGGCTGAAAAGGATGAACTCGATCGCATTTCAAAAGTCTGGCTGCGATCGAGCAACTGCGGCATTGCTAGAATTTGTCCCAGGTGATAGTACTGCTCTAGGGCAGATTTCGCATGTTGCTCGACTTTCTCATGCACTTCTTGCGGTAGATTAGGTGCCCAGAGTTGTTCGGCGTATTCCGCCTCGCTGGTTGCACTTGCCAGAAGCTGGTGGATTTGATTCACAACAACTTGCTTATCCGCTGGCAAAGCTTCAGATTCAAATGCTGCGATCGCAGCTTCGGTATGAGTTCGCAGTAGACGGGTTGCAGCGATCGTGCCATCTAGATGAGTGTTTGGACAAGACTCATTTCCACCCCAAGCTGGTAAATTTGCTGGCAGACTCGCATCCAAACGGTAATCTGGATTGATTCCAGCTTGATACGCTCGATTCAACCAACTCTCAACTTGAGTGTAAAAAGCCAACGCCTGTTCTGCCGTTATAGGTGGCACGTACCCTGCTGTGGTAGGATTTGCTTCGTAGTCAGCTTCTAAGAACCGATCCCCAAGGGTTTGAAGTACAAAAGCATTCCAGGCACAAAGAAATTGAGCTTGGGTTGCCGGATCTACCGTCCAGGGATTTAAGGATTGAATTTTTAGAGCTAAACGGCGTTCCTCCACTTGCCGGAGCAGATCGTAAACCGCTTGACCTGCCCGCCGATAGGCTTCTAGAGTGTCAGCCGCAACTTCCCCTTGAACGAGTGCAAGGAATTTTCCCAAAATACCAGTTCGTTCTACCATAATCTCCTCCATTGATTTTTTATCTTGAGGTGATTAACTACTGCACGGTTAGCACCGAGCAAGAAGCATGGTGGAGTACATAGTTGCTGACACTACCCAGAACTAACCGTTCCAAACCTGAAAGCCATCGCCGCCGTCCGATGACAATTAAATCTGCTTTCCATGTATGAGCAATCTCACAAATGGTTTGACCGGGTGCGCCGGAAATCTGGTTGCACTCAGCGGATACACCTGCGGCAGTTGCTTTTGCTACAAACGATTGCACCATCTCTAATCCTTGCTGAGAGAACTTCTCCCACTTCTTTTGGTAACGTTCTGTGGCTTCTTTATCTTTGCCTGGATAATAAACCTCTAAGGGATCTAATGGATCTGGACAGCCCTCTTCATCGGGGCATAAAACGTGTAACACCATGAGGCTAGCTCCGGTTAGCTTTGCTAGGTTAAGTGCTTTCTCAAAAACACGTTTACCAGCTTTTGAACTATCTGTAGCAGCGATGATTTTATCAAACATGAAAACCTCCTCAGTTTCAGACTGAGTTTTAGAAAACGCGATCGCTACAACTAGAGCATTTAGGTAGCTATGAATCTGCTTTTGACCGAGCATTTCAAAAGCGTGTCAAGCTATTGTTGAATTGCTTTACTTTTTGTTAATGCTTCTTGCAGTTTTGCTTCATCCTCTTTCGATAAAGAAGTTTGCAAAACTTTGCCTTCAAATTTGCTTAAATCTTCTAGAACCTTATCTGGTGTGGACTTTCTCACAAGTATAAAAAGGGCAGATGTTCCAGGTTCAATGGTGTCGCCAACTTCTTTAATGAAATTGTCGTCAATCCCAATATCAGTCAGCGTTCCTGAAAGCGCTCCAACAGCAGCGCCAAGCGCCCAACCAATTAGGGGATGAAAGAACAAAAAACCAAATATTAATCCCCAAAAACCTCCACTCAGTGCCCCAGAAGATACTAATTCTTGAGTTTGCTTAACTTTGACTTTGCCTGTTTCATTCCTGACAACAACAGCAGCATCTTCTAAGTCGATCAGATACTCCCGCTGTAGTTTCATCAAATCAATGAGCACTTCATCTGCCTTAAATTCGTCTTTGAAACCGATGACTATTAAATCGCTCATAGTTTCACCCCCAATCTGTAATAAATTTCGATTATCTTTGCTTGAAATAGTTGTGGATTTGAACCACCACGACAATGGCGGTACTCATGGCTAGGAAAAAGGGAAGAAGACCAACCATACAGAGTTTCCAATTCATCGGCTCGGTAATCTGGGTGAGTTCAGAACGGAAAACATCACTAAAAAACGCGATCGCTGTTTTTGGCACTAGGATGAAAAACAAGATACCGATGACATAAAGTAATGCTACGATCTTGCTTGTAGCAACAGTCAGCGATAGCGGATCTGGCTTGATAAGCGAATGCTGGCGATCGCTTTACCTTTTTTTAAGTTGTACGAGCGGCTTCATGGCGCGGCTTTCGTGATTTCATTCAACAACTTTTCCGTGTAGTTCGCTCTCAACAAATGAGAAATACAGTTGAAGTTTACCTAGTTGCAAGACTGTTATAGAGCCGAGCTAATAGGGCAGCGTATAGAGCCGGTCCAAGCGACCAAAATAGAAGTCCAGCTATAAAGCTTCCCCAGGTAACTACTCTGGCTAAATTGGTTAGGTCGATGTGAAGGATATAGCTGAAAAAAGCCATTGCTGCTTTTGGCACTACAGCAATAAACAGGACGCAAATGGCATAGACCAAACCCGTGACGATCGCTGTGGCAATAGAGAGCGATCGCATTCTTAATTTAGTAGAGTTCCTATTTAGGTGACGGTCTTCCCGCTCGTGAGTGTTTGATAACATAGTAGACCTCCAATTAATTTGATTTTTTAAAACTAGTTATCGATCGAGACTTATGATTCAGCACTTTTGTAATTCCTTCCGACAGCACTTTAAAATTTAGGAGTGTTTGTCTCTGCGATCGCTTCTGCTACCCCAACGGGGGAAAAAAGCTGGTGTATTCTCGGCATAGCGTCGATACTCGTCGCCAAATTCAGCTAGTGCATCGCGCTCTTCCTGGCGTGCTAATCGCACGTACATCAATACCAACACCGGAAACATGAGTAGTGTCAAGATTGTAGGCCACTGGAGCAAGAAACCCAGCAGAATAGTGATGAAAGCAATATATTGGGGATGGCGAATCGTCGCATAGGGTCCACTTATTGCCAGCGTGTGAGTTCGCTGAGCTTTATATAAAACTTCCCAGGCAGAACCAAGATAGATGATTCCACCAAAAATCAGTACATTGCTTAAAAGGTGAATTGGGTTCCAGTGGGGATCGCCTTTCCAACCCAACAACGTCCACCAAAGATGTCCGACATCATGGGAAAAAATATCCAGCCCTGGATAGCGAGTTTGCAGCCAGCCCGATAGTAAGTAAAGAGTCAATGGAAAGCCATACATTTCCGTAAACAGCGCCACAATAAAGGCAGAAAAAGCTCCAAACGAGCGCCAATCGCGGGGACTTTTTGGTTTGGTAAAGCTGAAAGCAAAAATGATGAATACTAGTGAATTAACGATAACCAAAAGCCAAAGTCCGTAAGCGGGTATATCTCTCATGGTTGTACCTTTCTTACTATTTAGATTGACTTACTCATACAGGCATTTCAGGGGCGGTATATGTTGCTACCACCATTACTATTTCCACTTCCACCGCCATGCCCACCGTGTCCGCCATGCATAAATAAATGCATGAGTATACATAGTCCCAAAAGTAAGAATAATGGTGGGAGACCAAGTATATGCGCCCAATGCTCTGTTATCAGTAGAAAGACAATAACAGCGAGGAAGACAAACAAGGCGATTTTGACAATTGAGATCTTAGAACTAGATTGATTGTGTTGGTGAGCCATAAAGTTTTTTCAAGTTGTAGTAATTGAAATTCCAGACTTGTCTATAAATTCCCAGCAAAGTACGACTCGAAAATTACAGTTCTAGTTATCGATCTACTGAAGGTAGCATCAAGGGTGAATGGTTTTCGACTGGTTTTTTATGAAAAGATGACATTGACAGAGGAAGGGACATTAAGAGAACCCCCAGGGGCAAAGCAAAGAGCAAAATAGAAACTATAGGTAAGCGATAACCTGCTACTAGCAAAAAAGTGGAGGTAGCGAAGGCGACGAACAGTGCTTGCTTTGTAGATAAGCTATTAAGTGAAACGGGATAATGCTGGCGCTGGTAACTCATAAAAACCTCTCATTACCGATCTATGACTATGTGTTGGATAACTTAAATCCTTTTAACAGCGACGAATTAACAATCACAGATAGAGAACTCAAAGCCATCGCAGCTGCGGCAATAATTGGACTTAAGTAACCGAAGGCAGCAATGGGAAGCCCGATTGTGTTGTAGATGAAAGCCCAGAACAGATTTTGTTTAATCTTACGCATGGTGGCGCGGGAAAGGCGAATTGCTGCCACGACATCGCGCACGTCGTTTTTCACTAGAATAATGCCCCCTGTCTCTTTGGCAACATCGGCACCAGAGCCAATAGCAATACCAATATCAGCGGTCGCGAGTGCAGGAGCATCGTTTACTCCGTCACCTACCATTGCAACTACTTCGCCGCGTTGTTGGATTCTCTTCACAACTTCGGCTTTATCGCTAGGTAACACTTCGGCAATCACCCGATCGATCCCCACTTGACGGGCGATCGCCTCCGCAGTGCGTTGGTTGTCTCCAGTCAGCAAGACAACTTTGACTCTTTCACGACGCAGGGCGGCGATTGCTTGTTCGGCTTCGGGCTTGAGCGTATCCGCTACTGCAACAATCCCTACTAGTAGACCATTGCAACCAACCAGCATGGCAGTTTTGCCATCCATCTCTAATTGAGACAATCGGCTTTCCACCTCTGGAGTCAAGGAATAGCCTTGTTGTTGGAACAAACGGCGATTGCCCAAGATGACGCGATCGCCATTGACTTCTCCTCGAATACCGTGTCCGGGAATCGCTTCAAAATTATTGACTTTAGGAATATCTATCGTCTGATGTTTAGCTGCCCGCACGATCGCCTCACCTAAAGGATGTTCCGAACCTATTTCCACCGCAGCCGCTAGCCGCAGAACTTCATCTTTTGGACGTTCTGACAACTGAACCACGTCCGTGACGCTAGGCTCGCCTTTAGTCAGCGTTCCAGTTTTATCAAAAACTACAGTAGAAAGCTTTTGCGCCCGCTCTAGAACTTCACCACCTCGGATCAAAATGCCGTTTTCCGCACCTTTGCCTACACCTACCATCAGAGCAGCAGGAGTGGCTACTCCTAAAGCACAAGGACAGGAAATAATTAGTACCGCAATAAATGACAGTAAGGCTTGCGGAAAATTCCCTACTAGCAACCAGCCCACAAAGGCAAGTACCGCAATAATGACGACTGCTGGAACGAAGTAACCAGTCACTGTATCTGCCAGCCGCTGAACTTGAGCACTGCTGTTTTGCGCCTCTTCTACAAACTTGATGATTTGTGCCAGTGCTGTTTCTGCCCCCACGCGGGTGGCTCGGAAGTGGAAAAGTCCCGTGCGGTTTAGCGTTCCACCAATCACCTCTGCTCCCGCTCCTTTCTCTACCGGAATTGATTCTCCGGTTAGCATCGATTCATCCACAGAAGAAGCCCCATCTAAAACAACTCCATCCGTGGGAATTCGCTCTCCTGGGCGAACGACAATCGTTTCGTCAACCATGACGCTCTCTGCTGGAATTTCCATTTCCATGCCGTCCCGAATCACTTTGGCAGTTGCAGGCTTTAGATCCAATAGTTTGCGGATGGCTGCTGAGGAATTCTTTTTGATGATTTCCTCCATGTACTTGCCCAACAAAACAAAGGCAATGATAATGGCAGATACTTCAAAGTAAACTTCGCGCTCGGCAACTTTGACAGGTAGGATGTTAGGGAAAAAGACTACGACCACGCTGTAGATGTAAGCAACCGTTGTGCCTAGCGCGATCAGGAAATCCATATTGATGTGGCGGCTGCGAATGGCGTTCCACGACCCGACGTAAAACGACCACCCACCGATGAACTGAACTGGTGTAGTCAGGATGAATAGCCACACGCCCCAAGTGAACCAAGGTAGGGCTGGAATGGGAACCCAAGTCACTAAAGTTACACCTGCTGCCAGACCAATGAAAGCAGCGGCACGCATGATCGCCAGTAGCAGCACTCCCGTTAAGGCAATGGTGACGCGCTTGCGCATCGATTTGAGTTCTCTTTCGGGATCTAAAAACGTGTTCAGGCAACTTTGACTGCAAAAATAGTAAGCGCGCCCACTTCGTTCCGTCTTTAGTGATGTGGCTTTGGGAATCACCATACCGCAGATGGGGTCTTTCGCCATCTCATTTGGATTCGGTGCTACTGCGCTTCCATGCTTATGTCCGTGATGCGAGTGGTTTGTAGCCATTCTGTCAGCTCCTTGGATGAGTTTTAGAGGGAGTTCTGGCTTTGCTTTATTCTGCTGTTTGTGACTCAAAAGTACGCTGGCAGTGGGGACTGCAAAAATAATATGTCTCCCCATCCCGCTCTGACTTGAGCGCGGTAGCTTTCTCAACTGTCATGCCGCAAATAGGGTCTTGCGCCATCTGGTCGTTGCTTTGTTTGCGCTTACGCCTAAGAAATCCAAACATATTTAACTATCCTCTTGTAGCTATGCAAGAAAAAATGGGTTCAGGGTAGAGGTAGGGGTCTCGATGGGAAGACCGCCAAGATTAAAGCGGTAGGTCGCTCGGAACTAGCGATCGCCCGACCGCCCCAAGATAGCCAAGAAAACTAAGTTACTAACCAGAGCAGAGATTAGTTAACATGGTAGGTGTAGACACGTCCGGAGTCAGTGATGAAACTCAAAGACGCTCGTCATATGTCAGCTTCTGCCCAAGAAGCGCTAAGGTATCGAGTCGTGAATGCGATTGAAAATGGCATGAGTAAATCAGAGGCATCGCGTGTATTTCAGGTGTCGCGCACGGCAATACATCATTGGACAAAAGCTACAGCGACAGAGGGAGCAAAAGCATTAAAAGCAAAAAAGCGTGGTCCACGCTCTAGCTCGCGGTTGCTACCTCATCAAGCAGCAACGGCAGTCAGGCTAATTGAGCAGAAGTGTCCGGATCAATTAGGATTGCCCTTCTATTTGTGGACGCGCGAAGCGGTGCAACAGTTTCTGGCAAAGCGATTTGAGCTATCAGTGTCAGTGTGGACAGTTGGACGTTATTTGAAAAAATGGAGCTTTACGCCACAAAAACCACTGCGACGTGCCTATGAGCAAGACCCTTTGGCGGTTCAGCGATGGCTAGAGACTGAATATCCCCAAATTTGTCGAGATGCTCACCGCGAGGGAGCCGAAATTCATTGGGGTGACGAGATGGGAGTGTGTTCTGACTATCAAGCCGGACGTAGTTATGGGCGTTCTGGACAAACACCTATTGTATCGGCTACAGGCAAACGGTTTCGCTGTAATTTAATCTCAACTATTACCAATCGTGGCAAGTTATGCTTCAAAGTGTTTACACAACGCTTTGACACTACAGTCATGCTCGATTTTCTGCGTCGTTTGGTTCGTCATAGCGCCCAGAAGGTATTTTTGATTGTCGATGGTCATCCAGTGCATCGTTCTCGTGCAGTGCATAAATGGCTAGAAAAACACTCCGACCGCATCCGCATGTTTTTCTTACCTGCTTACAGTCCCGAATTAAACCCTGATGAGTTACTCAACCACGATATTAAAGCCAATGCTGTCGGACGGCAACGCGCCAAAAACAAAACCGAGATGATTGGCAACATCCGCAGCTATTTACGTAGTACACAACGTTTCCCTCACGTTGTGCAAAACTTCTTCCACGAGAAACATGTTGCTTACGCAGCTGCCTAAACTGTTCACTATTCTATGCTCTGGTTAGTAACTTTGTCTAGGAGTAGCCTGATACCAGGCTCGATACCATTGCAGCATCTGCTCGATTTCAGCAGTTTGAGTTTTAATCATGGATTGAGCTAAGTTGCGAAGTTCTGGCTGAGTACCGCTATTAACAACCATCCGCGACATCATCACTGCCATTTGGTGATGGGGTATCATCTCGCGGATAAATGCCCGATCAAAGTCAGAGGCATCCTTCAAAGTGTCCAAATGCATCTCCATACCTGGGCGCATAGACGTTCCCATCATTCCTTGCCCTCTGCCCATCATTCCCATGCCAGCCATCGGTGCAGCAGGTACTTCAGTGCCGTACCACTGTTTGTACCAGGTCTGCATTTGCTCGATCTCTCGATTTTGGTCTTTGATGATGTTTGAAGCCAGTTTTTTGATTTCTGGGCGTTTGGCGCGGCTTAATGCCAGCTTAGCCATCTCCACCGCATCCTCGTGATGGGGTATCATCATTTCGATGAAGTGCCGATCGACTTCCTGCATCATCGTCCCTCGGCGAGAGGGGTAGCTTGAGCAGAAGAGGGGTGATGCAGATCTTGTTGCGTTCTTGGAGATTGAGCTTGCGTGCCCTCTATAGCGGTACTGGCGATCGCGCTAGCGGTCAATAATCCTAAGAGAGTATAAATTAATACTTTATTCATAGCTTCACCTGACTAGATGAATAACCGAAATTGTCTTTAGTTGCGATCCTAAGTTAAGACTATGAGGAAGTTATGAGTGGACGAGTCAACAAGAGGCTTCCCTAGCGCCCGTTCCCAGATTCAAAGTAAGTTGCAACAACGTAACGCTTTTAACACAAGCATTGTGGGTTCAAGGGAGTTCAATCAAAATTTATTCAGGATAGTAACTTTAATGGCTGAGGGCGGAGAGTAGGTATATTTTTCTTAACAGGATACTGCACTGCCATCACGGTGCAGGGAGCGTGGTGAAGCACGTAACTGCTGACGCTACCTGGCACTAATTCGCGCCAAACCGAAAGTCTCCGCCGTCCCACTACGATCAGATCGGCACCCCAGGCACGAGCTACTGCACAAATACATGCACCAGGACCGCCGAGATTTTGGGTAAATTCTGCCCTCACCCCAGCAGCAGTTGCTTGGGCAGTGCGCGATCGCAATAACTCTAGCCCTTGCTGTTCGTACTCCTGCCAATGCTTTTGAAAGCTTTCTACAGCGGCACAGATTGCTTTTGGGTCGTAGTTCCAACTATTACGTCCGGCAACAAGAGGATTATCCTCTTCGTCAACTGATAAAACGTGCAACAGCAACAAACTAGCTCCATTAGCTTTTGCCAAAGCAAGAGCTTCCTCAAAAACATGCCTGCTAATTTCAGATTTGTCCAGTGCTGTGAGGATTTTTTGAAACATAGGGCATTTAGGATATGAGAAGAAGTGTGAATCGCTTAGTCATTTCCCGCAAATATTTCAATCGAAGTTTCATCTTTTACCTTTTAAAAGTTTTTTCTATATTCTTTTTTCGGAGAGTTGGATTTAGAGGTGCGAGAGGGCAAAATTCGCCTACTTTCATTGTTTTCTTGCCTCCGGCTCGGCTTGTCTTTCAGTCTGCAATCCAATCAAAGGGAACGCTAAATGCTGCTGCCCCAATCCGATTTCTTTCATAGAAATCGTCTAGAACGGGGTGCTAACTTTCCCTTACTTTCTGAGCTTAGGCAGACAATCTGAGGAAGTTATGAGGAAGCGAGAATAGAGCTAGAGGTTCCCGCAGAGAAAATGCAATCGCATCCAGCTAACTTAGATTGATGAAGAGCGGCTCGTGCAGCACGATATAGAGAATCTAGATCGGTTCCGTCATCAGGATATTGAGCGATGCCAGCACTGACCGTAACCCGAAACTGACGATCTCTGTCAGTTGATGTAAACCTTTGCTGACGTAGAGTTTGCGAGACTCTAAAAAGTCTCTCTACTCCCTCCGCTTTAGTTGCGCCGTATAGGGTAACGACAAATTCTTCTCCAACCCAACGGGCTACCACAGCCTGTTGCTGAAAAATCTGCCGCAGTAACTGCCCGCATTGACGCAGTACAATGTCTCCAGTACTGTAGCCATAGCGGTCGTTGATTTGCTTCAGGCAATCTATGTCTAGAAATGCTAAACAAAGCGGTTGACCTTGTTGACGAGCTAGGCAAAGCAGTTGGTTGGTGGCTTGCACGGACTTCTGACGGTTATACACCATTGTCATCTGGTCGATCTCGGTTCTACTCCGCAGGAGTTGAATGCGTTCTAGGCGATTGAGAATGCGGCTAACTAATTCTGGACCTACAATAGGTTTACTAACGAAGTCATCCGCGCCTGTAGCAAACACTTGATTCACGGTGGAGCTATCTATATGAGCCGTCAAGAAAATAATGGGCAAACTACCCCAGTGGGAATCGTTGCGGACAATTCGACAGAGTTCGATGCCGCTAACGTTCGGCATTCCGACATCCAAAATTAGCAAATCCGGTAGCGTTGCTTCTAGAATCTGGCAAAATTGCTGTGGATCTTCCAGAGTCGTGACTTGCAATCCCCAAGGCTCTAATAAGGTGCGTAGAGCTGCCAGGATTTTTGGATCGTCGTCTACTATCATGACACGGACTGCTGTAACGCCGCAAATTCCTATCTGCCGAAACATTTCTACTCGTTGCTGTACTTGTAGAACTGCTTCTAACGTTTGGGTTGGAGTGACTGGCTTATGCAAAAAGGCTTGTCCACCGAGTCTAGCCACTTCTAATCGTTCGGTTAAACTACCTTGGGCAGTACAGACCAATACTGGTATGGGGGGTGTCCAGTTGTTAAGTTTTACTAGCAACGTTAGGCTGTCTTCTGTAGGTTGGGCAATAGTAGGATCGAACAGGGCAATGGTGGGGCTTTGCTCTTCCAGTCTAGCTGTTGCTTGAACGAGGGTTGAAGCGATCGCTCCTCGAAATCCCCAGCTAGCGGCTTCCTTCACGACCTGTTCTGCCCAAGGGCGATCGCTATCCACTACTAATAATAGGGGGCGAGGATCGCTACCATCGATCGGTTCCTCGTAAGTCGCTACATTCAATTCTTCAGGGGCTTGTTTGACTTCTTGGCGCAGAGCAGCCACCAGTTCGCACAGGCAAACGATCTCGTTTTGCTTTAGAGATTCGCCCGCTTGAAGCAGCCGCTCAATACGATTAGCTAGTTGGGAACCTTCAGTAAAACCAAATGTACCCAGCGAACCAGCTAAGGTGTGGGCTTCCTGTTCTGCCTGCTGCCGCAACTCCCGATCCAATGCCTGATTCATTAAAGCAGTAGCAGCTTGTTGGAGTATTTCTATCTGTTTGTTAACTCTTGCTTTGAATCGATTCCAAACTCCGGACAGGGCTGTTAGCGTCTGCTGCTCAATAGGTTCGTCCTTAGCAGTGGATGGCAAGTTAAATGATTCTAACTGACGATTTTTAGCTTTCGACTCTAAGGGTTTTAGGCGATAACCAATGCCATAGACAGTCTCGATCGAATCAGCCGGAGCGCCTGCTGTTCTGAGTTTTTGTCGTAAAGTTTTGATATGAGTTCTAACGGCATCTTCACTAGGAACATCCTCATATGCCCATAGATGGTCTTGGATCGCACCATAGCTAAACACTCGCCGACTATTGCGTAAAAATAGTTCCAGCAGCGCATACTCTTTAGGGGTGAGTGACAGCAAATTTTCTGCATACGTCACTTCACCCGTTGCTGGATTTAGTTGCAAGCTTCCCCACTCTAGAACTGGAGCAGGATTAACGCTTGCTCGACGTAGTAGAGCACGGATGCGAGCGAGTAACTCCTGCTGTTCAAACGGTTTTACAATATAATCGTCTGCTCCAGCATCTAACCCAATTGCTTTATCTTGGCTGTTATCCTGACCTGTAAGCAGCAGAATTGGCATCTGATAGCCGTGCGATCGCAGCCGCTGGCAAAGACTAATGCCATCTAGTTTTGGCAATAAAACATCGAGTAAAATGAGGTCGTAGTCATAAACTTCAATTAATTCCCAAGCTATTTGCCCATCTGCAGCAACTTCCACAGCATAGTTATGCCTGGAGAGAAGTAGAGACAGCACGTTTGCAACAGCTTCGTCATCTTCGACAACTAGAATCTTCACAGCTTGTTACAGATGTTAAGTAGTAGAAAGCACAGCGTTCCCTACGACTGGTCGCGATAATACTTCCATATATTCAATATTTGCAGGTCGGGATGAAATCAGGATGAAATATCGGTATAAAGCTAATATTTTGCTATAAATTTTCTCTAATGACTGCCTAGTTTCAGTCATTAGAAGATAGTTAAAAAGTTATGAGCTTGTCTACTGTCAATGTGGCGATCGATGCCATGCTGCTGAGCCGAGTGCAGTTAAGCTAAGCATTAACCTGCCAGTCAAGGACACAAAAGCCGTGTCTTTGACTGTACTGGTGAAATATGACGACGATCGGCAATGCAGTCTGCTCGGATTATTGCTTAAAACTAAAACGTCCGTTTACCTTTTCACCCTTAATATCGGCAGTAACTTTCATCTGATACTGACCAGTTGCTTTCCCAGGCAGCAAGGTTGTATAGTGCTTCCCGCTGGGATCGTATTTAAAATTTAAGTTTTTTTGCGTTCCGTCAGGCGACTGAACTTGAGCCGTGACTTTAGCGTTAGGAATTGCTTCGTGATTGTCCCCTCTCTGTAAATAGAGATCCAAGTGAGTTCCATTAGCTTCTTTTTCAGGTACTAGTTCTAGATGGTAAGCACCTGCCTCTACAACCTGACCGCCTTTTTTACTTTTACTATCTTTAGATGTACCTGCTTTCTCGACTAATTCATTCTTTGCCACTACAATTTCCGCAGCTTTAGTATTTGAGCTGCTGGCGTAACTGGTGGCGCGATCGCTATGGCTAAAAGCCCCTAAAACGAGCATTCCTACACTACCTAGAGCGATCGCGCCAAATTGCAATAATTTCATTGATTGACTCCTGAGTTGAAATGGTTAAAGATTGAAAAAACTAGCTGACAAGTAAGTTTATACAGGTGAACCTTGAGCAGCTTCAATATTTTGTATCGGTATGGTCTTTCTGGGAACTAAAAACTTGTCAAATAGAGAATACAAAGCTGGAATGACTAAATGACTGATAGTGTCAAGCCTGTATATTCACAATCCCCATCATTCCTAGATCTTCATGATCGAGAACGTGACAGTGATAAACGGTCTTACCAGAAAAATCGCGAAAGGGAATGCGGATGCGGACAGTTTCACCTCCACGCACCAGAACAGTATCTTTCCAAGCGCGATAGGGTTCTGGTTTTCCGTTGCGCGTTATGACTTGAAAAGGATTGACGTGCAAATGGAAAGGATGATCCATGCGGTCTGGATCGACGTTAACTAATTCCCAATCTTCAACTGTATTCAACCTAACTTGGGCATCAATGCGATTTGGATCGAAAGCTTTCCCGTTGAATGTAAAGCTCATCCCCATACCAGGAGTCATTTTCTCCTCCATTGACAATTCTAACCGTCTGACTGTCTTCGGTTCTGGGAGAGTTTCTACAGGAATGAGCTGTTTGGGTAAAGGTAAGGTAGAGACAGAACCTTGATAAGTCAGAGTTGCTAAAATTTGGGGATTTACCTGGGACTTTCCCCCCATCATGTGGCTGCTACCACCCATCATATTCATTTCATCTTCCATCATTTCCATCCCACCTCGGTTGTAGGGTAAATTTAACAAGCGGTACTGCTTTGGCTCTCTTTCCCCACGCACCAATACCTCTACTCGTTCTCCAGGCGCAAGTAGCAGCTCTTTGAGTTCCACAGGTTCGGCTAAAGCTCCCCCGTCTGTAGCAATTAAGTAGAAGGGATGGTTTTCGAGAGCGAGGCGGTAGAACCGAGAAGGTGAAGCATTGAGGAATCGCAAGCGTAGTAAGCCACCAGAAGCAATGGAGAAAGTAGGTTTGATTTGACCGTTGACAGTCAGTAGTTCTCCCTCGCGCCCCATCATCATATCCATATGGTTTGGAGACTGAATCCGTCCGTTTCCATCTAAAGCAAAATCTTGTAAAATTAAAAATTCCTCTTTCGCAGCTTGAATTTCAGAAATCTCATCCAACTCACCCCGAATAATAAATAAACCTGCTAATCCACCAAATACCTGTTCTGCCACATAGCCGTGACGATGGGGATGATACCAGAACGTGCCGGATGGGTGGTTTTTCGGGAGCGTAAATTCGTAGGTCAAACTCTCTCTGGGTGGAATGTCGAGGAAAGCATTATCTGCGTTGCCTACGGGGGTAACGTGTAACCCATGATAGTGTAGGTTAGTGGGTTGGGTAAGGTTGTTAGTGAAGCGGATGCGGACTGTATCTCCTGCTTGAGCTTCGAGCCGAGGAGCGGGTACTTGTCCGTTATAGCCCAGAAGATATGCTCGTTTGCCTCCCAAACTTATAGGGCGAGAACTTGCTTCCAAGTCAAGCTTTAGTAAACTGCCAGCACTTTTGTAAAATTTTGGGGACAAGGCTTGGGATTTGAAGGGATTCCTGTTGTTTTGTGCCAATGCAATGCTAGCGACTGATGCAGTCACTGCACTAGCAGTGCTGAGGATGATAAACTGTCGGCGATTAACTTTTACCATAGTCTTTCCTTTACAGGGCAAAGCCTGCAAGATTGAGAGATGAGCCTGTAATTTTTAAGATTCTCCAGAAATAGCTCCTTACCAAGGCTATTCATTCAGTTAAGATAGGTAGCGATCGCATCTAAAAATCTGTCTACTAAATTAATATCTCAGGAGAAAGTGAAATCTGGATTAAATGTCCTAAAAGTTTTCAGCACATAAGACAGTTGTTAAGACTTTCCAGCATTATTCTGAGACTGCTCTAACTACTTTACTATCCTCTACAATTGAGACGTTTCGCTTAGGTATCAGGAACCTACTAAATTGAGAATACAAAGCCGGAAGAACTAACAGGGTTAATGCCGTAGAAGTAAATAATCCACCCAACACCACAATCGCTAAAGGTTGCAAAATTTCCTTACCCGCTCCACTACCAATCACCAGTGGAACCATGCCTAGTGCTGATGTAAGTGCTGTCATCAAAATAGCTGCCAATCGTTCCATAGAACCCTCAAATAGAACTGTCTTCAACGGCATTCCCTTTGCTAACTTGGCGTTATAGTTTTCTACTAACAGCAAGCCGTTGCGCGTGGCGACTCCAAACAAAGTGATAAATCCCACCATTGAAGCTACCGAGAGGACACCACCACCCAAAGCCACTGAAAAAATGCCTCCCACCAAAGCCAAGGGTAAATTAATCATAATCATTAACATGGCAGATATGGATTTGACGGCAAAGTACATTAAAACTGCAATAACGACAATAGCCAATGTGCCGAATACTAGTAAGTTTTGGGTAGCCCGTTGCTCGGATTCAAACTGACCGCCGTATTGAATAAAGTAACCCGATGGCAGTTGCACTTGTTGTTTAACATTGGCTCGGATATCTTCAATAACAGAACCTAAATCTCGACCGGATACATTAGCAGAAACAACAATTAATCGCGATACATTTTCCCGATTGATGGTATTGGGACCAGTACCGTAGTCAATATTAGCAACAGTAGCTAAAGGAATTTTCTGTCCGTTAGGAGTATCGACGAGCAAGTTGCGAATAGTTTCTAAATTATTGCGATCGCTCGGTTTTAACCACACCAACAAATCGAATAACTGTTGCTCTCGCAGCACTTGGGAGACGACTTGCCCGTTTAATGCCGTTTCAATCGTTTCTGCTAGTTGACCGACTGAAAGACCGTAACGAGCCGCAGCTGGACGATCGAATTGAATTTGTACCTGTTTGATTGGCACTTGGGGTTCTAGCTGCAAATCTACGACACCTTGAACGCTGCTCATGGCTGTCTGAACTTCTGCGCCAATACTGCGTAGTTCCTCAAGTTCGGGACCGAAAATTTTCACGGCGATCGCACTTCTCACCCCAGATAATACCTCATCCATCCGGTGAGAAATAAAACCACCAATACTAGGAGCAACTCCTGGTAACTTCGCAAATTCGGCTCTAACCTTTTCAATCGTTGCTTCTCGGTCTTTCATTCCTTCATCGCTAATTTCCATATCTACGTGTCCTAAGTTGACACCACCCGCATCTGCATCTCCAGGCGCACGTCCAGAGCGTAACTGCACGGACTCAAACCGAGGATCGCCTTTAAGCGCCTCTTGAACTTGCCATCCCGACTTATTTGTGGCTTCCAAAGAAACACCAGGGTATAACAACATAGCATTGACAAGCGATCGCTCTTGAAACTCTGGCAAAAACACTCGTCCGAGCGACGGCAAAACGATCGCGGATGCGACAAATAAAGCCACTGCGATCGCCAGAATCACACTCGGAACGCGAATGGAAAATCGGAGTAGCGGACGGTACAGCCGTTGAGACCAGCGTGAAATCCAAGTTTCTTCCTCTGGTAATCGGCGGTTGGCTAACAAAATGGCACATAAGGCTGGCGAGAGCGTCATTGCTACCAGGGTTGAAGCAAAAATCGATACCAAGTCAAGCCACCCCATTGGGGCAAAAATTCGACCTTCTACTCCAGTCAGCGTAAAAATTGGGGCAAAAACAACAGCGATAATTATCGTGGAGAATAGCACGCTAACGCGCACTTCTACTGATGTGTCATAGACCACTTGGAACGGATGAACTGGATTTCCTGCTAGCTGGTTTTTCCGCAACCCTCGGTAGGCATTTTCCATATCTACGATTGAGTCATCCACCACCGAGCCAATTGCCACTGCTAGTCCTCCCAAAGTCATCGTGTTGATGCCTTGTCCAAACCAATTCAAAATTAGCAGTCCAATCAGTATTGATAAAGGAATGGCGCTGAGAGTAATGACGGCGGTACGCCAATTCATCAAAAATAGCACTAAGATAACGGAAACAATAATGATGCCGTCGCGCAGGGAATCTTCAACATTCTTAATTGCATCGTCGATGAAGTTTTGCTGGCGAAAAGAAACGGTAACTTTAACATCTTGAGGCAGGCTGGGCTTAATGTCTTCAATCGCGGCTTCAATCGCTTTTGTCACGGTCGGAGTATCAGCTTGGGGTTGCTTGTTAACCATAACCACAATTGCTCGCTGACCGTTTAAACTACCATCACCCCGCTGCAAGGCTGCGCCAATTTGCACGTCAGCTACATCACTCAATAGTACGGGCTTGCCATTGCGGGCAGTAACTACTGACTGCTTCAATTCCTCGATTGATGAAATTCGCCCCAATCCCCGAATTAATAATTCTTGGTCTGGGCTAACGAGAAAGCCCCCAGCCGCATTGGTATTCGCTGTTTGTGCTGCTTCGGTGACTTCCGCCAAGGAGACGTTGAAGGCTTTTAACTTAGCAGGGTCAACCAACACTTGATACTGGCGACATATCTCCCCATAAGCGATGACTTGAGAAACACCTGGCACTGCCAGCAGACGGTTAGTAATATCGCGATCGACCAGCCGCCTGACTTCCATTAACGGCGTAGTTTCAGCAGTAAATGCATATTGGAGGACTGTGCCAATGGGAGAGCTAGTTGGAGAAATTTGCGGTGGCTCAATGTTCTGAGGCAACTTACTTTGTGCTTGCTGCAATCGTTCTGTCACCAACTGGCGAGCTTGAAATACATTAGTGTCCCAGCTAAAAATTACTTTGACAACAGAAATTCCAACCGCAGAGGACGAGCGTACCGTTGTGACTCCAGGCGTACCATTGATAGCACTTTCAATTGGCAATGTAATTAAAGACTCGACTTCTTCTGGAGCCAGTCCTGGTGCTTCTGTTTGAATCTCAACCTGGGGCGGCGCAAAGTTAGGAAAAACATCTAAGGGCATTTGCGTTAGGTTGTAAATTCCTAATACAGTGACAATAATTGCACCTAGAACAACCAGCCAGCGTTGAACGATCGACCACTTGAGGATAGAGTTAAGCATTTTCTAAACTTTGAGCGAGAGATAGCTGCTTTCTGAAACTACTCATCCTTACTAGATGAGTCACGATGTTAGCGGTCAGTTACTCTATTCAATTTTCCACAAGAAGACGAAATTGAAATGAAATCCACTTTGAAAATAGATTCTTTTCACGTTGATTTAATCAAAAATACAATTGTACGCAGCAGCAAAAACTAAAATCGGCAATCGGGAAGAATCTTTTAGCTTGAGTAAAATGCTTCCAATGTAGCAACGAGCGACGCTTTTCCCAGAAAAAAGTGGAACCGTTAAAGAATATCTTTACTTCCAATCTCTGACTTCCGACTGCTGGCTCCTTGGATGATGGTTATCGTTCATCGAGGATGATTCTTCACTCGAAACAGATTCTACTCGCTCGGTTGGTTTGGAGGTATGGTAAGTCGATCTAGTAGAACCATTACCATTGGTAGAATACTCATCTGCTTCGTATGCAGCCCCTGTAGATGCTGGCACGAGCCCAGATTTGGTGCGACGACCAGACCAAATAGCACCTGCTGCGAAAGCAGCAGTACCAATTGCTAATCCCCCTGCTGCTCCTGCCAACCACCAAGGAAATTGCGCTCCTGCTGTTGTAGAGGCAGGGCTTTTTCCTAGGTTACTTGCTTGAGGTGCTTCGGCTTCTCCGTCTGCTGCTGGAGCCCCTTTTCCACCTCCCCGTAAAGACTGTGCGTAAAGTTGGGGCGCACGTTGGGTAACGATCGCATCCCCCTCAAATAAGCCGCTTTTCACTTCAACCATGTCTCCAGATGTTTGACCTAGAGTGACTTCAGCTGCTTGGTAAGCATTGCCATTTTGGATGTAAACCATCTGCTTGTCATTAGCTTCCACCACAGCTGAGCTGGGAATTGCCAAGAGTGCGGTCGATGTCCGATCCGTTAGCACCTCTAGTTGGGCAAACATTCCTGGCTTCAGAACTCCGCTAGAATTATCGATCTCGGCTTTGACAGGTACGACCCGCGTTTCACTTTCCACCACCGAGCCAATTACGGCAATGCGTCCGGTGAAAGTGCGATTAGGCATGGAAGCAACCGTGACTTTGACTGACTGACCCTTTTTAACTTTATCTAAATCTTTTTCATAGATGTTAGCTGTAGCATAAACCCGACTGTCGTTCACAATTGTCATCAGCTTGCCACCTGCGTCTTGGAAAGATTGACCGATAGTGACTTCGCGATCGGCAACTCTACCAGAGATGGGAGCCGTAACTGTCACCAGTCCTTGAGCATTGGCTTTTGCACCCAGTTGTTGCAGTCGAGTCTGATATGCAGCATCGCTGAGGTTGAGGCGGGACTGAGCCACTTGCACGGACGACTGAGCGCGTTTGAGATCTGCTTCGGCTGCGATTACGTCTCGACGGCTGTCTGCTGTGGTAAGTTTAGCTTTAGCTTCGGCTAGCTGAGTTTCGGATTCTAGGGCTTGGCGACGGGGAATTGCACCTTTAGTCAATAAAATTTGGTCTTTGTCAGACTTTTCTTGGGCAAAGTCTACTTGGCTTTGTGCCTGGGCGATTTCTGCTGCGGCAATTTGCGAGAAACGCTGATAGTTTTGTTGTGCTAGTCTCAGGTCTGCTTGCGCTTTTTGCAAATCTGCTTGTGCCTCGGCTCGCTTTTCCTGAGAAGTTACGCGCAGTTCTACTAAATCGGGAGTAGAGATAACGGCAACGGGTTGACCTAATTGCACGTAAGTACCAGGCTGCACTAACAACTGGGCTACTTTAGCTCCTGAAATTGGTGTCGTGACTTCCACTTGCTTATTGGGCAGAGTTTCAATTTGTCCGGTCGTTTTTAGCCCTACTGCTAATCTCTGTCGGTTAACTGGTTCTACTTTGATTCCCAGCCGCTTGGCAGTCTCGGCATCAACTTGAATCGAGTCAGCTGTTTGAGTTGCCTCGCTTCCTCCTCCTTGAAATTCGTCTCCGTGTCCGCCGTGAGCTAGCACAGTAACTGGAGCTATCAGGATTGCGAGACTGACGATCGCCCCAGAGATGCGGCGAAGCGGTGCAGATGATTGGGGACGGTATGGTTTGAGCATCACTAGAAATGTCCTTGTGTACCGTAGAAGCAAAGTTTACCGTGTTGGCATCGAGCAGGTTTTTACTTTTTGCCTGAAGCTAGCACAGCACTACAACTGCACTACTAAGTATCTAGTTTCTCCTATGCAGATGAAATCAAGATGAAATAGCTATCCACAATTAGCCAAATGATGATAGTCTGTTTCACCTTCAGCGCGATCGCCATACTTGCGCTCAAATCGCATCCCTTGGCTAGGAATCTTTGTTGTCATAGCTTTAAGCAGTGTAGTGTATGCGTTTTCAGCTCTACACTGCATGACTGGTTTACTGGTTATACCAAGCTTTGCGCCATTGCTTCATTTGAGTGATTTCTTTTTGTTGTGAAGTGACAATTTCATTAGCCAGTTGTTTGATTTCGGGTCGCTTCGACTTCTGCAAAGCATCTTGAGCCATCATCACCGCCCCTTCGTGGTGAGCAATCATGGCATTCATAAAGCGCAAGTCAAACTGAGCGTCAGCAGTTCCCAAGTCCATCATCATTGACATACTTTGCTGCTGTTGTTTTGTCATTGGCACTACAGGTTTGTCCTTACCGCCATAGGCAACAGGCTCTTTACTAGCTTGGGGATACCATTGCTGTCGCCACTTCCCCAGTAGCTCATTTTCTTCACGGTTTTGGGCGACGATAATGTCGCTTGCCAATTTCTTAATCTCAGGACGCTTTGATTTGAGCTGTGCTTCTTTCGCCATCGCGATCGCTCCTCGGTGGTGCAATCTCATGGCATCAATGAACCGCAGATCGTAGTTAGCATCGGCTGGACCTAAATCCATTCCCATGTTGTGATTCATCATACCGCCACTATGTTGCATCATGCCACCGCCATGCTGCATGTTCTGCTTGGCATGAGCGTTGGAATTGTTTGAAGTTGTACTATCCTTTGCTGAAATAGCAAAACTAGCAGCCAGTAAACCACTTGTTATTGTGGCGATCGCAGCCAGACTTAACGCCAAAAACTTATTTTTTCCAGAATTAGGTTGCATAAACGACTTTGTATCCATCTATTGCTTGAGAATTTCCTTTCTCAGTGTAAAGTCTCCAGTTAGCTGGAGAGTCAACGGTTATGTTTGCCAGCGTAACTGACTGCTAACGCAAGACAAGGTTTCGCTCGACAGGGCGATCGCATTGCCCCAAGCATTAAGTATTGCAAAGCAGGATGAAATTTGGATGAAATTTTTCATTCGCCCGCGATCGCACCTCTATTTCGACAAAGCAAGGTCAAAGCCCGCGTTAGTCAGAAGAACGAATGATTTGACTCAAGTATAAAAGGCTACCTTTTTATTCTTCGTAGCAAAGACCGCATACGGCGATGAAATTGAGATGAAATGCTTGTCTTTCAATAGGAAGAAATTCTGACTCTCACCTCAGAACGATGAATTAGCATTCTTCACGTTCTATGCTGAACTTGCCTCTGGAGCTACGGGTCTAACAAACTACAAATAACCCAAAAGTTACAGTTAAAGTGGGTATTCTGTACCTGCTTTAAGGTGAATAGATTGCTTTAGGTGTCTTGCCTGAAAACTTTACAGACGGTACTTATTTACCGTTCCAACAAGCTATCCTCATAGATTTTGCTTTAACATTGCTAATTCTATGAAGAATTGCTTTCAATTGTTGCGTCCTTGACTGCGTTCGATTTCGAGCGGAGCGCCTAATGTCTGTGTAATTCCAATTACTTACTTGAATCAACACTGTTATGTTTTTTAATAGTAACACACAACAAAACTGGGCTGCTAAATTTACCACTCATCTGCTGGTAGCGATGACACTTACTTTTGGTACGCTCGTTGCTACCAAGATACCAGCTAAGGCAGACGCACCCGCGCCAAGAAATAGACTCACAATAGTAGAAATTCGCCTGCTCAGAGATCTGATTGACGGTCATAACTTTGCAGTTCAGATGGCGCAAGTATGCGTGCAGAAAGCTTCGCGCAATGAATTAAGATCGCTTTGCGAGCAGGTGATTGAAGCCCAACAACAAGAAATCCAAACAATGCGATCGTGGTTGAATAATTGGTATGGAATTAACTATCAACCCACTGCAAACAATTTTGGCAGAAATGTCGTGAAACAGTTGGAGTCGCTAAATGGTAGCGAGTTCGAGATTGAGTTTATGAAGACATTAACCTCACACCACTGGGGTGCGATCGAGTTCGCTGGAGAAATTATCGATCGCGCCTATCATAATGAATTTATAGAACTTGCCTCGAATGTCGTCATTCAACAAGCAGATGAAATTACGCAGCTGCGAAGGATGCTTCGAGAGGTTTACGGTATCCAATACAACGGTGCTACTCCAGCGGGGTCATCATCTATGGAACCTGAGCCATCGCTACTTGCTCCTGGTGCATCTCGTTAGAGACTAGAGATAATGTAGTGAACAGCATTCAACATCTGTCCATCACTATTTTTCATTTCAGGCAAGCAAATCGTTTTTTAGTGCCGAATATCTGGCTTTTCCCGTACAACTTGAGATGGATGATTCTTATACATTATTTTAAGAGTCTTGAACTATCTACATTTTTCTGCACTTTTATAGAGAAACTTATGCGACACAATCACGAGCAACACGGACATCAACAACCCCAGCAAGAATACGTTGGACATGATGAACATCAGAGGCAGCTTGCTGATGTCCGTCAGGATTTGCATGAAGCTAGACAGCAACATTCCCACCATGATAAGCACGCAGGTCATCGTCCAGAAATCTTTCAGCGACGATTCTTCATCTGCCTAGTGCTAAGTTTGCCCGTGTTGTACTACGCGCCCATGTTTCAAATGTGGTTTGGGTATCGCGCGATCGCGTTTCCTGGTTCAGAGTGGGTTGCCCCGATTCTCAGCACAGTCATCTACTTTTATGGCGGTTGGGTTTTTCTGCGAGGGGCATGGCGTGAATTTCACAGCAAGATTGGCATGATGACGCTGATTGCGCTCGCCATCACTGTTGCCTTTATTTACAGTCTTGCTGTTTCATTTGGACTGAGAGGCGAACCATTTTATTGGGAATTGGTGACACTCGTTGACATCATGCTGCTAGGGCACTGGATCGAGATGGCATCGGTTCAGGGAGCAAGTCGAGCCTTAGAGAATTTAGCAGAACTCGTGCCTACCGTGGCACATCGTTTGGTCAATGGACGAGTTGAGGATGTTCAGGTCGATACGCTACAACACGATGACTTAATTCTAGTTCGTCCTGGCGAACAAATTCCGATCGATGGCGAAGTCACAGAAGGTGCTTCGAGTGTGAATGAAGCTTTTCTCACAGGCGAATCCCGCCCAGTCACCAAGCAAGTCAACAATGAAGTGGTTGCCGGAGCCGTAAATGGAGATGGCGCGTTGACCGTGAAAGTCACTCGAACAGGCGAACAAACTACTCTCAGTCAAATCATGCGCCTGGTTGAGGAAGCGCAAAGCTCTAAAAGCCGCTATCAAGCATTAGCAGATCAACTAGCGTATTGGTTGACGCTAATTGCGATCGCAGTTGCAACGCTGACCTTTATTGTTTGGCTGGCATTTGGTCCTGATACTACTTTTGCGATTAATCGTGCTGTAACGGTATTAGTGATTGCTTGTCCGCACGCATTAGGCTTAGCGATTCCACTGGTGATTGTTAATGCAACAGCAATGTCGGCGAAACATGGAATTTTGGTTCGCAGTCGAGAAGCGTTTGAGCGAGCAAGAAACATTCAAACAATTGCGTTCGATAAAACTGGAACGTTAACGGAAGGACAATTTGGGGTTCAACGAATTTATACAGATAAAATTGATGAACTCAAAGCGTTAGGAATTGCGGCAACGCTAGAATCGCTCTCCGAACATCCTCTGGCTCAAGCGATCGTGCAGGAAGCAGATCGTCGCCAAATTCAATTTACGAAAGGCGAAGATTTTCAAGCAATTCCTGGTAGCGGTGTAGAAGGCACAGTAAACAACCAACATTATCGAGTCGGTAGACCTGAATGGGTGCGCGAATTGAAGCTGGCATTCCCAGCAGCCTTACAAGCAGGATTAGAGCAAAGTGAGTCGCGGGGAGAAAGCGCGATTGTCCTCATGGACGAGAGGCAAGTGCTAGCTGTGTTTGGATTAGCCGATCGAGTGCGGGAATCTGCAAGAGAAGCTGTCGCGAGATTGCAGGAAATGGATGTGCAAGTGGTGATGATTACGGGCGATGCAGAAGCAGTTGCCAAGACCGTTGCGGAGAATTTAAACATCGATCGCTACTATGCCCGCGTGCTACCGCAAGATAAAGCCTCAATTATCCGCAGACTCAAAGCCGAAAAACCAACTGCGTTTGTGGGTGATGGGATTAATGATGCACCTGCTCTAACCGAGGCAGATTTAGGACTGGCGATCGGGGCTGGAACCAATGTCGCGATCGAATCCGCAGATTTGGTATTAATCAATAGTAGTCCTCTCGATGCCACCTATGCATTGAAGTTGGCAAAAGCGACCTACAATAAAATGCTGCAAAATCTGTTTTGGGCAACGGGTTACAACGTCATTGGCATTCCTTTAGCTGCGGGAGTCGCTTACTCCTTCGGAATTTTGTTATCTCCAGCAGTGGGTGCTATCTTCATGAGCGTTTCGACGGTTGTTGTTTCGATTAATGCCATGTTATTACGTCGGCTTAGACTCAGAGAATGAGTTATTGCCAGGATAGCATCGTAGAGTCTACCTTCTAGACGTAGATTTACAAAGGTCATGGGACGATCGCGGAATTCAGCCGAGCGTTTGGACGCATTCGAGCGTCAAGCTGTTACCACTACCGAGATTTGAAGCAGTGAAGTAAATATCGAGCAGTGCCAGAAGCACCAGTACAATGCCAACTGTTTTTGATAGCCAGCTCCATGCCTAAGTTCTTTTCCTGCGTTAGATGAAAGGTTGTTCATCGATCCACCTCAAATAAGAAGAGGAGTGCCCAGGTTTCAAGCGTTGGAATTTCGATCGTGTTTTATGCTTCCTGAGTGAAACGCGATTCCCCAACCAGTATCCGATTAAATTTGAGTTCAGCGCAGGGTGAAAAACTCTTCCGCAGCCGAGGGATGAATGCCAATTGTTGCATCGAAGTCTTTCTTGGTCGCACCCGTGCGAATAGCAAGTCCAAGACATTGAATAATCTCGGCAGCATACTCACCTACCATATGAGCGCCCAACACTCGATCTGTGTTGCGATCGACCACTAATTTGATTAGAGTTTTCTGTTCTGGTTCGGCAATACTGTCAAAAAGGGGTTGAAATCTTTGAGAATAGCAGCATACAGCTTCCCCAAATTTTTCCCGTGCCTCCGCTTCAGTCAAACCTACAGTAGCAGCTTCGGGTTGAGAAGAAACTGCTGAGGGAATGCACTCAAAACTCACGGTTCGGGGTTGTTTGCCAAAGACAGTATCGGCAAAAGCGCGACCAGAAGCAATAGCAACTGGAGTCCAGTGGGGGCGGTTCGTACAATCTCCAACTGCATAGATATTTGCTTTGTTGGTATAGCTGTACTCGTCTACAGCGATCGCTCCTCGATTGACTGCAACGCCTGCCTTCTCCAGATCGAGACCGCTTAAATTAGGGACGCGACCTATAACACAAAGAACGGTATCTACAGTTATAGTGTCTTGGTTATCTCCTGACAAACTCAAACGTAAACTATCTCGTACTCTTTCAATTTTTTTGACTTTTGTATTGCAAAAAATTTGAATACCGTTCTTTGTCATGCTTTCTTGAACGGCAGTACGAAGATCTTCATCTCGACCTGGTAAACCGCAATCTTCAGGCACGACCAAAATGACTTTTGAAATCAAACCATTCATACTTCCGGCAAACTTCATGGCGATTTGGTCGCTGCCAATTATTGCAATATGCTCTGGTTGCCGTTTGAGTTCAAACATCTGCCGCGATGTTATCGCGTATTCGATTCCTGGTACGTCCGGCTTAATAGCTTCCCCACCTACGGCAATCAAAATTTTGTCAGCAGTAACTTTGCGTCCTTCAATATCCAAAGTACTAGCATCTAAAAACTTGGTATTTCCGTAAATCAGTTCAACTCCTGCTTCTTGAAGATGCTGAATATGCAACTGACTCAAATGCTCGATCGCTCGGTCTTTAGCCGCCATAAATCGATCCCAACTAACGCGGCGATGAACTTTGCCCCACCCATATTCGTCAGCGTCTTCAAAAACATGGGAGAAACTAGCAGCATAAACCATCAGTTTCTCTGGAATACAGCCATGAACGACACAAGTGCCGCCTACTTGATCGCGTTCTGAAATTGCTACGCGAGCACCGTATTCAGCAGCGCGTCTAGCAGCCGCAATGCCTCCAGGACCCGCGCCAATTATAAATAGGTCGTAATCAAAACCCATAACAATCTTACTGGCAAGTTTCTACCAGCGATAAGTTCTCTTATACTTAATTTTCTCACTAAGAAATGAAATGAGTATGAAATTCTTAATAAGCCAGACTTTAAAATAGCTATGCATATCGATATGAAATTAGCATGAAATCTTTATCTGTCGAAAGCTAGAAATTACAAACGTGTAAGAGAGCGATGAAACCCATATTTATAATCCTCTAAAGTAGAGAATAAATACTTGGAATTTCATTGTAATAGCGTAAGCTAATTCTGCCTAAAGGTTTGACGCAATAGAAGTGTTTCGCCTATCTTTTACCTCTTGACTTACTTAAGAATCCGCTCTCTCTTATGGAGGAAGTATTTATCTGTCAAGTACGTAAACAATAAAGAGAGATTTACAATTGCACTTGCGGATGATGATGCAAATATTTCTAATACTAACTAGAAAGGAGGAAGAATCATGGCAAAGATCGGTTTATTTTACGGAACTCAAACCAGCAATACGCAAACTGCGGCGGAAACAATTCAGAAAGAATTGGGCGGTGACAGCGTTGTAGACTTGAATGATGTTTCAAGGGCTGAAGCAAGTGATTTTGAAGGCTATAACTATATCATCATCGGTTGCCCTACCTGGAATGTTGGCGAGCTGCAAAGCGATTGGGAAAATTTTTACGATGAGCTTGACAACATCGACTTCACGAGTAAGAAAGTAGCTTATTTTGGTGAAGGCGACCAAGTAGGCTATCCCGACACTTTCCAAGATGCTATGGGTATGTTAGAAGAAAAAATTACAGAACAAGGTGGCGAAACAGTTGGCTATTGGTCTACAGATGGTTACGAATTTACTGATTCTAAAGCCTTGCGCGATGGCAAGTTTGTCGGTCTGGCATTAGATGAAGATAATCAATCAGACTTAACAGATGAGCGCATCAAAACTTGGGTGAGTCAACTGAAGCAAGAATTTGGATTTTAGAAAGTAATATCAGCTTCATTGCTAACTCAAGTAAAAAGTATTTCAACATTGAAGATATAAACTTCAGCTTTTTTGCTTGTCTTGAAGCTTATACTTTCCTATCAAAAAGAGCTGCGCTCGTCTTATGTGGACGATCGCTTAACTCTTGTCTTAGAAAGATTTTGAAGAACGAAACATCAATCGATCGAGAGACACGGTATAAACTTGTTGTGTTCGATCGTATTTAACGCTATATGAAGTGGGATAGTAGGCACTCTTAGAATATGCTTCTGGAAGTTTGATAGCTTCGGTAAAATTTGGTTGTGTTTCTAACCAAGATTTGGTCAGCATCGGTTCTCCAAAGACTATTTCTCCGTTGTATGTTCCGTAGATGAACGTCTTAGTGAAGGGTAAACCCCGAAATTCTGACGATTTGCTGTCAACCCAATGCCTTCCTTCTCCAGGAGCAGGATTGGTAGGCTCTGGAATGTAATCTGTTGGGAGTGATTTCTTTAAGGGTGCCTTGTATACCTTAATCAAATCGTCCCCATTTGCCGTAATTTTCTTTCGTTCCTCAGCACCCAGCGAGTAGAAGTGAAAGTCAAAGTGAGGAGGATTATATACATCAAGCGGTTGATGCCCTTGCAGATTCCAAGTGATGACAACATAGCGAAATGCTGAAGCAGAAGCTTCTGGCGGTAGCGAAAGCTCGTATTCGCGGGGTGTTGCTGGTAGATTCGACAGTGCTTCCTTAGTAAAAGTAACGCCAATTGTGGAGGGATTTTTCTTAGCATCAAGCGTGATAAAGGAGCGAATAACTCCGTTACCTAGCTGTTCTGGCTTGCTGTAGATTTGAACGGCTTGCTTTAGCTTGGGTGCAGTGACGATATTGGTGGTTCTTAAGGTAAGAGCAGAAAAGAAATTGGCAATGCGATCGGTTAATTTTGGTAGGAATATAACGACTATAGTAGTAGCTACCAGTAGAGTAATAGCTTTTTTATTAGTAATGCTTTTAAAACGTGTATTAGTCATACAAAAGTGGTAATTAAGTTAATGGTCTTCGTCTTACTAACACCCATTACTCATTATTCTTATATCTACAGGTTCTCACAGGGAAATGAAATTAGCGTGAAATATTCGCGATCGTGTATTAGCTAAAACAGATATCACATGGAGATGAAATTTGGATGAAATTGCTGTATCTCTACAGTAAGAAATTCACTCCATACCATTAGAGAGACGCGAGCGCGTTTGCCACTTTCTAAAGTGAAGCTACAGAAGCATAATGACTGCTTCATTTTGTTTTTAAAGCTTTCGGAGGAAACTTATGACAACTGCTCAATCTCACCAATCCCAACTTGAAACTTGCATTCAAGCTTGTCTTGATTGCCTGCGCGAGTGTGAAAACTGTGCCACTGCCTGCTTAGATAGCGACATGGTACAAATGATGGCTCAATGTATCAAGCTGTGCCGCGATTGTGCTGATACTTGCGATATCTGCGCTCGTTTTATGTCCCGTAACTCCGACCTCCACGGTCAGTTATGCAGCGTTTGTGCCGAGGCTTGCGATCGCTGTGCGGCTGAGTGCGAAAAGCACGACCACGACCACTGCAAGCGTTGCGCTCAGTCCTGCCGCCGTTGCGCCGAGTCCTGCCGTCAAATGGCTACAGCTATGGCTGCGTAAAAACTGTCTTTGCCGTCTGCTCCTTGGATGGACAGACGCATTACCACGATCGCCAAAATCTGTCTCTAGTAGTACTCGATCGTCTTGATTCTCCAGCTAACTAGAGACTCTAAGCTCGATCGTGAAGTTAATACTTAAGTGCTAGGAGAGTTCTCATGCCGCATCAAGATTACCAATCAATTATAGATGCTGCCGTTCACTGCGCCTATGAATGCGAACACTGCGAAGATGCGTGTCTCGGTAGTATGCCAGAATGCGCTCGCGTCTGCCGCGATTGTGCAGATATTTGCTGGGCTTCTGCTGCTTACATTAGTCGTGGCTCGCGCTTTATTCCTCAAATCGTTCGCTCGTGTATCGAAATCTGCGAAGCATGTGCCACTGAATGCGAGAAGCACAAAGACAGCCCCCATTGTCAAAAATGCGCTCAAGCTTGTCGGCGTGCTGTTGAGGAATACCGCAAGGTTGCTAGCGTTGCAGGCATAGCTTAATTATCCAAAGGCAGAGAGGTAGAGCACGATTAGTACTGCCCAAATTGCTTCAAACGGCAAGATATTTTAGGGACAGTACTATCGCGTGCAATAACTGCGATCGCTACAGATTTTGAAACCGCATGTCTTTAACTTTTGCCACAATCTGTTGCGAACAGATCTACCTCACCGCTTGACTCTTTAGTCAACTGCACAAAATAGCTTTGACTTAAACCTATTCACACTAAAAAGTAGCAAAAGTACCAAACTTATCTGCGATTTGAATATCATTCAAAAATGAACAAAAACAAAAAGTTTGCTATCTACAGTCTTATTGCTTTACTGACAAGCACCTCTATTACAGCTTTTTCTCTCATCGACATAGCTAAAGCCCAAGAGCAGATTCAGGCGCAGATCCCTCGTTCGGCAGAGCGTAGGATGGACATGAGGACTGAAGTAGATAAGCCTTTTATCGAAATGATGATTCCTCACCATCAAAGCGCTAATGAAATGGCTCAAATGGCTCTCAGCCGAGCCAAAAGCCCAGAAGTTAAAAAGCTGGCTCAGTCCATTATCGAAGAGCAAACCCGTGAAATTGAGCAGATGCAAACTTGGTATAAACAGTGGTATGGCACTGAAGTACCTACTACTGAAATGAACATGGGAATGGATAGTGGGATGGACGAGTCAATGATGCAAGCCATGATGCAGATGGAGATGATGGATAGGGAAATGATGGAAGCGCTGGAAAATGCCCAGGATTTCGATCGAGAATTTCTCCGTCAAATGACTCGCCATCACCGAACGGCAACAATGATGGCTGGCTTGGTTGTTAACAGCGCCCAACACCGTGAAATTCGTAACTTAGCTCAAAACATTATTGAGAGTCAAAGTGCTGAAATTGCCCAAATGCAGCAGTTGCTCCAAGCAATGAACAACCGTAGTTAGCCTAATAAGCGCTCGGTTACTACGTTATTACTGGTTTTGAATAGGAGCTTGGTTTTGAGCTAATCAAGCTCCTACTTTTTGTCCTCACAAAAATTCTTTCTCCACCCTCTTGACTCTCCAGCCAACTGGAGATTGCAAGATGGAGTTAGTTAAACCAAAGGGGATTTGAACCATGACACTCCAATTAAAAGTTTCCAACATGGCTTGTTCAGCTTGTGGACAAACGATTACCAAGGCAATCAAAGCAATCGATCCTACAGCTATAGTTCAGACAGATCCGAAAACCAAGCAGGTTAATATCGAAACCCAGGTATCCCAAGCAGCCGTAAAGGAAGCCATTACCGCTGCGGGCTACTCAGTTGCATAGTTACAGTTGCATCTGCCAAGGAGTCAAAAATGGAAAACGCTAGCCTGAAACTAAGAGGCATGAGTTGTGCCTCCTGTGCGAATAATATTGAAGATGCCATCCGCTCTGTTCCTGGGGTGAGTGAGTGCAGCGTCAACTTTGGTGCAGAGCAAGCGACAGTCACCTATGATCCTAATAAAACTGGCGTAGCAGCAATTCAGGATGCAGTTGATGCGGCTGGCTATTCTGCTATAGCCATGCAAGACGACGTACTTGCTCCAGAAGATGATGCGGAACGGCGGGAACGACTAGCCGAGAACCAAAAATTAACACGAAAAGTTTGGATTAGCGGCATTGTCAGTGCCATTTTGGTAATTGGGTCACTGCCCGCTATGACAGGGTTACCCATCCCCTTCATCCCGATGTGGTTGCACAATCCCTGGCTACAACTTGTGCTAACGGCTCCGGTGTTGTTCTGGGCGGGTAGCTCCTTCTTCATTAGCGCCTGGAAAGCCCTCAAGCGCCATACAGCCACGATGGACACGTTGGTGGCGATCGGTACGGGTGCAGCTTACTTATATTCCCTGTTCCCTACCTTCTTTCCTGGGTGGTTTATCGCGCAAGGACTCCAACCGGATGTTTATTACGAAGCTGCTGCGGTCATCATTACTTTAATCTTGCTGGGACGACTCCTAGAGAACCGTGCTAAGGGACAAACCTCAGAAGCAATTCGCAAGCTGATGGGGTTGCAGGCAAAAACGGCGCGGGTAATTCGCAATGGAAAAGAAATTGACGTTCCCATTGCCGAAGTGGTTTTAGGCGATATCGTCTTGGTACGTCCTGGGGAAAAGATTCCCGTTGATGGAGAGATCGTAGACGGTGCTTCTACGATTGATGAGTCGATGGTGACAGGTGAAAGCTTGCCTGTGAAAAAGCAGTCTGGTGATGAGGTGATTGGCGCGACGATCAACAAAACTGGAAGCTTTAAGTTTAAAGCAACAAGAGTTGGTAAGGATACATTTTTGGCGCAAATTGTCAAGCTGGTACAGCAAGCCCAAGGTTCCAAAGCACCAATTCAGCGATTGGCAGACCGAGTGACGGGGTGGTTCGTGCCTGCGGTCATTGCGATCGCCATTCTCACCTTTATCATCTGGTTCAACGTCATGGGCAACGTGACGATGGCGTTGATTACCACTGTTGGCGTGCTGATTATTGCTTGTCCTTGTGCTTTGGGTTTGGCTACACCAACTTCGATTATGGTGGGGACGGGGAAAGGTGCAGAAAACGGCATTCTAATTAAAGGTGCAGAAAGTTTGGAGCTAGCGCACAAACTGCAAGCAATCGTTCTCGACAAGACAGGTACGATTACGCAAGGTAAACCAACTGTCACTGACTTCGTGACGGTTAACGGTACGGCAAATAGAAACGAGTTAAAACTGTTGCGCCTAGCGGCATCGGTCGAGCGCAATTCCGAGCATCCCTTAGCTGAAGCCATCGTGCAATATGCTCGTTCGCAGGGTGTGGAACCGACCGAAACACGAGAGTTTGAAGCAATTGCAGGTAGCGGCGTGCAAGGATATGTATCTGACCGACTAATCCAAATTGGTACGTACCGTTGGATGAATGAATTGGGCATCAATACCAGCCAATTGCAACAACAGTGGGATCGATTGGAGTATTTGGGGAAAACGGTCGTTTGGATTGCGATCGATGGCACTGTCCAAGCAATTATGGGAATTTCCGATGCGGTCAAACCATCTTCGACTGGGGCAATCCGCACGCTGCAACGAATGGGATTAGAAGTGGTGATGCTGACAGGCGACAACCGCCGCACAGCTGAAGTTATTGCCCGTGAAGTGGGGATTAAGCGAGTCTTTGCTGAAGTTCGTCCCGACCAAAAAGCTACTCAAGTGCAGAATCTTCAAGCAGAAGGTAAGGTTGTGGCGATGGTGGGGGATGGGATTAACGATGCACCAGCCTTGGCGCAAGCGGATGTCGGAATTGCAATTGGTACGGGGACGGATGTGGCGATCGCCGCTAGCGACCTGACGCTAATTTCTGGCGACTTACAAGGCATTGTGACGGCGATTCAGCTCTCGCGTGCCACGATTCGTAACATCAGACAAAATCTGTTCTTTGCTTTCATCTACAACGTAGCTGGCATCCCAATTGCCGCAGGGATTCTCTTTCCCATCTTCGGCTGGTTGCTCAGTCCGATTATTGCAGGTGCGGCAATGGCATTTAGTTCTGTCTCTGTAGTAACAAATGCACTGCGTTTGCGTAACTTCCACCCAAAAACGAGTTGAAAAGCGACCGATATGCCAGGAGAAGTAACAATGCTCAAGAAAGTGACGTTTTTCGTTATATTAGCAGGATTTGGATTTCTATTGGGAGCAATTTCAGGAGCAATAACACAGGAGGTTTTCCAATGGTGAATAAGAGTGCGATTACAAGTGCGATCGCGAGTTTGGGATTGGCTTTAGGAATTGCTTCGGGTTCAGCAGTGGCACAAATGCCGCACGAAGGAATGCAACGCTCCGAATCAGAACGCACCAGTCAGTTTGAGCGTATCAAACAACCTCTATGGTTAAAAGGTGCGGTTACGGTTGGTGGCTTAGGATTAATTGGGCTAGAGCTATGGTGGTTCTTGCTGGGCAAGCCTAAATCTCGTCAGGCAACTACTCAAGCAGGAATTCAAGAAATTACAGTTACAGTAGATGGCGGTTACGAACCCAGCCGAGTTGTAGTGAGTGCAGGTCAACCAGTGCGGCTCAACTTCTACCGTAAAGACCCTAGCAGCTGCCTTGAAGAAGTCCGTTTTCCTGACTTTCATATTGCCCAGGAACTACCTTTGAACAAAGTTACGCCGATTGAGTTCACGCCCGACAAACCTGGTAAATACGAGTTTACCTGCGGCATGAATATGTTTCGAGGCGCGATCGAAGTTCAAGCAGCCGATTCTACGATCGCAGTACAGCCATCCAGTGTTGCCAACAACGGGAAAGCATCTGCCCTTCACTGAGCCGATCTACATCATTGTTCATCAATCAATGTCGCCTATCCTCTTGCCTCTCCAGTCAACTAGAGAGTTTAGGATAGAGGTGACTGAGTTTACGAGACTATGAGTTGAATATGTTAGTTCAAGAACAGACAAAATTAATTGGTTCAGTTGCTAAGAAAAGTGGCGTACCAATTAAAACAATTCGCTACTATGAAGAGTTAGGTCTACTCAAAACAACGGGGAGAACGGAAGGTGGATTTAGAATATTCAGTTCTGATGTTTTAGCTCGGTTAAACTTTATTAAACGAGCGCAGAGACTGGGGTTAAGTCTAGCAGAAATTAAAGATTTTTTAGAAATTCACGATCGCGGCGAGTTACCTTGCGAACATGTCCAAATAAAATTGTCAGATAAGATTTCCCAAATCGAGCAACAAATTCAGCAGCTACAGATTCTCAAACTAGAGTTAAAAGGGTTACTCTCTGGTTGGGAGACAATACCAGAAAATCCCGAACAGACAATTTGCCCTATTATTGAAGGTGCGTAAACAAGCTTCTGCTCGCCACGAGTCTGCTGGCACTGCTATCAGAGATTTGCTTAGTAAAGGAACAAAAAACGACGTTAAGACTGAAAAGCAAATGGAGGATGCGATTGCCTCTTGCGATCGGAAGTCCTTACATCTTCCAAATTAATGCTACTAAGCGTATTATCATACGTATTTCGGGTTGTTAGCTACTGATAAGGAGTATTATTAGAAGTCTCAGCCGATCGCTTTTCTCTTAATGAAGTTTATTGTTTTACTGTAAAAACGCCATCGATCGTGAAATTATGAGCAAGTCACCTCGACTAGGAAACATTAGCCCGATTATTCCGGCGGGTAATGATATGGAAAAGGCGATAGCTTTCTATGAAGACCAGCTTGGCTTCATAACAATCCATAAAGAAGGCGATCCCGTGACAATGGCTATTGTCAAACGTGACTCGGCAGAGATATTCCTTCAAAAGAACGACGATCGGCACCTGGCAGAATGGACTACGTTTCGCATCCACGTCGAACACGTTGAGCAACTTTATGAGGAGCTTCAGGCAAAGGGCAGCGAGATGATTCATCCGAATGGCAAGCTTGAGATGAAGCCTTGGGGAACAAGAGAGTTTGCAATCCTAGACTCGGCAGGTATCTGTATCACCTTCTACGAATTCTCAAACTGAACGTGACAAGTGTATGGGCTTAGCGACAAAATTTGTTCTGTCACTACGAAAACCCCTATCAAATTTTCTTGTTTCTCTAGTTCGCCACTAAAGCTTAGTACGATTTGAGTTATAAAATACTCCAAAACTTAGTATTTCAAAGGTTTTAGACATATTCTCGCTCTTCTTTATTTCACTGGCGACCGCTCTGCCAGTTTACTACGTCAACCTTAAAAACTGTGCTGAAAAAGCAATAAACACAGTCTGAGGCTCGGTTATTAGCCGCTTCTAAGTTTACCACTAACATCTTTGTAAATGTAGTTTTTACATTTAGTGCTTCTTTCAATTAAGCACTATCTATTTCATGCTTCAAATCTTCACCATCAGTTAGCTCTATTTTGGTTTACCCCCTTGACTCTCCAGTTAGCTAGAGAATTTAAATTAGTTTTAGTTCTAATGAGGAAAAGAAATGACTAAGATTGGTTTATTTTTTGGAACTCAAACCAGCAACACGCAAACTGCGGCAGAAATAATTCAGAAAGAGTTTGGCGGAGATAGTGTTGTTGACTTAAATGACATTTCCAAGGCTGAAGCAAGTGATTTTGAAGGCTATAACTATATCATCATCGGTTGCCCTACCTGGAATGTTGGCGAGCTGCAAAGCGATTGGGAAAATTTTTACGATGAGCTTGACAACATCGACTTCACGAGTAAGAAAGTAGCTTATTTTGGTGAAGGCGACCAAGTAGGCTATCCCGACACTTTCCAAGATGCTATGGGTATGTTAGAAGAAAAAATTACAGAACAAGGTGGCGAAACAGTTGGCTATTGGTCTACAGATGGTTACGAATTTACTGATTCTAAAGCCTTGCGCGATGGCAAGTTTGTCGGTCTGGCATTAGATGAAGATAATCAATCAGACTTAACAGATGAGCGCATCAAAACTTGGGTGAGTCAACTGAAGCAAGAGATTGGTGAGGCGATCGCAGGTAGCTCGCCAAACTAAGAAGCATTGAACGATGCGCCAGGTTGACTAACCTCAGCCAGGAAAAGTCCTCGTATTTTCAGGTGTGTTGGCGAAAGATGGCGCACCAATTCTTCCTCGCAAAGCCAATCCTCCCCTACTTCACAAGCCGCGATCGCCCTCATTCATCGAGATGTAAACCATGTTCGTCGATCTCTTCATCAAGCGACCCGTCTTCGCTATTGTCTGCGCCATCGTCATCTTGCTAGTCGGACTGATTAGCCTGACTACATTACCCGTAGCACTGTTTCCCAACATCAGCCCCACACAAATCGTCGTCAGGGCAAACTACGTGGGCGCAAGTGCCACAGTCGTAGAAGAAACAGTAACAAATGTATTGGAACGGGAAATTAATGGCGTTGAGGGCATGAGGTACATGGTTTCAACCAGCAGCAACGACGGTAGTAGCAACATCACCGTGACATTTAGACTAGGATACAATCCCGATACCGCATTGGTGAACGTTCTCAATCGCGTCTCTGTCGCCGAACCGCGACTACCAGACGTGGTACAACAAACGGGAGTCTCCGTCAGCAAACAATCGAGTGCAGCCATTTTGGGCATCGCCGTTTACAGCCAAGAGTCAGACAAATACGACGAGAACTTCATCAGCAACTACATGGATCTCTACGTCCTAGATACTCTAGAAAGAGTCGAGGGCGTGAGTAACGTTGCTCGGTTCGGCGAACGCCGCTATGCCATGCGACTGTGGCTGAACCCGACTCAGATGGCAAGTCGCGGCTTGACTACCCAAGACGTGGTAGATGCGCTCGACGAGCAGAATATCCAGTTGGGAGTCGGACGTATTGGGCAACCGCCTGTTCCTAACGAGCAGCTATATCAAATTGACGTACAGGCTCAAGGTCGGTTGAAAAAAGCAACCGAGTTTGAGAATTTGGTGTTGAAAACGGGTGCAGATGGTACGCTGGTCAAGCTCAAAGATGTGGGGCGAGCAGAATTAGGAGCCGAAGATTATAGCTCTACAGCTAGCTACAGCAAGCGTAAGGCAGTGGGCTATCAAATCTTTCAGCTACCTGACAGTAATGCTTTGAGTGTTGCCAATGGAGTTAAAGCTGAATTGGCGCGACTGGCAAAGAATTTTCCCCCAGGGATTGTCTATGAAATTCCTTACGATGGCACTAAGTTTGTCGAAGAGTCGCGTCAAGAGGTAGTGAATACGTTGTGGGAATCGATCGCCCTGGTCGTGCTGGTGATTTTCGTGTTCTTACAAGACTGGCGTGCTAGCCTGATTGCCGCGATCGCGATTCCGGTTTCCTTAATCGGCACTTTTGCCTTTGTGAAAGTTTTCAATTTCTCCCTCAACAGCCTAACATTGTTTGGCATTATTCTGGGCACTGGCATGGTCGTCGATGATGCCATTGTCATTGTCGAAGATATTGCGCGGTTGATGAAAGAAAAAGGGCTAAGTCCACTGCGAGCTGCATCAGAGGCAATGCACGAACTATTTGGAGCCGTGATTGCAACTTCGCTCGTACTCATGGCAGTCTTCGTTCCAGTGGCTTTCTTTCCAGGTTCTACCGGACAACTCTACCAACAGTTTGCCCTGACCATTGCCTTTGCGACAGGCGTTTCTACCTTCAATGCCATCACGCTCACGCCAGCGCTTTCTGCCTTGCTATTGAGCCAACAGCCGAGATATCCAAGGAGCTTGGGCTGGATTTTTACTCGGTTGAATCGGTTTCTAGAATGGGTGCGCCGAAGATATCAGCAGATGCTCCACTTCCTCATACGCATCAAAATAGTCTTAGTTGCGGCGTTCGTTGCTTCATTATTTCTCACGGCTTGGCTTTACCTGCGCACGCCGCAAGCCTTTCTTCCCGATGAAGACCAAGGCTATTTTATCAACTTGATTCAGGGACCGGATGGCACTTCGCTCAATTACACCAGTCAAGTTATCGAGCAAGCTGAAACTATACTGCTGCAAAATCCTGAAGTTGCCGGAACGTTTGCTTTGGGTGGTTTTGGCTTTACAGGTAACACTGCTAACCAAGGTTTGATTTTAACACCGCTTAAGCCTTGGGGCGATCGCCAACAATCTTACCAGTCGGCTCAAGCGGCGATCGCTCAAGTCCAAAAACCCCTTGCTTCAATTCTGGAAGCAACCGTACTTCCCGTAAATCCTCCGGCGATTCAAGGTTTAGGTAGTATAGGCGGTTTTGTCTTTCAGTTGCAAGATCGGAGTAATAACAACGAGATCGATACCCTCGTACAAACGATGGGTAAGTTGTTAGAGCGTGCTAACCAGACACCAGAATTACAAAGGGTATTCAGTACCTATACGGGGTAAAAGTAGCGAAGAGAGAATTTGCCGCCATGCTTTGGCTGAAACGATTAGTGGATAAGGATTTCAGATTTATTTCTCCGAGGATGATTTCTTTGGTGACTGTCTGTGGCGTTTGACAATATCATTGACAGTTGTCTTGCTGAGGTTGAGTTTGTCGGCAATTTTGCGGTAAGAATACCCGTCATTAACCATCTGCAAAACTTTGGGTGCCAACTTATCTGCTTTCACACGTTGTCCTGGTTGCCTGCCAAACTTTTGACCTCGCGCTTTAGCCGCCGCTACCCCCGAACGCACCCTTTCTCGCAGCAAATCTCGTTCAAATTCAGCCAAAGATGCCATAAGATGGGCGATTAACCTGCCTTGTGGTGTATTCAGATCGAATTGCAATCCGGTTTGAGCAATTAAGGAAATATGCCAACTATGGAGTGACTGCAACGTCTCAATCAGGTCAATGGTGCTACGTCCCCACCGGGTCATCTCTGTCACCAAAATCGCATCAATGCTATGACTTTGCGCTAACGCCATAATCTTTTGTCGCTCACAGCGGTTGTGTTTAATTCCAGAGGCTGTTTCCTTCCAAACACCAACCACCTCAAAGCCACAAACAGCAGCATACTCTAATAAGTCCCGTTCTTGCCGCGTACAGGACTGGTCAGTTGTAGAAACCCGACAATAAATGGCAACTCTTTGTACCAATTAAACCCTCTGAATTTTTTCGGTCTCAAACCTGTACTGCGCCGTTCAAATTTAGTGTACCAAATAACTTACACTTTAGCTGATACGATAATTAGATAAACTTTTGTTTCATATGGCTAGAGTGAGGAGCGGTAAGAATTGAAACGTCAATGGGATGCAGAAGAACTGGTAGAAAATTTTACCCTCCTGCCATCCGAAATGGCACTGCTGTTAAACAAAAGTGAGGAAAATCGCCTAGGCTTTGCTGTGCTACTGAAATTCTTCCAGATGGAAGCAAAATTCCCCCGCACCAAACAGGAAGTTCCCAAACAGATTGTTTCTTACATTGCGAGACTTCTCTCCGTTTCGCCAAAACAATATGCTGAATACTCGTTTAATGGACGCACTATTGAACGTCATCGTGCTGAAATCCGGGAGTTCTTTGGTTTTCGAGAATTTAACCCACAAGACAAAAAAGAACTGATTGTTTGGTTGTGTGAATTTGTTTTAGCATACGACCGTCAAGTCTCCTCATTAGAAGCAGCAGTGTATCAACGTTTACGGGAGTTAAAGTTAGAACCACCAATACCCGAAGCAGTGGAACGGCTGATTCGGTCTGCGAGCGTCACTACAGAAAAAGAATTCTGTGCTGGCATCTTCAAGCAAATTGAATCAGGAACGCTGACCAAAATGGATGCCCTTCTCAATACTCAAGATGCTCTAGATGATGACCAGAGCCAATTTAAACAGTCGGTCTTCAATTTCCTCAAAACAGACCCCGGTCGTACCAGTCTCAAGAGTATCTTCAAAGAAGTCTCCAAACTTGAATGTATCCGGGATTTGGGACTACCAACCAAACTGTTTGCTCATGTTCCCCCCAAAATTATTACTCACTACCGTCGGCGGGCAAGTGCAGAGACACCCCGCGAACTGCGTCGTCATCCGGCGAAAATTCGCTACACATTGGTTGCCGCTTTCTGTTGGCAACGCAACCAGGAGATTACCGACAGTTTGGTGGAGTTGCTCATTCAAATTATCCACCGCATTTATGTTAATGCCGAACGGCGGGTGGATCAACAACTCATTGAGGAATTTAAACGGGTGGATGGTAAGCCACGCTTGTTATTTGAAATTGCTCAAGCTTCACTCGAACGTCCTGAAGAACCTGTTAAGGATGTTGTTTACCCAGTAGTTGGCCCGAAAACACTACAAGCAGTAGTCAAAGAATATAAATCTAACAGTCCTACATATGAGGAAAAAGTTTACACAGTGATGCGTTCATCATATCTGCATCACTATCGGCGCATGGTTCCTCAACTGCTATCCACACTGGAGTTTCGCTCTAACAACGATATGCACCGCCCAGTAATTTCTGCTTTGTCATTGCTTAGAAGATACCAAGACAGCAATCAGCGATACTATGCAATCGGTGAGGAATTGTTCATCAATGGTGTTCTCTCCAAGGAGCAACGCCACCTGATTTTAGAAGAGGACAAGGATGGGCAGGAACGGGTAAATCGAGTCAATTATGAAATATGCGTGCTACAGGCACTACGAGATAAGCTGCGCTCGAAGGAAATTTGGGTAGTTGGGGCTAAACGCTACTGTAACCCAGAAGAAGACTTGCCCCAAGACTTTGAAGTACATCGAGAAACCTACTACAAGGCTTTAGGACAACCATTAGACGCGCTCACTTTTATCAGCCAACTCCAACAGGAAATGACCCAGGCTTTAACAATGCTGGATAGAGCAATGCCAAGCAATACTAAAGTCAAGATTCAAAAGAAGAAAAATGGCTGGATTAGCGTTGCTCCTCTAGAAGCACAGCCAGAACCACTCAATATCTTGCAACTTAAGCGTGAGATAGAAAGACGCTGGCCCCTTACCAGTTTGCTGGATATGTTGAAAGAAGCTGACTTGCGGATTGGTTTTACTAATCATTTCAAGAATACGGGTGTGCGCTCTAACCTAGACCGAGAAACCCTGCAACGACGACTATTGTTATGTTTGTATGGATTGGGTAGCAATACCGGACTCAAGCGTATGTGTGGGGGAATTAATAGTGACTTAGAGTACGACCTGCGTTATGTCAAAAAGCACTACATTCACCGAGAACACTTGCGTAATGCTATTGCAGAAGTTGTAAATGCTGCTTTTAATGTTCGTAAGGTAGCAATTTGGGGAGAAGGTACAACAGCGTGTGCTAGTGATTCCAAAAAGTTTGGCTCGTGGGATCAAAATTTGATGACAGAATGGCACATCCGCTACGGAGGTCGGGGGTGATGATCTATTGGCACGTTGAGAAAAAATCTGCCTGCATCTACTCTCAACTTAAGACTTGTTCCTCCAGTGAGGTGGCAGCAATGATTGAAGGCCTCTTACGTCATTGCACTGATATGAAGGTAAAGAAAAACTATGTAGACACTCACGGTCAAAATGAAATTGCCTTTGGCTTCTGCCGTTTACTGGGCTTTGAGTTGATGCCTCGGATCAAGCGCATCGGCTCCCAAAAGTTATATCTACCAAGTGCTGGGCAAAAACAAGATTTTCCTAACTTGCAACTTGTACTTACTAAAGCAATTGATTGGGAACTGATCGCAACTCAGTATGACCAGATGATTAAATACACTACTGCTTTACGTTTGGGAACGGCGGAAGCAGACACGATTTTGAAACGTTTTAGCCGTTCTTCTCCTCAACATCCGACACAAAAAGCACTTTCTGAGCTAGGGAGAGCGGTTAAAACCATCTTTCTCTGTCACTACCTCAACTCTGAAGCATTACGGCGTGAGATTAATGAAGGGCTGAATGTGGTGGAAAACTGGAATAGTGCTAATGGTTTTATTTTTTATGGCAAAAACAGTGAAATTGCTAGCAACCGCCTGGATGAACAAGAATTATCGGTTTTGTGCTTGCACCTGCTGCAAATCAGCCTTGTTTACATCAATACCCTGATGATTCAAAGGGTTTTGGCAGAAGCTAATTGGATGAAGCAGATGAGAAAAGAAGATTTCCGGGCGTTATCACCGTTGATTTGGGTACATGTTAACCCTTACGGCACTTTTCGACTGGATATGAACGAGCGATTACAAATTGATGCTGTGCTTCCTTGAGTTTTTTTCTGAAACCTAATCTGGGTAAGTTTTTCAGCCGTTGCGTGGCGGCAAATTAGCTCTTCGCTACTTTTACCCCTACAAGTGCCGATTGACGAGATCTACGGCACGCTACAAATTTTTCTCGGTTCGCGCTACGTCAATGATTTTGAAGCATTTCGACAGACTTACCGAGTTTACGTCCAGGCAGATACGCCGTTTCGGTCTAACCCCAAGAATATTGGTCAACTGTACGTGCGATCGCAAACGGGTGAAATGATTCCCCTGAGCAATCTCGTCAGCGTTACGTCTACTACGGGACCGCAAACAATTAATCACTACAACCGATTGCGCTCGATTGAAATTAATGGTACGTCAGCTCCTGGCTTCAGTTCCACTCAAGCTATCGAAGCAATGGAAAAACTAGCTGCTGAGGTACTACCAGCGAGTATGGGATACGAATGGTCGGGAATTTCTTTAGTAATTGTTCACGGGGTAGCAGCATCAACAGGTAGCAGGGATGGGGTAGATCGACCCTGCCGAGCAGCACGACACGCCTCGACCAGATAATCTAAAACCGGACGGTTTTGAGCGCGCAAAGTGGTCACAACTGTCAGTATTCTGGAAACAAACAAACTACCCGCCTCACTTTGAGAACCAAAGCTATTTTTGCGCCACAAAACTGCCGGACGCAGTGCCCGTTCTGCCGCATTATTGGTCGGTTCAACACCCTCCGCTGTGACAAACGTCCACAGTGCCGATTCGACTTTCAACAGTTGCTGGCAGGTGCGTACTGTCTTTGCCAACGGGGTTTTTTCATCTTTGGCAATTGCATAGCTTGCCCCTTCAACCAGTAAGGTATGCACGCGTTGCCGAATGGGAGTGACAACCGAGACAAATTCACGGCGACTGAGTGTGCCATCTCGGACTCGATACCAAAGTTCAAACAACAACCGCTGCTGTTCTAATAAGGCATTGCCCAACTCCCCAGAAACTCCAGTTCGTTCAGCAATGCGAGTAAAATCTCGTTTGAGATGTGCCCAGCACAGTTGCCGTCTTTGTAGTTCCAATTTGGTGTAAGCACTAAAGCGGTCACTGCCAATAATGCCTGTGAAGGTGTCTCCCAACAACTGTTGACACACTGCTCCACAGCGACTCAGACAAACCGCAAAATAGCTCACCAATGGTGTCACCATCACCCACAACCAGCCTTTACTACCCTTGGGATTCTTGCCGTCCGTGTTGCCTTGGTCAAAGCTGGTTTCATCTATGTTCACCTGCGCCCACGCCTGCACATACGCGTGTGCCTGCGAGACTGCTGCTGCCACTGATGCGCTACTTTCTTGCCGCAGTTGATTGATACTCCCCACGGATAGCTCAATCCCGAACAACTCCCGCAAGAGTTCCTGCACCATCCGATGCGATTGTCGATACTGCCCACTTAACACGCCCACATGGGCAACAACTCGCTCCCCATACCGACTCCCATTCAGGATCGCCTCATCCCACGCTCGCGTTGCCGTACCACAGCACTCACACGTTAAGGCATGAAATCGATGCTCATGCACAATTGGCATCACCGGAGGAATCTCCACGAGCTGTACCCGATAGGGCTCGGGGTCACTGCCTTGCAATGCCGCACCGCATTCAATGCACCGTTCTGGGTAATAGTCCTCAAGCAGTTGACATTGCTCTACTGGATACAGCTTAGGGTCGTGTCCCTCATGCCCAAATTGTGCCCCTCGCTTCCCTTTGGGCTTTTTCTCTTTTGCCTTGAATCCTTTGCTCACATCCTGCGATGGCGGCTTCGATGAGTTCTGGCTATTCTGCTTCACCTGCTCTCGCAACAGTGCGTTTTCTGCTTTCAGTTCTTCGTATTGTCGCTCTAGTTGCTCGATGCCTCCCAACAATCTCCGCACTAGCCGCTTGACACTTTCCGGCGTCTGCGCCCAGTCCGCTTCGCTGATTTCATCCAGTCGGTTGGGAACGTTTTGACTCATCTTGTCACCTTAGCAGCAACCTGCTGGTTTCTCAATTACAATTTGTCAACCCCTTGAACGGTTACTTTCTTTAGAAGAGATCGAGTCAGGCGGTCAAGCTCCCATCATTTTTGCTTTCGGTCTGCTGTTTGTCTTTTTGGTATTGGCTGCTCAATACAATAACTTCATCGATCCCTTGACGATTATGTTATCCGTGCCTTTGGCAATCTTAGGGGCACTGCTCGCTCAGTCAATGCGCGGTTTGTACAACGATATTTACTGCCAAGTTGGGTTAGTGATGCTGATTGGCTTGGCAAGTAAGAATGCCATTTTAATCGTGGAATTTGCCAATCAACTGCACGAGCAGGGACTTTCAGTTACCAAAGCAGCCGTGCAAGCTTCTCAAGAACGCTTGCGACCGATTTTGATGACGGCTATTTCAACCCTACTCGGAACTTACCCGTTGGTAGTTGCTACGGGTGCTAGTTCAGCCAGTCGTCAATCGCTCGGTACGGCAGTTTTCGGAGGAATGCTAGTTGCTACATTTTTGAGTTTGTTTGTCGTACCGATTTTATATATCGCGATCGGTTCTGTTCGCTTGCAGTTATCTCGTTCTCGGAAAGCTTCGTATTTAGACAATAAACAAGTTTAATGGTTCAAGTTCAGGCTGGAAAATCTCTTGACTCTCTAGCCATCAGGAGAATTTAGGATTAGTTGACTGCTGGAAAATAGGAGAAAGTTTATGAATCGTTTAGCGATCGCGTTGACTATAGCGGCTACCTTATTATTCGTTCAAAGCTGCTCGTCATCATCGAATATTCAAAAAACAATGGCGAGTGGCACAACCGAGCATACCGAGCGTGCAGCAGCAGACACGAACCATGACGGACACGTAATGGAGCGTGTTACACAGGGAGAGAAGAAAACTGCTACCAAAGCTAAACTAATAGCTCCAGACAAGATCGCTCCTAATACCTCAGTTGGATTAGCGATTGAAATTCGAGACTCCAATGGAAACGCGATCGCCAATTTTGACACGTTCCAAGAAGAACTGATGCACTTGATTATGGTCAGCGACGATCTACAGTCGTTCGCACACTTACATCCTGTCTACAAAAGCAATGGACGCTTTGAGGTGGAAGCTCGTTTTCCAAAACCTGGAAGCTATACGTTCTTCAGCGACTACAAACCGACGGGACAACAGGAACGAGTTTCAGTGCTGAAAACAAGAGTTTCTGGAGATCGCCCACCTGCTGTAAAAATGGACGTGAATCGCACGAAAACGTTTGCCGATACAAAAGTTAATTTAGAACTTTCTCAAGCAACAGTTAAAGCAGGTGAAGAAGTCACTTTGATGTTCGATCTACAGGATGCAGCCAACGACAAGCCGATTGCAGATTTGCAACCTTACTTAGGAGAGAAGGGACATTTGGTTATCCTGAGACAGTCATCCCCTCTAACATTGAACGATTACGTCCACGCTCATGCACTAAAAGATACACCTTCTGGACAAGTGCATTTTGCTACTCGTTTTCCTCGATCGGGACAGTACAAGCTTTGGGGCCAATTTAACCGCAATGGCAAAGTCGTCACGGCTGATTTTTGGGTGAATGTTGTAGAGAGTTCGAGCTAATTATGAATCGTAGCTGTCGCTATCATCATTCCCCAGACGACATTAAAGTGGAATCTGGTAGCACGGCGGATGCCAAAGCCTGCCATTTCCAGCAAGTGATGAAACTCTGCTTCGGTGTAACATTGCTGGTAAGCTGGGTCAGAAAATTTCAACACCAAGTCGCAGAGCTGACACAGCAGATAATCTTTGCACCAATCGAGAATTACTACCCTACCGTTAGGCTTCAAAACCCGCTTCATCTCCACCAATGCTGCCACAGGATCTTCAAAATAGTGGAAAGAACTGGCAGATACAACTAAGTCAAAGCTATTGTCGCAAAATGGTAGTGCCGATGCAGGTGCAGTATGGAAGGAAACGTTTGGGTAAGCGTGAAGTTTTTGGCGGGCGATCGCCAGCATCTTTTCGGAAATGTCTACTCCAACGATCTCTTGTGTTGGCTCCTGGGTCAGTACCAGCCGTTCAAATTCCCCCGTGCCACAGGCAATATCCAGCACTTTGTCCTGGGAAGAAATCTGCGTCCAGTTCTGGAGAAATGACAGCGTGTTGGTAATATAACTGCTCCAGCGTCGATCGTACTTCGTTGCCACTTGATCGTATTGTTCGCGAACTGTGGTTTTAGTCATATGGATTTTGGATGTTTGTTGAACGACCGATCGCCAAAAGAGTTGCGGAAAATCTCCATACAACTTCAAGCTCTTTTGGTTACCCCACACCTCCAATTTCAATTTAGAGGTTGACCTACGCCAATAGCTTGCAGTTGCTCTCGATTTGGTTTACCAGTCAAAGCCAGTTTTCCATCGATCGCCAGCGCGGGAACTGCCTGAACCCCGTATTGCTGTGCTTTCTCCAGGTAAGTTAGATGTGTCTGTCCCTCCCGCAGGTCATATATCAATACCTCACAACTAGGACAACTTAGTTCTCGCACCAGCCGAACTGTTTCATTGCAAAGAGGACAGTCCGCTACAAAGATCTCAATTTGACGTTTCGCCATGATATTCATCCAGTATGTAGTCATGATTTTCTACTGCTAATATTCTGGACTCTCCACTGGGCTTGAGAGTCAAGTATAAAGACAATTTTCTTTACAGCAAAACGAAATATTACCTATTCTGAGCTAGATTTTTCCGAACTCCTATTAGAGATTTAGTTCGCTGGGTAGTGAATGCTCAGCTACTTCCTCAATTAGACTGCAAAGCTCTTGGCTACAAGGATCGTCTAGGGGCTTGTCAGCCCAACGACTTCGATACGCCTCAAGCTGTGACTTTAGTGCCTTCATGCGGTATAGTTGCTCCTCAAGCTGAGCAATTTTTTGATTCAATAAGTTTCGGACAAGGGGACAGGCAGCACTTCCTCGATTCCGTACACCCAGGACTTGCTGAATTTCGGTTAGGGAAAACTGTAAGGATTGCGCTTTTTTGATAAATTGCACCCGCTTGATAGCATGACTTGTGTAGTAGCGGTAGCCACTTTCACTTCTTTTGGCTGGTTCTATCAGCCCTAAAGATTCGTAATATCGAATGGTTGCCACAGCCACATTTGTTTTTTCTGCCAGTTCTCCAATCTTGAGAAGTTTATTTGGCAAGACATCTCCACAAGTTTTGTTGGCAGCAGCCATAGTAAATATCGGGTAATCTACTTTGAATAACTCCAGTTTAAAGTCTAAAGTTAACTGTAGAGTCAAGACTTACACTTATATTGCCTAGTTTTGTTGGAAATAGCTATCCAAAACACTCTTGAAAGCCTAACAAATGACGATGAGCGATCGCGGGGAAGGACTAAAGGCACTAGAATAATCCACGCTTAGTAGAGCTAGCGAACTAATGCTAATACTCGATACAGCAAGCATTGGCACTCCATAGAAGTTGTAGTAAGCTCAACTTCATATACAAGGTAAAGCAAAAAGGCGAATAAAAACAGCTTAGTTTCTGGTGCAGCCCGAATTAGTTTCTGGTGCAGCCCGAATTCGGGCTGCCTACTTAGATGCAGGCTTGTTTGTCACAGTTTTTGGTGCTATTGCTCGATTAAATGAAGTCTTGTTAAAACAAGTATAACAAGACTTGACTCTCAAGTTGACTTGAGAGTTTAGCCTAAATTTAGTTCAAAAGGAATCGATTGAGCAACAGAATCATAACAGTTAATAATGAACATGAATACACGCATTCAAATAGCCATCAGTTCTGCTGTAGCTGGTCTAGCACTACTAGGTTTGTCTGCTGTTCCAGCATTTGCACGCAACCACGATCGCTTAGTGATACCTTCCGCATCTGGAACAGCCCCAACTCAAGCACAGTCATTGCCAAATGAAACACAGATGAACCAAATGAAGGTGGAGAAGATGCAGCAGATGAACCAAATGATGGAGCGATGCAACTCCATGATGAGCATGATGCAGAACATGATGGGTAGTGACAATATGCCAGGAATGATGAATAACCAGAACAACCGTCCTGGGCAGAACATGATGAACCGCACGCCCAGACAGTAAACTTCGAGTTCTGTTCTCGGTCGCAAGGAATAGCTAGCTCAACTGAGGGAACGTCAGCAAAAGTTGCAACAGCAATAAAAAGTTATTGCAAAGCAGACTAATGCTTTGGAACAGAATAAACAGCGCTGAGTTCGATTTCATTGAAATAGCTAGATTACTGTAGGGGCGGGTTTACCAGAAATGTTCATATATAGAAGAACTCGGTAAACCCGCTTTACGGTATTTACTGGCGATTGACGGACATGATATGACTTTTAAAAGAGATCGTCCCAGATCGAGCCTAAACAAATTTAATTGATGAGAGTATTGTTTGCTCCCTAACCAGGCAAGAATAAATTTTGGATTTGGCTAAGTTGAAGAAATAGAGCTTAATTGAATTCAAGCTACGTTGTGACATGAGCGAACCAGAATCTCGCCTACCCGCAGCCAAGATTCCATAGAAAAATAAAGTAAATGAGTCAGCCAGATTGGAAAAGCCAAAAATCTAAAGCAACTGGGAGCGCTACAGCATTAAAATACGCTCTGCCCATTGCTGCTTTTGTTTTGTTAGTTGGTGGCATGAGTCTATGGTTTGCTCGCTCTAACCAGCAACCTGCTGATAGCCCGATAGTCGATCGGGTACAGCTACCTGCTGCTAATCAAGAACAGGGAGCAACTTCATCTAATGCAGCTGTCACACTCACCCCTGCTCCTGAAAACTGGCGAGAGACGACTCATATACATGGATTAGCAGTCAATCCAGTTAATCCAGCGGTCGCCTATATTGCTACCCATCATGGACTGCTTCAGCGTTCCGAAACTGGGCAGTGGTTTTGGATGGGTAAACAACGGGCTGACTACATGGGCTTTACCGCTGACCCCACCAACCCCAACCGCTTTTACTCCAGCGGTCACCCACCAACAGGCGGTAATTTAGGTTTTCAAATCAGTAACAACCAAGGGCAAGACTGGAAACAAATTTCGCTGCCAGGAGTTGATTTTCACGCTTTGGCGATCGCGCCGAGCAATCCAAATATCTTTTATGGCTGGCCCGCTTCTGGAGCGCAGGGATTGCATGTTTCAACGGATGGCGGTAAAACTTGGACTCAGCCGCGCATGGTTGGGCTAGGGGATGCTCCCTTTAGCCTGGCGGTCGATCCGCAAAATTCCGATCGCGTGTTTGCCACAACTCGCTCGGGTTTGTATGAAAGTACAGACAGTGGCAATAACTGGACGTTAGTCCCGAACACCCAGAATGCACCCGTAGTAGGTTTCACCCTATTGAAACAGGGAAACAGCAGTGTGACGATTGGATATCGCGTACTCAAATCCGCACCTGGCCTGTATCGCAGTACTGATAATGGCAAGACATGGCAGCCATTGGGGTCTGGAACGAACGGGACGATATTATACTTGGCGATCGCCCCCAGCAATCCACAAGTTCTTTATGCAGTAAATGAAAACAATGCTGTCTTTCAATCGCTCAATGGTGGCAAAACTTGGAAAGAGTTGGAATGACGAAGCGCAGACAAAACAGATGATGAGTTCTGTTCAATCGTCAAAACATTGCAGTCCTGAGAATAATACTCCTTTGTCTGCTGGTGGCTTTTCCGGTTTGAACTCAATAGTTTTATGGTTAATCTATTTACGCTAAAGGAATTTGGGCAAACAAGCAATTGCATGGGCTTCTGGGGTTCATTAATTTACATTGCATTACTTACCTTGTCTGTTGTCATTAGCCCAATTCCTGGTACGCCGTTTGCAGTTGCGACTGAAGTTTCATGGGACGAAATTCAAATGGCACTTGTAGTACGATCGGTGAGTTTTTAGGAATGTTTATTTGGCTTACTACCTAGAATTTAGATTAGGGCAAGCGGAGATCGAAATCCTTACCGAAAAAACAATTTACTTTTTCAAGCATCGAGGCGGCGATAGAGTTTCTTTAACCGAGTAGTTAGCTCTCCATACCTGACTTCACTATTGAACGACTGTCTCAAGAACTTACTTAAATTATCGTATGTCAAATCGTCAAAACGCCATTTATTCCTTTCGTTGGCTGGATTCACCTGAATGGAATGTGAGTATATTCTCATTTTTGCTGTCTTTCTTCTGGGAAATTCAGCAAATGCCGTTTTATCAAATTCCCTCCGAACTTTCCTACTTCGACATAACTAGCAATTGCACTCTCGCTACAGTCGGGGATGTTGGCATTTCACTGACTTCCTTTTGGGTAGTTGCAGCTATATCAAAATCGCGTCAATGGGTTCATCAACCAATCCGCTGGCAAATCGGCATTTTTACACTTGTAGGAGTTGCGATTACAGTTATTTTTGAAGCCCTAGCGACTGGATCGCTTGGTGTATGGGCATATGCCGATTCCATGCCAACACTTCCAATTTTCGGTACTGGACTATTGCCACTATTGATGTGGATGCTGATACCGCCCTTGACAATTTGGTTCGTCAAGCGCCAACTCTCTCATGTCAGATATAGAAACTTGAAACCAATGTAATGGAAGACTCTACCGAGCGATTTCTCAACGATAAATTGGCTTGTGCATTGCTCTAGGATCGCCGACGAGCAGCTTTTATCCGTTGTAAAGTAGTTTGACCTTCTAAAGTTTTGATTTGCTAGAGTTTTGATTTGCTAGTTTTGAGATAGATTCTAATTGGTCGGTTTGACAGTAATGCGTTAGCCAAGTAGCGTGAATTAGGGATGAAGGGCATCATCGATGACTATTCCCCTGTTATTAACAAAATTTCACGTCCCATCCGTTCGCTCTGACCTGGTGCAGCGCGATCGCCTGCTCAAACGGTTAGATCGGGATATGGAAGGGAAGTTAATCCTGATCTCGGCTCCGGCTGGCTCTGGTAAAACTACCATACTGAGCGAGTGGTTGCGTCAAACCAAATTTTCTAGCAGTTGGTTATCGCTAGATGAAGGGGATAACGATCCGATCCGCTTCTGGACTTATTTTGTTGCAGCTTTGCAGCAATCCCATCCCGACATTGGAGAGGCGACGCTCTCCATGCTGCGATCGCTCGAATCTCCATCGTTCGAGTCTTTCCTCATCCCGCTGATTAACGAAATCACCAGGTTTTCGGATAACCAGATTTTAGTTTTGGACGATTTTCACGCGATCGCGGCTCGTCCAATTCATGAGGGAATGACTTTTTTACTCGAACACCTACCACCCCAACTGCACTTGGCGATCGCTTCTCGCGTCGATCCACCCCTACCACTAGCACGATGGCGCGTTCGCAACCAGTTGACGCAACTGGGAGCAGCAGACTTATGCTTCACCCTAGCAGAAACGACTGCATTCATCAACCGATCGATGCAACTGCCTTTATCTCAGGAGCAAGTAGCGGCGATTCAGGCACGGACGGAGGGATGGATTGCGGGATTGCAATTGGCGGCGCTATCAATGCGCGATGTCAAGGACATTTCGGCATTTATTGCCTCGTTAACCGGAGATCGGCATTACATTTTGGACTATCTAGTTGAAGAGGTGCTGGAGCGTCAACCCAAGCCCCTCCAGGCGTTTCTCCTGCGGACTTCGATTCTGGAGCAGATGTGCGAAGATCTTTGTCAAGCAGTGGTGGGAAGCACTCGCACAGAGACCTTAGCACAGCTAGAACACCGCAACTTATTTGTCGTGCCGCTGGACGACAATCGACAGTGGTATCGATATCACCACCTGTTTCGCCAACTGCTTTTGGATCGCTTGCAACGGATAGAACCGGAGCAGGTGAGCGAGTATCATCGTCGGGCGCGAGAGTGGTACGAACAGCATGGATTTGTCACCGAAACAATTAGCCACGCGATCGCCGCAGGCGATCTCTCCCAGGCAGCAGAGGCGATCGAGCGGGAAGCTAGGCTAAGCAATCCACGGGTCGAGCCTGCCAGGTTATTAACATTTCTAGAGGCACTGCCCGACAATCTCATGTGGACGCGCCCGTGGTTGTTGCTATCTTATGCCTGGGCGCTCTATTCTACTGCTCAATTTCCCGCCGCAGTGCGGGCAGTTCGCTCTCTGGAATCGCTGCTGCAACAACAAAAACCCTCGGCAAATACCGAAAAGTTATGGGGGCTGGTGACTGCAATTAAGGGTATACAAGCGCGTCAACAGGGAGCAACGGCTGAATCAGTGACGCTCATGGAACGAGCTTTGCAGCAGTTGCCTCAAGACGATTCTTGGCTGCGGGCAGTCATTCTACTCAATCTCGGCGTGACTTACTTCGTTGCAGATAACTATGCAGCGGCTAAAAGCTTACTCTCAGAAGTGACTCAAATTGGTAAAAACAAAGGCATAGCAGATCCGGCGATCGCGGGATTGTATTTGCAGGCGCAGTTTCTTGCCTTACGCGGTCGGCTCGATGAGGCAACTACCCTGTGCCAGCAAGGAGTCGAGCTAGCTAGGGAACGCGGTTGGTTGTCTACCTATGCAGGTGTATTGGTACAGGTAGCAATCGGGGAATTGCTGCGAGAACAGGATCGACTAGAAGCAGCCGCACAACACCTGACCGAAAGCATCGATCGCGGTATTCAAACCCGACAGCCAGGTTTGATGATGGGTTACATTACCTTGGCTCGCGTGCGTCAGGCGCAAGGGGACACCCAAGCAGCAAGGGATGCAATTAAGGCAGCCCAAAAGTGTCAAGTTTGGTTGTGGTCAACGATTCTTTCGGTTCCGGCTTGTCAAGCAAGATTAGATTTAGCGCAGGGGAATTTGGATGCGGCGATCGCCTGGACGGAGGATAGCGGTCTAAGCGTGGATGGCGAATTGCGATACAGTAGACTTCTTGCAAAAGGATAGTGAGAGATGGCAAAAGTAGGTTAGAGGAGGAAATTCTATGACCTATGAGCGAGTCAAACATCTCAATCCTGCTGAATTTAAACGGCTATGCGGTGTGCGTCCTGAAACCTTTAACCAAATGGTAACAGTGATGCAACAAGCAAAGCAGCAGTTGAAACCAGGTAGACCCAGTAAACTGAGCTTAGAAGACCAAGTATTAATGACCCTAGAATACCTACGTGAGTACCGCACCTATTTTCATATTGCTCAAACTTGGGGCGTGTATGAGTCCACAGCCTACCGTATCATTCGCAATGTAGAAGATACTTTGATTCGGTCACGGAAATTCCGGCTACCAGGCAAGAAGAAACTGTTGGAACCGGAGCATGAAATTGAAATTGTGGTAGTGGATGTTACGGAAAGCCCAATCGAGCGCCCAAAAAAAACCAGAAACAGTTCTACAACGGCAAGAAAAAACGACATACATTTAAAGCACAAGTCGTAGTGAACCAATCAACGCAAGAAATTATTTGTACTGCTTACGCTAAAGGGAAAAAACATGATTTCCAGCTTTTCAAAACTAGTAAAATCAAATTCAAATCCGAAATTGAGTGTTTAGCTGACAAGGGATATCAAGGGATAAAACAGCTTCATGCTAACAGCCGTACGCCACAGAAAAAGCCAAGAGGTAGGCTGCTAAATTCTCAACAAAAGCAAAGGAATCGGCAGCTAGCTCAACAGCGAGTAGTTGGAGAACATGTTAATTGTCGGCTGAAGATATTTCGGATTTTGTCGGAGCGTTATCGTAATCGGCGGCGGCGATTTGGTCTACGATTTAATTTGATTGCTGGGTTGTACAATTATGAACTTAACCTACCACAATAACCTTTTGCAAGAGGTCTAGTTTTACTGACAAGTCTCCGGTCGGATCGGAACTAGATTACTTAACTTTAGCAAGAGTCCTAATCGCTCGTGGCAGATTGGCAGATGTAACTAAGCCCTACCTAGATGATGCTCTGCGACTGCTGGAGCGACTCCATGATTTTACCGCAGCAGGTGGACGTACAGCACGAGTGATGGAAGTGTTGATGCTGCAAGCTTTGGTTTGGTATATTCGTGGCGATAGGAAGCGATCGCTACATCTACTGCAACGATCGCTCGATCTTTCCCATACAGGAGACTATATTCGCCTATTCGTGGATGAAGGTCAGCCGATGGCAGAGTTGTTGCGCGATGCTGCTGCGGATGAGATGCATCTTCAATCGGTCAATCGCTTGTTAGCAGCCTTTGGTCAAGTTGAGAAGGCAGCTGCTAAAGTCCAGCCACTGATTGAGCCTTTGAGCGATCGCGAACTGGAGGTTTTGCAACACCTGGCTCAAGGTCTTTCCAATCGGGCGATCGCAGATCAACTTTTCGTCACCCTTGCCGCAATTAAATGGCACGCCCGCAATATCTACGGTAAGCTAGATGTCAGCAACCGTACTCAAGCAGTAGCGAAGGCAAGAGAATTAGGGATTTTGGTATAAGTCATAACACAAGATAATTTGGCAATGCGATCGCGATGTGCTGTATGGGCGATCGTGGTTTAAAACCAATGTTTGGATTGGTTGATGAGAGTTTTTTCTTACCGTCGTGTCGCTCTCATTGCAAAAAACACCGCTAGCATAGCGAATAATAACCAAATACTAACGATAACTGCTGCGGCTAACCAATTCGTCGGCTTTTGACGCTGTAGGCTTCGCGCCCGTTCGCGATATTCTGCCATCACATCTGCTGGAATCATCTTAATTGCCAGCGCAATACCGAGCGGAACCAGGATCAGATCGTCGAGATAGCCCAAAAGCGGAATCGGGTCGGGAATTAGATCGATTGGACTGAAGGCATAGCCTACGACGCACGCTATAAATATCTTGGCGTACCAAGGTACGCGAGGATCGCGATATGCCAGATACAACGCATACAGTTCTGCTTTGAGGTGCTTTGCTTGTTGCTTTAGCTTGTCAAGTCTTGTCATGTTTGTGGCTTACTTGAAGAGGGGAATAATCCAAGCAGCAGCAATACTAAACAGGACAATAGCTTCTAAGACTTTCAGCGTAGAAGCTGACTGCAACCAATTTGCGACTGCAACTAGTTGCAAATCGTTCCACCAGTTGAGGAAATGCCCCAACCACAGAGTAGGGCGATCTCGCTCGCGGTATTGCCAATTTAGCATTGATGTCAGTAACGATCTACCGCCAACCCTAACCACCATTAAGAGGTGAAGTGCGACGCATAACACAATCATTACCCACGAAATCAGATGAATGTAGTACCATGTGTGGTTCAGTTCTCCATTTGGCAACCACTTTTCGTCCATCATCTTGCCAGAGAAGAGAGCAAAAGTTAGTGCCAGAATCACAATTGTATTGGTTAACCGATGCAGCGTATACCACCAAATCGGTTTCCCGACTTGAATTAGCTTCTTAAGAGAATCTTGTTGAATCAGGCGTTGCTGTCCGCGATGAAAGGCATACAAAGCAAACAGAGGAAATAAAAGCAAAACATACAACCCAAAAGTACCATGAATGCTTTCAATTGCCTCAAATCGGGGTAAAGGAATACGTCCCCACCGTCCATCATAGGTATCATAAGTCCAGAAAGCCGTTCCAATTGCACATAAGACAAATAAGCCAATTAGTCCATGCAAAATCCGAAAAAGAAGTGGCTGATAAGGCTGAGATAATTTCATCAAATCTGCTAATAAAATTAATCAGAAACTATCCGTTAATAGAAGTTTCAGAAAATGTTTTTATCTTACCAAAATGATAGTAAGTCGAAACGATAACGTAGTTCAATAAACTGAAATTTCAGTCATGTTGCTTATCCTCAACTTACGAAATTGGCGCACTCCGAATCTCGATCGCAGACAGCCAGTATACGGTAAGACAACATCATCAGTTGCCGTGATGTCTTATCGGTGTCTTACCATCAGTGTAGCCCCGTAGTCTATTGTAGGTGGCGATCTGCTTGGGTGAGAGTAGAGGAGTAATTTCTAGATGAGCTTGCAAATGTGTTTGGCGTAATTTACCGTACAGCATTGCCAGTGCTTCGGTTTGGGTTTGTAACGCCTGCTGTGCAATGGTTTTGTCAGCAAAAGCTATACTCAAACGCTGCTCCTGAGCTACAATCTCTTGTCCTAATCGCTTAGCTTCTACATTCATCTTTTCAAACGCGGCTTGCACTTGCTGAGTTTGCTTGGCAGAGAGATTAAGTTGCCCTTTGAGATCGAGGACGTGCCTTGGTCCAGGATAGTCATTCAGCTCAGCCATCCGTGCAAACCCCGCACCACGCCCATTCAACAGATCGTCAACTTCTCGCGTACTTAACCCGCGAATCGGACTAGATAATTCATCAACATACGGCGATCTAGGTGTTTGGCTCGCAGCACTCATACGTGCAAAAATACCAGCGCCCGCAACTGGAAGTAATAGCAAAGAGCTGACGACAAGTATAAATCTTGTTTGCATGACACCCCCTCAGTAGTTGAGCAAAAGACAAAACTCTGCCTAATAAACTATCCTCTTAACTATCCTTTTGGCTAGTAGGGTAACGGTAATGAGATCGCAACATGGGAATTAGAACGCTAAAGAGGATGAGAAATTATGAAAGCAATTGTGCGCCAGCACTTTGAAACAGAAATACGTCAGGCGCGGGCTGCCGTTGAAACTGGAAATTTTGAAACTGCATGGACGGCATTGCAACGATCGCACATTCTCGGTCAAGCTTATCCTTTACCGCACGCGATCGCTCATTGGGAAATGCTGAAATTAGCATGGAGACAAAGAGATATGAAGGAAATAGCTGGTCAATTAATCCCAACTGTGTTGGCTATTCCTCTCACTTTATTGTTTGGACGCAAGCGATATCTTCGAGATGGTAGAGTTAATATCAGTGACTCCGAGCGAATGTCTATTCCAAACGATTTATTGCAAATATTAGAGCAATAAATCTGAATAATAAATCCGAGTAGGGGCGCTATAATAGCCCCTTTTCTTTGAGGTTGCGATCGGCAAAACTATCCTGGCGATCGTCCTCTAACTATCCATTTGACTAGCGATCTATTGCTACTACAGAGCGACATTGAAGCTGAAGTAGCAGTTAGGAATTCGAGCGATGGAATGGACGGTTGGGTACTGGCAAATCTGGATTGGGCGAGTTTATCCTACCACCGAGCAACTGACTCGGATGTATAATACAGCGGCTCCACGCTGGCATCGTCATCTCAAATGGCTGGGTTATAGCCGTGCCTACGCGAAATTGTTCCAATCTTTGCAACACTCAGGTGTAATGGCGCATTTACATGATGGCTCGACTGTATGCGATTGTGGCATTGGTACTGCTGATTTCAGTCTGGCTCTAGCTAAAACCGTGAGTCCCAAATTACACGTTACAGGCGTGGACATCTCCCCAGAGATGTTGGCAAAGGCAAACCAGTTATTAGTGCGCTCAGGCGTAGATTGCCAATTTTACCAAAGCGATGTCAATAACCTCCCATTTGATGACAACGCCTTTGACTTAGTTCTGAGCGCCCATATGCTAGAACACCTGCCAAAACCCAATAGAGGACTCCAAGAAATGGTTAGGGTGTTGCGTCCAAAAGCACCGCTCGTCCTCACCGTCACTCGTCCAGGTTTACTGGGGTGGTGCATTCAATGGCATTGGGGTAATGGTTGTATTAGTCCCAAGCAGCTAACTCATTTGATGGCTGAAGCAGGATTGTCCGATATTCGTTGCTATCCGTTTACTTTTGGGTTATCGCGTTGGACGAGTATTGCTGGTGTGGGATTCAAAAAGTCGTAACTACGCAGAAAATGAAATAGTCTTCAATTAGCGGAATCACCTTTTCCCTCTGGAGCTAGCCGAGAATTGCCCGATTCATTTCTCTGCCAGTTATTCAGCACATCCTTAACTAAAAGCTCCTTTACCCAAACCTGAGTTACAACTAGTAGCCGTAGAGCCAGCAGCAAACCTAAGAAACCAAAGAAGCTGGCAAAAACGACTTGGGATGCCAGGGTGATTGCTGGTAGTAACGAAACCTGTTTCTGCATCACTATAGGTGTCAGCACGTTGCTCTCAATCTGTTGAATTGCAACATACAGTCCCAGCACAGCCAACGCTTTCCAAGGTGCATCCAGTAAAGCTAATGCCATTGGTGGGATAACGCTCAGGGTGGGACCGAGATTGGGGATAAATGTTAACAGACCTGCAAGAATGGCATTGGCAAAAGATAGAGGGACTTGCAAAAGTAACAAACCAATCCAGCTCAAGGCAGCAATGACAAACATATTAAACAGGATGCCTGTAACCCAGCCTCCCAAAGCAAATTCGCACTGTTGGAGAATGTCTTCGACGCGGCGGCGGTAGAAGGAAGGAAATAGCAGGATAAAGCCCTGGCGATAGGGCGCTGGATTGGCTAGGAGCATGATAGTTAAAACTAGCACCAGCAATGAGTTGAGAATAATTCCCAGTGAATTAGAAAACAGAGTGAAGAAATTACCAAATAGGCGAGTTGCAAAAGATTGCAGTTGTTGAGTAAATCCTCTCAAGCCGCGTAGATCTTCTACCACTTGCTCTGGAATTAGATCTTGCAACCAGGTTGCCCAACCGCGTAACTGTTCTATCCCTTGAGGTACGCGATCGACCAATTGTTGCAGTTGCTCGACAAAAGGCGGCACGACGACCACAAAAAAGCCAACGAGGAGGGCAAGTAACAACGTTATCGAGAGGGCGATCGCGATTCCTCGTCTTAGGTGAAGTCGCTGCAACAGCCGCACGAGTCGGTCGATCGCTGTTGCTAACACTACAGATGTAAATATCAGCAAGACGACTAGCCGGATTTGCCACAAGATATACAGAGAGACAATAAAAACGACTACGCCAATCGATTGTCCTAAACTCACAACCTAACTTCTTTTTGGTGTTGCTTCTGCTGGGAAAAAGACTCTCAGTTTGTCTGTACGATGTGGTTAGACTATTCAATTGGCTTAGATCAATTCATCCTTATTAGGAATTAAATTGTTACTTTTAGCATCGATTTTTCTTTCGCTTTAGCAGAAAAAAGAGTAACGCAAATAATTTTTCTCTAAACAAATGATGTTTTAGAGAAGGCGATTGCCGAGTGGTAGCAATTAATTTCTAGTATTTATCTTTTTCAGCAAACTTAGTGTTGTTTCAAAAGCAGGATGCTTTGAGTCTATCTGTTGATGCCAGTTAAGCTAACGACAGCAATAACTTCCTACCTCTATCTAAAGGATTAATTCGTATATCTTTTGCTAGCGATCGTTCAGCAAATGTGTCAGTCAATAATCCTTCACATACAGATTTTTAACAAGCATTATGATCGATAGCTTAGTTCTGAGACAGTTCTTGCCACTAAATTGATAAAGGAACGACCATGAACGCCAAATTTCTTCAGCAGACTTCTGTAGTCTTAGGTCTTGCTACTTTAACTGTAGTAGCAAGTGGACTGTCTGCTCAAGCTCAAACTCAACCTACTTACCCATCAACTCAACCGACATATCCACCTACCGAGCCGTCAGCGCCGACCAACCAACCAAACTATCCATCAACAGAACCATCGGCTCCCACAACCGAGCCTACTTACCCAACTACTGAACCATCGGCTCCTACTACGACACCGGAAACGACACCCGCTCAACCTCCGCGTGGAGATGTCGAACCAGGTCGAGCCACTCGTGGCGGTTCTAGCTATATCGGCATCGGCGGTAATATCGGTTTAGGTGGTGGTGAAACAGCTTTAGGTTTGGGCAACTTTACAGTTCTCAGTAAAGTAGGATTGACCAATGCTATCTCCGCTCGTCCATCAGTAGTCATTGGTGATAGCACTGCGATTCTGATTCCAGTCACTTATGACTTCAATTTACAGCCTACCGGAGCAGAAACAGAAGAAATATCTGCTTTCTCTCCTTACGTTGGAGGTGGCTTAGCAATTGCTACGGGCAACAACAGCGATGTCGGTCCAATGTTAACAGCAGGTGTTGACGTACCCGTAGCCAGACAAATTACAGCCAACGCTGGCGTAAATGTGGGTTTCTTTGACGATACCAGCGTCGGATTAGCGATTGGTGTTGGCTACAACTTTGCTGGATTCTAGGTTCGGAGTTCGCCAGCAGAAACTAGAATAAGTATGACATTCAGAATCCTGAATTTAGAATTCTGAATGTCGTACGCGATCGCCAATCCCGATAATTATCATGCTTGGAATCCTCATTACCTGGTTAGTCACAACCATTAGCTTTTTAATTATTGCGCGGCTACCACTGGGAGTAGAAATTGACAGTTTTGGCAAAGCAGCAGTTTCCGCCGCAGTTTTTGGAGTATTAAACGCTCTGTTGCGACCGATCTTAGGGTTTTTTACCTTTCCCTTGATTCTTTTAACCTTGGGTCTATTCCTGTTTGTCTTGAATGCAATTATTTTTGGTCTAGCCGCTGCTCTCGTCACTGGATTTCGGCTACGTTGGGGAATTTGGAGTGCCTTACTCGGCTCCATTGCTTTGAGCCTGATTAACTCTGTTCTTTTCAATCTGCTAGCAACATTGAGACTGTGAGTTTGAGTATTCTGAGTCGCAGCAAGGGGATAAAAGTTAGCAAATTAGCATGACTATTTCTGACTCAAGCGTGACGACAATTGTGGAGCTACGCTTTATTTTTTGAAAAGAAGAATGGATTTGTCATGCCCAAAAACAGGAGAGCGATCGCGAGCCGTCAACACAAGCTGGCACGAACTGCCGCGAGTTGGTTACTGCTGTTTGCTATCCTGACGACAACATTTATTCCCAGTTGGGTAGGAGCGCAAGACGAGCGAGTAACTGTACGCCTAGATGGTCGCTCGGTGTTTCGCGTCAGTGCAGTAGAGAATAACGACGCTCAGGCGCGGGCGCGGCAAATCGAGCGACGGATGAATAGGTTGCTAGAGAATCCAGAGGCGATCGCCGCACCTCGAATCGAGACAACCAGAACAAATCGGGCTGAGCGCGTCATCACAATTGCTGGAGTACCTGTAGTCACAGTCACCCCAGCCGATGCTCAGGATAACTTAACGACTGTTGACGCTCTAGCGACTCAATGGTCGCAAGCAATTAATGCTGCTCTGAAGCGAGCGAGTGGGCGGCGGTTTTCCCCTTGGGGACGATTTGTGGCAGAAGTTCAGGCATCGGTTGCTACTGCCTTTGGGCGATTGCTGGAATCTGCGATCGCGATCGTGCCGCGTGCGATCGCATCTTTGTTAGTAATTGGCTTATTTTGGGCGATCGCCACCACTGTCCGCTGGTTGATGCGAATTATCTTCCGTCATATTGTGGAAGATTTAACTGTAGAGAACCTGATTAAGCAGGTTGCATACTACGCTGTTTGGACTTTAGGTGTAATTGTGGCGCTGGATGCCTTTGGTTTTGACCCGCGTACCGTTGCTACTGGGTTAGGGTTAACTGGACTTGCCTTGGGTTTTGCGCTCAAAGATATCCTGTCTAATTTCGTCAGCGGGATTTTAATTTTGATTCTGCGCCCGTTTGAGTTAGGCGACCAGATCGTCGTGGGTGAAACTGAGGGAAATGTCGAGCGGATCGAATTGCGGGCAACTCAGTTACGTACCTATGACGGGCGCGTGGTTCTCGTTCCCAATGCAGAAGTATTTACTTCTCTGATTATCAACAATACAGCTGCTCCCGTCCGCCGCAGCAGCGTGGAATTATTTATCGGCTACGATAGCGACTTACAAAAAGTTGTGAATGCTGTCACAGATGCAGCCCAGAGTGCTGCGGGAGTGCTGGCAGAACCAAGAGTTTCCGTGCGGATACGAGAGCTAGGACAGGATGATGTTGTAGTTGAAGTGCGCTTTTGGACTGACTCGCGACGTTCTGATTTCGTGGCTACGACTTCAGCAGTCAGAATTGCGATCGTCGGTGCTTTGAAACAAGCAGGGATTGGGTTGCCCGATCCCGATGTCCGCATTCTCGTACCACGCCATGTTGACAGCTGGCAGGCTGCATTAGGTGTGGGAAATTCTAGCAAATCTCAAAACAGTCAGAGGTAAAAGTGCTAACTCAATCGCTGTCTCTTGTTATGCTAAATGTAAACGCTCGATCGCCAACGACGAATTCAAGTCCGATTTTAATTCAATCTACATCGTATTTTCCTTGCTTGGCATGGTTTTAATTGGAACTAACCTATTTAGCAGGAAATGCTCTTTTACGAATCTGAGGTTGTTCTCTAGCTGTGGAGCCAATTCATGAACAACATTATTCACAGAGCGATCGCCATCCTGGGAATAGCTACTGCCTTGGGCGGACTGACTCCCGCCGTTCGTGCAGCATCTACTGTAAAACCCAGTCTACCTTCATCGCCGTCTGCACCTGTGACAAACGCTCAGGACTTGTTTAATCGGGGGGTGGAGAAGACCGAACGAGGAGACTTGCAAGGCGCGATTGAAGACTTCGATGGAGTCGTGCGGCTGAATCCCAGTTTTATTGAAGCTTACTGCAACCGAGGTTTCGTCCGTGCCGAACTCGGAAATTACAAAGCAGCAATGGCAGACTTTAACTCGGCACTGCGAATCGATCCCCGTCACGCCGATGCTTACAATAAGCGGGGAACGGTATTAGCCCAAAAGGGCAATTTTTCCGCAGCGATCGCCGACTTTAACGCGGCTTTACGATACGATTCCCATCACGCCGATGCTTACTACAATCGAGGACTGGCACATTCAGGGCTAGGAAATGCCCCAGCCGCGATCGCCGATTACGACCGAGCAATTCAACTCCAACCTGAAATGGCTGAGGCATATGGCAACCGAGGTACTGTCCGCTATCATTTGGGAGATAGAGCGGGAGCGATCGCCGATTTACAGCAAGCTGCGCGGATTTTTTCCGCTCAAGGAAATGAACCTGCTCACCAACAAGCGTTGACTTTTCTGCAAACAATGCAACAGTCGCCAACTGCCAAACCTCCCGTGCAGCCGTAAATCCTGAAGGAAAGGTAGAGATACAAAGTTTTTCTCCTACAGCTTTAGCCAGCCTAGAAAGGTTTGCAGCAGCAGCCAAACGTTTAGGCTGACAATAATCGTAGCGACAGACCAAGCCAAGACTTTCAGCCATCGAGGATTGACGAATTCTCCCATGCGGCGGCGATCGCTGGTAAACATGACCAATGGAATCACCGCAAACGATAACTGTAAGCTCAAAATTACTTGACTGAAAACGAGTAGGTTTCCCGTACTGCGTTCGCCAAAAAAGATAATTGCAATTAAGGCTGGCACGATTGCAATCAGCCTGGTAGCTAAACGACGCAACCAAGGTGGTAGACGCAGATGCAAAAAGCCTTCCATCACGATCTGTCCTGCCAGAGTTGCAGTTAGCGTGGAACTTTGCCCAGAAGCAAGTAAGGCAAGACCAAAAATCGCACTAGCGGCACTAACTCCTAGCAAAGGAGATAGTAATTTATAAGCATCTTGAATTTCTGCCACATCTCGATAACCAGAAAAATGAAATGTTGCCGCAGAAACAATCAAAATTGCTGAATTAATAAATAGTGCTAACGATAAAGCTACAGTCGAATCAATTGTGCCAAACTTAATCGCTTCCCATCGCTTCTCGACCGTTGGTTGCCAATCGCGAGTTTGCACGATCGAGGAGTGCAAATACAAGTTATGTGGCATTACTGTTGCTCCCAGAATCCCCATAGCGATGTAGAGCATCTCTGGATTCTGTAAAATCTCCGGCTTGGGTACGTACCCTAACAATATTCCTCCCACGTCAGGGCGAGAAAAGAGAATTTCTAAGGCGAAACAAATTCCTACTGTCGCCACCAGCATAATTACCAAAGCTTCTACGGGAGATGTTGTAAAATTGTTGATATGCTAACCTTCACTTAGGCAAATAGTAGGATCAACTGTATAGAGAGTAACCATGATTACACAAGTATTGCATTGCCCTTACTGTCAGGGAGTAGATATTGTGAAGAATGGTAAGACTCGCGGCTGGAAAGCAACGTTACCAATGTCGAGAACAACCTTGTGACGGTCGAACATTTATTTTAGATTATGCAAACCCCAGGTCAATCCAAAAGAGTAAAAGAACAGATAGTAGACATGGCACTGAATGGAAGTGGTATTCGAGATACAGCACGAGTATTGCATGTGAGTACCAGCACTGTCATCAAGGAATTAAAAAAAAGAGACAGCAATTACAACAAGTGAATCTCTCAGTATTAAAGCAATTGAATTCTGAAATAGTTACAGTTAATATCTGTCTGGTCAAACTAGACGAAGCAGAATCGAAGCGTGAATCTGAGTTGGATGAGATGTGGAGTTTTATCGGAAATAAAGCTAAACAAAGGTGGTTGTGGCACGCAGCGCGACCACGCAACTGGAAAAGTTCTAGCCTACGTATTTGGCACTCGTAAAGACGAAGCCTTTCTACAACTAAAAGCACTACTATCTCCCTTCGGTATTAGCCGTTTTTACACAGATGATTGGGGAGCATACGAACGTCACTTAGACGCATCGAAGCATGAAGTTGGTAAACATAATACACAAAAGATAGAAAACAAGCATTTAAATTTAAGAACAAGAATTAAACGTTTAGCAAAGGATTTCGATTTGTTTTTCTAAGACAATTTTGATGCACGATTTGGTAATTGGAATGTTCATTAACCGATATGAATTTGGCTTATTAATTTAAACTGTGTCAACATCTCTACAACACCTCCTTCCAGTTATTCACCTCTAAGTAGGAAATGTTAGTAGGATTGAGTAGTTTAAAATCCGAGAACAGGAATAGTGAAGATGAAAGAAAAATGAAATGAAGATGATAAAAATATGAAATGGAGTCGAAAAATATTGCGAGTCATATTTAGTATTTTCAGTAAATTTTCTCTTGTTTGTAACTCATTTGTTGTAATACCAATTTAATGTGAGGCTACATAGAACAGTGCTGCCAAAATAAAGTTGTAGGATGAAACCGACATCACTTGTTCCAACGTCAGTCGAGCGAACAGTTCTTGAACTCGTGACCGCAACGCTTGCAAGGAGGGAAATAGCTGATTTTTCAGCGGTTGTTTGAGCAATTGCCAGAACCGTTCAATCGGGTTGAGTTCGGGACTATGGGCAGGTTGCACTAAAGGAATAATATTCTCTGGCCATTGAATTGCCGCCGCCATATGAGCGGGAGCCCGATCGATCTGCAAAATCGCCCAATCCTCCCCTAGCTGTTGAGAGAGCCAATCCAAAAACTCCTGAAAACACTCGCCATTGAGTTTGGGATACTCGTGCAAGAAATGATCCCCACTCAAAGGAGCAATCGCTCCATAAATCCAGAAATTCTCTCGATCCCATTGCACCTCCAGCTTGGGCTTGACTCCAGAAGCCGTAATCACTTTGCCACTTTGAGTCTTTAATCCGACTCGGGTTTCATCCTGACAGAAATAGTGGCTCGCTTTCCCCTGTGCCAACAGACTCTCTAGAGCAATCAGCGCCGCACCAAGGTTTTTTTAAAAGTCTCAACCGCCTGCTCATTCTGCTGATGACTCTGCGGGCGAGGCTGTTTGAGTTTCGCCCCGAGCAAATACCGAACCGTGGCATAGACCGTGCCATACTCCACCGTCAGTCCATGTTTCTGCTTCAGCCATTCCACGATCGCTCCGTAACTGGAGAAGCCTGCTGGATTCTGCAACTGCTGTTGCAGCTCTGCGAGCACCTCCCCGTTGATTTTGCGTTCGTTCCCCCCTGCCTTACGGATTTGCAACAGTTCCTCCAGTCCACCACCGCGGTACTTTTGCAACCAGCGTGTCACCGTGGAAGTGTCACGTCCCAGTCGTTTACCGATTTCTTGTTGCTGCCTCACTTGCCCACTTTTGAGCCACCAGAGCATCTGGAGTTTTTCCTTGTGAATTGCCTCCCGCGCATGTTGGAGTCGTTTCTTCAGGTCTGCTTCACTCTCCCTAATTTCGATGATGAACGGGCGACTCATCGCTTGCTTGCCCCCTCAACTTTACAGCTCACATTATATGAGCCTTTACATTAAATTGGTATAAGATAAAATATGTTTGAAGGGGAGTAGCTGCTGGCAGTTGAATTGCCAGTTACCTGAATCAACATACTGGCAAATAGCCTGGTTCAGGAAATCAGTTTTTGATGCCTAGTTTAGTTAAAATTGCTAACTAAACTGGAAAGGCAAAAGATTAAAAGCGAGACCTTCACCCAGTTCACCCTTATTGTGAGCTTGGTGAAGCGTCCGTGCGTTCATCAAGCTCGCTCAAAAATCGCAACGTATTTAACGTATTTGAGGGGTTTGAGAGAGTGCCAACTGCTTTTACTGCTAGCTTGTTACTGATTACAATCTCCGAATTGGGCGATAAGACCTTTTTTATCGCTGTCGTGATGTCTATGCGCCATTCCCGCCGTTTAGTGCTTGCAGGCGTAGTGGCAGCACTTGCCGCCATGACAGTCCTATCGGTGATGTTAGGTACTGCGATCGCTTTCTTGCCCAAAGCATACATCCACTATGCTGAAATTGCTTTGTTTGTTTGCTTCGGAGTCAAGTTGCTGGTCGATGGGTGGAAAATGCCCACTACAGCCCAAAGTTCAGTTGTCGATGAGGCAAAGACAGCCGTAGAGCAGAGCGAACTGAACCTGAAACAGCACAAAAGCAACTGGGCAGTCATCTTCGAGAGTTTCATTCTGACGTTTCTAGCCGAGTGGGGCGATCGCACCCAGATTGCTACAATTGCACTTTCTGCCTCGAACAATGCTTTAGGCGTAACGGTAGGAGCGATCCTTGGACACGCCATCTGCGCCCTAATTGCTGTTATCGGCGGTAAAATGATTGCGGGGCGGATTTCAGAACAGACAATTACTGCTGTCGGGGGAGTACTGTTCTTACTCTTTGCTGCTGTTGCTTGGTGGGAGGGAGTTTAGCCCTAAAGGGAGACCTGTTGTAATATAAAGCCCAAGACAAAACCCAAATAAGATACACCTGTTGCCAGAGTAACCGCTTTGCTCCTGCCAAATAATTCTGTAAACATCGCCATCATCACAACTGAGTTGATGCCAGTTGCTAGTCCGAGGGCAATGGGAAGATAAATTGGTAAGTTTTGAATGCTTGCCCAAACTATTCCAGCTAATGCTACAGATGAAGGCACGATCTGAGCAGCTAGTAATGCTTTTACCAAATAATTTTTGTGGAGAGTGGAAAACCTTCTTTGCCTTAGATTAGCAAGATTCCAATAGTTAATTAAAATGGCTAAAGCCCAAACCCAGCGACTAGCGCCAACAACAGCAAAATGAAATCCCAGCAGTCCGTAAAGTACGAGAGTTAATAAACCAAGGCTCCAAACTTTATTAGGAGAAAATAAGCGATCGGTTAGCTCAAGCCTTGAGATAGTCCGAGCGGTAACTGGTAAGTGTTTTGCCGTTGAGATAGATGAATTCTTTTGGCTGTCTTCCCAGTAAATTAGCTGGGCGAGGACGATCTGTGCGATCGCAGCTAATCCCCCAATTAATGTTGTTATTTGTGGCGGAGGCATTGACGATAAACCTGGTAATAGGAATAAATTTACATTAGCTTTTTGGAAAGCAAGCTGCTTCTAAATTGGGATAAACTTACAGCTAATCCAGAAAAGTTTTTAACAGAAGCCAAACATTTAAGCTAGCGATAATGGTAGCAACTGACTAGTACTTATACCACGATCGAGAGTAGAAAAACGTCAGTCGATCCAGTGGCTGAATGGCGTGCAATTAGTTTCACAAATGTAGCAAGCCACTTCTAACCCAGCTTCACCAAAATACTTTGGTCTTCAGCTTTGGCTGGGTAACCAGTTAAATTCCTAGCAGCCGGACCTCTAATTACCTTGCCACTAGGGTCAAACTTAGATCCATGACAGGGACAAACAAACTTACTATTATCCTTCTGCCATTCCACCTTGCAACCAGCATGAGGACAAGTAGGATTGAGAGCCACCAACACTCCTGGTTGCGAAGGGTGACGAATCGCTATGACCGGAGTAGAATCCACCTGCACTTGAATTGTGCCGGGAAATTGCTCTAACTCAGCCACAGTGCCAATTGCTTGAAAGCCGTCAGGTCGAGGTCTAGATTCAAGCCGCTTAAATTGACTCGTGCAAGCAGCGATCGCCACGGGTAACACGCTGGCTAGCCAACCCAACCCCATCCAGGTAAGAAAACTTCGGCGCTTCATAATTAGAAATTGACGAATAATGCTGTTGTATACATAACCGCCAGTCCCAAACTGAATCCGGCGAAGCTAACTCTAGAAAGCCACGTTCCGCCCGTTTTGCGTGCTGTCCGTGCCAAGTACGAGCTAACTTCCACCATAACTTGCACAATGGCTCCCGCCCCAATTCCTAGAAACAGTGCTGCCCAAAGGGGAGAGAAGGCAAAGGCTCCCATCCACGTTCCTAAAACTGCGGGTAGACCGGCTAAGGCAGTTAATCCAAGAAAAGTCGTAAATTTGGGTCGCAACTCGACTAATGGTGCGGCAATGCCAATGCCTTCAGTAATGTTATGCAAGGTAAACCCGACAACCAGCAACGAGCCAAGCGCTGCTTCACCGATGGCAAAAGCAGCACCAATCGCTAACCCTTCCCCCAAATTGTGCAGACCAATGCTAAAAGCCAAGTAAGTAGCCAAAGCAGTTCCTTCCGGTGCCTTGCTACCGCGCCTGCCTATAGTAAAAATGGCTAGGAAAGAAGCAGCTGTAACCAACCAAACTAAGGCGCTGCCTGAAAAGGCGCTAGCTGCTTTACTGGCTAGTTCCAGCCCTTCTTCGATTGTATCCACTAGCAGAAAAGCTAGCATCCCGATTGTCAAAGCCAATAAGAACTTAATCCCCTGCCCACCCAAAGCTTTTAGGGATGGATAAAATAGCATTCCTAGTCCCACAGGCACGATGCCTACATACAAACCAAGTAGGGCGTATGCCAAAACACGGCTGAGAGAAAATTGCGGTGTTGGCACAGCTACCGCAATTTCGTGTTCAAAGCTCAGTCCCGTGTTGGTAATCAATTTGATGTGATGGGTTTCGTCTTGAACCCAAGGATAAGGCAAGTTAATCCAAGCTGTTGCCAATCTAGACAGCGTTCCTGGTGGATTTTGGCTGAACTCCCAGTAAGCTCCATCTACCTGAATTTGGGCGATCTGCATCGGTTCGGAACCGCCAGCCCTTACCAATAGGGAGATGCCTTGCTTGTCCAACACCGTCCGTTCCACAGTCAAATTTTCGATTGGAGGGGCTGAAACTCCCAAGGGACCGAGGGGATTGATTGTCAGAAAGATCCCAATCACAGCTGCCAGTAGTACCAGCGGCAGAATTGCCCACAACCATGCTCTTTTCATGCCACCACCTCAAAAGCGCTCATCCAACCCAGTTCCAAGAATTCTGACTGGTGGGCGTGGAACATATAAGTTCCTGGCTCAAAATCTTGGAACGAGAACTCCAAAATCCCTCGTTGTGCTTGCACCATCATCACGGTATCGATGGTACGTTGGGTTGGTGTTAGGGTTGTGCCGTGGTCGTAGAAGTCGAAAAAGTTGGCGTGTAGATGGAAGGAGTTGAGCGGATCGAATTCAATCACATTCACTAAGTAAACCCGCACCGGGCGATCGCGTTCGATGCGGATGGGTCGTTTCATAAATTCGTGGGGAATGGTATTGATGGCGTAGAATTCGTTTTCCTCATCAAAGTTAGTATCGAAGGCGTTCATCACCATGAGGAATTCTTGCCAATTGGCATTTTCTGGGCTACCTAGAAGTCGGGAGGAAGCAACTTTTTCGGCTTCTGGATGGCGTTTTGGATCGGGATCGATAATGAAAGCGCCATAGAGTCCTTTATGCAAATGCCGCTTGAACGGCACTGAGTGACAGTGGTACAGGTGGCAACCAAAGGGTTTAGCGTCAAACTCGTAGACCACTTCTTGTCCAGCTTTGGCTTCGAGAGTACCAGGAACTCCATCCATTCGGGCAGAGTGGATGCCGTGAAAATGGATGGTATGGGGGTGAGTGCCGCGATTGGAGAAGCGAATCCGCAGGCGATCGCCTTCCGTTACCCGCAGAGTTGGTCCTGGAACGCGTCCGTTATAAGTCCAAGCTGGATAGAAAACCTTGGGAGCAATTTCAATTAACCGTTCTTCGACAAAAATTTCATATTCCCGCAGTGTTCGACCGTCGGGCAGTTTTGAAACTTTACCCCTATCCCAGTCTGTTAACATTTCACGGGGATTAAAGCCGTTGCGGGCATCATCGACATCACCTACAGTCAGACTACCGCCGTGTTTAGAAACTGAATGCTCTACAGCCGTGTCACTATGAGCGGCATAGGCAGGAGACTCAACTTTCTGTGCTTCGGCAGAGGCAGTTGTTGGCAAGAGCTTGCTAAAAAAAGTTCCGGCACTGAGAAATCCCGCTCCTAAGAGCGATCGCCGAGTCAGATGAGGTTTCATGCTTGAAACCCTCCTGTTTTGATTAAGGTTTCAGGGGAATATCGCGCGCTTGTTGTGAAGGTGCAGTCAAATTTAGCTATCCCAGCAATGTCCGTGTCCCATTTACCAAGGTTCGTATCTCCTACAGAAACGAGATACCCTGGTCTTGCATAGGCAAACAGCTTGCGCCAAAAACCACTACTCTGAGGAATTTTGATCCTTCGGCGAACTTCAGGCAGACTGGAGCGATTTTCTGACGTAACCATTCATTTAACCAACGATTATTTTCATATTCTTCTCATATTTTCCGCTCTTTTTGCCAAAAATATCAGCCTCTAGGCGCATACATCATCACCAATACGCCCAAAAGCATCAGCCATGCACCGAAGTAGTCGAATTTATCTGGAGCAGTCCCGTCCACCTGCCATCCCCAGAACAGCGAGAGAACTACGAACACACCACCGTATGCGGCATAGACGCGACCAAAGCTAGCTGGCTGTAGCGTGGGAATGACACCATAAACAGCTAGTAGCAATGCCCCAGCGATGGCAAACCAGAGACTTCTGCCTTGGCGCAGCCACAACCAAATCAAATATCCGCCGCCAATTTCGCACAATCCGGCTAACACAAAGTAAATTGCAGATTTAATAATTTCCATGAAGAATTAACAAATGTAAAACTGTTGCTAATAGGTTAGTGCAACTGCACAAACTGCGATAAAGTCTGAGTTATAAGTCGGTTCTGGTGGGAAGCAGCCACTAGAGGTAACGGGGAAAGTTTGGTGCAAGTCCAACGCTGTCCCGCAACTGTGAAGGAGTATCCCACTCGTACTCCCAGCCAGGATGCCCGCCGAGACTTTTCATTCCTTTAACTCATCTGCGAGGTACACGATGACGGCTCGTTCAATTGCTTCTGTTCGATCTCAAGCAGCACGCTTCACTCTGTCAGTTCCCGTGCAGGCGACGCTCTACATCTCGCTTTGCGCTCTGTCGCTTTGGACGATTTACTTCACTACCTATCCAGCAGCTCACGACAAAGTGCATTCTCTGCGTCATCATACTTGGCTTGTGAGTTGTCACTAGGGACAACGCTAAGGAAAGGATTTAGCTTTCTCGATCGGGTAAAAGTTCAAGAGCAACAATGTTAAAATTTCATTCGTCTGCGCTCATCAGCGCTATTTGCCTGATGGGAATAGTTTTTGGCGATCGCACGGGATTATCCCAGACAGTACAACCAGTCGTGCGGCTGACGACTAAGCCCACTTTCAGCAAAATCTTACCTTTTGAAGCCGAGGCAGCAAATCGGCAATTACCCGTACAGTTGATTTTAGAAGTAGTGGATGAGTCAGATAGACCAATAGAAAATGCCAGAATACATCTACAAATTCTGACTCCACCGCCCAATCCTTGGTTGACAACAGATTTTCCCATAGTAGAAGGAACAAAACTTCTGGAGATAGAGGCTGTTGCTCCCAAGGGGGAATTGAATCTTCAGCAAATGCTGCCAATTCGAGGGACGTACCAACTGCGAGTCGCTGTCACCCCAAACGCTGCTAATACCTTTATTCCCATCCAGAAAACTCTGACTTTATCTGTGTCTGAAAACTGGGTGAAGTATCGTAACTTTGGTTTTCTTATCGCCATCTTGTTTGTAGTTGGATTCTTGGGTGGTTGGATAATCGGCGGGCAACAATCCATCCCAACTGGTGAGATAGCACCGCAGCGAGTCCGGCTGCTGTTAAGTGGGGCAGTCGCGATCGCGGTCGTTGCGTTGTTAATCGTCAATATTAGCGCCGAACTGGCTGAATCTGGGGTGTCAACGTCCCATATAGTTCAAGGCAAACCACAAGCAGGATCTAGGGCGAGCGTGCAGTCTCAGGGTCTTGAGCTGCGATTATTAGGGGATACCAACGCCACTGTTGGTAAGATTGCTAACTTGCAAGCTGAGGCGATCGATACCCAAACCCATCAGCCAGCAACGGATGTGATTTTGAATATTAAAACCACCCAACTTGAGCATGAGTGGGTAGCCTTTGCCTATCAAGGTATCCCAGATGCCAATGGAAAACTGACTTGGCAGCAGCAGTTTTTTGATGGCGCACCCCATAAAGTTGAAGTGGAAGTTGCTCCCCATCCCAATGCAATTCGCAAATTTCATCCTTTTCGGGTAAAAAGAGAAATCGAAGTTGAGGGAGTAGCACCGCCTTTATCGGCACGATTAACTACACTCGCTTTGTTCGCTGGCATTATTACCATTGGTCTAGTCATAGGACTAGGACAAAAGCACAGGTGGGGACTCAGGAGGATGGATACCAATTAAAAGCTTTAGCTCTCTTAAGATAGCTTCAACCTCTAGCTACATCAATACAGCGGGGAGCGTATTCCATCAGAATCTCTAAGCTGTCTTGAACGAGGGGGACAGCACCGAGACTGAGCAAGCAAGCAACGAGTAAACTTGCAGATGCGTCTGCCCAGAGCCAGTTCAAGTAGTAAATGGCTAAAGCGGCTAGCATCACGCCGACAGAACTAGCAGCATCAGCAACTACGTGCAGGAACGCTCCCCGCAGGTTTAAGTTATGGTGACTGTCATCCTGTAGTAACCAAGCGTTGAAGCCATTAATCACCAAGCTCAATCCTACTACGATCGGCATCGGTATGCCAAAGGAGTTTGGAAGCGACCAATAGCTTGCCAGGCAATCCAGGCAGCGATTGCCATCAGCCCCAATCCATTGAGCAGCGCCACCAAAATTTCTAAGCGCTGATATCCAAAAGTCGCTTGACGACAGCAGGACGTTGTGCCAGCCAAGCGGCTAGCAGCGTCAATCCCAAAGCGAGCAGATCTGAGAATAAATGCCCTGCACCGGCTACAAGTGAGAGGCTGTGACTCCAAAGTCCTACTCTCAGTTCTACCAAGAAAAGACCAATCCTCAATCCCAAAACAATCCAGAGGAGCTTTATCTTTTGTGTACCTTGCCCAGTCTTTACGTAACTCGAATGGGAAAGTTGGCAGTCATTCAGCTTAACTGGGAGATCGAGATCGGAAAGCGCCTTCATGCTCAAATATCATTCAAAATCTCCTCTATTCCCTGCCACTGTTTTTGGAAGACAAAAAGTTGTCTACAGGTGGACACCAAGCAATCCTGTCCTCGTGCGCTAGACTTAGCAGCTGGCAGGTTTTGGCACGATCGATTTGACTGGTAGCAACCTCAATGGTTATTGCATTTGCCATTTTTAGCCTCTTTTGGCAGATCGTAGTGAGTGCATTCGTAGACACCCTTCGCCACGTCCGCTAGCAGTTCATCTGCCAAGTCTAGAAACTTGGCTACTCGTGCATCAGCCAGTTGATAGTATACGTAACGTCCTCGCTGAGAGCGGATAACCAGATCGCAACAGCGCAGACAGGAAAGATGGTTAGAAACGTTAGATTGGTTTAGTCCTGTAGCTTCAACAATATCGTTGACAGTTAAGGGTTCGACACGCAACGCATTGAGGATGGATAGACGCGAGGAGTCGGAAAAGCCGCGAAAGAGCTTGGCTTTCAAATCAACTTTATTCGCTACTTTATTAGCTTGAGCAATCATTGGCATTAGTATAGTTCTAAAATATCAGCTTATCAGCCACTAATAATATTTTGCCGATCTTATCCAAGTAACTCTCTCTAATGATAGACTGACATATCAGTAAGTGATAATATGCTGATAATTACGTCTGGAAGCCGATCTGCTTTGGCGTATTTAGCTTGGAATCAGCGATCGAACGATCGGAAAAGCTTTCCATAATCAAACCCTATCTTCGAGCGAATCACTTAAGATGACATCCACTCCCTCTATCAAAATCCTACAAGCGCAGATTGGCGGTATGGATTGTGGTGGTTGTGCCAAAACCATTGAAGCGAGATTGCAGCAGTTGCCTGGAGTGACTGAGGTATCCGTGAGTTTTGCGACAGGGCGATTAACCGTATCCTACAACCCTCAACAAATTGGTGAAGCCGACATCATCAATCGCGTGACTGACTTGGGCTACACCGTTGAGCAGGCTCCGGTGCAGTCCTCTAGTCAAAAACTTCAAGCCAAGGTGAGTGGAATGGATTGCGGCAGTTGTGCCAAGACAATTGAAGCTAGTCTCCAGAAACTGCCAGGAATTTCTGAAGTTTCAGTCAGTTTTGCAACCGAACGGCTAGAAGTATCGTATGACCCGATTCAGGTTAGTGAATCGACAATTCTCGATCGAGTTACTGCTTTGGGTTATACCGTCGAGGACGTGACGAGCGCAAATGTAGGAGATACTGGCACTGGCTCTGATGCTATGCCACTTCACCAGTCAACAGCCGCTCGGCGATCGCCAAAATCTGACTTGACAGGTTGGCAGTTTTGGCTGAGGACGCGAAGGGGACAGACCGTCCTTTTCAGTAGCATTGGCTTGCTGCTGGGGGTGATGGTCGAACGGGTATTCTCACTGGATTGGGTTGCCCAAGGCTTCTATGCCATCAGCTTGATTGTTGCCCTATTGCCGATCGCACGAGCTGCCTGGATCTCCTTGAAACTGCGTCGAGCCGACATGAACTTGCTGATGACGCTTGCCGCAATTGGAGCTGCAATCCTGAACTATTGGTTCCAAGGCGCACTAGTCATCGTTCTGTTTACATTGGGGACGACATTGCAGACTTTCACCCTCAGTCGGACTCGCAATGCCATCCGCGATTTGATGGATTTAACTCCACCTACTGCTACAGTCAAGCGGAACGGACAGGAAGTGACAGTTCCCGTTGAAACAATTGGGGTAGGCGAAATCCTAACTATTCGACCAGGACAACGCATTGCGTTAGATGGTGTAGTGATATCTGGAATGAGTGCGGTCGATCAGTCACCAATCACAGGGGAAGCGATTCCGGAAGATAAAGAGAAGGACGATCGCGTCTTCGCAGGCACGCTGAACTCAACTGGTTTTTTGGAAGTTCAGGTAACCCACTCCGTAAAAGATACAACAGTATCCCGTATCATTCATCTAGTAGAATCAGCCCAAGAGAGCCGCGCTCCAATTCAGCAGTGGGTTGACCGTTTTTCTAACATTTACACGCCAGTTGTCCTGACTCTTGCAGCAGGGATTACATTTATTCCTCCATTGTTCTTTGCTCAACCGTTTAATGTTTGGTTCTACAAAGCATTAGTATTGATCGTCATTGCTTGCCCTTGCGCTTTGGTAATTGCTACCCCCGTTTCTCTGGTGAGTGCAATTGGGGCGGCAACCCGAAAAGGGGTGTTATTCAAAGGTGGCAATGCACTGGAGACAGCCGGACGATTGACAACCCTTGCCTTTGATAAAACTGGCACGATTACTCAAGGAATGCCTGTTGTGCAAGAGGTTTATACCTTAGGGGAAATAAGTGCAGATACCGTGCTACTAATTGCCGCCTCTTTAGAACAAAGATCGGAGCATCCGTTGGCGAAGGCGATCGTGGCACAAGCAAAAGCAAAGGAAATGGAACTGGAGTCGCCAGAATCCTTTACCGCTGTCCCTGGTAAAGGAGTTTGGGCAAAGTTTAGACAGTCTATTTACTTTATCGGCAATCGCCGATGGTTTACTGAGCAAGAAATTTCACTATCAGCAGCAGCTCAATCCTTACTGACCGAGATGGAATCACAGGGACAAACTCCCGTGTTAGTCGGGACTCGCCAAGGCTTAATCGGTGCGATCGCTCTAGCAGATGGTTTGCGTCTGGAATCCACAGAAGCAATTCGAGCGTTGAAGCGAATTGGGTTGAAACGCCTGATAATGCTGACAGGCGATCGCTCTCCCGTAGCTAGACAGATTGCTCAACAGGTTGGCATTGATGAATATCAAGCAGAATTACTACCCGAAGACAAACTCCAGGCAATCTACAAACTTCGCCGTGCTGGAGTAGTAGGTATGGTTGGAGATGGCATCAACGATACTCCCGCTCTGGCAGCCGCCGATGTCAGTTTTGCAGTTGGCAACATCGACGTTACCCTCGAAACGGCTGATGTTGTACTAACAAGTGGAGACTTGCAACGGTTGGCTTATGCGATTAAACTCAGCCAACGCACCCTGTCAGTCATCAAGCAAAGTATTATCTTGGCGCTTGTCTTGAATGGTACGTTTATCCTCTTGGGAACTCTGGGGATAATCGGTTTGCCAGTAGCAGTGTTAGAAGATATGGGATCTTCTCTGTTCGTAACGCTCAATGCTATGCGATTGTTTAATACACGAATTAGCGAAGTTTCATGATAACTCGTAAACACTCTATTCCCTGGATTCATCGTCGGTCGCGTCCGATCGTGGCAGGAATTGCCACAATCGGGGCAGCAGTCACCGCCTATCTTACGATTACCAAACTCACTGGAGATCCTACTGCTTGTCCAACTGGAGGATGTGATGTCGTTCTCTCCAGTCCCTATGCGACTGTGTTTGGGTTGCCCCTCGCGCTGTTTGGTTTCCTAGCTTATGCCAGCATGGTCGTTCTCGCGATCGCCCCTCTGCTAGTCAACTCCTCTGAACAAAAGGTACTCCGCACTAATTTAGAACGCTGGACTGGGCTACTGCTGTTCGTAGGGGCAACCGCCATGACGATCTTCAGTGGCTATCTGATGTACCTGATTGCATTTGTGATTAAAGCAGTCTGTATTTACTGTGTTGGGTCAGCATTGCTGTCAACCAGCCTGTTCATCCTGTCCATTATTGGGCGGGATTGGGAAGAAGTTGGGCAACTGTTTTTTACTGGGACGATTGTTAGTATGATTACACTGGTTGCTACACTCGGCGTTTACGCTAACGCGAACAATCCGCGTGTCGCTGCCCAAGCGGGTGGTTATACGATTGCCTCATCCTCTGGTGCAGCCGAAATCGCTTTGGCGCAGCATCTTAAGCAAACGGGAGCCAAAATGTACGGGGCGTTCACCTGTCCCCACTGTCAGAACCAAAAGCACCTGTTTGGTGCAGAAGCCGCCAAGCAGTTGAACTACGTGGAATGCCATCCTCAGGGGCAAAACGCGCAACCCCAGGCGTGTCAGGCAGCAGGAATTGAGGGATTCCCCACCTGGGAAATCAATGGACAAAAATATACCGGAGAAAAGACGCTGCAAGAACTGGCAGATTTGTCGAATTATCAGGGAACGCGTAATTTCCAAAACACGCCCCAAACAGGGCATTGACAGTTAGCCCAGATGATTGGCTATCAGGGATCTTGAAACTTTAAAAATACCGTCCCGCAACTCTGAAGAAATCTATCAACCCGATAGGTTAGTTTGTTTTCCTGTTAGATGGAGGTTTACTATGTCTCTACAACTAGGCGATACAGTACCAAATTTTACTCAAGCGTCGAGTACTGGCGAGATCGATTTCTACAAGTGGGCAGGCGATCGCTGGGTTGTGCTATTTTCCCACCCAGCAGACTTCACACCTGTTTGCACGACTGAGCTAGGGGCAGTTGCCAAACTTAAACCTGAATTCGAGCGACGCAATGTTAAAGTGTTGGCACTGAGCGTTGATGATGTCGAATCCCACAGAGGATGGATTGGAGACATTGAAGAAACGCAATCTACCCAGCTCAACTATCCCATCCTGGCAGATCCAGATCGTAAGGTATCTGACCTTTATGGCACGATCCATCCTAATGCCAACAATACCTTAACTGTTCGTTCCGTCTTTATCATTGACCCTCAAAAGAAGCTGCGGTTAACACTTACCTATCCCGCTAGCACGGGTTGTAACTTTGACGAGATCTTGCGGGTAATTGATTCTTTACAGTTGACTGACAACTACCAAGTTGCTACTCCAGCCGACTGGAAAGAGGGAGATGACTGCGTTATCGTCCCTTCAATTAAAGATCCTCAAGAGTTAAAGCAGAAGTTTCCCAAGGGCTATAAAGAGATCAAGCCTTATCTGCGGATGACTCCTCAACCGAATAAGTAACCTGTCTCATCTATAAGATGCTGGTGTAGCTGATAAAAAATAGATCTTTGGGCGAGAGAAAGCAGTTGCACTTAGCTTTCTGCTATCTCCGCCCCAGTAGAACTTATTTGAAGTCACAGCATTAGACGCTCCAGGAGGGCTAGATATGTTTTTTCGGCAGTTGTTCGATCTTGAATCCAAAACGTATACCTACTTGATTGCTGACCCCAAAACACAAGAAGCTGTTCTGGTCGATCCTGTTTTGGAACAAGTAGAGCGCGATCGCAATCTGCTTCAGGAGCTTGGCTTCAAGCTGCGTTATTGTTTAGAAACCCATATCCACGCCGACCATATCACTGGAACTGCCAAACTACGGGAGTTGACAGGGAGCTTGGGAGTATTGCCAGAAAAGGCACAGGCAGTGTGTGCCGATCGGTTGATTCGAGATGGAGAAATGCTGCTGCTTGGGAGTATTTCTATCCAAGCGATCGCCACCCCTGGTCACACTGATAGTCATATGGCTTACCGAGTCAATAACGACCGCGTGCTGACAGGAGATGCTCTGTTTATCCGAGGCTGTGGTCGCACTGATTTTCAAGGCGGTGACGCAGCAGTTCTATTCAATTCAGTGACACAGCGGCTATTTACGCTGCCAGATGAAACCCTGGTATACCCTGCTCATGATTACCGAGGATTTACAGTGTCTACAATTGGGGAAGAAAGACGATGGAATCCTCGGTTTGCCGGACGAGATCGCGCTAGCTTTATTGAACTAATGACCAACTTAGAGCTACCAGAGCCGCAAAAGATGATGGAAGCGATTCCTGCTAACGAGCATTGCGGTAACTTAGCTTCCCCCCAAACGCTAGCTTCTCGTACTCAACATTAAAGAAGCTGAAAATTTAACCATTCATCATTCTTTTGACAACTAACTAATCAATTCAAGCCATGCGTATCGCCAAAGACATTACAGAATTAATCGGTCGTACTCCCCTAGTGCAATTAAACAACATTCCGCCAGCCGAGGGGTGTGTAGCGCAAATTGTGGTGAAACTTGAAAGCATGAACCCTGCTGCCTCAGTCAAAGATCGAATTGGTGTTAGCATGATTGATGCGGCAGAGCAAGAGGGACTAATTAGTCCAGAAAAGACGACTTTAGTCGAACCCACTTCAGGAAATACTGGAATTGCCTTAGCAATGGCGGCGGCTGCCAAAGGGTATCGGCTAATTCTGACGATGCCCGATACAATGAGCAATGAACGACGAGCAATGCTGCGGGCTTATGGAGCCGCACTCGAACTTACGCCGGGAATAGAAGGTATGAGCGGTGCGATTCGCCGGGCGCAGACAATAGTTGACACAACACCCCATGCTTATATGCTGCAACAGTTTCGCAACCCAGCTAACGTGCAGATTCACCGAGAGACAACAGCAGAGGAAATCTGGTCAGATACGGACGGGCAAGTAGATATGCTCGTAGCTGGTATTGGTACAGGTGGCACAATTACTGGTGTGGCAGAGGTAATTAAAGCACGGAAACCAAGTTTTCAAGCGATCGCTGTTGAACCTGCTAATAGCCCAGTTTTATCAGGGGGACAACCAGGAGCGCACAAAATTCAGGGTATTGGTGCTGGATTTATTCCCCAAGTCCTCCGAGTGGACTTGCTTGATGAAATCATAAGCGTGACTGATGAGCAAGCGATCGCTTACAGTCGGCGGTTGGCAAAAGAAGAAGGTCTACTCTCTGGCATCTCCTCCGGTGCAGCACTATGTGCAGCAATCCGCGTAGCTCAGCGCTCGAAGAGCAAAGGAAAATTGATTGTCATGATTCAGCCCAGCTTTGGAGAACGCTACTTGAGTACGCCATTGTTTCAAGATTTAGAGCCACGAGTATCTGCTATTGTGTAACTAATTGTTCGTGGGCGCAACGCAAAAAAGTGGGATTGGGTAGGGTAGCGTGAAAAGCACAAAAAAAAGTAGGATGCCTGGGCAAGATGTTTGGGCAAGGCCCAAGCAGCCAGGAGTTCCTACCATGAATTGCAATAACACTATACCTGCAACACTAGATTTAGCGAAATGCCTTGAAAGCTTTGAGAAGACAATTGCCGCTGAACTGTGACTCGATAGTGTGTCACGGTGGGATGGGCGAACTCTTCGTGACCGAGAACAGAAAATTAGACAAGCGGCGCTTGAGCTAGCGGGACAATGTATCGCCTTGCTGTTACACAATCTCTCAGAGTCACCCGAAGCAATGAAGACGGCGAAAAAACAAACACAGGGATGGCGACACCCGAAAAGTCAGGGGAATGGGCGAGTTGAGCGGCAAGTACTATGTTTAGGTAACGTTGTGGTATCTCTGCGGTTACCATATGTGGTAGAACGGTCAAATCAACTACACTCCAAATGCCGAAAAACAAGAGGGCAGGGGTTTTGTCCGCTGTTGAGATGGTTGTGTATGGAAGAAGGTATTACTCCTTTAATCTGGTCTACTGTGGCGCAGACGGGGACAGTAAGTGGATCGTTGGCAATCGCCCGCGACTCGCTTCAAAATTGGGGCATTAGCATCAGCATGAGGCGAGTTGAGCGTTTAACCTACCATTTCAATCAACAGGGCTTAAGCCAGCGTCGCTCAAGGAGATTCCATTTGCAACAAGGCACATTACCGATTACGCCGCTGTTGAAAGACCATCGAGTGGTGATTTCCGTTGATGGGGGACGCACTCGCATTCGTAATGCCAAAACGGGTAAACGTCGTCACAATTCCCATCGACATGGCTATAAAGCTGAGTGGATCGAACCAAAATTATTGACGATTTATGTAGTAGATTCCTTGGGTAAACGGGTCAATACCGCTGAAATTTCTGTGACTAACGATGGGACTTATGGCAAGCTTCAACCCTTTCTGGAACTATTAGAAATGCATTTGGTACGACTAGGAATAAATTTGGCATCTCAAGTAGTATTAATTGCAGATGGGGCTGAATGGATCTGGAAACATATCCCACCACTACTGCAACGTCTCGGTTGTCCACAAGAATCAACACACGGTCTACTCGACTTCTACCACGCCACAGAACATTTACACATGTTTGCTGATGCTGCTTTTACCCAGCCAAGAGAACAACGAGTCTGGTTTAAGCCAGCTCGTTCTACACTCAAACGCGGACAATCAGCTGATTTACTTGCTCAAATGCAGGCTTTGAGTCAAAAGATCTGTGGCGAGCGCGGATCGACTACGATATCCGAGATTCAGTATTTCACTAAATTTCATCAACAAGGGCGGTTGAGCTATTCTCAAGTGGCAGCGATGAAGATGCCTATTGGCAGCGGCGCAATTGAAAGTTTAATCCGCCAAGTGGTTAACCAAAGGCTCAAAGGTAATGGCAAATTCTGGTTACAGGGAAATGCAGAAGCGATATTGCACGCACGTTGCCAATGGGCTGCAAGAACTTGGTCAACTTTTTGCGACTCCATTTTAACAGCTAGGCTTTATCCAGCTTAATCCCACTTTTTCGCGTTGCACCCTTGTTCGTTTCAATCGCAGACAATCTTCTATATCTGCCAAAAGGCTTAAGCGAAGTTACATTCTCACAAAAGCTTTTTTTGGCAGAAATCTGCTTCAAGAAGATGGATACTTGTTAAAGACTTTAGCTGTGCCATTTTTATCAAAGGAGAACACGGTGAATGGATCTCTGCGATCCCCTGCTTCCATACCAGGAGTGCCTACAGGCATTTCGGGAACGGATATACCAGCAATATTAGGCTTTTCTTGCAGCAGGCGTTTAACATCATTAACTGGTACGTGTCCTTCGATGACATAGCCATTGACTACTGCCGTATGGCAAGATGCGAGGCGATCGGGAACGCTATACTTTTGTTTTACTGCTTCTATGTCGGATGTGAGTATGACTTTTGTTTGAAAACCTTGTTTTTTCATATAGTCAATCCATCCACCACAACAACTGCAAGATGGACTGCGATAGACAACAATCTCTGGCGTTGCAGATAGTTTCGTCTGTTCTTTATTAACGTTCCAAGCAACACTTACCGAGCGACTTAGAGGAGTACCCAGCAAAGAATTGTCTCCCAAGTTCTGCGCGACTGCTGGATAAGTCACCATCGCGACTCCAATGGCAGCGCCGATCGCAATCGGGCGCAACCATTTTTGTATTCTCGGAGATTGTTTGTGTTTCATTTCAAGCCTCACAAATAACAGTTGGTTCTTAGCGTTGCTATACAAATTTAAGTCGAATCTCTTTGACAAATCTAGCGATCGCGATCGCCTGAACTTTGGACTCGTAACAATTCCTCGGCAAGAACTTGCTGATAAATTTTTGCTAAATGAGGAGTTACCCAGTTATCTTCAATTCCATACCCCAAGCTTGTCCAAGTGCCAGATAACATCTTTAGGACTTCATCGACTCGTCCTTGTCTCAACAAAAACGCAATATCTGTACCCCAAATCCGACGATCTTTCAGCCATTTGTAGGTAACTTTATCCTGGTATTTAGGCTCAAAGCTATATATGCTTAAACCAGTAGATCCATGAGGGTGAGGGTGATATTTACGAGCTTTTTCTAACCAAGTCGAGGCGAGAAATTGATAGCGACCCGCAGCCGTAGAGCATTTTCTCCGATTTGGACCCCTAGCAATTTTTACGCAAACGTTAGGATGTTGATTGAAATTGTGAAAGTGGTCTCCACCGTACAGCAAAACGTAGGGTTCTTCAGCATTTGACTCGCTGGCAGATATCGTCCGCATTAATGCCCGAACATAAGGGTCGCCTCCCGACATAGCTAGTTGTGGTAAGTAGCCAAAAGGATTTTTTTCAGAAGGAAATTGCTGTTCTCTGCGTCCGTTCCAAATGAGAATCGGTAACGCTAGCACTCCTAAAATCAGAAATCTCAACCCCCATCCCAACTTTTTAGGTTGTCTGAAGTTGTTTGGCTTGTGACTGAAAGATTTTTGCATTTTCTTAGAGCTAAACAATCGGGAATTGTTCCAGTTTCAGAGCGGAATAATTTATATTCAGTCATCTCTATTCTGAATGCGATCGCGTCAATCCCAGCCATCATAACAGAAATCTCTTGTTGCTCACAATTTCCTCAACCTTTTTGTCTAACATCTAAAATAAAACTACTATTTTCCCACTGGCTCCACGAAACCTTTCTGACATCGGTTAATTGCTGGGAAGGCTTTGTTTCCCTTGTATGGAAATGAGGTGTAACCATGAACAAAAAACTAACTCTCTACAGTTTTACAGGTTTGCTCGCGGGCAGCGTCGCTATGTTGATGCTCGCCGCTACCCAAGCACTCCCGCAAGCCGCAATTCCAAACACCATCACAGATATAACCAAGACCGCTCGCACGCAGTCAAGAAGTATCTCTCAAGCTATCCCTCCAGACAATACCACCCCAGTTCCTTCCAGATCGAGAATGATGGGTCAGTCCGAGCGACACTTTATCGTTATGATGATTCCGCATCATGAAGGGGCTGTGGCAATGGCAGATCTGGCTTTGAGTCGAGCAAAGCATCCCGAACTGAAAAAACTAGCCGTAGCGATTAAAACCACACAAAACAAAGAAATTCAGCAAATGCAAACTTGGTACAAGCAGTGGTATGGCACTGATGTCCCTGCTTGGAGACAAGGCATGGGCTGGGGTTGGCATCACCGCGATCGCCAGCAGCAAGGCAATACTCAACCTGGCTGGAATTCTGGCATGGGTATGCACCAAGGCTGGAATGACCGAGGTTGGGGATCTGGCGGCGGTTGTTGCATGATGGGTGGTGGATGGATGGGTACAAATATGTATGCCCTGCAAAATGCATCTGACTTCGACCGAGAGTTTATTCAGCAAATGATTCCCCATCACCAGATGGGTGTGATGATGGCTCAAATGGTACTGACTCATAGCCAACGCTCTGAAATTCGTCAGCTAGCTGAGGCGATCGTCAAAAGTCAAACGGCTGAGATCGACCAAATGCAGCAATGGTATCAAAAGTGGTATCAAACATCATGAGCTGATACTTTAGTAAATTCCCAAACGCTAAATAAGTTTGGTGGCGATCGCAAAACTTTCTTTGCCCCAGATTAGCAAGATTCCAGTAGGTTAGCTGACTTCTGTGTGGACGACACGAATATTACAATTGAATGTAAATTCACAAAATAATAAGTTGTAGCGTTCCTCCATCTAGAAGCATCTTCCGGTCTTCAAAAAATAGCTGGTTGTCAACTGTAGTTAATCAAAGTTTTCCTTCTTACACAAATATCCCAACCCCAAGGAGGGGTTTCAATATGTCAAAACAACCAGCTCGTAGTGGTTTTAGTGGTTTAATCGCGGCGATTGCAGCAGTAGTAGTGGTAGCGGGAGGGGGTACTGCTTGGTGGATTTGGCATTCTACTAAATCTCCATCATCACCAACTACCCCCAACACAGTGCAACAGTCGCCGTCACCATCGGTACAGCCGAAAGTTGAGCAAACGGCACAAGTTTTTTGGCTAAAGGACACTGGTAGCAACCAAGAGTTGATTTCCGAAGCGATTACAACTACTGCCGATCGCCAGCCCAGTACAATGTTAAAAGCGGCTTTCAACAGTTTGTTAGCGGGACCTCAGAAGGGAGAGGTAACTACTACCATTCCAGCCAGAACAAAGCTTCGGAACGTGAAAGTTGAGCCAGATGGCGTTCGCGTCAATTTGTCCGAAGAATTCACTACTGGCGGTGGTAGTGCGGCTATGATTGGGCGCTTGGCACAAGTTATTTATACTGCCACGAGTTTAGATCCAAAAGCAAAGGTCTGGATTGAAGTAGAAGGCAAACCGTTGGAAGTTTTGGGCGGTGAAGGTTTAGAACTAGAGCAACCGCTCACCAGACGAAGCTTTGAGGAAAACTTTACGCTATAAACACTAGTTATAATGACATACAATGACATACAATGACATACAAGGTTAGTCTGAAATTATAGTATCCAAATGCTTTTAGGCAGGGAATTAATTCCAGCTAACTTCATGTGTCATTACAGCAAAAATCGTCCACTCTTGGGTGCTTTAGTTTGGCTGACTTTTTTTCGCTTGCGTAGTTGCACTATCTGTGGTGTTCTCCAATGATGTTTTAGTGCTGGGTATTGGTGTAGTACCCGCTGCAACAGTGACATCATACTTTAACTGAAACGGCTGGAAACTACCTTGAGTTTTGGGCGTGCAGCTTAACTCCAGTTGATAAAGCCCAGTTTTAGGAAAGACGATATCCGCTCCGGGAATACCCTGATACTTTTCAGCGTTAATCGCTTTGACGGTAGGCTGTAGCACGGGGGAGTCATTCCCTTTGCGGGGTTGGGAGTAAACAACCATTTGACAATTAGCTTGCTCTAACGGCAGAATTTGTCCTCCCTTGCGGGTCAGTACAACCCAGACTCTAGCAGGTTCTCCAGCTTTGGGAGCGTGGTTAGGCTCAACGTGCCAAGTACCAGCCACATCCCCAGATATCTTAATGTTGTGGGCAGAAGCTGGGCTAATGAGTGAGGCGAAAAGCAGAGTCCAACCAAGAGTTCGCTCTAGATGTAATCGACTTGGCATAGGATTTTTTTGTCATTACTTGCATGAAGCAACTGCCCAAGTCAAAAGACGAGCTGTCAAACTTCACTACACTAAAGCAGTTGGGCTATCTTGAGTCAGGGTGGCGACCCAAAGAGCGATCTTTCATTTGATTCGTCCAAGTGTTCTGCCGCACAGCGATACAAGTGGATAATATGACGATCCGCCAAACCGTAATAAACGTTGCGACCTTCTCGGCGGTAGCTGACTAAACGCATGGCTTTCAATAATCGCAGTTGATGAGAAACAGCCGATTGGGTCATTTTTGTCAATGCCGCTAAGTCACAGACGCACAACTCTTGAGAAGCGAGAGCAGATAGGAGGCGCAGACGGTTTGGATCTGCTAGCACTGCAAAAAATTCTGCCATCTGCTGTGCCTTTGTTGTAGGTAATATTTGTGTCTTTGAAGAGCTAACGCGATCGACCAGATGCACTGGATGAGTTTCACAGGTCGGTGCATCCGGACTAAGAGGTGGGTTATCGTCTAGCTTTTTCTTACGGTTGTTCATTAAAAGCAATGGCGATCGATCTCATCATATTATCTAAAATGAGAATCATTGTATATGTGAACATTTATTCAGCAATTGTATGTATTGTATTAAAATGCTAGCAATTAACTTTTGTTGGGTACGCTTGGAGTGGCTCGGACTAGTCGTGACGGTTTTAGCAGATACGGAAATCCCTTTGCTGGTAACTGCTAATGGAATGTGACTGTTTAGAGCCAGCAGTACCAACCAAAGAGCGGTAAGCATTCTTTTGCGTACAATTGTTTAGCCTCATATTCAACTTCAACTACAACAGTTTCATGAAGAAACGATCTTCTACTCCTTGGACTCATCGCTATTCGCGTCCGATAATGGCAGGACTCGCTACTGTGGGTGCTGTAGTCACTGCCTATCTCACCGTCATCAAATTTACTCAAGGCTCTGCTGCCTGTCCAACTAAAGGCTGCGATATTGTTCTTGCCAGCCCCTACGCTACTGTCTTTGGCTTACCACTGGCGTTATTTGGCTTTCTCGCCTACGCCAGCATGGTAGTTTTCGCTGTGGCTCCTCTACTTGTAAATTCACAGTCCAATAAGGCTCTGCGCTCGAAGTTGGAGAACTGGACTGGGTTGCTGTTGTTTGCGGGTGGAACAGCCATGATGGTTTTCAGCGGCTACCTGATGTATTTACTGGCTTTCGAGATCAAGGCAGTCTGTATCTACTGTGTTGGCTCGGCAATACTATCAGCACTTCTATTTACTTTGGCGCTCTTGTGTCGGGATTGGCAGGATATCGGTCAACTGTTCTTCACCGGATTTATCGTGGTAACGGTCGTGCTAATCGGCACGCTAGGAGTTTATATCAACACGAAAACTCCAGCGATCGCCGATTCCAGTCATAGTACGGAGCAGCCCTCACCAGGGGGATACCCCATTACCACTAGCTCCGGTAAAGCCGAAATCGCTCTGGCACAACACCTAAAGCAGATTGGTGCAGTCTTCTATGGCGGCTTCTGGTGTCCCCACTGCCACGACCAAAAACAGCTGTTTGGTCGGGAAGCAGTTAAGGACATTCCTTATGTGGAGTGCGACCCTAAAGGTATCAATCCTCAAACCAAGCGGTGTCAAGCTGCGGGAATACAAGGATACCCAACTTGGGTAATTAACGGCAAAACTGTCACGGGGACTCAAAGTTTAGAAGAACTAGCACAACTTTCTGGCTACAAAGGACCGCGTAACTTTCAAAATTCTCTGCCTGCTGCAAAGTAGCCAGGAGGCGATCGCCAGAAACCTTATCCTAAGAATTACCTTGAGATTGAATGCCATTCTCCCAATCATCAGAGCAGGTATTTCGTTTTGAGCAGCACAGAGATTACACACAGTAGACAAAAGTCATGTTTACTTTGGATTATCTGGAAGCTGAAAGTAAGCCCACTCGAAAAGGCAGTTGAACTTTGGAGCTACAGCCTTTCACTCTTAGCAGTTTAGGAACGAGTTAAATGAACCACAGGCTATGAAGTGTAACTAGAGACAATCCAGCTCCTTAAAGAACACTTAGGTAGATACTTTATCAAGTTAGTGTCTCTACTTATAAATGACATCCGTAGAGGCATTAATATTTTGCTCCAGAATAATATTATTCGTTTTTTGGTAAATAATCCACGCTCCACTAATTTGATAGTTGATTATGAAATTAGGATGAAAATAACTTATTTTCAAACTTATGCTGGAGTTACATTAATTGATTTTGAACTGTTTAGCATATAAATATGAATTCAGGATGAAAAAATTTTTTGATTTAAAAGATGTTGACTCAAGTGCAAACCATAGAATAGCTCTCTAAGCTTATTTTAACTACTTCTAGACAGTAACAGAGAAATAATTAAATTTGTATTAAATGTAGTGGTATCTAGAAAATATTAAAAATATGTATATATGAAATGACAAGACTTAAGAAGTAATGCTATTAATAGGAACGATAATAGCTGAGAAACTAGATGCGTTTTCCAATGAAGCGTCCGGAAGTAAAAACAAGTAAAATTACTGTAAAAATAATACTTCCTTCTATTGTTCTATAAGCTTCCTGTGGGGGATAAGAACAAAAGCTAACGTTTATTTGGTAAACGTTCTCTACTCTGCTGAGCTGACAAGGGAGAGGAGACATACCTCTTTTACTGCTGTGCAACGATTGTCTAAAGCAACTCAGCTAAATGAGTAAGGAATTTCTCGAATTGTCGCTCTTGAAGTTTTTGTACTAAAAAAGTGTGAGGAAAAGTGTCCAATATTTTGTGGAAATACCTACTACTAAGCTCGGCTGCTTTCGGAGTATTTTTGATGTCAAGTGTAGCTGCCTCGACAGCGGCTCCAACTCCAAAAACTACTAAAGTTTCGGAACTACAAGCTGCACAGATAAAAGCTTTAGAGAGAGAGACGAATTCGATAGAGATTATCCACGATGAACCAAAAGCGACTGCATCTGTTACAGATGCGCTTGAGGCTGGTAAGCCAGAAGCCACGATAGCTCAAGCGACTGCAATCTCCTCCACGGAATATTCCAATGCCGTGCAAGCAATTCCAGCTACAAGTCTCTCTGGATCTGCGTCTCCTGTCTCTTCAATTCGAGCCAACCCCTACAGCAATGAAGACAAGCTCGATGATTCGTTAGCTCAAGTTACCTCCGTATCCCAACTATCCGACGTTCAACCTACTGACTGGGCTTTTCAAGCCTTGCAGTCCTTAGTCGAGCGTTATGGTTGCATTGCGGGGTATCCTGACGGAACTTATCGCGGCAACCGCGCTTTGACTCGTTACGAGTTCGCTGCTGGTTTAAATGCCTGTCTAGATCGAGTGAATGAATTAATTGCCACAGCTACGGCTGACAATGTAACCAAAGAAGATCTAGCAACTTTACAAAGGTTACAAGAGGAATTCTCTACCGAACTTGCTACGCTGCGCGGTCGCGTTGATGCCTTGGAAGCACAAACATCTGAATTAGAAGCCAATCAGTTTTCGACCACGACTAAACTCAACGGACAAGTCATTTTTGCCCTGAGTGGAGCTGTTGGGAAAGACAAAGCCGTTCCTTCTGGCGTGCCAGCAGGTTCGGCTGGCAAGGTGGATGAAAATTTCACCCTCAGCAATCGAGTGCTGTTAGATTTCGAGACTAGTTTTACTGGAAAAGATACACTGACCGTCTCGCTTTATGCCAACAACTTTCCCGATTTTAGAGACGTAACGGGTACTAACATGGGACGGCTGGTGTACGAACGAGATACCGTTGGTTCTACCGAAAATGACTTAGGAGTGTTTTATCTCGCCTATGAATTTCCGATAAGCGATCGCCTGACGGTTCTTGTCGAACCCTATGGTGGTGTTTTAGGGGATTTTGTCGATCCGATCGATCCCTATTTTGGAGATGTAAAAGATGGTGCTATTTCTGCGTTTGGCTACCGCAGTCCCATCTACTCGCAAGTTGGGTATGGTTCAGGGGCAGGTCTAACCTATGAATTCAGCGATGCAGTTAACCTATCTCTAGCTTATTTAGCCAGTGAAGCCGAAAACCCTACGTCTGGGTTGACTGGTGGTCCCTTTGTAGCATTAGCCCAGCTTACCTTGAAGCCCACTAAAACTATCGCTCTGGGTCTGACCTACGTGCGCTCCTATAATGGTCTTGATGCCGGAGTTGCAGGAGTTGGAAGTACATACTCCAATGACCCTTTTGATGGAGAAAGCTATACGTCAGATTCTTATGGCTTAGCAGCGAATTTTCAAATCAATCCCAAGTTTGCCTTGGGCGGTTGGGCTGGCTACACGCGACCTGAAGCTGTCTCAGGTGCAATTGATGGAGCTAATGCTTCTATCTTTTACTATGCAGTAACTCTAGCTTTTCCAGATCTCTTGCGAGAAGGTAACTTAGGTGGTATTGTGGTTGGCTTACCGCCGAAAGTTACTAGTAACGATATTAATGACCGTGAAGATAGGGATTCCTCTTTGCACCTAGAAGCTTTCTATCGCTTCCAAGTTACCAAAAATATTGGCATTACTCCAGGAGTGCTGGTCATTACCAATCCCGAACACAATAAAGATAACGATACGATTTACGTGGGAACAATCCGGACTACGCTTTCTTTCTAGGCTTGGTTCTAAATTTTATTGCCAAAGCGTTGCTCTAAGTAGCTAGAGGATGAATAGGGTTAATAGTTGATTAACCCTATCATTACTTTGTTTAACTATAATTAAACTTGCCCAAACAATTGCTATACGTTCGTGTATGGTGGGAATCTTCTTTCTCGCTCTAAATAATTTTTCTTAAAAACATCTAAATTTCATCTCTATTTCATAAAGATCTGCCAATCTGATTATTATTGGGTTCATTCATCAAGAATGAAGTTCAAAATTAGTCATAAAAACTGCGGTACATCCGTTGGTTGAGTAGGCTGATGGTCAATCAATAACATTGGTGTGAGTGAGAATAAAGTCATGGCGAAATCTTTATGGTATGCTCTACGGTTGAGTCCAGTAATTCTGGGTACTACCCTGTTTGTAGCGAATAGTACTCAAGCTGCTGAAGCACCCGTGACAGACTTAACGTTAAAATCCTCAAGATCTTCTGTTACTGCTGTAAACCGTAGAAATACTACCACATCAAATTTTAAGGAAGTTGCAGCTTTTCCTGCATCTGAAGTTGAACCAGAAGAAAAGGCAGGAGACACTTTAGAGAGTCAAACACAAGTACAAACTTCTGGCGAACTAGGTGAAAACACTAGAAACCAACTTAACGACAGTGTTCCAGCTACGGATATGCTGGCTCAGGTAACATCTGTTTCTCAGTTATCTGACGTACAGCCTACCGACTGGGCATTTCAAGCCTTGCAGTCCTTAGTCGAGCGTTACGGTTGTATTGCTGGGTATCCTGACGGAACTTATCGCGGCAACCGCGCCTTAACTCGGTATGAATTTGCTGCTGGTTTGAATGCTTGCTTGGACAGAGTTAACGAACTGATTGCGACCGCTACTGCCGATATGGTCAACAGAGAAGACCTGGCAACTCTACAGCGGTTGCAGGAAGAATTTTCAGCGGAACTAGCCACCCTGCGCGGTCGCGTCGATGCTTTAGAAGCGCGGACGGCTGAATTAGAAGCAAATCAATTTTCGACTACCACCACACTATCTGGAGAAATAGTCGTTGCCGCAGCAGATGTCTTTGGTGATGAGCGAGCTGTTCGTAGCGGTGAGGCAGAAGGTTCTAGAGGAGATTTGGACATCAATACTATCTTGGCTGACCGCGCTCGTCTTAGTTTCAACACCAGTTTTACTGGAAAAGATTTACTGAGAACTCGGCTGCAAGCCCGCAATATCACTCCGTTTACGCGAACTGGAACTCCTGGTGCTTCAGGCGATACGGGTACTGCTATGACACGCCTATCGTTCGATGGTAGTGATAGCAATGATGTTGTCCTCGACGACTTTTTCTATCGTTTTCCAGTGGGTGACATTGCTGAAGTCAAAGTTGACTTTGCCAACTCTGACTTCTTTGAAAACATGTACAATTTCAACCCCGTGCTTGAAGGCAGTGGTAACGGAGCCATTTCTAACTTTGGACGCTTTAACCCGATCTATCGCCAACAGGGTACGGTGGGTTCGGCTTTAACTGTCAACATTAACCCTAAAGGTCGTATTGGTCTGTCTCTCGGCTATAAAGCACCAAATTCTAACAACCCTGGCAATAGTTTTGGACTATTCAACGGAGATTATGCGGCGATCGCTCAACTAGCTTTTCGTCCCTCGGATGCCTTAAATTTAGGACTGACCTACGCTCACAGCTATGACAATGCCGTGACCGATAGCGTTACTACTAGCAACAATATTAGCGTTTCGGGAGGTACTGGCAGTAACTTTGCCAACAACCCCTTCGATAATGCCGCCACTTCAGCCAATCACTATGCCGCTCAAGCTAACCTCAAGCTAGGTGAAAGAATCACAATTTCGGGTTGGGGCGGCTACACTGTCGCTTTGAATGAAAACAGCCCTTCTCAGTCTGCTGACATTTGGAACTGGGCGGCAACCTTAGCCATACAAGACTTGGGTAAAGAAGGCAGCGTACTCGGTCTGATCTTTGGTCAGCCACCCAGAGCAGCTAGTAATGATTTTGGCGGTCGTCGCGACCAAGATACTTCTTATCACGCGGAATTACTCTATCGCTTTCCTATTACCGATAATATTGAGGTCACTCCTGGCGCGATCGTAATTTTCAACCCAGAACACAACAATGACAACAGCAACATCTATGTTGGAACTATACGAACGACCTTCAAGTTTTAAATCTTGGTTCTAAGGATTTGTCCTTGCTCGTCTGTTTACTGAAGTGGTTCCAACCAGTTAGACAATTTGGAGGGATCTCTAAGCTCTGAAAAGTGGAGATCTCTATGTCCTAACTCAAGCATTTTTACGATTCAATCGCGTTTCCCAATAGACAACTTCAGGGGTGCGATAATTCAATGCTTGATGTGGACGCTCTTGATTATACCATTCAAACCATTTTCGTACCTCCTGGTTCAAATGAATTCCATCCTCAAACGCCATCAAATAAATCAACTCGTATTTTAGCGCTCGCCACAATCGTTCAATAAAAATGTTGTCATGACAACGTCCTCGACCATCCATACTGATTTGCACTCCCACTGCCTTGAGACAGCTAGTGAAATGGCTTGAGGTAAATTGGCTACCTTGGTCGGAGTTGAAAATTTCAGGTGTGCCATAATCTGTGATTGCTTGCTGCAACGCTTCAAGGCAAAATGTTGCATCTAACGTGTTGGAGATCTGCCAGGACAATACTTTGCGACTAAACCAATCCATCATTGCCACTAAATAGAAATGCCCCTTGAGGACAGGTAAATAAGTAATGTCGGTACACCAGACTTGATTGGCTTGAGCGATCTCCAAGTTTCTCAGCAGATAAGGATACACTTGATGTTCCGGATGGGCTTGACTCAAGCGTGGTTTGGGATAAATTGCTTCTATTCCCAACTGTCGCATCAACCGTTGCACTCGTTTACGATTGATCTCATAGCCGTACTGACGCAGCACTACCGTCATCCGACGACTGCCATAAAACGGCGTTTTCAGGTATTGCTGGTCGAGCAATCGCAGCAAGGTCAACTCTTCTTCTGACGGGGCTTGCGGCTGGTAGTAAAAGCTAGAACGGGCAATTCCTAATAATTGGCACTGCCGCACAATGCTCAGTTGCGGATGGTCAGTCACTACCAAGGTTTTTCGCTCTTCAACCCCAATTGTGCTGACCTGATGGCTAAAAAATCCCGTTCTACCTTCAACTGTCCAATTTGGCGATACAACTCATCAATCTGAGCTTGTTGGCTCTCGTTGGCTTTGCCGATCTCACTCCCCTTTTCAAACAGACTGCTGGCTTCCTCTAACAACTGTCTTTTCCAGTTGTTAATCATGGTTGGATGCACTTGGTACTGGCTTGCTAATTCTGCAACGGTTTTTTCACCTCGGACGGCTTCCAGTGCAACTTTGGCTTTGAATTGGGAACTGTACTGTTTGCGTTTGTTACTCATGAACTACTCCTATCATATTTTGAGTGGTTCAGAGCTTAACTCCCTGTCCAGTTTTTTGGTTCCACTTCATACGAACGGGCAAGGATTGTGCGATCGTCACGGATTTATAAACGTACTTATCATTAGGTTTGGAGCGTATTGTTAAACACCTATATTTGGAAAACTATGCTTTCCAAATATAGATGTGTGGCTATTATTTTGCGCTATGTATTTTATTAATCTTTTCTCAAACTTTCTATATAGGACTTCACAGCTCTGAGGTAGCTTCGATCGGTTGCAGCTTCAGGGGAAACTTTGTTCTTTTTAACTGCACTTTGCACGAGATCTTCAGCACTGACTCTCCCCGCCTCATAAGCTGCAAGGAACGCACTATAGCCAGGGATACCTTGGTCTCGAAAGTAACCTTGATAAGCCAAGTACACTAGATTAAAGGGACGCAGTTGATATCTCACAACAGTACTGTTTTCTCCTCGATCTGCTGCTATCTCAACTCCAAGGGTAGGTGCAGTAATAGCAGACACCATCAAAACCGACAAAACTCCAAGTATTGCAAATTTCATAGCACAAACTCCTGAATAAACACTGGTTCGCTAAATGAGTTCAATTTTGGAGCGGCAGTCTGTAGACATAGATGACGATTGAAAAGTCAGCTTCTTACAAGCATCTAGTAAAAATTTAAACAAAACTACTTTCTTCAACTCGATCTCAGATAACCTGGTTGTAGATGAACTGTGTACTAACACAAGCAGTAGATAGCTAAAACCAAAATCCGATATCTACGAAGGAGAGAACCTAGTTGAGGTGTAGCTTCCTTGAATAACGTCGTCTTCAGTTCTAGCTTCGTGTTGTTCAAACTTTTAGTGCAAACTACTAAACTTCTGAATAGCACTTCTGCAAAGCTGTAAGCTTTTCCTGGTGGTTCTCTCAGTTAGTCTAGCTGTAAGAACTTTATAACCTCTTGTGTTCTATGCTTCCGTGGACTGTCGCTCTCCTGCAATTCCTACTGACTTCCTACTGATTGACAAGTGAAGTGTTTAAATCCTAAATTCATAAACGCGTTTGATACGCAAAGGATTTAAAACTGGTAGTTCTGCTCAAAGAAGTAAGAGCTTCAAAACTAAAAGAATGAAGGCTATTAGTCGCAAAATTAAGCGATCTAAACAAGCGTTTCTTGCAACTTCCACTAATAACTAGAGTTAGCCTCGGACTGATTTTGAAGCAACGGGATTATTTCAGGAATATCCCCTACTCCACAAAGACCGATACTTTCTAAGATAAAGTTGGAGGTTGTCCCTGCATCGCAGGAAAGTCCACCCTGCGGTGGTTCCTGGTTCAACGTCTCAGTGGACTCCCCAGGCGTTAGTTCCCACTCCCAAGCGCGGTACCTTCTAGAGAAGTTTGTTGAATAGACAGCGCGCGACCACTGCAATTGCTCGCGACGCTTCTCAGTACATTGCTTCAGTTCATCAGGTAAGTCTTTAGGGCTGACCGAAATTAACTCTCGCCCTTGTACTGAAGCCTTTTGTTTGATTAGACCAGCGAGCTGACCCAAGCTATTGTCCAGCAAGCCTTTACTGAACTCTGCTTTGTGGTTTGCACCGTTGTGTTCAAATTCTCCTAATTTATTCACAATTGCTATAGGTTTACGAGTAATTCTCTTAATTTCGGGCTTGACTATAGCAATAGCATCATATTCTCGCACTAAGTATGTTGAAATTTTGTGATTAGTGGCAAGACGACTACGGCGAATTTTCTCATACAATCGAGATATCTTCCGCTGGGTCTTAGCTCGGTTTGCTCCTTTGCCAGGATCGATAGGACAACTGAGAAAATGCTCTCCTAAGCTAGGGTTATAAGTAGAAATTGGACAAGTTTTTTGTTGGCGACAGAGCTGGCGTTGGAGTTGCGCTAATTGTTTCTCCATTTTATGGTAAAAGTTTGGCGACTCCACTACTTTTTCACCATCAGTAGTAAGGTGCGAATAGCCTAGCGATACGCCTACTGCTTTATTGGTGGGCTTTTCTTTGTTGACTGGAAAACAACCTGATAACTGTAAGTAATAACCTGAAGGCTCTTTGACTATTTTTAGAGTAACGATGGGGACTGATTTTAACCAACGTCGATCGAGAGTCTTAACCGTTACCTTTCCTAGCTTTGGTAATGTAATTCGCTTCCCTGAAATCTTAATAGGCTTAGCATTATTATTTATCAGGGTTCTAAATTTATCCTTGTACTGCTTGTAACGAGGACGTTGGCGTTTACCTGATTTATAAGCAGTCCATGCGTCAGCCAGAGATTTCAAAGTACCGGCAACAAATCTACAAGGAACGTCGCAAAACCAGGGCTTGTCCGAATGGTTCTTTTGAGCAAAGTAGTAGAGGAGTCCAAAAAACGTGGGTGACTCTAACACAGGTTTGCGATAAACCTGGGGTATAGGGCAGCTCATTCGGTACGGTTTCTTTTTGGCTATCCGAGTGAAAGCAATAAGTTGCCCAACAGAGTCTCGGTAATATGTCCAGGGAATGGGACAACAGGGAACCCAAGTCTGGGAAACTTTATCCCAAGTACTAAAGCTGTTAAATTCCTCTAACAAGTGTAATCCTTGATTCCAAATCCATCGCTGAATGGCAAGCCAGCTATCGACTTTTGCCTGTTGGTAACGATTGAGGCTTAACTTGAATTCGACAGTCCGCATGATATACTAAGTTTCCCTTCCAAGCAGTGGACACACATCAGGCAGCAGGAGTAGAAAATGTACAAAGCGAAGCAGTGTAGAAAAAAGAGAGTTATGGAAGTAGTAACGTAAACCAACTTCTCAATCGCGCTACTTCTTGAGTAAAACACTCAATGGATATACAACTTAATAACTTGACAGCTTTAAATGAAATCACGATGAAATAAATTTCAGTCAAAGAAAGCCGTTGTTGCGGTGCTTCTTTCCTGATTCACCCTTCCCAAACACAGTCCATTATCTTCAAAGCAGATTGCTTTTTTTTGGCTGATTGAGGAAAGCTTGTAAGCTAAGGCAGTTCAACCAAATTAATGCGTCAAACAGCTATTACTAGACTGTTGTAAGCCTAACAAACTTGTTACTCTTGCCTAACGTTTACTTAACGAAAACAGTTGAGCTTCAACAGCCCTCAGATATCTTTTATTATTTAGAACTTGAGCTGAAAGTTTGTTTCTTTCAACTGCGCTTTGAACGAGTTTTTTGGGGGTTATTCTACCCATCCTGTAAGCTGAGAGGAAAGCGCCGTAGCCAGGTATACCTTGGCTTCGGAAGTAACCCTGATAAGCCATATGGACTAGGTTAAAGGGTTTTAGCTGACTAATAGTAGCATTATTTGCTGTGTTGGTGAATGCTGCTATCTCAGCTTTCACTGTAGGTACAGTTGCAGCAGAAATCAGCAAAACTGCTAAGCTACTGGATATAAAAAATTTCATGGTTGTGCATCCTAAACAAACTCCGCCTGACTGAAGAAGTTCAAACTTGATACTGAAGTCTGTCACTACTGCAAGCGAAAAATAATTTTTTGAGTCTCAGTTGAGCTTGGAACAAAATCCCTGTTAGCTTTGCCTTAACAAATCAAGTAGTTTTTCAAGCAGCAAGCAAACAAAATCAAGTTTCAAAGCTATTAGAGCAGAGGACTAAGTATAGACTCAGCCTCAGATCGATTCTTGTAATGAAGATTGAGGCAGAACTGTCATGAAGTTGGCGAAAAAACAAACCTTTTTTACAAGGAGTAGCCTCAATCCACATCTAGCATCATTTTTTAGGGTGTGGTTGACGGTATAGTCACCGACCCTGGTGCCGATGGTTGCTCAGAACTATCTGGCTCTTGATTTTGCTGGGTTGGTACTTCAGATGGCGAGCTAGGTTGTTCTGTTGATGAAGTGCTAGGCATCTGTTGTTCGCTCGCTCGGGCTGCATCACACTTTTTCATAGCTGCGATTCTTTCCCTAGTACCTCCCCCAGTAGGTCTGGCTGGGGGAATGGATTGACAAGCTCCTTTATTAGATCTGTTCGAGTTTTCTGCATAGGCAGCAGAACCGAAAAAAGTGTTAGTAAAGCCGATCGCAGGTATAGCTAGGACGAATACGGTACTAATAACAAATCTTTTCATGACAAAACTCCAAATGAAGAGGTGAAATAGCAAGACTAGTCAAACTTAATGTGGGATAAAAGTTTAGTTTTCCCACGCTAACTCTTAACGGTTAAAAATTGAGGCTTCAAAATTGAGGCTTCGCTGATATGTTCTGCAATCAGAGAAAATTTCCCGATCGGATGAGGACTCGTTTGAATCTGAACCATACTGATTTTTCGGTTGGCATTCATTCCAATACTTCTACCGTATGCTGGGTAAGCCAAGTGAAAACTGACAAATGCTCTGCCTAAAAATTGAAAGTGCCGTTCCCGTAGACATAGATTGAACAAAAGCTGCCAGAGGTCTAGCTCAAGTTTTTTACAAACCTAAAGTTAGAACTAGCTATTAGTCATTCCGATCGCTCTAGTTATACGTGAGTGAAAACGGTTAGGCTAGCAATTGTCCTTGAGACTACAAGCTAATTTAGCTGCAAATCTTAACCTGGATTAGTCAACTAAAAAATTTTATCCAACTAATTTCTCAGTTTTTTTAGTTAGTTAAGATTGACTAATTTAGTTGAAAGAAGTCGTTTGAAGATACAACAAAATATTAGTATCTGAGTACCTATGCGTTCAAGTCCGAACGTAAGATTAACGTCTTCCTTAAAGAAAGGCAGCAGCTCATCCCTTTATTTACTATCTTGACAGCTTGAGATGAATTTAGGGTGAAATATTAAAATTCACTCCCAGAATTGTCTCATCGGTAAAACCGAAAGCGAGCAAACCCGATAGGTAGATCTGCATTGATGCCAACGAGTCTAGCATGAACCTTGTATAACCAAGCATTGGTAACGCCTGAAATTTTTACATCTCTCATAGCAATTTTGAGTTCAGTTCCAGGATTGACAGGTGTAGGAAATGTTAATGTGACTTTGCTACCATCAACAGAAACATTTGTATCAACTTGGCGACCAGATTGGTCAAACACACCGATCTTACTTTTGTTTTTGACAGTCAAACCAGCGGGGACGCTAATCGTCAACTGGGAGAGAGGGTTACTCTCTTGAGGGATCTGCAAACGAAAAGTGTGTCTAACAATTTTCCATCTGCTTTGAGGAAATTGGACAGAGCTAACAATACGTGGAACCTTTGCAGGAGCTGTTATGGAACTTCCGTAAGCAGATGGAACCGCTGTTGCGACTGTCAAACTAAACGTAGCAGCATAAATTAGGGCTTCGAGCATTTTGACTCGACTTTACTAAATAGTCGGCTAAATCAACTGAGATTTTAGGTTTACTTGAATTAAATCGACCTTTACGTAATCAAATTAACAGAAGATTATGAAATAGGAATGAAATTTTAGTCGATTAAAATTAAAATTATCAATTTAAGCGGTGATTGATAGATCCGACGAAAATTAGTGTTTGTGAATGGTACTATGTCAAAATACGCAAAACAGTTAGAAATGATAAAAATGAATGGATTGACTTTATCTGAAAAAATAATGCTTCAAATGTTAATGGCAGTGGCTTCTAATCATCAGTAGCATAAAAAAAATCATCTGTTCCTATAAAAATTTCATCTCTATTTCATAGTTATGTGAAACAATAGGTGTTTAGCGTTCGCCTGTCACTTCTCAAATTCAAATTTAGCCGATCGGCAAGAGTTTTGGCTTTTTCCTCTCGCGCAGTATTATAGGATCTCTCCATGCTCCGAGCTATTAAAGTTTGCCTTTCACCTAGCTCAATTCAAAACAAAGGATTTCTAATGCCTTACAAAATGAACCTTTCTCGAATACAGCGGGAGGCATTTTCTGGAGTTTTCCTAAGCCTGCTGCTTCTAACCCCAGGTGCTAAAGTTCTTGCTGGCGCTGGGCATGGAGGCTCTGAGTTTCAGGGCGGTAGCAATGCAAGTCAAATGACTGAACCGATTCCAATTGATACTAGCATTGCAGCACAATTGGGAATTAAAGTAGAGCCTGTCATCCAGCAGCGACTGGCAACTGGTATTAAAGCCACAGGTCAGATTGAAACTTTGCCGAATCGTCGGGTGGACGTGACAACTCCGGTAGGGGGAACAGTAATCAAACTGTTAGTCAATCCAGGGGAACAGGTGAAAGTAGGTCAGGCGGTTGCCATTATGACTAGCCCAGACTTGGCAGAACTTCGCACCAGTGCTTTGGACAGACAGGCAGAGGCGATCGCCAGCGTACAGCAAGCACAAGCAGACCTAAGGCTGGCGCAACAAAATTACGTACAGCAGCAGAAGATAGCTGCTACTGACATTCAGCAAGCCCAGACTGCCCTGAATTTTGCACAGGAGAGGTATGACCGAGACAAGGAGTTACTAGATAAGCGTGCCATTCCCCGACGGCAGGTGTGGGAGTCTGAAACTCAACTAGCAGTTGCAAAAGCAGCCCTTGCCAAAGCCCAAAGCCGCTTGCAGGTTTCAGAGGCACAGGCACAACTAAAGCGCGCCCAGTCGGGACTGGAAGTAGCGCGATCGCGGGTAGCTCTGAGCAATCAAACTTATCAAACCCGACTCCGGCAATTGAGAGCTACCCCTAACGCGGATGGCACGATAACCATTATGGCTCCTATTGCTGGAGTTGTAGCTAACCGAGAAGCGACGATAGGTGAATCAGGACAGGATGCAGGCAAGAGGATCATGACGATTGTCGATGGCAGTGGAGTTTTCGCCACGGCAAATATTTACGAAAAAGATAGTAACCAAATCAGAGTTGGTCAACCAGTACGAATAAAAATTGACAGCTTGCCAAATCGTACATTTAGGGGACGGGTAGCAGTGATCGGTTCGGCGATCGAAGGAGAAAACCGCATTGTTCCAGTGAGAACAGAACTAGACAATCCAGGTGGCGTGCTGAAGCCGGGAATGTTTGCTCAGTTAGAGATTTTGACCGATCGCACTCCAACAGCAGTACTGGCGGTTCCCAGTGCGGCGATCGTGGAAGCGGGCGGCAAAGATGTTGTCTACGTCCAAAAAGATAATACTTATCAGCCTACTGAAGTGACACAGGGTCGCACCTCTGACGATTCGATCGAAATAAAAAGTGGCATATCTGCTAGCGATCGCATTGTTACTCAGGGTGCGCCCCTCCTCTATGCCCAATCTCTAAAAGGTGGTGGCAAGGAAGAAGGAGACTCCCACGGTGAAGAATCAGGCTCCCCTAGTGAAGAGGTAAAATCCCCAAGCTCCTTTCCTTTACCCTGGTGGCTCATCCTACCCTTGGGTGGGGCAAGCCTGGCTGGAGCTTTCTGGGTGGGTTCATTCTGGACAAAGCGTCGTCTTCGGTCTAACCCGATTTCCCAGATTGATTCAGGTGTTTACGAAACTGGAGTCGATCTAGATGGCTCCAAATCAAATGGCTCATTTCCCTTTGAGCATGGAGATGAGAAGCCTGAAGCAAGCCGAAATCCCCATCAATAGTTGAATTAACTATGCTGAATTCCATTGTTAAATGGTCAATTACCCAACGCTGGCTGGTCGTCATTGCTTGGATTATTGTAGCTGTGTGGAGCTTGCAGTTGCTGCTCCAGATGCCCCTGGACGTGTTTCCCACCTTTGCACCGCCGCAGGTAGAAATCCTTACGGAAGCCCCTGGCTTTGCACCAGAAGAAGTGGAGTCTTTAGTAACTCTTCCGATCGAGAGCGCCATTAATGGTACTCCAGGAGTAGAATCCGTTCGTTCTTCTTCTGGAGTTGGATTATCTATGGTGCGAGTTGTATTTAACTGGAGTACGGATATTTATAAAGCTAGACAATTAGTGACTGAGCGGGTACAGCAGGCGCAGGGTAAATTACCGGAAGGTATAGAGCGTCCCGAACTTGCTCCTGTCAGTTCGCCCATTGGCACCATTCTCAAAATTGCCTTCACTGCTGACACTACACCGATGATGGACGTACAGCGGATTGTGAACTGGCAAGTCAGAAACCGCCTGCTGGCGGTACCAGGGGTGACTCAAATTACCGTTTGGGGCGGCGATGTCCGCCAATACCAAGTGCTGGTTGACCCTGCCAAGCTAAGGGCGTTTAACGTCACCCTGGCAGAAGTTACTAAAGCAGTTGAAGAGGCAAATGTCAATGCTCCAGGTGGTTTTCTGATCGATCCAGACCGAGAATTTTTGATTCGGGGGACTGGTCGCTTGCAATCGATCGATCAGTTGAAGAAAGCGGTAGTGACCGAGCGCGATAGTGTTCCCGTGCTGCTCGATAACGTTGCCAACGTGCAGATTGGGGCGGAATTAAAGCGGGGAGATGCCAGCTTTAATGGAAAAAAAGCAGTTCTGCTTGTGGTAAACAAGCAGCCAGCGGCTGATACAGTCACCGTGACAAAAGCCGTGGAAGCCGCGTTGGAAGAAATAAAACCTGGTTTGCCCAAGGATGTAAAAATTACTACAACCTACGACCAAGAAAGCTTTATTGAAGCCTCCGTCAAAAACGTGGAAGAGGCGTTGCGGGATGGCGTGATTATCGTCTCAGTCGTCCTGATTTTGTTTTTGATGAACTGGCGTACGGTGGTAATCAGCCTGAGCGCCCTGCCCTTATCTCTCCTATTAGGGATGGCAGTTCTGAAATTGACAGGGGATGGGATCAATACTATGACACTAGGGGGGCTGGTGGTTGCCATCGGCTCAGTAGTGGACGATGCGATTGTAGGTATGGAAAATGTCTACCGTCGCCTGCGGGAAAATCAACAAGAGGGGAATCCCGTACCGCCACTACAAGTAGTCTTTGACGCATCGGTGGAGGTGCGCGTCAGTATCTTGCTGGCATCAGTGATTATTGTGATAGTTTTCGCTCCGATCTTCTTTCTAGAAGGCGTGGAAGGGCGAATTTTTACCCCAATGGGAGTAGCTTATCTGCTGTCAATTATTGCCTCGACGGTGGTAGCACTCTCCTTGACCCCAGCCCTTTGTGCCTTAATGCTAGTAAATCGGCAGTTACGTGAAGAAGAAACCTGGATATCGCGTTTGTCTGCCCGCTTGTATCGTCCGGCGCTGCTGTTCTCGTTGCATCGCCCTAAATTGGTTCTATTGACGGCAATAACTGCTTTTGTAGCCTCTATGGTTATTCTAAGCGGAGTGGGACAGGTGTTTCTGCCGGAGTTTCAAGAACCTTCACTGGTGGTGGCGATGAATCTTTATCCAGGCGTGTCATTGGATACGACAAATCGCGCTGGTGCAGTGCTGGAGAATAAATTTAAAGACGACCCCAGATTTACAGCACTCCAGCTGCGTCCTGGTCGCGCGCCAGGAGACACCGAAGGGGCAGGGGTAAACTTTGCAGAATTGGATGTGGAGCTAAGCGAAGAAGGCATGAAAGACCGAGAGGCAACGATTGAAGCCTTGCGGACTGAATTTGAAAAACTCCCTGGTGTAGCTGCCAATGTCGGTGGCTTTTTATCTCACCGGATTGATGAAATTCTCTCTGGAGTCCGGTCGGCGATCGCCGTTAAGGTTTTTGGACCAGATCTAGAACAACTGCGGACGCTGGGAGGACAAATTCAATCGGTGATGAGTAGCGTGCCAGGTGTCGTCGATCTGCAACTGGAACCCCAAGTTCCTGTCAAACAGGTTCAGATTGAGTTCGACCGAGATGCCGCTGCTAGGTACGGCTTGACGGTAGGGCAAATTTCTGAAACGCTGGAAACTGCCTTAAATGGACGGGTTGTCTCTCAGGTTCTCGAACAGCAGCAGGTGTTTGATTTGCTAGTGTGGCTGGAGCCAAAGGCGCGACGAGATCTGCAAACGATTCGAGAGCTACTGATCGATACCCCCGAAGGTCGAAAGATCCCTTTGGCACAGGCAGCAAAAGTCGATTATAGTACGGGAGCTAACACGATTAACCGAGAAAGTGTTTCTCGCCGGATTCTTGTTTCTTCTAATGTGGACGGTCGAGACCTCGGTTCCGTAATTCAGGAAATTCGTGACAAGGTTAAGCGGGAAGTGACACTACCACCTGGCTATTTCATTGAGTATGGCGGTCAATTTGAGTCACAAGAGCGCGCCACACAAACCTTACTGGCGATCGGCGCTTTGGCGCTAGCGATCATTGCGATATTAATCTATTTCTCGGTTGGTTCCATTCCTGCTACGGTAATGATTATGCTCAACCTACCCTTGGCGATGATTGGGGGTGTGTTCACTCTAGCACTGAGCGGTGGCATTCTATCCGTAGCCTCAATGGTCGGGTTCATCACACTTTTCGGCGTTGCCATCCGTAACGGACTTTTGTTGGTTGACAACTATAACCATCGACTGGCAGCCGGACTCCCACTGCACGACGTGCTGATCGAGGGGTCAATGGAGCGCCTAATCGCTATTTTAATGACCGCTCTATCGTCTGCTTTTGGTATGCTGCCACTGGCGTTTGGCTCTGGTTCGGGTAAGGAATTGCTACAACCCCTAGCAGTAGTTGTTTTGGGTGGTATGTTTACCTCAACCGCTCTGACGCTGCTGGTGATTCCAGCCTTATACGCGCAGTTCGGTAAATTTGTTCTCCCCAAGAAAGTTTCTAACGCTGCTCGATCGCGGGTGGCAGAACAATTGAGCGCGTAAGATCGCAGCACTTTTCATGACTATTTCATCCCCTATTGAAAGGGTGTTTCAAACTGACAGAAAACTTATGGTTAGTGCTCGTTTTGTGGTATTAACGATCGTCAGTGCAATCTTTAGTTCTACTCAGACTCTATCTGCGATCGCCCAATCCAAACCAATTTCTCCAACTGTCTCAAAAAGCCAGACTGTCCAACCGCCGGACTCGCTCAATCCAAGTCCGAATCCGCTCGACCTGCCAACTAGTCCAGAGCAAGTTCGATCCCAACAGGCACAGCCAATTACTTTGCAGCAGGCGATCGCGTTGGCACGAAAGAACAATCGAGATCTCCAGATAGCAAGACAAACCTTGCAGCGCAGTCAAGCTGCTTTAAGACAAGTGCAGGCAGCTCAATTACCCACATTAAACACTCAGGCAGAAATTGCCAATGAACGGACTGCCAGAGAGACTCTTGACGACTTGAAATATCTAAATGAAAAATCCTCTCCTGCTAACGTTCTCAGCGGTACCATAGAAGTTGGTTACGACATCTTTACTGCTGGTAGAAGACCTGCAAGAATTAGATCTGCCCAAGAGCTGGTACGTTTCAATCGATTAGACGTACAGCGACTGAACGAACAAACTCGCCTCGATGTCACAAATACTTACTACGATCTACAAGAAACCGACGAACAGGTACGAATTGCCCAAGCTGCTGTTACTAATGCCCGCAGGAGTTTACAAGATGCTATTTCATTAGAAGAAGGCGGTTTGGGGACTGGATTTGATGTCGTGCGTGCCAGAGTCCAGCTTGGCAATGCAGAGCAGGAACTGATCGACGCTCAAAGCCAGCAAGATATCGCCCGTCGTCGATTAGTAGAATTGTTGAGCTTGAGCGAGACAGTAGATGTAAGTGCTGCCGATCCAGTGCGGCAAGCAGGCAGATGGTCGCTATCGCTTGAGGACAGTATTTTGCTGGCGTATAAAAACAGAGTAGAGCTGCAACAACAGCTAGCGCAACGGAGAATTGCCCAGCAGCAAAGACGAATTGCTCTAGCTGATGTAAGACCGCAGGTTAGTCTGTTTGCCAATTATCAAATATTGGATGACTTTAATGACGAATTTAGTTTAAAAGATGGATATGCAGCAGGAGCCAGGCTGCGCTGGAATTTCTTTGATGCCGGAGCTGCTAGATTTGGTGCAGCACAGGAGGATGCCAACCGAGCGATCGCTGAAACCCGTTTCGCTCAAACTCGCAATCAAATTCGTTTTCAGGTGGAGCAGGCATATAAAAACCTCCAGGCAAATGCCCGCAGCATTCAAACTGCCGCCGCTGCATTGCAACAGGCTCAAGAGGGTTTAGAAATTGCCCGCGTGCGCTTTCAAGGAGGAGCTGGTACTCAATTAGACGTAATTGCTGCCGAAAACGACTTGACACGAGCGGATGTGAATCGGCTTAATGCAATTTTAAATTATAACCGCGCACTGGCAACGCTACAACGCGCTGTTAGTAATCTTTCTAAAAGTAAATCTACCAACTCTTCTGAGTAAATAGAAGAAAGCAGGAAAAGTAATGCAATTGCCAGTAGCTTTTCTTGTACCCTTGGAATTTTGCAGGATTTGGAATGCGTTCAATGGAAAACATTACTGGAACTCAAACGCACCTTCATAGAAACGATGGCTAGGACGAAGTAGGTTGTTATGCGAATTCTATTAGTGGAGGATGAGCCGGATTTAGGTGATGCAATTAGGCAAAGGTTAAAGCAAGAGCGGTACGTTGTTGATTGGGTTTTAGATGGCGATGAAGCTTGGATGTATCTAGAAACATACTGGACAGAATATACACTAGCTATCTTCGACTGGTTACTGCCAGGGCTATCAGGCTTAGAACTGTGTCGGCGGCTGCGGCTGCGGAATAATTCGATGCCGATTTTAATCCTAACAGCTAAATGCGATCTTAGCGATCGAGTGACTGGGCTAGATGCAGGAGCTGATGATTATCTGGTGAAGCCGTTTGGCATGGCAGAACTGCTGGCACGGTTGCGGGCATTGCAGCGCAGATCGCCTCAAATCCAACCCCAGCAACTTCAGGTCGGCGATCTCATCTTAGATTACGGCACTCACACTGTGTGTCTTCAAAAGCAAAGCGGTGACAAGCAGTTTCTTTTACTGACACCAAAGGAATTTCAACTGCTAGAATGTTTCATGAAGCGCCCTAACCAGGCGATCGGCGGTGAGCAAATTGTCAAGCTCATTTGGGCGGCAAGTACAGAACCAACTAGTAACGTTCTAGCAGCCCAAATCCGTCTGCTACGGCGCAAACTGGCAGAAATTGGCAGTAGTTGCTCGATTGAAACTCTCTATGGCATGGGATACCGTTTCAACATCATCCTCGATCCAGAATAGGCTATTTCTACTGACTCGCTGGCGACTGGCAGGAATATATACTAGCGTTGTTGGACTGATTTGCACTCTAGCTGGATTTATTCTTTATCACACGATCGCCCATATAGGTTTAGCAGCTTTAGATCGAGAACTGAAGTCTGTAGCAAGTACGCTGCACGATAGCCTCGAACCGAGCCTAGTTTACCCTAATCGCGTAAAACCGGACGCTCAAAAAATCCTACCAAGTCTATGCACGGATGGGATAAGCTGCTTAACGCGAACAGCAGTAGCCAAGTCTCATTCTACAAGTATCTTTGACCAAAGCAACTACTACCTACGTTTATTAGACACCTCTGGAAACCTGGTTGCCGTAACAGGTTTTCACCCTACGGGGCTGCCAATTTTACTAGAACAGAACACTTGGCAAATCCTCCAAGACCGCGATGGTCGGCGTTATCATCAAATTTCTTTATCTCTTCATCCTAACAAGAATCTGCTTTGGGGATACATCCAGGTGGGGCGATCGCTGGAGGACTTTGATCGGTCGCTTGCTTACTTGCGATTAATTCTATTAGCAGGAGTACCAATTGGCATCATTGCGATCGGAGCTTCAGCTTGGTGGTTTTCAGGAGTAACGATCCAACCAATTTATAGTTCTTATTTAAAAATGCGACAGTTTACAGCTGACGCTGCCCATGAATTGCGGACTCCCATAGCAACGATCCAAGCCACTATGGAAAACAAAAGCCAGATCGAGCAGCCTTGGTCCGAGCAAGAAATAGAGAATGCTCTAACAACCATCGAACGTCAGAATAATCGCCTTTCTCGATTAGTTGAGGATCTTTTGTTACTTTCGCGGATGGAAAATCCGGCAAAAACATTGCACAAACAGCAAGCGTTAGTAATGAAACTGAGTTCCTGTAATTTAAACGAATTAGTCAGTGATGTAGTAGAAGGATTTTCTATTCTGAAAATTGCTGCTACTTTAAAGCTAACAGCTGATATACGGGTACGCCAAGCCCTTTACGCGATCGGAGATGAAGAGCATCTAGGTCGCTTAATTTCTAACCTCGTGAGCAATGCAATGCAGTACACTCCCCCAGGGGGTAGAGTCACGCTCGTGCTAGACCGACACGAGCATTATGCCATCATTCAGGTTGTAGACACGGGCATCGGCATTGCTTCCGAACACCAAGCACGAATTTTCGACCGCTTCTATCGCGTGAACAGCGACCGCTCTCGCCAGTCGGGGGGTACTGGATTAGGTCTAGCGATTGCTCAAGCGATCGTCCAAGCACATCATGGCAGCATTCAGGTTCAAAGTGAGTTGGGTAGGGGAAGTACGTTTACTGTTCGGCTACCCTTAAACTAAGGCATTGCTGCATGAAACAAAAGCGTTATGTTAGTTCACGTCCGAGGAGTTGGTTGCGATCGCCACTTGATTTTGTACCTTAGCGCGAAGCCATCTTAGTAACTTCTTTCCTTCTACGCCGCTAATGAATTCGCGTCGTTCGTCGGGCTAAAATTTCAATCTACAGTGGATTCATCTTATTCATTCATGTTGCGGTAAGTAGCAACTGCCGAGGGTGAAATGCGATTAAGGTAACGAAAGATCCAATACTTAAAGATCACATCCAAGACCACTGGAAAAGTCGCTATGAACATAAAAACAAAATCTTTATTTTCTGGAAGACCGAAATGCTGTAAAGTATTTTCCAAAATTACTTCCCAACCATGAGAAGAGTGAAAGCCGACAAATAAATCGGTAAGCAGGATAATTAAAAATGCTTTGGCAGAATCACTTAATCCATAAACTATTTCGTCAATAAAAGACTTAAATATTGCTATCTGTCGTTTTCCTATTACAAGTAAAGCCACAAACGTAGCCACTGACAGTAAATCTGCAAAAATACTTTTGAGTGCGTTATTACTCTCAAGCTTATATTTTTGAGCTAGTTCAGAAGCTTTTTGCTTTAACTCTTTTTCTGTAATTTCTGGAGTAAGAACTAGAGATCTTCCAGCTAGAAAATCAAAACGAAGCCTCTCTTCAAAACTTTTTAATTCAGTCAGTGCTCTTTCTTCTTGAGAAGAATTTAAATAAATATTTGATTGGTTATTATTCCAAAATGAATTTACTAAAGGACTTATTATAATCCCTTTAGCTAGCTGATTCATTAAAAAAGGTACTAGAACAAGAATTAATAAATAACGTATAGAAACGATGGTTCGATACCGAGAGCGGCGGAACTCTTGAATCAACTCAGTTTCTGCGTTTGGGTTCAAGTTCCTTTTGAGTTTTTCTATAGTTCGACCAATGGAACGGGGAATAACGCTAGGTTCATCAAGTGATGTCCTTGATACTGATTTTTTTTCTGAGATGAGTTTATTAAATTTATCTTGCAGTGCTTGAGTCTGTTTCATAGGAATTTGTTTGCCAAGCTGGATTAAGGAAGTGTCGCCATCTGTTTCACTTTTTTGAGATATTAGATTGCGCTCAACTTTATTTTTTGAATTTGAAAATTTATATTTAATAAGAACTTCCTCAATGAAGTTTAGTTTTTCTATTGTTTTGCAAGTAACGGCTTTTACTTCTATAGTCTGACGATCATCTATTATGTCCTCTTGTTCCAGGTCAAAATTATTTGAATTTTTACTATAAGAGGAAACATTTATAATGAATATATTGAGAATAGAACGGCTTAGCTTAAATTCTGATAATCTGGTCTGAGCGATTTGTAGATATTTAGACAATTCAGATTCAATATAGTTAACAACATTATCGCTATAATCATCCAGTGATGAAACTTGCCCACCTCTAAGGTACTCATTTTCTATCCTTTTTATCTCAAGTGCTGCATTATAAGCAGCATTTAGAGAACGTTCGGGGGTTTGCCACAGCCAATCGATAGCATCGTGCCAATACTTCTTCATAAGAAAAAAAGCGTAATTTTCAAATGATAAATAATTGACAGCTCTCTTCTTAGTGAATGAAGCTATCAATCAATATATTGACAGAGTTCTATGAAATAGAAATGAAATTTTTGCTTGTTAAATAACTCTATATCTAAAAATTCTCTGTAGAATTTTTGCAATTGCAGTAGAACACTTGGAGATAACTTAGTAACTGGAACTTTTTAACAGTAATGCTGTAGTTATTCCTCTCGGTACACCAAGCTTTAAACAACATTATCTGGAGCGAAAGGACATGGGTAACTGGGATCGCCAACCTCGATTTGCAGAGTGGGGTGATCGATGCCAAAAAGCTCGTGAAGCTCTCGGACTACTCGTACTAAAAAAGCATCACCAGGATGTCCTGCGGGCATGACTAGGTGAGCCGTGAGTGCTGTCTCTGTAGTACTCGTTGCCCAAATATGCAGGTCGTGGACTTGAATCACATCGGGAAGTTCAGCTAGGTAATTGCGGACAGCCAATGGTTCTATGCCTACTGGAACTGCATCTAAGATGAGATTGAAGGATTCTTGAAATAGTTGCCAGGTACCAACTATGATTATCAGTGTAACAACCAAACTTACAGCTGGGTCTAACCAAAGCCAGCCCGTAGCAACGAGCGCAATGCCAGTCAGTACAACCCCTACAGATACCGCAGCATCTGCAACTAAGTGAAGGAATGCACCTCTGATATTCAAGTCCCGCTTGCGCCCCGACAAGAACATCAAAGCGCTGCCCGTATTAATCGCAATTCCGATCGCCGCCACTGCAATCACCGTTCCTCCCGCTACCGGAGCAGATTCGCGAAACCGTTGGATTGCCTCCCAGCCAATACCACCTGCAACAACTAGGAGAGAGACGGCGTTCAACAGCGCCGCCAAAATGGAAGAGCGTCGCAGCCCATACGTGCGACGTTGTGTTGTCTTTCGGCGGACGAGAATGCTTGCTCCCCAAGCTAGCAGCAGCCCCAAAACATCACTGAGATTATGTCCTGCATCAGCAAGTAGGGCGAGGGAGTTAGCAATAATACCGTAAACTGCCTCCACAATGACAAACCCTGCATTGAGAGCAACGCTGATGGTAAAGGCACGGTTATAATTAGCCTGTCTGTGGTTATGTCCGCGACTGTTCTGCTGAGACATGATTTTCTAGCGATCGCCAGCTTTAAATAAATTAACATTATCGGCGATCGAGCTAAAGCCAAAAATTGCCTCTATACTCGACCTTTAAAGTTAAATCTTCCAAACTCTAGAAGCCGAACACGATCGTAACTAAGAGTGTTAACTTAAATCCAATCAAAGCACATGTCATAATTCTGGTAAGGTACTACTGAAAAAGTATGCTGTATTTGTTTACTAGCTGGAACTCAGGTCATGCAATCATAATAAAACTTCTATATTTACTAGTCAAATCTGTGTACTAAAATGTGCGGAATCGAGCTACACCTACGGGAATTTCCGAATCGTTGCCAACAACTTTAGCTGATAGGCTATATATAGAATCAGAACCAAGAACTGGTTGCTTGACTTTATTAAGTTCGATCGAGATTTTTGTGTTAGAAATATCTTTTTTAGGAAAAACTATAATGATTCTTTTATCATCAACAAAAACATTAGTATTAATTCTCTGACCATTTCGATCGGATACGTTAATGTCATTGCTCACAGCTACCGTGGATGGAGTATCAATAATAAGCTGAGAAAGGGCACCGATGTTTTTGGGAATATGTATTTGAAAAGCATGTTTAACGATCCGCCAACGAGTAGCAGGAAACTGTAAATTATCTTCAATACTAAAAACTCTACTATTATTTGTATTTGTATTAATATTTTCACTTGAATAGCTAGCTGAAATAGAAGTTGTAATAGCTAAAATCAAGCTAGTAGGAAGGTAAATTAAGATTTTTTTCATCTCACACCTTGAAGAAATTTGCTCGCTCGAAGATGAGTTAACCTTTTGCTAAATAGCTTAACAGAGAAAGATGAAATCAAGATGAAATTTTGCCTAGAGACACAATTATCTTTAGACGAGGTACTCATGCCATATTGAAACGAGAGTCTGTTACCTAGTTGACTGACAAAACTCAAGAACTAAAACTGTAAGATTTGATGTTGAACTCGCGCTCCAACTGCTTGTGAGTTTACTTCTTCGCGGCAGATGCAGGTTCAAGATCGACAAAGCCAGACAAGGAAATCGTTGAGAATAATCGCCATCTTTGATGCAACCACCGATCCCTTCGCCATTGATGACTTTGAGCAAACACGGCACGGCTACAAGTGTATACCCGCCACTTGGTTAAATTGATGGACTATGCAAAGCTCTAGTTAACTAATTAAGTATTTATCCATATCAACCCTGCACTGGCGGAGTTTGGCTAAGGCTTCTTGCTGAATCTGCCGCACCCGTTCGCGACTAAAGTTAAGCCGTTCGCCTATATTTTTCAGCGAAAGCGATCGTCCATCTTCTAGACCATAACGCAAGCTCAATACCTGCTGTTGTTGTATTGTCAAAACTGCTGCCATCAATTGCTTTAAGTTATCGGACATTAATGACTGAATCGCAAACTCCTCTGGAGAAGCAGCAGGATCTTGCAACATTTCACCCAGCTCTGTATCTCGATCTTCTCCTACTTGTTTTTCTAGAGATATAGGTTGACGTGCTACCTCTAGATACGAGACTACCTGGTTGGGAGTCAATTCTAGTGCTGCTGCTAACTCAGAAATTGACGGCGTGCGTTTCAAGTGTTGGGATAGCTGGCGTTGTGTCTTTTTAATTTTATTCAGCTTCTCAGTGACATGGATAGGCAGCCGGATGGTACGACTGTTCTGCGCGATCGCTCTAGTTATAGCTTGACGAATCCACCAGTAGGCATAAGTTGAAAGCCGATAACCTTTAGTTGGGTCAAACTTTTCCACACCCCGATGCAAGCCAATGGTTCCTTCCTGAATCAAGTCCAGAAGCTCTAAATTACGCTTGGTGTACTTTTTGGCGATGGAAACCACCAGTCGCAAATTAGCTTCTACCATCTTGCGCTTAGCATTCTCACCATCTGCGATCGCTTGTGTTAGCCCAGTATTATCTAATTTGCCTGAAGCTTTTGCCCATTCATCAAGCGACGGTTCTCGACCTAACTGCGCGGTTAGCGAATCTTTCACTAACTGCAAGGCGAGCGATCGCTGCACCTGTTTACCAAATAAAATTTCCTGTTCGTGAGTTAGCAGTGGTACGCGACCAATTTCTCGTAAATAAATACGAATGAGATCGGTGTCTGTTTGGGCAGTTTTTAAAGGAGTAAGCATGGGAGTCTTGGGTATGTAGTAGCAATATTGTGAAATACTAAGTGTTCTAATACTTAATATCTCTGCTTTTTTGATTGTTTGAGTAAATAATATTTACAGTTTTCCTCTACAATCTGAATTTGCTATCTTTTCTAGAAAAGCGATCGCTATTTGTATTAACTGCTATGATATCTTCGGTGTTGCAAAGCATTGTGTTACAAATTACGTCTAATGGTAGGTCATTTGGATTGTGTCCAAAAGGATTTTCAAGTTCGGAGCCAATTTCTTCAATCCCAAATAAAAAAAAACTGATAAAAACCATCACTGGAGTAGTCCACCAAGTCAAGCCACTCACTAATTCAACAGGTAAGGTCAGACAATATAACACTACTAGCTGCCTCAAATAAATTGCATAACTCAAAGGCATTGGTGTTTTTGAAATTCGTTCGCAACCTCCTAGAATATTCACTAACTCATCTAGCAATTTTTGCAAAGCATTTAGTTGATAAACATCAATCGACTGACAATCATACTGATGCTGTAAGTACTCTCCTATCCAGAAAGTAATCTCTAGCGATGGATGGCTTGTATTTTGTAGCTTTGAATACTCAGATACGGACATAAGTGAAAGCAACTCTTCATTCATAGGATCGCGACGCAAATGTAGCTTCACAGCAATCGCGAAAGCAACCACTAACCGCATCGCTGCCTTTTTTTCCTCTCGAGCTGCCGCTTCTCGTTCTTTAATTATTATCCAAATACCACGAGTCAAATTACGAACAGTATTGACTAAATTTCCCCAAAGTTTACGTCCTTCCCAAAAGCGATCGTAAGCTGTATTAGTCCGAAATATTAATAACAAACTCAAAACAAGATTAAAACTTAACACCACATTAGGAATACCATCTATTTTTGGTAGGGTTATATGAATTTTTTCATAATAGAGTAGTGCAATTGCAAAACTATAGATACTAAAGAAAAATATCCAAGGAAGAATAGTTGGAACAACTGAGCCTTGTAATCGTAAGATTAAATAAAACCAATTTAACCTTTCTCCAGTATAGTCGTAAAATTTTTGCTCCCATGCTCTTAAGGAATGAGTTTTAGTATACTTCTTGATTTTCATTTTTCCCTAAAATCTTGGAATAACAACTGAATCAAAGTACATACACTAAATTAAAAAGCAAAAGTTTGTTTTTTACTATAAATTTAACTACTTTTTCCTATAGTCCGAAGGATAGATCGGGAGATGAAGCTAGTTTTTCTGAGTGATGACCTTGACTTCATTCTTGTTGTGGTAAAAATTCAGGCTTTTAAGCTCGTAAACTAAAAGCCTGAAACTAAGCTAAGCATGAGGTGTTAGTGATTAACCTTTATTATATGGAAAACAAGATGAAATTGAGATGAAATTTATTGCAAAATAGAAGTTTTTTTTAAGTTACATTTTTACTTCAAGATTAATAGAGACAATACAACTAATATGAAGATACTCAAGACTAGTTGAAACATGAACTTGCAAAACTCTATCTTTTTCACACAATTTGTCTAAATACATGGGTATACTTTAGTTAAAAAGAAAATTGGTTTTAGCAAGAAGGATGAAAAAAGCAGAAAGTAACGGTTGCGATCGGCAAGGTGTCTCTAGCTCTACTGGTATTACGTTCTATGCCATAGCGGTCTTTTTCTTGGTTGATTTTAGGTAGATGCAATTAGCTTTGCTATTCGTTACCTTTATTGTCTGTTTTAGACGGTTTCCCGATCTAGTCGAGTCTATGGCTGGAGACAAGTCAGTTTGATGCCACTTCTATGTCCGAAGATCGCTTCCTATCCTGTCCCAGCCAGAATCGGCATTTTTCTGCTGATACTAATGTTGCTGTGGCTACCTATCGCTGTTCCCATCTATTGGGTATGGGGAACAGTTAATACCAGCAGTACGATCGCTCTGTTGATTCTGTACGTTGAGTTTGTCTGGCTGTTGCAGATTTGGGGCAGGAAAGTCCATCGCCAATCTCAGCCACTTCAGTATCATGGACTGGCAAGAACTCGCCAGAACGGATTTGAACTCTTAATATCGCTGGGAATTGGCTTCATTAGCCTTTTTACTCTTTTTTTCTTTGAGGGTTGGATGGGATGGTTAATTTGGCAACCTCTCCCTAGAGTCCATCTCTCTTTTGGGTTGGAAGGTTTGCTAGTTGGATTAGGTGTGGGAGTTGCTGAAGAATTGCTCTTCCGAGGTTGGCTGATTGACGAACTGCGTTGGAACTGTAACTTTAAGACGGCTGTGTGGATTAGTAGCACGATCTATGCGGCACTACACTTTATTAAACCTTGGACGGAAATTGTCCGCACGTTGCCGAGTTTTCCAGGGCTGCTACTGTTAGGGTTAACCTTGGGATGGGCAAGGCAGGTACACCAAAAGCGCTTAGGATTTGCCATTGGGCTTCACGCTGGATTGGTTTGGGGTTACTACCTAGTTGACGTATCGGATTGGATAAATTACACGAATCAAGTTCCAGAATGGGTGACAGGAATCAATCAAAATCCTTTGGCAGGGATTGTAGGCTTTGGGTTTCTCTGTGCGCTTGCCTTTGTAGTGCGAAAGATAGGGGAATTTGGAGTGACGCTAGATTGAAGCTATTTTCTTGGCGCGATCGCTGTTAAATTTTGTAGATCTCTAAATCCAATGGGGCAACCACTTGGAACTAAAGTTGAGCATTCAAAGAGGAAACAGCTTCAACGAGATCGTCATACACGAACTTGACGCGGTAGATAAGCAATGGGATTGACTACCCCCTTGCCTTGGAGATGCAACTCAAAGTGGCTGTGCGGTCCACTACTCCGACCAGTGCTACCCATTTGAGCGATCTGTTGACCTTGCCCAACTTGTTGCCCAACCCGAACCAAAACCCGTTGATTATGAGCGTAACGAGTCAGACTGCCATTACTATGTTGGATCTCCACTAGATTGCCGTAGCCACCAGAATTCCAGCCTGCCTTGACTACAACACCAGGAGCTGAGGCGAAAATTGGCATTCCTACAGCGGCGGCGATGTCAATTCCCTGATGCATCCGTCCCCAGCGTCTGCCATAGTTAGAAGTCACGCTGCCTTTTGCGGGCCAAGCGTAATACTTGGCGGGGGTTGAAGTCTTGAAAGGTTTGGGTAAGTAAGTATCTACTGCACCCAAAGGCGGTAAATCTGGAGAAATTTGCTGTTCTTTGAGCAAATCGAGCATTCCTGAAGTCTCTAACCCTACTATGGGTGCTGTTACTACACTAGAGCTAGATTTAGGAGTAGTGGTATTGGCTGGAGTTGAATGCCGTGCTTTTATAGCTGGCTTTGGAGCGTCAGGCACTTGAGCCGTAAGCAATTTTGGCTTCATCGATCGCTCGGCTGACGAATTAAGATGCCGTAGAAAATTCAGTTCTCCAGTTAAACTATCTGCTTTGCTAGGGGCGATTGGTTGGAGAGGCGCGACTAAAGTACTACCTTCACTCGATCTCGGCGCAAATGCGCTTCGAGTCGAGTATTTCTGTTGTAGTTTCTCAACCTCCATATGTAGCTTTTGGACGTGCGGATTAAATGGCGATCGCGATCGCGCTGCTTCTGGTTGGCTTAAACCTATACTCTTGCGTCGAGGTACTTCAGCTCCAATAGGAATAGTACTGACTGTTGGTTCGTTGCTTGTTAGTTTAACTGCCAATGCGCGATCGCTTTGTTGAATCATCAAAAGGTTAGAAACTCCTGTTGAAACGACTAAACCGAGCGTCACAGTCGCAGTTCGTATCCGCCGCTTATTTTTTTGTCGAATAAAGTTAGTGTATTCTTCTAATATTTTGTTATTGGTTGTCAAAGTGAAAATAGCCGCTACTTTCTTCATTCTTTGCGTTCGCTTAGGTAAATTTATTCAGCATTATATATAAACAACGTTGTATAATTTGTCAAGGGTTTATCGTAGCAATTCTCTAGCTGAACGCTCCTCTCAAAAGCTTTGAGTCGAACGGATAATCACTCTTGCTCAAACTTGAGTGAAGTAAAAATTAGAACATCATAGCTAGAGCGGCTAGCATAAATTCGCTCGCCTTGTTTTTCAAATAACCAAAACCTAGACTATAAAACTCCCAAACTACTCGAAACTTCAGCGACTTATTAGTTTAGCCTAAAAGGAGGCTTTACTCTATTTCCTAATGAATCTGGGCGTACATCGGCTCGATCTCCCCAACATGGAAGCGATCGGCATCTGGAGCAAAATAGTTTAAGCTTTCAACTCTAATGACTTCAATAGCTTCCTTTCTGGCAATGAAGATAAATTTAACCGTACTTAACAGCATTTTTGGTGAAAATTAAAATCGTGCCTAAAAACTCGTTCCTCTTGTTAATGATTATCACTCTATTAATTGTCGGTGAAAGTGATAATAGTTTTCATTATGAATTTGCATTAATAAACCGTGCATGACTCGCAGCAATTTTTGCACGTTTGAGAGTAAGAGAGTGTAGAATAAAAAATAAATTTGAATTACTGTTCAGATATTCATTATTTATTTGCTTGGAGCGAAGAAACATCATGCCAAAGCCAAGTTCAAACCATTCGGGCTGCTCCAGCTGCGCTGGTGACGAGCATCAGCACGATCGCGACGACCGAAACCACGACCACGACCACGGTCACAGTCATGGTGATGGAGAGTTTAACCTAAAGGCGGAACTGGCTCCGGTGATCTTGGTAGTCATTTTATTTACCCTCGGTTTGATTTTTGAAAAGCAGCTGCATAGTACACCTTACTCAGTCGGCGAGTATTTGGTTTTCATCCCTGCCTACCTCTTGAGTGGTTGGAATGTTTTGACGAGCGCTGGACGCAATATCCTCCGAGGTCGAGTATTTGATGAGAATTTTTTGATGACTATAGCGACGTTAGGGGCGATCGCGATTCATCTACTACCAGAAGCCGTAGCAGTGATGTTGTTTTTCAGAGTGGGCGAATTATTTCAGGAATTTGCTGTCGGTCGCTCCAAGAGATCGATTAAGTCTCTATTGGAGTTCCGCCCTGACTATGCCAACTTGAAGACGAATGGTGAACTCAAAAAAGTATCGCCAGATGAAGTAGCAGTAGGGGATATCATCGTTGTCAAGCCAGGGGAAAAGATTCCCTTGGACGGCAAGATCGTAGAGGGTGAGGCTCAGCTCGATACCTCTGCCTTAACTGGAGAGTCAGTGCCGCGAACTGCAAAAGCTGGAGACTCCGTTTTGGCAGGCACGATCGACAAAACTGGCGTTCTCACAATCGAGGTGAGCAAACTATTCGGTGAGTCTTCCGTATCCAAAATTTTGGATTTGGTGCAGAATGCCACTAGTAAAAAATCAGAGTCGGAGAAATTTATTACTCAATTCGCCAGGTACTACACCCCTGTTGTCGTTGTTCTCTCTCTGGGAGTAGCGATACTTCCTCCTTTATTTATTGCAGGAGCAGACCGATATCAATGGGTTTATCGCGCCCTCATCTTGCTGGTGATTTCCTGTCCTTGTGGACTCGTGATTAGCATCCCCCTCGGCTACTTTGGTGGTGTTGGCGGTGCTGCCAAGCGCGGGATTTTGGTCAAAGGCTCTACCTTTTTAGATGCCCTAACTAGAGTCAAGACGGTAGTGTTTGACAAAACAGGAACGCTGACTAAGGGCGTGTTTAAAGTAGCGCAGATCGTACCAAAAAATGGGTTTACCCAAGATGAGCTACTCCAACTAGCAGCAGAGGTAGAGTCACACTCCAACCATCCTGTGGCTGAATCTATCCGAGAGGCGTATGGAAAAAAAATCGACGATTCCCAAGTTGAGGCTTACGAAGAAATTGCTGGTCATGGCATCCGCGCTCTAGTCCGAAATCGGTTAGTTATTGCCGGAAACGACCGCCTGTTGCACCGAGAAAATATCTCGCATGATGACTGTAATATAAATGGTACTGTCGTACATCTAGCTGTAGACAAGCGCTACGCTGGATACATTGCGATCGCTGACGAACTCAAAGACGATGCGTTTGAAGCAATTCAAGCCCTGAAGAAACAGGGGGTCGAGCAAATCGTCATGTTAACGGGAGATAATCGAGCCGTAGCCGAGCGGGTGGCACAAAATCTTGGTTTAGATTTCTACTATGCCGAGTTACTACCAGAAGGTAAGGTCGAGGCGATCGAGAAACTAATCCTACAATCTGGAAAAAATCATAAAGTTGTGTTTGTCGGTGATGGGATTAACGATGCCCCAGTAATTGCCAGGGCTGACGTGGGCATGGCAATGGGAGGATTAGGCTCTGATGCAGCGATCGAAACTGCGGATGTAGTGATTATGACCGATGCGCCGTCAAAGGTAGCTGAGGCAATAAAGACTGGCAAAAAGACTCGTCAAATTGTTTGGCAAAATATCATTCTGGCTATGGCAGTCAAAGGTGTATTTATTTTGCTAGGGGTTTTCGGTTTGGCAACTTTATGGGAAGCCGTTTTTGCTGATGTGGGTGTGGCTTTGCTTGCCATATTAAATGCCGGCAGAGTTCTGAGAGGAAATTAGTCAGGAAATAGTCAAACAGAAAAATTCTTCATCGATTTATGGAGGTTGAAAAATGGGATTGGGTCATATCTTCAGAGAGGAATGGCACTAAGATAAGCCACAACACTGTTAAATCAAGCAGCCTGTAATTGTTGGCGCAATTGATTTCTGGGTTGATTCATCAGTGGGTAAGCTTTTGGGCGACGCTTTCTTACTCTGGGTTCAGCTCGACCAGGGCGGTGCGGGACTGGTTTGTGAACAATAATCGTGAGTAAAGTTTGATAAATGTGATGGCGTTTTACCCCAGAGTTAGCTAACATTTGTGGGATAAAATGATTCAAGTGTTGACGAGTTCCTTGTAAAGATAAGCGTAGTGGTGGTACACCATAAGTTGTACCAGAGAGCCACATTAAAGTACGTAGCAGATTATAAGCGAGTAAATAAACATAAAGTTCTTTGCGAACCATGAGAGGAGTTTTGCAGCGTAAAACATCCATGCCTAAAGTGGATTTGAGATGTTTTAAATCTACTTCAACATCCCATCTCAAGTCATAAAGTCGCACAAGTTCCAAGGTTGGATAAATTTTTGTATCTAACAAAGTAGTAATTAAACTGACACTGGTAGTCCGAAAACCAGGGATAATGATGTAGTAATAAATCTCTCGCACAACCAGAGTTGAGGGAAGCGCAGCAAATGCATCCTCGCTGAGTCCTTGCGGGCATCTTTTAGGTTTGTGCCAAGTTACTAATTTGTCGCTTTCTCCAACAATTCTACCTCTGTACATAGGGGTTTTTCGAGACTGATGCTTCCGAAATACTGCATCACAGTCAAGATTTTTAATCGTCACTAAATCGGCATAAGCACAGAAGGCTCTATCCCCTAAAATTACATCAAAGGGGTTGAGAAATTGGTATAATTTTCTAGCAAGCTTTAGATCGTGAGTGTTTAGAACATCGATAACTAGGGCTATAGCAGCACCTGTAGTTAGACTAAATATCATACCAATCTTGGCAATTGGGAACCCACATCCAGGTTTTTGACTTTTCGGTTGAGGATAAGCTTTTTGGTTCTCTACAGTGTCAGGCATTGAGACAGTTGAGCCGTCTATTACTTTCAGATGACGACCGCACCACAAATCTTCTGCTGTTACTTTCTCTTCTAAATCTTGTGCTACTTTCCCAAACAGTTTCTGCAATAATTCTTCTGGTAACCTGGCTCTTGCTTGACAATAAGCACTCGTGTCGGTTGAGGGAATTTCTACTCCTTCGCTCACCAAATAAGCAATGACTCTACTGGTGGCATTGTGGCAACTTTTATCAACATCTAAAACTTGAGACAGAAATACCCATATAGTTACGAATGGGTCAAACAGGCGGCGACGATACTTAATTTTCAGTTCGTCTATCGCTTGCTCAATTACAGACTCTGGCAATAGCTCTCTAAATGGCAATCCCCAGCTTTGACTAAATTTTTGCTTGAGAATTTTCACGCGGTTTGTCACAGTAGTACTAGTCTTATTGGCTTCCAAGTATCGTCAATCAGTATTTCACGGACTTGGAGGCTTTTTCTAGTTACGGAATCTTTTTAGCTAATGCCTGCACGATTGCCTTACACATAAGCACCTGCTTGAAACCATATACCTAATCACTTTGCTGGCTGCCGGATAGTATACAAGGCTGTATAGTTTACTGTCCGAGCCTTTCACCTTATCTTAGTGCCATTCTCTTCAGAGAGCTATTGGGTGACGATCGCCACAGACATCATCGCCAAGATCGTCACAGCGGATATCGTGCTCGCGCTCGTTATCGCAATAGGCATCACGATGACGACCCGAGTTACTATGATGGAATGGCTGCACCTGCCCCAATAGTTATCTGTCTAAGCTGCGAAAGAGAAAACCCTCATGATGCCAAGTTCTGCATTGAGTATGGCAGCGTCCTGCGTATAAGCCACTGAGTTTTGCAAGTCATGCAATTCTAAGTCAAAGAATACTACTTGTTTTCAGCTAGCGATGATGCTGGAAGCATCTGTAGTAAACCAATATCCACTGTATATGTGGCTCTACTGGCTATTTTAATGCCACCAGAGTCTTAAGATCGGAGATTGATACTCGTGACTCGACGCGCCCTGCTGATAGTAAATCGTTACGCTCGCCGAGGACGAAATAGTTTAATCCAGGCAGTAAACCAACTGCAAGAGCTAGGCTTTGACCTGATAGAGGTCGAGGTAGAAGAACCGCAATATCTTTCTGACGCGATTCGCCATCACTGCCACCAAGTTGACCTAGCGATCGTTGGGGGAGGAGATGGCACGCTGAACGCGGCAGTGGAGGGACTGGTAGAAACTCAGCTCCCTTTGGGGATTCTCCCTTTGGGAACCGCCAATGACCTCGCCCGCACCTTGGGAATTCCTCCAAGCCTGCCTGAAGCTTGCCAGATCGTGGCAAAAGGTCAACTACAGCGTATTGACCTTGGCTGGGTGAATGGGAAGCACTTCTTCAATGTTGCTAGTTTAGGGCTGAGCGTCCAAATCGCGGAGCGGCTCAATCAAGGAACCAAGCGTCGCTGGGGAGTGCTAGGCTATGCAGCTACAGCTTTAGGAGTAATTTGGCAAGTCAAACCCTTTCAAGCGGACATCTGTCTTGACGGCGAATTAATCCGAGTTAAGACCGTGCAGATTGCCGTGGGAAATGGTCGATATTATGGTGGTGGCATGATAGTCTGTGAGGATGCAGCAATCGATGACTGTCAACTACATCTGTACAGTCTGAATGTTCGTCACTGGTGGCAGCTGATTGCCGCACTACCATCTGTGTGGCAAGGACAACATAGGGCGTGGTCGAGTGTCCATGCTTGCAAATGTCAAGAAATTGAAGTCTACACTCACAAGCGATATCTTATCAACACAGATGGTGAACTAACTACCCACACACCCGCTCAATTTCGTATCATCCCCAAAGCTTTATCTGTGTTGATTCCCAAAAAACATTCTTAATCCTCAGATTTTAGTAGTGAAGGAATATTCTGATATTTATCACCCTGCAATCGCTCCTGAGTGCAAACACTTCCATCAGAGCGATGCAGAAGTCGCGTACGCAAAGCAAAAGGTACGGCGACTCTGGATTGTCCTGGGATTGCGGAGTAGCCTGTTGCTAGTGGAACTGACAATTGGGTTCTGGACTCATAGTCTGTCACTGCTAGCAGTTGCAGGACATATGCTTTCGGATATCTTCACGCTAGGAGCGGCGCTAATAGCAGCTTCTCTAGCACAGCGTCCAGCCATAGGTCAGGCTACTTTTTGGTATCGACGGCTAGAGATTTTAGTGGCACTGATGAATGGATCGATCCTAATCGCGATCGCCGCTCTCATCGCCTGGAAAGCGATTGAGCGATTCCAAGCTCCAGAACCAGTTTTAGCTTTACCCACACTGATTGTAGCGGCACTGGGCTTGGCGATTAATAGCTTGCTTGTCAGCTTGCTGCACGAAGACAGCGATCGGGACTTGAATCTACGGGGTGCTTTCCTCCATGTGGTTGCCGATGCCGCCAGCTTTTTCGGCGTAATTCTAGCAGCAATAGTAGTTTATTGGTTCAATTGGTTTTTGGCAGATGCAGTTGCTAGTTTGTTCGTTGCCTGTCTCATTTGTCTGAGTGCCTTGCCGCTCGTTTGGGATAGCTTGAGAATTCTGATGGAATACACTCCTCCAAATATTGACGTATCTGCGGTTGAAGCTGTCTTAAGTGCCAACGCCTGCGTCCGACAAGTAGACAAGCTGCATATCTGGACAATTACCTCTGGGCAGGTGGCGCTGTGCGCTCATTTAGCTGTGGAATCTCTGAACGCTCAAGAGCGAGATAGTCTGCTCTTGCAGTTGCAAGCTCAATTAGAACAAGCGTTTGGAATTGGCGAGTCCACTTTGCAGATAGTAGCCCTCAACGAAAGCGATTCTCCTTCGGAGACGCTACGCGAACGCACTTCTTACCTTTGCTAGATAGAGATCGCTAGAAATTTTAAATGAGTTCTTGTTGTGAAAAGATTTATTCTATCTAAGCTCAATACATACGCGCTATTAGTCAGCGCGAACGAAATAAGGAAACAGCGACTGATATAGGTCACCAAAGAGCAACAGTTATTAAAGCAGGTAATCGCACAAATAGTGAGATTGAAAAAACAAGCATAGCATACTGCTTCTATTTTAAACTTCTCAAGCGAATCCAACTTGCTCTCAACCCAAATTCTGAAAAAGATGTTGTCAGTGGTTAAAGCTTTGAGCGATGAGGTACTAAAGTAACTCCCACAGATGAAGGCTCTCTGGAAGCAAACCGTAGGAAGAAAAGCAAGTTGGAATTGTATCAAAGCCTGTCGCAAGCGCAAATAGAATTGTAAATACCATGAGGGGTGTCCTGGCTGGCATTGCCATTGTTGCCACAGGTTGGCTGTGGTTCGATCCAGCGATCGGTTTAATCGTCACTGCGGTCATCCTCATAACTACCTGGCAACTGTTCCAAGAGTCTCTCAATTTAATTCTAGATGCGGTTCCAGCGGGGATTGAGCCGCTAGCTGTCCGCACCTATTTAACCGAACGTCCTGGTGTAGCTTCTGTCCACGACCTGCACGTTTGGGCAATGAGTACAAAGGAAACTGCCCTCACCGCTCATTTAGTCATGCCCGCAGGTCATCCAAGCGATGCGTTTCTCGTTCAAGTCAGTCGAGAACTGCGCGATCGTTTCGGTATCGAACACGTCACGCTTCAAGTCGAAGTAGGCGATCCCAATTACCCTTGCGCCTTAGCTCCCGACAATCTTGTCTAGATGCAAGCTATTTCGTGCTGACTGCTGCATCTTTACGCCTGTCGCGAGAGGCGACTGGTAAGTTCGCACTCTGCCAAGCATTCCACGAACCAGGCACGTTGATGACCTGCTCGAAACCATGCTTCTGTAAGATACTTGCAGCGATCGAAGCCCGATAACCGCTGCCGCAATAGGTGGCAATAGTTTGGGTTTTATCTAACTCGTCAAGATGTTCCTCTAAATGCGGTACGTAAATGTGTTTAGCACCAGGCACGTTACCGTTGCTGTACTCTCCATCCGATCGCACGTCTAACACCGTAATATCTGGATCGTCTTTGTGCTGGTTCAACTCATGCACAGTCCACTCACCCAGGTGTTTTAGGGGTAAGCCTGCGTTCTGCCAACTCGTCATGCCATCGTGGAGATAGCCTGCAATGTTGTCATAGCCCAGTCTGAATAACTGTTGGGAAGCTAAAGTTACGCCGCGTTCGCTTTCCAACACCAACAAAATGTTCTTCTCAGGATCGATCGTCCAACCAACCCAGTTAGGAAATTCAGGACGCAGGGCAATATTAATCGCACCAGGAATGTGTCCGCCACCAAAGGCGAGGATGGATCTGGCATCGATGACAACAGTATTTTCATCCTGCATCATCTGTTGGAATTCTTGAGGCGACAGCGGCGGTAAAATTGGCACGTCACCTAAAATCTTTGCACCTTTGGCATTGACTTTTTTTAATCTGGCGTAGTGCCTTGGTGGTTCTGGCATGCCAGCCAAAATCCACTCGACAAACTCTGCTTCGCTACGTTCCTTGAATGCTTCGCTAAAGATTCGCTCGTTACCAATTGTACTCTGTCGGCGATCGCCAATCGATTTTCCACAGGCACTCCCCGCACCGTGAGAGGGATAGATTTCCATGCGATCGCCCAATGGTACGAGTTTGTCAAATAACGAATGATAGAGTTGTGCTGCCAGTTTCTTTTCAGTCCCTCCACCCAATAAATCGGGTCGTCCAACATCTAAGTTAAATAAGGTGTCGCCCGTAAAGATGCCAAATGGTGCTTCACCCTGCTTAGCATCGGAGATCGAAAAGGAGACGTGTTCAGGTGTATGTCCTGGGGTATGTAAGGCGCGTAGGGTCACGTTACCGAGTTTTAACTCGTCACCTTCACTCAGTTGTTGTAACTCGAACTGGTAATCGCTACTCTTGCCACCGTATATCGGCGCACCCGTTCTAGCTTTCAGTTCGTGAGAACCGGATACAAAGTCGGCATGAATGTGAGTCTCGATAATCTGCACGATCCTCACACCAAGTTCTCTTGCTCTTTGAATGTAAATATCTACGTCGCGACGGGGATCGATAACTGCTACGACTCCTGCTTTGTCGTCACCCACAATATAGGATAGGTGGGCTAATCCCTCGGCATCGATCTGTTCAAAAACTAGTGCCATTTTACTTTCTCCTGCAATCGTACATGAGGCGATCGCACCACATAAACTTGACTTATTCCTGCTGCTGGTGCGTGGCAACGTAATGCTCTAAAAACTGCTTCATTTGAGGATTGGCATTACAGTCAAAGCCAACTTCGCCTGCTTTCTCAAATACTTGCTCTGGAGTCATGCCTTGCCGTGTTGCCACGTTCATAAACGCCATTACACCCGCCCGCATAGAGCTAGCACAATGAATCAAAGCGGGTTTGGGTAATTTATCGATCTGCTCTAAAACTTGGGTAGTTAACTCGTCAGTCATCTCGTTTGGCTTGACTGGAATATTGGCGTACTGCAATCCTACGGCTTCTGCCTGTTGTTGCTCGTCTTGAAGAAAACCTTGTTCTTCAGGCGATCGCAAATTCAGCACAGACTTGAAACCCTCGCCAGCTGCCCGCTGCAATTGCTCTGGTGTTACCTGCCCTGCCACTGATAGCTCGTCATTAATCTGTTTGACGTTTTCCATACTTACCTCTTAGTCTTTTTGTACCTACCATATTACCATTTGGTAATATGGTAGTGTTTCTGCGTTAGTTAGATGTCGTTTTTAGGTTTGTATGCTAAAGCCTTCTCCTCAAGCCCTGACTCCAGTGGCAGAGTTTTTCAAAGTTTTGTCCGAAGTCAGTCGGCTGCAAGTTTTGTGTTCTCTCAAGTCGGGAGCGAAAAACGTGACGGAAATTATCGCTGCAACTGGACTGGGACAAGCGAATGTTTCCAAGCAGCTCAAGATGCTAACGCAAGCAGGTATGGTCGTTCGCCGTCCAAAGGGAATTAGCGTGTTTTACGAGATCTCCGATCCGATCGTGTTTGAGCTTTGCGAAATAGTCTGCGATCGCCTAGCAGTAAGACTTGAGGAACAAACCCAACAATTAGAGGACCTTCAGAACTTACGCGATCGTTAAATAGACCTAAAGGAATTGTTTGCATTTGAATTGACAATATGCCAAAGTCGAGTGCTGCTAAATCCACCGCATGAAGTTCGCGAAGCTTCCTGGCGGCAGAAGTTTCTGTCTTTTAGACAAAAAATACTGACACGACGGCAATTATTTACAGTTTTTGCTGAATCATTCTTCTACACGAGTTCCAATCATTTGACAAGTTGGCTCGCGGATTGCCATCAATAATAAATGCTGCGCATCGACATGGAGAATATCGATGGAGCGCGAGAATGGACAAGACTTACAAAATTGCTGCCAACGGCGGCATCTACTGGCAGGGGAAATACGGCATATTGTTTCTCGACCGTGCAGAAAATAAAGTGTCTTTGCGGTTGCGCCAAAAAGTGAAAGGCGAGTTCAAGACTACCAAATGGCTCTGTTTTTCCCTGAGAACGAGCAAGTTGCGCGTCTACATGTGGAGCAAGCGATATGGAGTGCGCGATGTTACCTACAGCGACACCGAGTGCATCATTTACAAGCTTGCGAAAGCGGCACGGGTGGGTGGCTGCGACTCTCGGAATTTACCGATAGCATTGGTGAAGCAAGCCGTAGCCGAACTGTTGCAAATCGAGAAATGCCCCAACCTTTACGAAACAACTATTGCTGAGGCATTGCCATTTCTCCAACAGTATGATTCCATTCCTCCGATTCCCCCTATACTGCGGCAGGGATTGAAACGAGAAAATCTCAAGGATGCTGTCAAAATCTGGTTTGGCAGGGATAGCAAGCAGTTGCTCAAACTCGCGGCACGACTGCTGGAGGCACAAGTAGAATATAAGAGGAAATGTCTGTGGGCAGTTCAAACCAACTGGTTGGCGCTAGCAGTGTCCTTCGCCCAGCAGTGGCAACTCGACTACATCCATACCCTGTTGGAACTGAAGCCAGTCGAAATCGATCCCAAACGGGTGCATCACCTATTGCAACAGTATTCGCCCCAGCGGACGCTGAAGTTACTGGAATCGGCAGCAGAAGAGTACAACGCCAGCTACCTACTAGATGCAGCTAACATGTACTGGCAAATGTCAAAGGATCTGCCCCACTACAAACTGCCCCCGCGCCCGCGATCGCTCTGTCAGTTGCACGACTGGATACAACGCGACTACAACCGCTTTCGCAGCGAACGAGAAGAAAAACGCCGCCTGCCGATCAAAATGCTAGAGAAATTAGACGGCACGGCAGTCAACGATCTTGTCTTTGTCATCCCCAGAACCGCTCGTATGCTACTAGAGTGGGGGAACGCTCTCAACATTTGTATTGGGAGCTACGCCGACAAAGCGATAAAACGGCACTGTTATCTGCTCGGTGTGATGGCGGAAGGAGAGCTGAAATATGCCATTGAGATCGACCGTCAAGGTCGGATAGTGCAGTTTAGCGGTCGGAGAAACAGCCGTCCGGCTGCCCAAGACCGAGCGGTAGTCGAAGCATTTCTGCGACCGAGGCTGGAAGAACTATTTCCCAGCAAGTCACAGATCGCAAGTTAAACCCGCTCTCTAAGCGCACCTGGGACCCCTGCCTGACTCGTGAAGGCAGAGGTCTAATTTTTTTCTACCAACGAAAGTGCTTGCACTCTCTCCACGCACGAGTGCAGGTTAGATTTATATGAAACCAGGCTTCTATGCTGTTATTGGCAACAGCGATTACATAAGATTAAACGAAAGCAAGATACCGATTTGGGAACTGCTTGACGAGCAACCCACGGGTTGGTTGCGATCGCTTGCCAGCCGACCCACAGTGATGCCCGACCGCCAGCCGATGATTTGGGATTGCGGTGCGTTTGGCTACCGAAATCTCGACATTCCTCAAATTCGCGGTAGATTTGTGACCGCACATTTTTGTATTTACCAATATGCACGCTTGAGCAAACCTGGAGATGCGATCGTCGCACCAGATCATCTACTCACAGGCAATCGCATTGACGAGCGCAGAAAGTTTAATGGGCAACAGGTAATTGAATTCATTAAGTTAGCTGCATTGAAGTTGCCCGATCGGATACCAATGGCTGTGGTTCACGGACTCACCCTAGCCGAACGCATTCAACGAGCGATCGAACTGTATGAGATCGGATATCGTGCCGTTGGAATTGGAGGACTCGTAGCAGGAGCAAGAAATTTTCACAGCAGCCGAATCGCGATCGCGGCTACTATTGAAGCAATACGTCAATTTGACACAAACGTTCATTTTCACGTTTTCGGACTTTGCAGCCCAAGATATGCAAGAGCATTCAACCAGCTAAAAGTCAGTTTTGATGGCTCCACCTATGCTAAAGAAGCATTTATAGCTCGTAACTTCTTGATGAATCAAGGTGGCAAGCTCGTTCGCTATCCTGCCGCTAAAACCGATACTAAGGCGATCGCCCCCAGATGCTGCTGTCGTGCCTGCAAGATTCTGCGCCAGTATCAGATTGACCCCAGATATTACGGCAGCAGGCAGCACGATATCGGCAGGCTTGCTCATAACCTCAATCAACTGCTGCTAGCACATAATCACGCTACGAATACATTAGCAACATGTCAGCTATTCCAACTTCAGTGCTAACCGCTTTACTGTTTGCCTACCAACATACTGAAAAGTAGTGAGTTTGTATCCAATCTAGTCAAGGATCTGCATAACGCAGCATTTTGAGTCAGTTTTTCGCTAACCGACACGATCTTACCAGTTGCTAAAAATTCAAATAACTCGCAGCGCGTTGCACGAACGAGATAAAGTTATCGAGTGTTAACAATATGAACGTTTCATCTACGACAAACAATGCAATTACAGTGTCCTTCGATGCTCTGAACGAAATATCCAACAGGCTGCGGCAAGCAGGCGCGATATTTTTCGTCAAAAAAGTAGGGAAAGACCAATATCAAATTATTCTCAAAAAACCGCCAGTTGCGTATGTTTCAGAGCTTTTAAAGCGATCCTGAATCTTCCGTGTCCATACACAAAGCAACTCAAACAACAATAGATGCCTAAGCCAATACTACATATTCGAGCGTAGATGAAAAATTCAGGGATTTTTTGTCAGGAACCCAGGCAATTAAGTGCTTCGCACGCCCAACTAGAACCATTCAACACAAAATAGGCGTATGACATATCTAAACTCCGTCACAGTTATCGGTCGAGTTAGCCAAGACCCCAATATCCGCTATTTTGAAAGCGGAGCAGTCAAGGCATCGGTATCGATGGCTGTACGTCCGCCATATAAAGCTGAAGAACCGCAGTGGTTTGACGTAGAAGCCTGGGGAGCGCAGGCAGAAGTGATTGCTAACTACGTTCGTAAGGGGACTGGGTTAGCCGTCAAAGGCGAACTGGTATTCGACCATTGGGTTGACAAAAATACAGGCGCACCCCGCAGCAAAGCATTCATCAGAGTCAAGCTGCTCGAATTGCTAGGTTCGCCCCGCGAGCGACAAGAATCTACTGGGGCAACCAGCGAATTTCCTACGCCAGACCTCGCCACCATCGCCAACGCCCAGTTCTGATTCCAACGAATTTAACTATACTGCTTCCCCAATTTTCTCGCAACGAAAGTTGGGGAAATAGCTTGTGTTCCCCATTATTAATCTCAAACATCATCCAATTAAAACCATGATCATCGCCACTCTGACGATCGCTGTAGAAACAATTAACGAACAACACGACACCGAAGGCATGAAAATCTGTAACGGTGTTGCGTCAATTCAAACCTACTCAAAGGATGGTCCCGTGACCGAACAAATTAACTATCGCTGCCGAGGCACTGGTGCCGTGCAAATCGGTGCAGCAGGTACAGGCACTCAAGGTATAGCTATCGGCTACGTAGACTTCATTATCGTTAACCAAGACACATACAAAGAAAAGATTCCCTGCCTTGTCATCGATAGCTTCATTCCCAGCCAGTCGGATACGATCCCCGCTACGCCCACGCCTGCCGCACCCGAACCCGTACTTGCAGGAGTCAGTGCTGCGGTCGGTAACGGCAGCATTCCTCAGATAGAGGATGACACCGACACGGACATCCCATTCTAATCGCCGATCAATTCAACAAAATATTCAGAATTAGTGTCGCCTTCGCGCTGACATTAATTCTTTTTTTCTGTTAAACAACATATTGTGAAATGAAGTTGGCTCCCAAGTCATGCCATTGGAGCAAGTGTATGGAGTTCGTCGAGCAAATATTCGTGCTGAAAATCGCTTTTGGAGTCTCTGGTTAGGCAATCGTCTTTTCTGACAATCATCACCGCTGTTTGTAACACACTGACTGGCTAGAGGCTTAGATGCTCCTGAACTAGGAAGGAAATGAGAAATACAGCGATCGAAGTAAGGAACGAGTCAATGGTTAAATTTCACTCAATTGAAATTCCTGGTTTTTTTGTTGACTGCACAACTGATGCAGTTTAAATTTGTCTGTACAACGAGGAGAAGTATTCTTGTGCAACCAAGTACGAAATTTATTACTCTGACTTCTTACAAAGGCGGTGTGGGCAAAACGACTAGTGCTGTCTGTCTGAGCTGCTTGTTTTCCAACTACGGACAGGTTATGCTGATTGACTCCGATCCCAATCGCTCGGCAACTGCTTGGGCAAGTTCGGGAAACTTACCGTTTAAGGTGGCAACCGAGAACACGGCAACAAGGCTGATGGCAAAAACTCACTTTGATTTCGTTGTGATTGACACACCTGCCCGACCTGCCGAAGTGGAAATGCAGGAGCTAGTTGAAGGATGCGATCTACTACTACTTCCTACAACTCCTGACTCGCTTGCCATGAAAGCAATGATGCTTACCAGCCAAAGCTTACCTAAAGGGACAAATTACCATATCCTCCTGACGATGGTGCCGCCACCTCCTCAGAAAGACGGAGAAGACGCGCTCAAGGTGCTGCAAGAAAAAAATTTTCCTGTTATAAAACATAGCATCAGATTGCTCAAAGTCTATAAAGATGCAGCAGCAGTTGGGCTACCTATCAATAGTATGAAAGGAGGTAAAAAAGCATGGCAGGATTGGATAGAACTGGCAAAACTCAGTCCGATATCCGAGCTGATAAGTTCCGAGATATCCTAAACTTTGTCCCAGAGAATTTATCAGAAATCGCCGCCAATGCCGAGCGAGATGAGATAAATTTTGACGGCAAGCATCAAGTTGGGTTGAGCGAGATTTGTCTGCCTCAACAGCAACCGCGCCGTTATTTCGATCCTCTCGCTTTAAAAGAGTTAGTAGCTTCAGTCAAACAGCATGGCATTCTTCAACCCCTACTCGTGCGCCCTCTCTCTTCAGGGAGGTATGAATTAGTTGCAGGAGAACGGCGTTACCATGCTGCTAAAGAAGCCAATTTAATCGAAGTCCCTGTCGTCGTTCGGGAACTTAGTGACGAAACTGCTTTACAGCTAGCTCTAATTGAGAACTTGCAGCGAGAAGATCTTAACCCTGTAGAAGAGACAGAAGGAATTTTACAACTACTAGCACTCAAGTTAGAAATAAGTTCACCAGAAGTAGCGAAGCTACTATACCGAATGCAAAATGAAGTCAAAGGAAAAGTTACCCATAACGTTATGGGTAGTCTGCCAAACCAGGTCGTCCAAGCTACGTTTGAAGCTATCGGGCTGATGGACTGGGAATCTTTCGTGACTAATCGCTTGCCTTTACTCAATCTCCCTAGCGACATTCTAGAGGCTTTACGCCAAGGAAAGATTGCTTATACAAAAGCTCAGGCAATTGCTAGAGTCAAGGATGAAGAGCAGAGACAAGCTTTGTTAGAGACAGCGATCGCCCAAGACTTATCTCTGAGTCAAATTAGAGAATGGGTAGCCAGTATTGCTGACGAGCTAGCAAATTCAATTAGCAGCGAAACTTCATCACTGAAAAGCCGTATGGATGCGGCCTACCGCCTGGTGAAAAGGTCAAAAATTTGGGCAGATCCCAAAAAGCAAAAGCGACTAGAGAAGCTTCTAGCAGAATTAGAAGCATTAGCCTCTAAATAATTACTTCTTTCGTTATCATAGCGTTTACACAGCAACAAGACTTTCTTATTCCATGCCATCCAAACAGGTTTTTGTGAGAGAATACACTGTCCGAGCGCACGAGCGGACAATCCACACTCGCTTATACAAATTCATCTGCCAACAGTGCCAACAGCCTACAGAAAGAGAATCTTATGGTCCCAGACCGCTCTACTGCGAAACTTGTCGCCTACCTCATCAACTTCAAGATGCGAGTAAGTTGAAAAGACGCAAGCCCAGACCCGTCTTGGTCAAACGCTCGAAGTCGAAAACAAAGTCTTAGCACCTTGCAGATTAATTGCAGTCACGGGAAAAATCCGTTGAAGATCGATGTATTGACGGCGTGGTGTTAGTCGTTCCCTATACCCAGACAAGCTGCTGATAGTTTCGTTACCACACTGTGACGGGTAAGGAATTGGAAGAATGCAAGATGTAAGTGATTTTGCATGGTGCCGCATAAAGGGCGGAAAGAGGTTGGCTTGCAAAGCGTTAAGACTACGCTCGAATGCAATCGTTCTGCCATGTTCCGCCTTCAATGAAAAAGTACGCGCCTTCTGTGCGATCGTTAGCAACTTGATAGCAATCTTTGGAAAGCAATCTAGCCGCTAGCGATTTCGTACTGCAACCGATCTAAAAAACTGTTCTGGGGGATTGCCACGCCTCAAGATATCTGGTATAAATATTTACAGACGGGGTGTTCTCAAATAGCAGTAGTTTTTCCCAAAGTTTTATCTAGCTAAATTGATAATCGTAACTCTGATGAGTTGTCAGATTCGTTCGCTAATTGCAGGCAGTTTGAATTGAGTTTAACTGAAAACTCTGTGCGCCCATAGATCCGAGGGCATCAGGGTGGGGTAAAAGCAGTGCTTACTTCTGAGAAGGTTTGCTTTGCATTTGCTGCAAAGCGCGATCGCCATTTAAGGATATTTTCTTCAGTAATTGCATTTAGCTTGAAATAGTCCGTTTCCAGGATCGGTCAGCGAGAATGCAGCAACACTGAAACCATATCCATTTAGCAAGTATTCCAACTATTCCACGCACTACCACTCCAGCGTTCGAGCGAGTGAAAATATCGCTCGAACGCGACAATATACCAACTATGCCTGAATCAGTTACGCCTAGCCAACCCGACGCTGCCAAGAAACAACAACTTCTGCCGCAGTTAAAAATAAAACCAACTGTCGCCTTCAATCGAGCTACCCTCGACCGCACGAGAGAAAGGCAAAGAGAACGAGAATTGCTAACGCAGCAAATCCTGGCACTGCCTTTAGAAGACGTGGCTACCCGACTGGGCATGGCACCTAAGAAAGGAGAGAAAGGTAAATGGTGTAACGAGCAATTGAGAAACATTTCCGTGACAGCAGGTAAAGGTTGGTACGACTGGAATGCAGGCGTGGGCGGTAAAAACGCTACAAGCTTGGCGATGCACGTTCTAGGAATAGACCGACGAGCGGCGAGGGATTGGCTGGCAGTCCAGTTCGGTCTATCGCGCCCAATTTACTGTGTCTCCTCACGCAGTTCTGCTGCCACGAGACAGCAGTTTAAGCCGATAGCCAGTTTGACGAGTACACGTCAAACTTGTCGTCCGTTCGTCGTTCCCATACCGGACGAAAGCAAGTGGATGGAAGTTCAGTCCTATCTGGTGTCACAACGAGCTTTACCTCTGGAGCTAGTAGAGGCACTACACCGAGATGGAAAAATCTACGCCAGTGGCATTGCGCCAGCCGTACTGAAACGCCTGCAACAGCAGGGGAAAGATGGCAAAAAATTGACCAATGCCGTATTCATCAGGCAAGACTTACACGGCGAAGCTAAAGGAGCCTCGCTCAAAGACGTGCGGGGTAAGTTCAAGGGACTGGCAGAAGGCTCTAGAAAGGATGTAGGTTGGTTTTCCTTCATGCAGGGGCAAGGGGAAGTACAGCGGATCGCCCTTGCCGAGTCAGCCATCGACACGATGTCAGTAGCTGCTCTGACCAAATACAAGCACTTAACCACGCTGTACCTCGCTACCGACGGTACTGGTACGCTGCCACTCGAATTACTGCACGATTGTCTCACACGGGGAGGGCAAATTATTCTAGCCCAGGATGCCGATAGAGCTGGAGAGAAACAGGCGTGGAATGTCGTCAAGGCTCTAGGTAAAGGCAATATTATCCGCGCTGCGCCAAGTTTTGGTAAGGATTGGAACGAATTCCTCCAAGCAAAGATGACAGCAACTCAGTTAGAGCAGTGGTATAAAGTTTCCGAGTGGTGGCGGATCGCGCAGGCAATAGGCAAGACAAATAAGTACGTCCAAAGAGTGAAAATTGTGGCGGTTGAGGTAGAAAGCGGTCAGCCTTTGTTAAAAGAAGCTAAAGCATCTATGGAGCGAGACTTTTGTCAGTGGCAAGAGATTGGAGCTTCTTTATGGAAATGGTGGAGAGCCGCCGTCATGCTAGAAAAAACTGCTGGCGATTTACAACAGATTACCGATACTGCATTGGCTTTTTTCGCAGAGCAACACCCCTTACCTCTAACCGCAGAAATACTACTGCAAATGCAGCAGGATCTTAAACTCTCGCAGCATCTATAAGGTCTACGCTCGCGAATCCAATCCTGAAAAATCTCAAAAATTACTTTGCAACAGCACTAAAAGCGTTTATCAGTCATAACTTACCTATGAACGAAAAATCCATTTGTCAATCTATTGATTCAGCCTGTGGCAACGAACCACGCGATTTTACATCCCAGGAAAAGCAGTACATTCTTGACTGCCAAAGTAGCAATGACCAGAGCGATCGCGCCTTTTTGGACGGACTACTATTTTGGTTTGAGTCTACCGCCAGCGATGGTTGCTGGACCCAGGCTAATGTTGAGTTTATGCGGAGCTTTTACTAAGACCGCCCCTGACTGGAAGAAAATGTCTGGAAGGTAGTTATTGTTATGCTGTAGTGCAAAATTATCTCCAATTTCAATCTTTTCGCACTTTGTCGAAATCGATTTGCTCAAACCAAATTAATTTCGACAACTATCCTGCTATTGCTCAAGGAAGTCGTGCATCGATGATGCCGGAGTCATCATAGACCCGTAAGGAACTATTGTCCGAGAGCCGATTGACAAAAACAACCAGATTATAAGTGTTTGGATCGCGGGAGTCGCGGCACTTTTAAAGCTTCAATACTTTGAAGATTGTAGGCAGCAGAACCAAGCGTTTGAGTTGGTGCCATCTGTCCTTTAGCATTAAGCGGTCGCCAAGGAGCAATGAGTTCGGACAAATTCGTTTCTAGAACGCTTTGATTCTCAGGATGACAAATGTCTAGAATCGCTTGTAGTTGGTAGTCAACCGATAGCAGAATACGCGGTGGTCCTTTGACCCCCAGCAGCCCATCTTCGGTTTGGACGACAGCGTTGACTTCTTGCAACGCCGTGACGGGATTGCTAGCTAAGTATAGTGCTTCAAAAGCCTGGGGCGGGTTGTATCTGCCACCAAACTTGAGAGAACCAATCGACGATATAGTACTAGCAGCGTATTTGGCATGAACGATCCGATAAGCAACTCCTGACTCACTTAGGACTGGTAGACCAGCCAGAGCTGCGCTTAACTCGTCACCTGTTAGCATTTACCAATCCTCAGCGACCAAAATCTGCTATCCAGGTTGACCAACTTCGTAAGCGTAGATTAGTGCCTCGACTACCTCTGGTTTACCTTCAACTAAATAGGACAGTGGCGTGCGTCCCCCTAAGTCAGGATGAGGCGAGCGCAGCCAAATCCTCACGTATTCCATCGAGCCATCTAGTAGCTCGCGCAGTTGCACGATCGTTCGCACTATTCTCGCCATTTCACTTTGCAGCTGCTGTGAATCTGGATTTTTGAGCAAGCCGCGTGGCGTGCGGTGGAGAATATCAGCCATTTCCTTGGTTGTTAGATTCAGAGCCTTTGCCAAGCGCGAGGCATCGAACCGCCCAGTAGCAGGATCGTGAGCGGCTAAAATGGTATGTTCAAGCAGCCGATTCACAACTTACTTCCTCAATTACTCTTATTTAATTATTGTACGCTTGTTTGTTCCGAATTTGTTCTTAGAGTGTTCTTTAGCCGTAAAAATTTTGTTCTCGCCACCTGTCTCCCCGATTTCTCTGGGTTGAATTACAGGCTTGAGACACCTGGGTTGCTTCTGGAAGTGGAATACTATGCGATCGCCTGTAGGTGCGATCGCCTGTAGGTTCGCTGTAGAAGTCGTGCAGGGATTGATACCCAAAATCCCTGCACAATCGTAGGTAGTTGAATTACGAAAACCCCTTTTTCATAAGCGGTTCACTTTTGAGGATATGTAACTCGCAAGCTCCCTCCATAAAGTTAAATCTTTGGCGATCGATGCCCCAAGCTAACCCAGATGCCTTCAATGTCATAAAATTCCAGCCGCTGTTCTAGTTGAAATCCTCCTAACAACAGGGCTAGCCAAGTTTTAACCAGTGGCGACGAGCCTTTCACCTCATTCTCTGAGGTAACTAGATCCTGCACTTCTCGTACCAGATGGGCTAGCGTCAAGTACTCTGCCTTTGTGTTGCCAAAACAATTAGCGATCGCCTGTACCCAAACCTCTACATCTTCAGCATGGGCAATGTCGAGCAGCTTTTGCTTCATGGCATCGTTATCTAATTGAGACTCAATTTCCGATTCTGGCAAAGCTTGCAGTAGTGTTTCCTTGTCCAAAACGGCTACAACCGAGCGACCATCATCGGGAAAATGGTTTGACCCAAATGCAGGCGTTTTTCTGGGCAAACTTGGTAAAGGCTCGATAAACTGCTCGAAATCGACCTGCATCGTTTGCCGCACGTAGCGATCGAAGGCATCCGATGGCATGACTGGTCCTTCATCGCTACCAAGTGCCTGCAATTCCTCCATTGTCAGTAACGAGCGATCGCGTACCAATTGAGCCATTTTCGCGATCGCTTCTGCTGCTATCCGCAGTTTGTCCTGTAATTCCAGTGGTGCGACAGTTGACTCCAACATCAACCACAACTGCTGCAAGTCGGCATCTTCTGGAGCCAAAGCTGCTTCTGACAACACTTCCCACAAGTTTAATTCCAACTGGACGAACTGACTCATGCGATCCCTGCCTGCTGTTGTACGGGACAAAGCTGCGGGTCTAATCGCTCCTGTGCGGCAAACTTCTTAATACCGTAATTTTCTGACAAGACGCTCAACATCTTTTTAACGTATGCATGTACCTGGCTGGGTGTCATGCCGCCGCAACGAATTGTTTTGACTTCGCCATATTTCTGCTGCCCCTGCCAAATTTCTGCACCAATGGCATGGATGGGCGTATCTGTTCCGGAAGCGCGGTACACCACTAGCACGGCAAAGAATTGAGCCGTCGTTGCCTCAGTTTCAACTTCAATCTGCTCCAACTGCCGCGAGCGTTTTTGGTTACGTGAGGAATTGCGGCGATCGCGGTGACGGGCATGGGAACGGCGGCTGTAGCAAACAGCTGGATTCCAACATCTATCGCCATCTACACCATGAATTGCCTGAGCCTGCTCTGCCGAGAGCGTGGCACACTTGAGGCACTTGTCTGGGATCGCCCTAGCTTTCCTTACTGGTTCTTGGAGGAGCGCTCGTTTTGCTCTAGTTTTTCTAGCAGTTGATTTGGACATTTTTGGTTAGCCATGCTGCTTGAGTTTATTCACCATCGGGCGCATCTGGGTCAACTCCCATTGCCCGCAAGCGCTCGGCTAATCGTTCGGCTCTTGCTTGTGCTTGTTCTGTTGCGGTAGGAATCCAGTTGCCCTGGGCATCGTACCACCGCAACCATTGTCGCTCGATTCCCTGATAAGTTCCCTGCCAAAGTCCCAGACCTAAATTCAAGCCAGGTAAAAAGAAGCGCGATCGTTCGAGTATTTCTTCCTGGTATTGTCCGGCTGTTAAAGTAAAAGCTCGCAGGCGATCGCTATAGCGGTCGAATACAACATAATAGGGAACGCGCAAAATCTGCTCGTAGACTTCCCACTTCGTCGGTGGCTGATTAGTTTCCCTTTGCGTGCGTCCTAAATCTTCTCTTTCCGTGCCTGGCGACAGGAGTTCGACGACAACAGCAGGAGCTACGCCCTCTTGCCACATGACATAGCTCATGCGTAAATCTCTTCCCTCATACAACCGCTCCACCCCTAGGACAGCAAACCAGTCGGGACGCTTGTACCACAGAGGATGGCGCACGTCGTAATAAAGATTCAGGTCGCTGGCGACGAAAACCCGATCCGGCGAATAGTCGGGAGGAGAAAATGTTTCGCGTAGCAGTTGGGGTTGAAAATCGTGAAATTCGCCTCTGCAACCTGGCTCCTGGGGATCTTCGCTGGGTAAATCGTACATCGTCGGCAGCGTCTCTTTAGCAGAGCGAGGCGGATCGGTTTGTGGAATTGAAGGACGACTCAACATAGATAAACGCCAGTTTACTTAACATTTAGACATCGATTGCGTGCGAGTTTTTCCCATCAAATGACTGATTCCTCAATCGTACAGTACAAAGGTTTTTCGGCTGTTGGATCTCACTTATTTTTTTCATTTTGTCTTAGCTGTGTCTTAGAGCAGATAATGATACTTATTTGGGATTTAAATTAACCCGCTAAGTATAATTACTCAAACATCCTGGCGGTAGATCGCCACTTGACGCGATCGCTTAAACTGATAGTCAATGAAAATTGCTGGAATACGTGCTTCTATGCTTCGCCGCCCTATCCCAGATCCCGTTATTATCCCGTCCTCATCTCAAATTGCTCGTTTTGTTAGTCCAACATCAGCTACAACCCCATCTAAACAACCTACAGATCTGCGGCAGTCGCGGGTGGACGAGTTTTTGATGGCGCGATCGCTCTCGGACAATAGCAAGAAGGCATATCAGCAAGACTTACAGCGGTTTATGGATTGGACGCAGACAGCTTGGGCATCTGTAACTCCCAGGCAGGTGGCGCTGTTTAAAGATGACTTGCTAGAAGAAAAATTCCTCGCTCCAGCGACAGTCAATCGAGTGCTGACAACTCTAAAAAACTTTTATGGATGGATGGTGGATTCCGAGTACGTTGCCAAAAACCCTACCAAAACAATTGATCTACTGGAGCTAGAATCACCAGAGGCACAAGACTTGAGCGAGGCGGAATTAGTAAGTATTTATCAGGTAGCAGTAAAGAGTAATTACTGCGAGCGCAATACTGCCTTGGTTTCGATTCTGCTACATGGGTTGCGGGCAGCAGAAGTATCGGCACTCAACCTAGAAGATTACGACGGCAGGAGGTTGCACGTTCGTAAAGCCAAAAGTGACAGTAAGGGTTACGTACCGCTCAAAGAAAGAGCCAGGATGGATTTGGATGCCTACCTGGAATGGCGATCGCAGCAAGGGGAAGAACTTCAGCCCGCCAGTCCTTTATTTATCTCGCGATCGCGCCGCAGTTTTGGCAAACGCCTCACCTACTGGGGAATTCGAGATGTTGTCGATGCGATTCAGCAGGTGACGGGGATCGATCTACACGCTCATCGCTTCCGGCACACGTTTGCTACCGATTTAGTACTTAGGGGCATGGATACTTATCACGTAATGACGCTGACTCGGCATAAGTCGATGCAAAGTTTCAAACGCTATACCAAACGGGCTGACCAAATCGCCGCCGAGAAAGCTTTTTATCAGGCAGTCGGTGAAAGCGAGCCTGAAAAGGCTTGAAAAGGCTTGAATTTGAGACTGGACTTATGACTGGAGTTATAGATTTAATTCTAGTGAGTCGAGCGAAATAGTTTTGGCTCTCGCTCTAGAGCGGTATCATCACCAAGATAGTGAAAGGGGTAAAATGAATCTAATCATTTACAAGTGGGTTATCTCATCAGAAAATTTAGCTATAAATTCCAGAGAAGAGTTGAAATGTTTTAGAGTATTGACCATTAGATACCCATGCGTAGCAAGTAACTGGTGCTGTAGCGTCTAAGCGATGTCCTAGAAATAGAGCAAGATGAGCAGGTCCAGCAAGAAATAAATGGATTTCTTTACCGCCTACGCGCACTAAGTTATTGACAATTAATTTTTTAATACTTCCAACGGCTTTGTTGGCATGTTGTGGGGAAGTAATAGGCTGCTCTGCTCTAATGTGAAGCAGTGGCTCACCTGTAAGTCCATACTTCTCCAGATTGACTTCCACTTCAGGAATAATATCTCGAAGAATACCTATGCTAACAACCAGGCGGGTTCCTGTTCTGCCTATAATCTGATGAGCTAAAGGATAAACAGGAGTTTTTTGAGTGGCATGAGCATCTGTCGCCCATACCTCTCCACGGTATTCCATCTCGATGGCGTAGCCCCTAACAGCTGAGAAAACAGATCCTATTGCAAGACACGCTGCCAGACGACGATTGCCAGCAAGCCTGATTCGCTGAGTATTTCTATACTTTTCAATCCAGCTTCGAGTATCCTGTAATTCAATCAGTAAGTGATTCCACTGTTGGGACGGGGCAATCGCCCGAGTTTCACCACCAGAAAAGGGAATCCAATCGAAGCGTAAGCCTGGATGAACTGGGTTATCATCAGCAGCAATGGCTGTGTAAATCTGAATGGGTCGAAGGGTGAGTTGCTGGTTGGTCGGGATCTTCTCCCAGAGCCTAGTTTCTAACTCTTTACGAAAGATAGGGCGGTTGCGGCTCTTCCTTATAAAGGTACTCAAGTGATTATAGATATCGTCAAGAACTCGCCCTGACAAATCACCGTATTCGTCCAAATGATCGACCAGCTTTTGCTTAAATACGGCTTCACCTTGAGGTTTAGCAGTGTTCCAATCTGTCTCAACGGTCACTTTTTCTAGGAGGAAGAGTGCGTCCTGCTGCATACCACCCTTGTCCTCAATCAGTCGAACATACTCCTGAACGGAATTGCTTTTGACAGTATCCTGCTCATCATAAAAATCCTGAGATCCCTGCACTCGCTGCAAACCATTGAGTATCGGCTGCAATTCTTTCGACGCGCCTGCTCCAATTAGTATGAAGCGGCGGTAGGTGCTAGGGCTGCCAGCATCTATTTCCCGGAACCGCTTGACCTCCTTCCAGAACTCAGCTGGTTGAAGCATGTGGTCTTTGACCTCGATTAGAGCCTTGACAAAGCCTTGGCTGGGAACGCAAAATTTTGCTTCAACGTCGCCTGTTGCTTCCTTAACCATTGCCGTAAAGCCCTCCTGTGCTAACCACTCAGGAAGCCGAGCGAGGATAACGTGATCCTGGAAAGAGAACCCACCTTCTGCTATATCTCCACCACGTGATTGGGGTTCTAGAAGAGAGGGGGTGAGGCGATCGCGGTCAGTCATACAATTGCTCCCAGCTCAGCTAACTCCTTGCTGTCTTCATCAGGGTTAGCGCAACCTCCTTGAAGTTGTCGAGCAGAGGCATGGGAAGACGGACCCAGCCATTTCCCTGTGTCGAGCCATAGCTCGTAGTAGCCCAACCATAACGCTGTCCACGGGAGGATGGTTGTAGCAATCAACATATCCTGTCGCCAAGGGCTTTCCTTTGGGTAGAACAGGCAGAGTGTTCCATCACTCCAGCGGTGCGGAGCTTTAGGCAGTAATGTGGGAGTGATGACTTTTACAGTAGGGTGACAGTGAAGCTTGTAGCCGATCGCTACGCGATATTTTTGAGACAGTAGACGGGGTTGCAGTGTTCCTCTCCACACCCCGGCTCCGCGTTCACGCCTATAGGTAAACCCCGGAAACCGATGCAGAATATGTAGGCTCTGGAGTGACAGATTTACGGTCGGTTTCAGTTGAGAGTATTCAAACTTGGTCAATCCCATGAAATTTAGTTGGTTGAGATGCGAATGGCACTAAGATAAGGTGAAAGGCTCGGACAGTAAACTATACAGCCTTGTATACTATCCGGCAGCCAGCAAAGTGATTAGGTATATGGTTTCAAGCAGGTGCTTATGTGTAAGGCAATCGTGCAGGCATTAGCTAAAAAGATTCCGTAACTAGAAAAAGCCTCCAAGTCCGTGAAATACTGATTGACGATACTTGGAAGCCAATAAGACTAGTACTACTGTGACAAACCGCGTGAAAATTCTCAAGCAAAAATTTAGTCAAAGCTGGGGATTGCCATTTAGAGAGCTATTGCCAGAGTCTGTAATTGAGCAAGCGATAGACGAACTGAAAATTAAGTATCGTCGCCGCCTGTTTGACCCATTCGTAACTATATGGGTATTTCTGTCTCAAGTTTTAGATGTTGATAAAAGTTGCCACAATGCCACCAGTAGAGTCATTGCTTATTTGGTGAGCGAAGGAGTAGAAATTCCCTCAACCGACACGAGTGCTTATTGTCAAGCAAGAGCCAGGTTACCAGAAGAATTATTGCAGAAACTGTTTGGGAAAGTAGCACAAGATTTAGAAGAGAAAGTAACAGCAGAAGATTTGTGGTGCGGTCGTCATCTGAAAGTAATAGACGGCTCAACTGTCTCAATGCCTGACACTGTAGAGAACCAAAAAGCTTATCCTCAACCGAAAAGTCAAAAACCTGGATGTGGGTTCCCAATTGCCAAGATTGGTATGATATTTAGTCTAACTACAGGTGCTGCTATAGCCCTAGTTATCGATGTTCTAAACACTCACGATCTAAAGCTTGCTAGAAAATTATACCAATTTCTCAACCCCTTTGATGTAATTTTAGGGGATAGAGCCTTCTGTGCTTATGCCGATTTAGTGACGATTAAAAATCTTGACTGTGATGCAGTATTTCGGAAGCATCAGTCTCGAAAAACCCCTATGTACAGAGGTAGAATTGTTGGAGAAAGCGACAAATTAGTAACTTGGCACAAACCTAAAAGATGCCCGCAAGGACTCAGCGAGGATGCATTTGCTGCGCTTCCCTCAACTCTGGTTGTGCGAGAGATTTATTACTACATCATTATCCCTGGTTTTCGGACTACCAGTGTCAGTTTAATTACTACTTTGTTAGATACAAAAATTTATCCAACCTTGGAACTTGTGCGACTTTATGACTTGAGATGGGATGTTGAAGTAGATTTAAAACATCTCAAATCCACTTTAGGCATGGATGTTTTACGCTGCAAAACTCCTCTCATGGTTCGCAAAGAACTTTATGTTTATTTACTCGCTTATAATCTGCTACGTACTTTAATGTGGCTCTCTGGTACAACTTATGGTGTACCACCACTACGCTTATCTTTACAAGGAACTCGTCAACACTTGAATCATTTTATCCCACAAATGTTAGCTAACTCTGGGGTAAAACGCCATCACATTTATCAAACTTTACTCACGATTATTGTTCACAAACCAGTCCCGCACCGCCCTGGTCGAGCTGAACCCAGAGTAAGAAAGCGTCGCCCAAAAGCTTACCCACTGATGAATCAACCCAGAAATCAATTGCGCCAACAATTACAGGCTGCTTGATTTAACAGTGTTGTGGCTTATCTTAGTGCCATTCGTATCTGAGCCGTTGCGGTTTTGTGCCAGTTGAATTAAGTCTGGTTCGTTAGTATCATCCTGGGTAGAGAATTCTTCCAAACCTTCTGGGTGGCTGTGGAAAACGGCTACCGTCAGGTTTTTTGCTTGTGCCACTTGCAATGCCCGAACAAAAGAATCTGTTTTCCAGGTAATGTGTTTGGCAGAGAAAGAAACAAATTCATCCTCTGGCACTGGTATTACTTCATAAGAAATGAATTTTTGGTGCGGCTGTCCATCCCAAGGGTCGGCATTGATAACGGACTGACCACACAAGATATAGGCTGCTCGCTCTTTAGCATCTGTGGTTAATAGCAATTCCCGCAGGTAATTTGAATGTTGCTCTTGCAATGTCAAGCTTGCAGTACTCAAGCAGCCACCTCCAAAGCATTTTCAATCCGTTTGAGCATTGTCCATATACCATCTGTACCAGGTCGCCACTCATTGTTATGTCTTGACCATCGCTGCCATTTATGACCATTAAATTGGTGTGCTCGGTCGGCTGCCTTTGGGTATTTTGCACCCTGTACCAGCTTTACCCACGGCAGTAGGTAAAACATATCGGGGGGCGCATCTGGGTATCCGCTCGGCAATAGAATTAAGACATCTGCCCGTTCGATATCAAAACGTCCAGGTGGTAACTGAAACTCCCGTAAAATAACGCCCTTTTGACTGGCATCTACTACTTCTTCAAAAGGTAAACCTCTGTTTTCCAAGTATTGGCGGTCGTTTGAGGGTAAAAAGCTCATTACTTAACCCTCCGTTGTAGTCTTTTTACCAGTAAAGAATCGCTCGACTCTTGGGGCTTGCAAATTGACAGATTCGTTATCAGCAATCGGGCGGTCTTCTGCATCACGTACTTCCAGCCACACCCCGTAAGATACAGGGTCAACACCTGCAAGTTCCTTCAGCTTTAACCCTGTGATAATTGGTGCTCCCCACTCAAATCGCCGACCATCGATAACAAAACGGAAGGAGCGATCGCTCTTGCAAGTAATGAATCGCTCGATACCAGGCTTTCTGAGTTCAACAGTTTCATCAAGGCGGATTTCTTCTAACTGACCATTATGTAGCACTTGGAAGATAAGGTACTCATCCACAGGTCTCTTGTTTGCTTCATCAAGCAGCTGTCCTCCCGTAATCGCGGGGTCGTCTACTTTGTAACTTCGGTCATCAATCCGCACCAAGTAGTGTTTTGCAAGCGGTGGTTGTACAGCTCCGTGCTGCTTGATCCACACTTCCAGTTCAATTTCCTCAACCATGATATTATTCGTCATATTTTTGTTGCAAAGTTGACTTTCAATTTCACAAGTGAAATTTCGTCCATTATATTGCACAGATGCTTTAAAATTGCAAGAGTGAAATTGAGGATGAAATGGCAAAAGGACAGTTTGATGTTGAAGCCTTTTATGCAGCATTGGACAGCCAGCGGCTGTCTAAGCGTTTGACCTGGAAACAAGTTGCCGAAAAATCTGGTGTCAGTGCGTCTACCTTAACTCGGATCGCGCAAGGTAGACGACCAGATGTAGACAGTATGGCAGCTTTGCTAGCATGGTCTGGGCTGGAAGCAGACTCCTTCATCAAGCGCGAACAGGATACTCCAACCGAATCCGAACCACTCGCTAAAATTACGGCGTATTTGCGTGCAGACCCCCATTTAACGCCAGAAGCTGCATCTGCAATGGAAGCCGTCATTAAAGCTGCTTACGAGAAACTTCGCTCTTGATCGATAAAACGATGACATTACGCTGTGGTTTTAGGAAAGAGGCAAATGCTTATGCCAGGTAAGAAGAAGTTCCGCCGTGGCTTTAAGAAGGAGGCAAGTGCTTATGCTAGGGAGTTTAGAGCTGAGCTTGGTCTAAAACCATACGCTCCTTTATGCCCTTGGCAGCTTGCTGAACATTTAGCAATTTCCATTGTTCCACTGTCGGAATTTCAAAATAAAATTCCTGAAGCAGTTCGCTATTTCACAGAAAAAGACAGAAAAAGTTTTTCTGCGATCACAGTGTTTTATGGTACACAAAGAATAATTGTTCACAATGACGCTCACAGTTCTCTACGTCAGGCTTCCAATGTTTCTCACGAGTTAAGTCATGGCATCCTTCAACACCAGCCAGATGAAGTTTTCAACGAATGCGGATGCCGGAATTTTAACCAAGAATACGAAGATGAAGCAAACTGGTTAGCTCCGGCACTTTTAATTTCAGAAGAAGCTGCACTCTATATCGTTAAAACTGGAATGACAATAGATGAGGCTGTTGAATATTACCGCGCTAGCAAGGAAGTTATCAATATGCGTATTAATGTTACTGGAGCGCGAAAAAGAATTTCATCTCGTTGGCACGCTAGTTGAATCGGCATGTCAAATTAAATCGAAATCGCTTGAAGAATAACCAGCTTCTATCGCCTAGAAAGACAGTTCCTCTGCCTCTAAACATTCCGTTGTAGACAATGTAAGCACTACTACAGTTAGCGTAGAAAGGAAATATACTTACCATATGATGGAAGGATTGTAGAGCGACTTGCTAAGGGGCATCACAGTTTGTCTAGCACTATGCCTATCGAGCGGGTGGCAGACCATACCAGCTTCCTCTACCCTGTCCATGACGTTGGAGCAGACCGCGCTTGACCAGCTCGGAGAGGCGCGTCTTGACTGTCGGTCGCGGTGCGCCTATAAGTTTCTGGGCTTCACCCGTGGTGATGCGGCCGTTTCGCCGCGCTGCTGACAGAATTTCAATCGCGTCTGGGTGCAGCCCTTCCGCTTGCGGCTCGCGCGCGATCTTCGTTGCCAGCCGATCTTTTTGACTCTTGAGCGATCGCAAGAAAAACCTCAGCCACGGCTCGAAATCGGGTGACTCGCGATCGAGCGTTCCTTGCGTCCGCCGCAGCGCCAGATAATAGCCTTCCTTGTTCGCCTCGATGACGCTTTCCAGCGAGCTATAAGGCACGTAGGAGTAGCCTGCCTTCAGCAGTAACAGCGTTGTCAGCACTCGCGAGAGCCGACCGTTCCCATCTTGGAATGGATGGATTGCCAGAAAGACGACGACGAACAGCCCGATGACGATAAGCGGATGCCAAGCCCCATCAGCCAGCGTCTCGCGAGTCCAAGCAATTAGCTCTTGCATCTTGAAGGGCGTATCAAAGGGCGATGCCGTGGCAAAGATAACACCGACGCTCTTTCCGTCTGCATCGAAAGCTTCGACATTGTTCGGCAGCTTCTTGTATTCGCCGCGATGCCGTTCGTCCTTGGTCGAATGGCGCAACAGCATCGCGTGCAGTTGCTTGATGTAGTTCTCCGTCAGTGGGATGGCAGTGTAGGAATCGAATACCGCATCCATCACCTGGGCATAACCCGCAACTTCCTGTTCGTCGCGCGAGACGAAATCCTGGCGTTCCAAGCGACCGAGCAGCTCTTCTACTTCCCTGTCGCTCAGCCTCGCCCCCTCAATGCGGGTCGAGGAGCCGATACTTTCGATCGTGGCGACGCGCTTCAACACAGCCAGCCGCTCTGGAGCGAGCGTCGTCAAAGTCCGCCACGTTCCCTTGAATTCATCTATTTCGGCAATCAGTCGCAGGATCTCCGGCGTGATCGAAAGCGCCCCAATCTTCATGCCATATCCATTTATCTATCCATTTACATCCACATATATCCATTTATATCCATTTTTGGCAAATTCTGCTATGCGGCAAGGGCAAACTTGAGCCTTCAAATTCTTCACAGTAGCAGCAACAGCCTTTTATGCGCTCGCAAACTTCTACTTGTTGAGCTAGGGCAATTCCTCCTGGATTTCCTACTGCCTGTCGCCGAGCCGCGTTGTTGATCGCTGGTACTGACTGAGGTAATTCGTACTTATTCGCCATAAATCTCTTGCAACACCTGTGCCAATCCAGAATCTAACTCTTGCAACGCTTCATCTAAACTGCCATAGCTGTCTTTACCTTGCCACAGCATCCCACCACTATCTAAAGCGCGGATAAACGAACTTAGGGGACTGTCTAGATCGTAGCCAATTTCAATCCAGCCTTCATGCTCGTTCACCCAGCGAGCAATATTTGGGTAAGTATCCTCAATTGAGTTTGCCATTACCTGTTAAGTTTATCCTTCATGAGGCTTTTGCACTTACAGATATTATTTCCTACACGATTGAAGTCGTCATCCGCCAGCGCGATCGCATAAGACTTTCTCCACTGCTAGAACCTGCTCCTCTTCTGGCGTAACTAAAACGATGAGGGTCAAGCGCGATCGTGCGTTAGATGTCTAATTCCTGCTCAAACGGCATTTTGGCACTGCAAGTATTACCGCGTCCGCTCTAGAAATCAGCAGCAAAGCGAGTGCTGCACCTCAATCCAACACAACGGCAAACGCCTAGCGGCGGACTTCATGGGAGTAAGGCTGGTGAAATTATGACAGATGACATATCCTATTTGGCTCGACTACAAAACCTGGTCTACGCCTCGCTGGAAGTGCTCGATTGCTCGGCGCGGTCTATCCATGCCGATGAAGGTGGCCGTAAAATACGGGGTAGTGAAACCATCGAGCCTGCTTCTGGACTTTGGCTGCGGTAGAGGAAAAGATCTAGAGCACCTTCAGAAACTAGACGTTTCTTGCATCGGTTTCGATCCCTACTGGAAATACGATTTAGCTCTATTGCAGCCAATTGACTGTATCAGTTGCATTTACGTTATCAACACGATCGAGTCCGCAACAGAAAGAACCGAAGTCCTTCAGTACTGCTGGGAATTGACGAGGCGATCGCTCGTCATTGCTGTCAGAACTGATGGCAAAGGCGAAGGATTGACGCGAGTAGGCACGTATCAGAAGTATTACTCGCAAGCAGAATTTAGCAGCTTCATTGCTCAAAGTCTAGGGGTAGTAAGAGTTGAATTTCCCAAACCTGGGGTTGCATTTATTCACAAAAAATAACTAGGATGCTTACCTACCTTGATTCCTAAGTTTGAAATAAATATAACACAATGCATAATTTCGAGAACAATCTACTAGAAGTAAGGAATCTCTTCTTACAAAAGTCTGAATGGACACCTAAATTTTATCACCACCAAACAAACAAAGTTTTATTCACAAGAACTGATGGGTTAGAACTCTATTTAAGCGTGGAGAATAAGCGATTGATTGCTCAGATACACGACTTAAATACTCGAATTAGTATTAGTTTAAGTAAATCTCCCAAAGTCATTTTTACTGAGATTGGGAGACGATTGATAGTTCCAGCAGAAATTGAATGGCAGCAATTACTGGCAAAACGTTCTGCCAAAGAGCAAGCAGAAAAAGAACGTCAAGAAGCTTTGACGAAATTACTAGTAGCTTGCAAAGCTGATTATTACCTAAACAAAGATTTAAAGGACTGTTATACATTTAGACAAATTACTCAAAAAGGCAGCATTCAATGTCAAGTTGACAGCGCAGACTCTGTAACTATGAGGTTGCAGTTCATTCATTCAAATACTGCCTTGCAGATCGTTCAACTGATAACAGAAGAACGATCGACATCATGAAACAGCTCTACTCCTCAACGACCTGCTGCCCCTATTGCGGCAGTCCAATAACTCTGACCAATGCAGAAAAAATTTACGGTAGAAAGGGCTACGGTAGAGTTTGGCTTTGTACCAAATATCCTGACTGCGATGCCTATGTAGGCGCACATCAAAACGGCTCTCCCAAAGGGACTTTAGCTAATAGACAATTGCGAGAATGGCGGCAGGCTGCTCATGCTGCCTTCGATCCCCTATGGCAGTCCGGCATGATGACTCGCAATGCAGCATACAAATGGTTGTCGCAACAACTTGGAATTCCTAAATCGCAAACTCACATCGCCATGTTCGATATAGAGCGCTGCCAGGCGGTTGTGGAGTTAATGCAGAGGTACGAAAAGAACGAGCTTTAACAACAGATGCGCTACAGCTACATTCTCCTCAACCCCTAAAACCTGGATCGTTTCAGGGCTTTTATCTTGTCCCCGACTATTTTGCAACTATGACAACCACAAACAAATCTCGCCGACTCAAAACTGACATAGAACTTGCTCAAGAAAAACGCTCAGCGGCAATGGCGAAACTCGAACAGGGCATTCAATCTCTGCTTGACTCCGGTCGTTGGCAGCAATGGTTGACAATGATGAGTCGATTGAAGAGCCTTTCTATGAACCGCTATAGTTGGCAGAATTGCCTGCTCGTTCTCATGCAAAATCCAGATGCAACAGTTGTTGCAGGCTATCGTGACTGGCAAAAAGCGGGCAGGCAGGTTCGCAAGGGAGAAAAAGGCATCGCCATCCGCGCCCCCTTTACAAAGAAAACCGGAGAACTTGATGAGGAAGGTAAGGAAAAGAAGTCTACCTATTTCAACCTGGTGACAGTATTCGATCTCTCGCAGACCGATGGCGAAGAGCTACCCGAACTGGTTTCTCCCCTTCACGGCGACGATGCCGGACTGTACGCTGCTCTGGTTCGAGTCTGCTCAAAGCGCCAAATTCCCGTGTTTGAGGAGTCAATGGATTCTCGCAACGGTTACTGCAAATTCGACCGCAAAGGCGATCGCGTCGAAAAAATTGTCATCAGTAATAACTTAGAACCATTACACAAAGCTAAAACTCTTGCTCACGAACTATTCCATGCTTTAGCTCACAAAGGAGAAGACTACGCTCAGCACAGAGAATTGATGGAAATAGAGGCAGAAAGTGGAGCATTTATTGTGTTGAACTACTTTGGTTTGGACAGTAGCGATTTCTCTATTGGCTACGTTACGGGTTGGGGTAATGGCGTAGATGCGATCGCGCGACTGAAAGAATCTGCCACTTGCATCCAGATCAACAGCGATCGAATCATTAACATGATTGAGGAGCAAAGATCGCTAGTAATCTAATTAGGTTTTCTCAGCTCTTGCCACAAAGATCGAGCTAAGTTTAGCCTTGATTCTCTAGTTTCCAAGTCAAAAGCAAGCTGCAAGAGCTGAGTTTCTCAACTTAATCCTTTAGAAAAACTCATAATAATGAACATTTCGATCCAGCCTCACATTGAAATTTGGTTTGATGGCATAGAATACGGCTATCGCATAGACCTACAAGACAAATCTATGTGTGAAATTTTAGAGATAAGTTCAGTCATGGAGGGTAGTTCCACAACATATAACAATGCAGTTTATACAGCACTCTCAGTCATTAGAAGTTACGCGATCGAATTGAAAGCAAGAGCGGACAAACTCAGTCGGAAAAATTATTAGCTTGTAAAAACTCATAGATGATGGCCCTACCGAATTGTATGTAGCGTAAACTGCATAATGGTTCAATAGACTTGTTGCTCAATAGCGAAAAGACGGCAAGATAATCAGCTTTCATCCCGCTTTCACTACTCCGTTAACCTTAAGCAGCACTCAGGTAGAAGTTCCACAGTCCGCAAGCGGTCAACATCAAGTGGTCATCGAATCCAGACACACGATTCCTGTATACTTCTGCAACAGCTCGATAGCGCTTCACCCCAGCAAAGGCATTTTCACACACCACCCTTTCTTGACTCAGTTGCCGATTTTCTCGCTTCTGGTCGTCCGTTAAGCTGCCGCCCCGTGGCTTTTTGTGGGGAATGCGAACCTGAACCACCTCGTTTTGCAATCCCTGAAAGCCCAAATCCAACGCAATCGGAATTTCATCAGGGATCGTTTGAGCTATCTGCGTTTGATCGAGCAAGCGCTTATCGTGCACTTTGCCTTCTCTTGCTGGAGTTAGAATCAGAACACGCTTTTTTTCATCTGTTGCTCCTAAATGCTTGCGAGTATGCCGTCGCTTTTTACCAGAGTAGTTGTCCTTCTGGCTCTCTTTGTCCTGGGGACGGGCAATCGGACGCTCAGTGCCGTCAATCATTACTGTCTTCACTGAAGGAAAGCGTTCGATGAACGCCTCGACGCTATCAATTTTGCGCTCTGGTAGTGCTAGCTTCTCGCCTAATGCTACTTCCAGCATCGGTTGTAATCGATGTACCCAACGGTTAGCACGGCTATAGTCCAGGTCAAACAAAAAGCCCAAGACATCAAAAGTGGGGTAGCACTTGAAGTACACCAAGATCAAGAACAACTTGGATTGACTTTCACCCAATTGCCCTTTTTGCCCCCCGCCCGCTGCCCGTTGTCGAGGACGACCTGCTAAGGTTTGGTGATTTTGTGCGGCAAGGTATGCACGCTCAAAGGCTGGTAGCAGCTCATCAAAGGCTTGGCGGTTCAGTCCGCTCAAAGAGCGTAGCAGTCTGTCGTTGTTGAGCGCTCGTTCGATATCCAGCATGGGAACAGTACTACTTGGTTAAATGTTTGCAACTTCTAAAGAGTTGAGAATATATTTCCATCCAGTCAAACTTTTAATAGTTTTTTCGCTAAACGAGTTGAGTAGTCGTCTGACTTTGGTTTTGAGAGCATCGAGATTATTAAAAAGTTCCCAACCCAAAAAACCTTTGAGGTGTTCCCAAAGTCTTTCTATCGGATTAAGTTCTGGACAGTGAGCTGGCTGAAACAGAAGAATTATATTTTCAGGAACTTTAAGTTTGGGAGTAGTATGAAATGAGCCGTTGTCTAACTGAATAATATGTAAATCTTCTGGATAACCTCTAGAAAAATCATTCAGGAATTCCTGAAAACATTCTGTATCTAAGTGAGAAAGTTCGCGGAAAAAATTCTCTCCGCTTTCGGGTTCTACAACACCATACACATAGTATTTCTCTCGCCTAAACTGAAGGCTTCCTATAGGTTTGACTCCTCTGGATGTCAACTTTCTTCTCTGAATACTTTTCAATCCTAACCTAGTTTCATCTTCGCACCAGTAGCGGACTTCTTTAAACTTTTTTGACTGCTGTTCTGCCTCTTCTATCAGACTCAATAATTTTTGTGACAGTTCTTTTTTGAAGTTTTCTACTGTCCCTGGCTCTTGCTCGCTACTTTTTGGTCTAGCTACTTTTAAATCAGCTTTTAGTTTGTCATGAACTAAATTATGTACCACATCATACTTCACTTGTATCCCTAACTCTGCTGCTAGCCATAGCCTGACTTCCTCATAACTAGAAAATCCTTCTGGTTCCAGTAATTCTTGTTTCAATCGTTCTACCGCCAACTCTGGAATTAATGGTGTTCTTCCTGTACTTTTACCTACTTCTAACAGATGATTTAATCCCCCCTGACGGTATCGGCTTAGCCATCTTTGTACTGTGACTCGATTACGTCCTAATACCTCTGCTAAATGTTGCACTGTTTCTACTTGTTTAGTTTTTAGCAAATACAGTGCTTGTACTCTTTCTTTCCCAGTTGCAGTTTTTTGCTGCTTTAAAAGAGTTTTGAGCGTTGCGGCTGATTCGATAATATCGAGCTTGACTTTTCCAGACATCAGAATTACATTCAAATACTTTTCCGCTCAACTGTAGCGTATTAATAACCAAATGGTAAGCTAGGGCTTTTGTCTTGTTTTCAGTTTAGCTTATTGAGCAACAAGTCTAATCTCAGTAGCTCGTGTTGCTCCTATTGAGAGTTCGATAAATCTGCCCCTTTGATTATGCCTCCTTTCGTTAGAAAGTGCTTTGCACTAACGGTAGTGAGCGATACCTATTGGAGGTACTATGAACCAATACGATTTCCAAACATTAACTCAATTATTTGAAAAAAGGATTGAAATTCAAAAGGAGATTCATCAGTCGCTACAACGGCAACTCCGTACTCTAGAACACTTGAAAGTTGTTCGAGAATTCTCTCGATCTATCGATCTCTTTTAAACCTAAACCAACACTAATTCTTCTATTTGCTCTAGAAGAATTAATTTTTTTACTACTGACGATCGCAGCTTTCTCCTAAAAAACGGCTGCACCGAACTGAAGGGAGAGCTAGAAGGGAACCGCCACATGCCCAGCTCTCACCCACACATATCCCTAGCGGGTCGCTACACCAACCGCCAGCTCATTTAGGAGAATCTAATGTTACAAAATTTCCTCACTATCGCAATCGAACTCACCATCGTTGCCTTTGCTATTTTCATGGCAATTGACTTTACCGCTAGAGTGACGGAGTTGTTTGAGTCGATTTTCCAGCTATCAACTGCTCCCAGCATACAACAACAGCTCGTGCAGTCTGATTCCCAGAAGATCGCGATCGCACCAAGATTGCTGCCTCAGCTAGACCCAAATATGGTGGAAGACCCCTGGATTTCTGACTCTACATCAACAGCGACATCAACTGCAAGGGCGATCGCCACTACTCCCCCAGTTCCACGGCTGCGGCTACTGCCCCAGCACGCCAGTCTTTGTCGGAAAAGTTTGAAATTGACATAGCCTCACTCAAGCTATACAAGTTGCATGGCAACAGTGTCGTAAGGGTGGCAGACTTGCCGATTGAAGTTCCTGCCTCACTCAAGCACTACAAGTTGCACAAGCGCGATGTGGTGCGGTTGATTGACCTAGAAAAACTGCTTGCTACTTGATACTAATGCCTAACTCGGAGGGTTATTGTTTATACCAAGCGGCAAAAAAGTTGCAACGTCACAATCCCCTAGCAATACGGCATCAGACGGAGAACTGATGCCATGCTTTCTTAGCGCGATCGCTGTCTCATTCTCAACCCGCCTTCTCTTTCTAGTTGACGAAGTTGACGAAAATAAACTATTCTAAATTTAAAGTCAAGAAAAATCTCATGTTTACTAAAAAACATAAAACTGGCAGGGCAAAAAGAAGATCTGCTCTGGCTACCGATCGAGCAGGACAGAAAACTCCACAAGATCTGGAACAGCAGGAAACCTCTCTCCAAAAGCACGTTTCTCAGCTCCGCTACCTTAGCAGTCAACCAAAAAAGGCGGCTTTGGTGGATCTCGTCCTCGATACTGTTTTGCAAGCCATCGAGCAATACCCCGTCGAGCGACTGCCTGAAAACCCCACCTCTGGCACCCAGATGTTAGTCAATCTCATGCAAGAGACAGAAGCCCATCGAGCGATTGATGCGGCAGACCCTTTAGAAAGGGCTAGGTTACGCGGCATTGCTGCTAGAGAGCGGTTGCTGAATGCAGAAGGAGGTTCGTTGACCATATCCCAAGTTGAAGAATTGCTTAGCATCAGTCGTCAAGCTATCCATAAGCGTTGCCGTAAAGGTAAGCTGATTGCCCTAACTACCAGCAAGCGCGGCTACCTTTTCCCCAAATGGCAATTTACTGAAAATGGTGTTCTTTCTGGGCTAGAGTCGGTGCTTGCCGCACTTGACGAGTCAGAGCCTTGGATGCAAGCTGCATTTATGCTCAATCCCAACATCTGGCTGGATGGAGCAAGTCCCCTAGAGATGTTGCGGCAGGGAAAAATAGAGGATGTTTTGGTAGCGGCACGCGCCTCTGGAGAGCAAGGAGCGGCTTAAACTTTGAGTCAAAATGTCGCAGCCCATCCAAATCCGCCTGATGACCTGAACGATCGCCAACTGCTACTGGCTAACTTTAGTGGACCTTGGTTTCGCATCCATAAAAGCAAATATGGAGCTATCCACTTTGCCAAGGATGCAATCAACAGATTCGACGATCCTAAAAAAGAGTATGGTGTTTTGTACTGTGCTGGCGATCTCTACGGTGCCTTTATCGAGACATTGGGTTGGTCAACGGGATCTAGAGATATTAGTGAAAGATCGTTGTCTACGCGCAATCTTGCAAGTATTACCAGCAACAGACCGCTACGGTTTGTTGACTTAACAGGAAATGGGCTAGCACATATTGGAGCTGATGCCGAAATATGTACTGGACGCGATCGCCACCTGAGCCAACGGTGGAGTCGTGCTTTGTGTCTGCATCCGAGCCAGCCAGATGGGATTTGCTACATCTCTAGACACGATCCGCAAAGAGTTTGTTATGCTCTGTTTGAGAATGCTTCAGTAGAACTAGCTGTTGCAGATATCGGTCAATTGAACGGCTTAAGCGTAATTGAAGAAATTGGGCAAATTATTGACTACTACCAATTCACTCTGCTCGACTAATTCCGGTTTTGTATCCAAGAAACCATAAGCCGTCCGGCTAGGACGGATTTGGGATTGATAATCTATTTACTTTAGCGTATTGGAAGACACATCGCTGCTACTAACAAAGTGGTCTGAGAGGCAGAGCAATGCCGCCAAACAAACAGAAGCATTGAGCAATGTTCTAATTTACTGGATGTTCCACAGATGAGAGCGGTTGAAGTTTAACAAGCGCTGCTTGACTGTGGCTGCTTGGTTCTTCATTGGTTGGGATGCCTCTAGCAAAATGAGAATGCTTTCAGGTAAGGTTTCATCACGTTTTCAACTCGGCAAATTTTGGCATAGTGGTGCAGTTCGCTGCGTGGACCCCATTTTTCATTCAAATAACGTCGTTGTTGCAGATAGTCCCGCAGTGCTTCCATCGCCACGTCTTGCCCTACCTTGTGGCGGAATTTGAAACAATCCACCACTGTTTTCGCCGCGCTCGTCACTCGTACCGTCACTCCCTCAAATTCATGTGACTCAACGCCCGCAGTGAATGCCTCCCCAGACATATAAACTAGCTGTACGGGTGGATAATCAATTTTGGGGCGATGTGCTTTGTTCTGGATTGCCAACCAAACTTGCCACGACCACTGGGTTGTCAATTGGTGGAACTGTAGTGCCGAAAGCAGACAAATCACTCCATTTGGTACTCGCTTGCAGACTTCAACCAGGCTGTGTTTCTCCGTGACGGAGTACTCCATAGATGTATACACGCCCCGATTGGAGCGCATCAGTATTCCTTGCTGTTCTAGGCGCTGGAGATAGCTGACGGGAATGTTTCGCTCCTCAAAGTCTTTGGGTGCGACGACACCTCGGCTCTGTACCAGCTCCAAAGCTTGCTCTAACTTAGTTTTGCTCATAGCTTTAGTTGAAATCCTCGGTATTTACATTATTTTACCTAGCTTTTAAAACAAAAATGCTTTTGACAAACAAAACTTGAGGTTCCACCCCTACACTTGCTTTCAACATCTGGATAGAGGCGTTCTCTTTTTTCTAGTTGGTGAAAAGGCTGCGCCTAGACAAACAGAAAAGCTTAACTATTCGTGCAGGTTAACAGCGCCAAAAAAGGCTGCGCCTGTACGAAAAAAATCACTCTTGCTACTTGTAGAGGATACAACTATGGCTAACACTAGGAAACTATCTCTAATTAACGATGCTGCTATGGGCGAGTACCGGATTGAAGCTTACGACTCACGTAAGTATAATGCAGTCTTCTATTCCATCCGCGAACTGTACGGTAAAGTTGCCCAACGGCAGCTAGGGGAAGCCTTTGACTGGGAAACGTTCAAACAACACTTTGAAACTAGCTTTGGTAAAGCCGAAGAGCGCAAGTACACGATGGAACAGTTACTTGCGTTTGCTAAAGACAAGTTTGACTATTCCCTAGAAAAGTTGATCGAGTACAATCAACGTAGCTGGCAGCGCCGCGAACAATGGCTAAAACGGCAAGCTACATACCGGAAACTCGAACTTGTCGAACAACCCGTAACTGGGGGTGACAGTATTTTTGCTGCTGAAGCTGCTACGGAAGAAATTGCTTAATAAACCAAAAAAGTTTCTCCGAATTTATAGAAATCAGCCCTAAAAAGGCTGATGTTTTTTCATATTATGAACGCTACTGTTATCAAGCAGAAAGCTACCACTCTTTAGAATGCGTAGAGGCTGTTATAGTCGGTCGGGCATTTCTATAAAATCTTTAGGTCTAACATACTTCGTAGTTTGCTTTTTTGCAGAATTGCCATTCCCGTCAGAAACATCTCTTTCAGGAGAATTATTGACAGCCACATTGCTAGCTTTATTATCAGCTACAGGTGGAGTAAGATTGCTAAAATTAGGGACTTTATACTTAGCACTAAACCGTTCAAAACTCTTGGCGTGTACGGACCATGCATCTGCGTATCTGCTGGGGGACTCCCCAGCAAGTAAATCTGGCGACACCATAACACCGCCATTCCAAATTACTGTTATGCCTTCTTTAGCAAAATAAGCGTCTAGTTCTGGCGCTACATATTCAGCAGTACCGCCAGTCAGGATCGCCTCATCCAGTTCGGTTGGGGCAAGAGACTTAATCCAACGCACGACTGCCCGCGCGTATTCGTCGCGAGAAATCCTAGCAGCGGCAGCAAATGCTTTTCCATCTAAACGGATATCGTTGGCAGAACGCTTTCTCGACAACCCTTGCAGTACCTCTAGATTGCCATCGGCTCCAGCAGCAACTAAAGCCTGCAAGACTTTTGGATCGTTTCTAGACAACCCGCCCTTGGCGCGACCGACGAAGTTGTTCACCATCCAAAACATACCCAGATCGCTACTCGTGCCAGATCTGAGGTTGCCGCGATCGCAGATGAAGCAACTAGCATTTCTGTAGCCCAGCATGACTAAGGCAATCGTCTTTTGCTTGTAATCTGCACCTAAGTGTCCAATTCGATAGCCAAAAACACCCCCACCTTCTGGCATCAACTCAAAATCTAGAATCTTCACGCGCAATTGACCGCTCGGCGTATCAAACTTGGCTAAAGATGCTGCTAGCTTCGATAGCAACAACGCCTTATCGTGTTGGCTGACTTCTCCTGGCGGTAAGAGCAATAACAGCGAGACGCTAAAACGCCCTGCCAAGCCTAGCTTTTGCTGCAAAACCCATAGAACACCCGCGATCTTAGGCACTGCCAATTCATACTTGAGATCCCGCAACTGGGAAATGCCGCCAAATCTAGCCCTTGCCAAGTAACCCACGGCAAAATGATCCACCCCAGGCACTTCCACCCAACAACTATTTTCGGGAATGCCCTCGTTCTTTAAATCTTTAACTGACTCGGAGGAAATATCTGCTAACTCTGGGTCCATGCTCGTCACTACAGGTACAGCACTCCCTAACTGCTGGGCGATCGCCTTCGTCCTACTGGCACCTAAATCGAGCGTTACTACTATATCAGGTACGATTTTAGTTTTTACTTTTGTCATTCAGAACCTATTATTCGTTTATTGTCATTTTTGATAGATACAAATATGTAGCGAAAAACCGCATCACTATAATCTCAGTTGAAACATGGCATCCCACGATTCATCTTGAGGCAGCTCCTCTTGCGCTTCATCTACCTCATCTACCTCATCTATCTCATTATCAGTAAGTTCAAAGTCTCGTTCCTCTTCCTCCCCTAGCACTTCCTCTTCAAGATCCTCCTGGGTTGTAGTAACTCCAGGTGTACAACCTTCAGTTCCAGGCTCCTTCTTCCCCACTGCAGTCTCTGCTCTGGATTCTGCAATCAACTCTTCTACCATTGGCTGTACCAGCACTACTTGCGCCATCCCTTCCAACCTACATATTTGCTTGAGCTTCATTATCTGCGCCTCTAGCTGTGCGATCGCGTCAATAGCTGCATCCCGTAACTCTTCACCTGACACCCCTGCATCCAAGAGTGCTAGGGGTAAATAATACGCCCGCAATGCGTCGCACGCTAACTCCGTCTGCCCTCGGCGACGATTTTGCAAATAGCTAATTACTATTCCATCGGCACTATCGCGCTTACGCATGATTCGCACTAACTCAATTGAATCCGATGGTAATGCTTTCCTTGTCATAACTGGCAACCTTCAACAAACCTACTTACCAAACACCCAAAACCAATTGTTTGAATTATTCCTATGCGACACACTGTCATATAAAGCTACGTCCTGCTGGAAAGGAAGTTGGCGGGAATGCCATTAATTGTCTTCGGGTGCGATAAGAAACGGACTCGAAGAGCATCGTCTCAGATGCCGAGAAACGCATCGTCACCCATCCGAGCAGCCCGCAACACCTGCTTGATTTCTTCAGCAACTAAAAATAATTGACAAAAGATCGAGCCTGCAACCGCTTACCTAATTGTTAGTCTCCTAACTGGTGCTACCCTGTCAACACCGCTATTTCTATCGATTTACTCTAGATTCTCAGTAAATGTTATGTATATAAAACTACTTTATCCCTATGTAGGACAATTATCCTCAGTATTTACCCTAATTTACTCGTAATTACCCCAATCATCCTCACTATTACCCCATCGCCCTTTCTCTCCCAACGCTCTCTCCTTCCCTCGATTACCTCAATTACACTCGTAATTACCCCAATTACACTCGTAATTACCCCAATTGGAGTCAGGTCAATTAGGTGAATTGCAAGTGCCTCGTCAAAGTCCCCTAAATCCTTTCACCACTTACTTTTGAGCTTCTCGCCCTTTACCGCAGTCCGCCGCTCTCGGTAACAGCCCTACACGCTTCCGCCAGCTATGTTTAGAGCATCTCACTTCTCCTCAGCTATTCTCAATAATCTCTATTGTTGACAATAATGAGGGCGATTTTTGTATTATTTTTGTATTACGTTGCATTACAAAAGCGATCGCATCTCAACTATTCTTAAGCATCGTACTATGTCACTTTCCCGCCGTTGATACACACTTCATAAAGTAATTACACAGGCAACAAGACTACGATCGCGTACTAATATTTTCGATTGCATTGCCTTCATCAATACTCTGAGCTTTACTCCGAGCTTTGTGGCAGCAACTGTCTAGCAACAGTATGAATAGTGTATGCACTAAAATTCCAGTACACAAATTACGCTCCTCAGTATATCTTTGTAGCTTTTATAATCAGTTTTTTTGAGAGCGATCGCCGTCGAACGACACTTGCTACAGCCACGGTATTAATCTCAGATTCAAGTCCATCCAGTATTCTTATACTGCTGCCTTTGCGCCAGCTATGTTTGAAGATGCTATAAATAGAATAAGTTAAGTATAAAAAATAACTCTTAAAATGAAGATAGAAAAGCAGAAAAAAAACAATCGAGTCACAGCAAGGTTCAGTGATGATGACTATGCCGAGGTAAAAAAGAAAGCAAACAAGTCTAATACTACCGTTGCCGAATATATAGAAATATCTGCCTTACGTAGGGAACTCCCTACTCCCCCCACCATCAACCAAATCCTTGTCTACCAAAATTTGGGCAAAGCCAGGGAACTTATATTTACCATTCGCAATACATGCAAGCTGTATAGCGATCGCACGGTGCCAATTGCAGAAATTATGCCCCTGCTAGACGCTATGGAAAACCACATTCAAGTAGCTGGAATGGAAGCTTATAGGTTAGGGAAGATGCGGAATAATATAGAAACTGCAGAAACTGCTACTAATAACAAAGAAGAGGTAGCATGACGAATCTCAAGGAAATTTTCCCAATTCGATAAATTTCAAAATCTCCCTCACAACCAGCCATATAAAGAGATATACTTACAGTATACTAGCGAACAGCTTTCTCTAAAAAGTGTAGTAACGTTTCTGATTCAAAATTTTACGATGCTTGAAAGCCTTACAGCACGCTTCCTAGTTCGGTTCTAATTTGTCAAAATAGCAAAATAGATAAAAAGATAAAACTATGAACAATAGCGAATTTTCTGAATGGGGCAAAAAACTAGAACGCTTAGCACAAGCAGGCTTACAAAAGGAAATTGCCGAACACAAGGCTAGCAATCGCTCAATATTCTACGAAAGAAATGGTATTACTATTATGGAACTACCTGATGGGCGCTGCTTTGAATATCGGCTGCAAGATGGAAAGATTCAGATTGTTAGTGAAGTAGAAAAAACAAACAGCACTCCACTCAAATAAGCAGTAAAATAGTGCTGAAACAACTTAAAACTTAATCCAGATTGGTAAATTATAACAGACAACTTCTGAGGGAAGTTGTTTAGTAAAATCCCGAATAAATCACCTTTTTTATAATAAGCAGTAGGCGAAAGAGCTGGTAGCTATTGCCCACAATTGCGATCGCAGAACTGGATAGCGATCGCAAGATATTGATCGCCTGCAACAACTAGTCCACGTACATCAAGACACGTTTCCAATTACCTGCGTTTGTCTGAGTATCCAATGCTTTCTGATGGCTAGCACTAATCCTCGAACCAGAAAATTTTCCTGATTTATTTTTTCTCCACTCTGCTAGTAAAAATAGTATTGTATAAAATGCAACTCTAATTCAACAAAACTCATAATTGTAGTGATAGGCAAGAACTACAAGCACGCAAGCTTCTGGGGGACGTTGGCATACGTTCTGAACGAAAAGAAAAATCCTGTCACTATTGCTACTAACATGATGGGGACAACACCAGCACAACTAGCAGCCCAATTGAGAGTCACTTGCGACCTCAATCCAAATGTACAGCGCACCTGTATTCACATCATTCTCTCGCTGCCAGATAGAGACGGATACCGCGAACGCCTAGAAGACAAGCAATATGCAGAAATTAGCAAGCGATACCTACAAGCAATGGGATTTGTGGGAGAAGGAACTCATGAGTGTCAGTGGCTCGTCGTTCGCCACGACGACGCAAACAACGCCCACATTCATATAGTCGCGAGTAGGGTGAGGATGGATGGCACAACAGTCAACGATTCTTGGGATTGGTGGAAGTCTCAAGTTGCCATCCGCAAGCTGGAGCAAGAGTATGGGCTAGAAATTCTTTCATGTAGTAATTCTCAAGTAGCAGCAGCTGTGAAAAAGCAGCATGGCATCGAAACTGGTTATACTACCCGCCGCGCTCCTAGCATCAGACAGAAGCACCACACTTCAAATCAGAAGTCACTAACGCAACAGTTTGCCCAAATCATCGACGATCTGGTTGCAACTTCGCCCACTGTCAGTCAATTTATTCAACGTCTGGAACGGGAACACGATATTACAGTGTTACCTAAGTTTTCTGGTGACAGATTTATGAGTGGATTTAGCTACTCCAAAGATGGTTGGCAGATTGCTGGGTATTCTATTGGCAGCAATTACACCTTTCCCAAATTGATCCAACGCGGCTTATTTTTCGATCCAATCGAAGATATGCCAGCTATTGTTGCAGCTCGACATCCCCAATTAACAGCCACTGAGGGTAAGAAGAGGAGAAGAAGCAATGTCAAAAAGCAAAATGTCGAAGCAGGGGAACTAACAATATCCCTTACCTCGACTGAGATTGCCAGCGGCAATGGTGGCAAGGGCGATCGTTATGACGCTGTTGAAGATAGCCCCAGTCAAGTCACAGTACCTATCGTCTCAGCACAAATTGCAGAAGCAGATTTAGTAGAAATTTCTCATCAGATGCATGAAACTCAGTTTAGTGACAACAGGAGACAACAAACAACAAAAACTAAGAAAGAAACAGAAATTCCTAGATCTCATCTAGATGCGATCGCCCAATCCGATGAAGGTAGTAGCTCCAACGATACCTGCCACCCCACGCCTTGTATCGCTCCTACACCGTCATATTCCCGTTACTCTACTATAGTGACAGCATACCTTCTGACGCTTAACACGACTTTCTTCAGTGGTAACAGATACTCAGCCCAGCTCGATAATAATATACTTACTCTGACTCGCAACTCCAATGGAGAACAACTCTTAAAAACTGCATACACCAACGGGCAATGGCAAGAAATAGAAGCGACGCAACTGACCCAGCAAGATGCAACAATACTAGATAAAATTGTTCCAGCTATTCAACAACTGCAACAACAACTGAAGGCAACAAAAAAAGATGTTGACTACAGTTGTTAAATTAAATCCTCTAGGAATCCTGTCAATAAATGCGTTTGGGAACCAAATCCTATTCGTTTTAATAATTTGTTCAGCCATACTCGAACTCAAATTTATAATTTTAGCGTTACGTTACCTCATGAAAAATCAACATATATCTGAGATAAAATCAGAATTTTATTAGATCCAGTAGAGATAATAAATCCCTTAAGATCGCTTTGATCTCATTTAAAGCGATCGCTAAAGGAATGTTAAATCTGCTGCCAGTGCTGTTGTTCGTAATCGTCGCTTTCCAAACCGATAGAAAGTTCGGATATCTTTTCAGCATTACGAATGTCTTGTCGAACCCTATACATTTGAGCTGGATTCTGAAGTCGAGCAAGATTGCTTGCACGAGCGATCACCTGTTGTTCTGGGTAATTAATTCCTACCTGGGCGTATTGCATCGACAATTGCTCGAAATCCTCGACCTCAATTTTTTTCAGACGCTCTTTCTCTTCCAGCCAATCTTCACTGTAACCGCGCTGCCGCATATCTTGCTGGTACTCCTGGCGCAAAGAACCATCAGGATTAAACTGCTGCCTCTCTTCTTCTGTGAAGATAACATCATAAGCAGTGTAAATAACCCATTGTTCGGGGTCGATTTCGTCAAGCTGCTTCAGTCTCTCGTACTGGGCTTTTAACCTTGCAGCAAAATTTGTAATAGCTGCTTCTGACATACCATCAGCACGCATACTTTCAACACAATCTGCTTTCAAATTACCGTCAGAATTTATCTCCTTTTTATTTTGATTTAAAAAACGATTTAAGCGTGAATACTGCACCATTATTAACTCTCTTTGTTGAAATGTCCAACTATGACAATTACTGCTAAGCATTTCAATACTAAACTAAACCAATGGATTCACATTGACAACGATCTCAACAATACTGAATCTTTACTAAAAGAAGAATTAAACAATACGTTACTAGAGTATTTCTTTCCCAATACTGAATTTTCGTTTGGTCACATGGACGAAACTTCAACAGCCACGGAACTCAAAAACCATCCAGACGGTCACGTACTGCTCCTTTCATCTAAGTCTAGATTACTCTACGGACCCAAAGAATGTTTGGAAGTTATAGATCGACTATGCCCCGACCGCAAAGACAGGGGTGCTTACGGATCGATTTTCCTTGGCTCTTGTGAAAATGCGATCGCCCAAGAACTTAGCATTCTAATTGTTGATGATGCCACAGGTGAAAACAGCGGTGTTATCAATAATAAGCAAGCTCGCAGGCTTACAGGTGACTGCTACGGACAGATATCCACCGAGGTCTACAACCGCCTCACCCATAGAGAAATCGATACGAAAGCAGCTTACCGCGTCATCCAACACCGCTTTGGCTGGACATCTCAAGATGGCGATGACACCCAGTTTAGATTTGGCAAAGGCACTCTAAAGCCTAACAACCTAGACGATCTAAAATATCTAGATCCAAACAACCAACCAAAAATCGATCTCATCTTACCTCTATCCTCCTTCAAGGGAACGGACAAGGACAGACCTGGCGCTCCCCTAAAATCACAAATAGAGCCTGGGTTGTATAAACAAAAGATTTGGCTAGGCGAAAAATCACAATCCCAACGAGGGAAGACTGCAATTTCGCAGCTATTAGCCTCATTCCCTGTCGGGATCAAAGATTTTGCTGAAGAATTAGAAGCTCAAGCCAAAAGGCTCAAAGAAGCCCAAGACGACCCGCGAAAACTAGCAGCTCTATACTGTGAAAAATATGAAAAACGTAAGGACTTTAATCAAGAACAGAAAACTCAGTTGGAGAAGGAGGTTAAACAAGCTATAAAATCAAATAAACTGCCAGAGTTTATAGAACAATACAGCCAACAATTAGAAAAATATGAAATAGATAATGAGGGAAATTTAGAAGAAACCGATTCTAGAGAAGATTTAATTATGTACCGACTCATCAAAGCCGATCTGATGAGTCATTGTCAAATTTTAGAAACAGAAAAAGTCCAGCAAGAACTAGCTAGGTTCGTACAAAATGAATGGAGAGACATTGCCACTGGTAAGAGTTTACTCTTTGAACGAGCAATGGTAATTCCTTCTAAAGAGTTAAAGAACGGTGAGATCTGCATACCTTGGTATAACCCAGAAGAAAAAGTTCTGAACTTTCGCTCGCCATTCCTCAATTCCAATGGCTTGTGCGTTTCTACTAATAGAATTGTAGAAGATATATTGGGACCAGATAGGAATCCCTTAGAAGGAGCGATCGCAGTTAGTGATGAAACCTTCACTCAAATCTACAACCGCATTCTCTTGCAAGTTAAAGATGCAGTCGCCCAGGTAAGAGAACAAGATACTACATTTAACAGTAATGAAATTCAAACTTATCTCAATACCAATATTAATACTTTAGATCTTTCAGAAAAAACAAAGCTTGCTATTAGTTTTAACAAAGAAATTGATAAATTAAATAAACTAGGTTTCAACATTGAATCGCTTGTTTTAGAATCAGAACAAGAACGGCAAGGTCGCGACTACGACGGCGACTGCATTGGATTTACCTTAGCAAAATGCTACCCCTACCTTGCAGAAGAAGCAGAATACAGAAACCAGATAGAAAATGCCTACGCTCCTACCCCTAAGCTGAAAAAACAATCTTTCTACGGGGCAGATGGAGCGCAGCCAGAATTTGAAGAAATTGCCATCCATATGAGCGATGGAATCAGTGTTGGTGCAATCAACAATCACCTCACTGCAATTGAAGCACTAGAGTCAGAGATTATTATCCTCAAAAATTACAGCACTGCTGAAGAAAAATCGGCATATCTCGACGCAGTTGCCAAGCACTATAAAAAAATTCTTCCTACTATTATTCAGGAAGAACAAAAGCAGCGCGAAAAAGATCCTCACGAGCGAACGCGGCAAGCTAAACAAGATTACATTCAATATATGCAAGAATTTGTAGAGCTTGCATCCGTTAGAAATAGGAATAATGAAATTATCGAAAGAGCTTTTTCCGTTAACAGCCAGATGTATCAAAAAATGATTCAAGCAGCAGCATTTCAAAATCAAATTGCTGTTGACTTATTCAAAAGTGCTAAGAAACCAGATATGGAAGCGATCGCTGAAAATAGTCGCTATCTTTACCGAGAAGTGAACTATATCAGAGATAAGAAAAATAAAAACGCATACATAGATAGAGGAATACAGGCTAATGGCTATTCTCCCGTAGAAATCATTATTAGTAAAACTAATGAATCCTTTGAACAAGCTAAGCTCGAATCTCGCCCAATTTCTCAATTTAGTAAGCTATTTGACCAAGTTGAATTCAGCCATCAAGATAAATTACAAGTTACTCTAGCTAAAAAAGAATTTGACGAGCTATTCAGTAAGGCAACTCAAATCAAAAAGCGCAGAGAAATTGAGCAGGGTCCATACCTAGTCATCAACGGTCAAAGTGGCAAACAAATTGAAGTTACCAATTTAATTAGGTATAACCATCCTAGTATATGGCAAGCCCAAGAAATAAAATTTAAAATTGAGGAAATTCCCAAACATAAGCGCAGTCCTGACAGACCGCATCAATTTATGGTTTTAGCTCAAATTAATGGCGAACTCAACGAAAACAGTCAAGCCTATTTCCGCCGACTAGGAACTCTGAGTCAAGAGAGCGAAAACTTGAACCTAAAGATAGGCGCAGTCTTTACATCTATTGCTTTTGGTCTCAGACCAGAAATCTCGGAAGGACAAGCTAAAATCCTGTTTCAAAAAGCATCAGAAGTAGCTGAAAACTTTTACTCTAGAGTTCCAGAAGCAGAACGAATGACAATGGCTGCTGCTTCCTGGGAAATATCGACCACCAAGCAGCAAGGCGAGACAAGTACTAATAATAGCGAAGATAAAGTACAAAATAGCACTAATAAAGTATCTAACTTTGTTTTCACCACTTTTAAAAATGAGTTAATTGAAAGATTAAAGGAATTACAGTTTAAAGATTTTACGCTCGTTAGTTTAAAAGCAGAAAGCGAAGCTCTAAAGTCTGAGAATGCTAGCAAAACTTATCAAGCAAAGTTCGATCTAGAAAATAGCGAAAGAGTTATAAAAATTCAGTCCGAGCGTGGCGAATATATTACTCTTGGCATACTACAAGCTCAATCGCCAAGGCTACCTCTAGGTACGACCGCTGCTGTCAGGGTTGCTCGCGAAAAAGCCGCTACAGCAACAGCCATCGTTCAAATTCCAGGTAAGCCAGAAATTAGTTTCAAAATTAACGAGATTAAAAAATTTCAATATGCAGATACGATCTTTAATGGAGAAAGGGTAAAACTCCAGATAGTCAGCGGTAAAGTCCCAAAAAATAACGAAATAGATATTTATCTTGAGGGAAAAAGATTTGGTAGTATCGATGCAGAATCAGCTCAAGAAGCTGAAGCAAAAGGATGGATTAAACTCGATAAAAATGGTAGTACCCAGCTAAGGCTTAAATTTAAATCTATAGTTACTGAAGGTGCGGGTGCTTATTTAATTGCCGAAACACCAACTGGTAATTTACTGAAAATTAATAAAATTAATGATGAGTTTAAAAGAATCAGTTATGACGATCGAGAATTTAGAACGCTCTCTGCTTCCTCCAGGGGATATAAAGAAAAAGTTTTCTTTGCAATTGACAATAGAACAGTTGGCGTACTAAACAATACTAAAGAATCTATAGCTGCTCTCAATGCCCTAAAAACAGGCGGGCTGTTTAATGGTAGCAGCAGTACGCTACCGTGTAAGATCCAAAGTAATTTTACTAGCTGTATCGTCACAGTAGACGTTGCTACCGTCCAGTATCCAGAAATATGGGTAAAAGAAAGCTCATTAAATACCGCAATCGACATTCAGCAAAACTTCAGCCAAAAAGATCGGCAGCAAATTCATAGCCAAATCCACAATATCATTACAGAGCGCCCTACAATACTCTTCCAAAGTCAAGAAGATATAATGCTTGGTTTAGTAGGTTTAGCTGTTGACAGTCGTAAAGTTGACACAGTTAGTAATTGGTTGACTAAAGTAGGTATTGAATACTCTCAAATTCCACCAGCAGAAGCTAAAAGAGAAACCAATAAAGGCTTGGCAGTATTCATGCTCTCTGGTAGCACCATTCGTCCAGAAATCCTGGAAAACCTTAACACTAAATTTGGCAAAGTAGCAGATGCAACGCCGCATGTAGTAGATATTCCTATTACAGAGCAATCTATCTTGTTTTATAATCCTCACCAGAGTTACTCAAGTAGTAATGCCAATGCCATTATTCGATCGGAAGCTTATGGATTAGTCATACCTGCTCAAGACAGTATTGCAGTTAGTAGTTGGTTGTCTTCCCAAGGTATAAAAAGCAAATCTTTTATTGAAAATAATTGTATTGCATTTGTTATCGATAAAAATGAGTCGAACGCTCAATTTATTCAGCAAGAAATTATATCTAAATTAGGAGAAGCAATTGACGTTAGCACTGTAGAAGGCTACGAGCAGTACGAGCAAAAACTAAATGAATTGAATGAAAACCTCAGTCAGTGTGACACTTCGATCCTTCAAGCTAATACTTCAGCGAAAAGCGAATATCAGCAAATTCTCGATCGCCTGCCAACAAGACCTAAAGAATTGCTCGGACAATGGGAAAACGCCGTCGCAGTCACCACGCCAGCAGCACCTCAACAGCCTACTGACATATCATCCGACAGTAACACTCAAGCCACAGATGCTAGCCTTACTGATACACGGCGAGAGCGGATTGCTGCTTCTACAGGACAGCCAACAGCAGAACAGAATACCCAGCTTGGCATTCAAGAGATTATTGCCTATGGCAACCAAATGACCGCCCGCGCTACCCAGTCCCGAATACCAGAACATCCGATCGTCTCTGGAAAACCAGTACCGATGGTGTATGACCTTCACACCTACGATGAACCCAAAACCCTACCCGTTAATACGACTATCGATGCCATGCGGGGATATGGGAGAGTGCATACCACTAGAAGTATTGACTATGAAAAAGCATACGGCATTAAAGAAGGGGATATTGCTATTGCTGTAGGTAAAGATGGACGGCAGGTTGCATTCCGCGTTGGCAAGCAGTACGAAATTTCAACCGAAGCGATCGCCGATCCAACCTACCAGCAAGCCTGGGCAGCTTGGGAAAAACATTCAGTCAAGGAACTCACTCAAAATCAAGCTAGTAAGGGGAAAATCTACGGTCTATTTATGGAACCCCTGGGCGATTACATTGACGGCAAAATCGTCCCATTTCCAGCGTTACAGCAAACGGAGCGAGCAAATGCTCCACCAACACTGCGATCGCAGGTAACTCCTGGCATCAACATTAGCTCTGGCAGCCAAGACCCTTTAGGGGCAGCTCTGACAAATCCCACAGTCAAATCGAAAGCCAAAGGACGCATTCAAGGTGATTACCCTGTTTCCTTCCGAGATAATCCAGAAGTGAAAGCTGGTACTTACGGACCTGAAACCTACAGCCAAGACAAACCAGCTGGCGTTCCTTTTGCCTCTGCCGAACAAGCATACCAACACTACAAAACAGGACTACCACTGGGCGAAGAACGGATCGAACTGATGGCTGAAATTATTCAAGCCAAACTCGAACAACACCCCAAACTTTATCAAGCGATCGCCTCACGCGGCGGAGTGCAGTGGTTGGAAAATTGCACCCACTACGTCACTGCCACGCACGACAGCTATTGGGAAGGTCGAGGCGATCGATCTCCTTTTCTACGCGCTCTGATGAGAGGATACACGCAAACTTGCGAAACTACCCTTTCCACGCCAGCTACCGCTGCTCCTGACTCCAACGCGCTCCTATCTTCCGAACCGAGCCTAGCCCGAATGCAGAGCGTATTAAGTTGGAACGAGTCTGGCAGCGAAAATCTTGCCGTCATCACCGACAGAAGAAGTATTGATAATTGGCTGAAGGCAGCTGCAATTCTCGACAAGTCTCCTCCATACATCCAACGCATTGAGGCAGTAAAAGTAGAATGGGAAGCAACTGGAAGGTTGAGTGACAAGGCTCGCTCGACAATGCAAGATGACTTAGCAACGCTTTACATGGCAAACGAATTAGCTTATCGTGCTGAAAAAATTGCCAAAACTCTTGGTACTTGCCTGCCAAATAACTCCCTGCAAGTGACTGGCAAACAATACGACGTACTGCTTGACAGCCAAAAACAAAATTTATCAATATTAGATAAAAATGGCAATAAAATTCTCGATATTCAACAAGGTATAATTCACCAACAGCAATTAACGCAAGAAGTTATAAATTATTTCAAAGTAGCAAACCTACAAATTGATTCTGCACTCAAAAACGTTGAAAAACATCTCTTAGAGCCATAAAAGTACCATGAGCAAAACTACTCCTGCTTTTAATTCCGAGCTAGCTTTTACCACTCTCTGTTCTCGTCTAAATCTGCCCTACGAACAAGTGGCATTAATTATTTCTAAAATAGCATCAGATGTCCCGCCAAACTATGAAAGCATTGAGAATATCGATCGCCGCACTCAAGAAAATGCGATCGCAGACCTAGTAATCCATATCCAAAATATTAGTGCCAAAGTAGAAATGCTGGAAATAAAGTTAGCAGAACGAGAGAGCTTGTCTGTCAAGGAACGGCTCAACGAACGGCTAGACGGTCGAATACTTGGAGTAGCAGTTGACAAAGACAAAACTGACACGGATGACAGTAATAGCGATACTGCAACAGTGCTACAAGAGCGTTCGGCAAGCGATCGACCCACTAGTACTACACTAGAACAACAAGAACCGTTTGCAGATTTTCTTCGTTTAGCCTTCCGTCGGTTTGTTTCCAAAGATAAACAAAAACAAGTAGTAACACCCGACAACAGCCGATCGGCAGCAACGACAACTCATATCCTTGCTAGTAGCTCAGCGGACGTTCGAGCAGAAGAAGTAGAAAAATTTAGAGCTTTGACAATAGCTGAAGCACAAAAAAGAGCTTTAGAGTCAAAAAAATCGCAGCCAGAAATGGGAGATTGACGCTTTGAATTCCCGAATCAATAATAAATTTCTAAATAATGTAATGCTATCGGCAATATCACCAGATTAAGTCAAATTAATCTGAATGCTATACCAACGATAAAAGCTAAAACAACTGAAGCCACCCTCACGTTAGTTGATAAAGGAGTGCGAGGACAAACTAGTACGGCAGTAGCAATGTAATATAATGCAGCAATCTGCGACAGCAAGAGCGCGTGTACGGCGACAACTAGCAATATCCCAAACAGCAGCCAACAGACAAAATCTTCTAATTTGGATAAGAAGAATTCGAGCTTACTAGCAGAATCTTTGGCTGACATGGGTTGCAAGAACCAATTGAACTAGTATTATATTACACTAGGTAGGACGTGCAGGGGAATCCCTCAGTAGGAATGCTCCTGCATCAAGTATTTCTCGATACCGTAGCTGCAATCAGAATTTTGCCTAAACGGGATGAAAAATATCGTACCTCCACCCAAAGCACAAGCCACTTGTAAGTTAGCTTGATGCACTTGAGCGATCGAGTCGATCGCTCGCAACCCCATTCTCAAGCCTTGTCTGCCGATTGATACAACTGGTTCGATCAAAAACCGCAGCTGTTCTTCACTTATCCCCACACCCGTATCTTCTACGTGCAATACCAAATCTCGTTCTAAGTTGTAAAGCGATAGAAGAATGCAGCCTCTATTAGTATATTTAATTGCGTTATGTACGAGGTTAAAAGCCATCCGCCAAATCAAGGTTGGCTCTGCCCAAATCCTAGTGCCGCTAATAAACTTTGAGGCAAATTCTATTTTCAGTTCTAAATCCTTTGTTTGTGCTAGCGGCTGCGTTTGCTTGGCAACCGCAGTCATAACTTCTTTTATATCAACTAATTCAACTTTTTGATAATCGCATTCTAATGCAGATAAGTATGCCTGTGAAGACAGAGAACTTACAAATTTTAACAAGGCATTATTATTTTCAATTACACTCTCAACTACGGAAGAAATATCTGCCAACGAACAACCGTATAAACCTTGATTCAAGTGTTTGAGGACTCGATTAACGGCTACTAAAGGGTTAGACATATCGTGACCGATCCTACCAAAGAATTCATCACGGTGACGAATGTCTTGCAGCTTATCTTGCACAAAATGATTGAATCGAAACAATAAATCGATTCTTGATTTTAGCTCGCCTCGATTCAGTGGATATAAAATAAAGCTATCGATATCGCTCCCGGTGGAATTGATAACTTCTAAGTCTTGTGGATGACATACTAGTAAAATAGGTATACGTTCTGTAAATAGCTTTCTTACAGTATCAATTGCAAAACAAATATCTTCCTCAAAGCTGAAATCTATGACCAATAAACCAGTAAAGCTATGACGGCAAAGATATAAAAATTTGTATACAGTATTAAATTCTACAAAGTTATAATCTTTTGAGAGAATATCAGCCAACTCATTGCTACTATCTTCACCCCTAAACAAAGCTATATTTTCCATACTTACTACTTTTTGAAATCGACCAGAGATAAATATAAAGGAAATACTGCCAATCGAGCCGCTCAGATGCGCTAAGAGCAAGCAAACTCCTGATGCTCGCTCAGCCAACGCAGGTCGCTTTTAACTATCGAGGTTTAGCTCATCGGCTAGTCACAGTGCTTTGTACCATGCACGTCAATCCAGCTGTTACTCGCTCAATAAATTATTTGCGATACCTACTCGCAACGCTTACGTCCAGCTGTTGCAGCATGACAGCAATCTACTACATGGCAAGCTGAGAAAAAAGGTCGAGGATTGGAACTTCTCGATCGTAAATTTCCCGCCAAGCTGATTGATTTGGCTGCGGTTCGTAAACTCTGACATCAAAAATTCCCAGAGCTATTTTGTCCTGCGCGACTCCTGGCTCCTGATTTTTTTCTCGATCGCACCTAGCGATCTGTCAAAAAAGAATTGATTGATGACTAAGCCGCGAAAAACCTACCAAAAACTGCTTTTGGAAAATTACTATTTATCAAATTAAAATTGACGAACTACTATCAAGAGGTGAGTTATTCTATCAACTTCTTCAATACCCACAGTTCATCTGCAAGTTTGTCAATTTGTAATTTCTTCAATCGATCTACTTCTAGCAATTTTATACCTGACATCCGACCTCACTCCTCCAAGTGCGCTACTTAATGCAATAGGCGCATCATTCACATCCATAAAGATCGTATTTGCTCGCTCAGTAGTATGTCAGCAGTGCGATCGCTGAAAAATTTAGCAACGCTGAATGTCAGTAGTTTCTCCGATTGGTTGCTAGTAGTCGCTAGCCATGAAAGAGATAGACGATCGCTCGATCTGCGATTTGGGGCGACTGCTGCAAAAATCTATATAAAGAAATGATTAGGACTTCAGTAATTTTATTATAGCTAGGGTAAAAGATTTATACCTTTAGATAGATGCTTGTTATAACTGTTATGAAGCAAGAGTGGTTAAGTACGTATGACGAGCATAGCAACGCAAACAATAAAAATAGTGCTGGTAGAAGATCATAAGATTACAAGGTTTGGAATTAGCACATTGCTATCTACCAAAACCGACCTTCAGGTCTGTGGAGAAGCCGCAACAGCAGCAGAGGGACTAAATCTAGTTGACTTATACCAACCCGATATTGTGATTATCGACATTAATCTACCAGACAAGAATGGTTTAGAACTTACTGAGGAAATTAAGTATAAATACAGTAACATTAAGGTTATCATTTTATCGGGCGAAACTCAAAAAGAGATTGTCAAATCTGCTTTTGGTAATGGCGCTGACTCTTACTGTTCAAAACTAGCAGAAGACGAAAAGTTGTTGGAAGCAGTATACACAACTTACAGGGGAGAATCGTGGGTAGATTCTAAGATTAGCAAGCCAATAGTAGAAGAATTTAGGTCGAACAGAAAAGAAGTCGTTCAATTTAGCGAACAAAATTTTTACCAATACATGCTACGTCCGGATCGGCTGACGGCAAAAGAACTCGAAGTACTACAACTGATCTGTGCGGGTATGTCCAATGAAGAAATTGCTACTAATCTATGTATATCTCCTGGAACGGTACGCACTCATACGCACAAGATATTTCAGAAACTCAATGTTAATAGTCGGACGCAAGCCATGCGCGTGGCTATAGAACGAGGTTTGGTTGATACGGAAACCATAGCTAGAATTAGACGAAAATACAATAAAGAATAGCAAGGAACATCAAATTCTAACTCTCGACAGTAATAAGCAGGCAATGCTATCTGTTGCAATTGTCTCCATAAACAAAAACTTGAGCAGTAAGATTTGGAAACAGCGATCGCGTGTATTCCGCTACTAATGGGATACAATGCTTTAGAAGTTATGATAAGTATCGCAATTGACATTCAGGACGCATAGTAGGAGAATTTGGTGCTGGTAGCGCGATCGTAGCTCATCCGCACCTATCTCTCTATTCATACTAGAATAATTATTATCAATTTCGGATGGATATCACGCACTTTCCTTTCAGCTCTTTCACTTGCTTTTTGCAGAAAGTTATTGCATCTGCATTAATCTTTTGAAGGTCTTTAGCTTGCCTTCCATCTGCCGATCTCGCCCATTGTAGCAAAGCCTTATCTTGAGAGCTTAAGTTACTAGGAGTAACAAATTTAACAATTGTATTAGCGGAAACAAATGCACCGATAACAGTTCCTAAAGCCAAGACACCTCCTAAGATTGCAACCAAATATAGTGAGTGCAGCATGGGCAAACTAGCAAAATGAGTCGGAGAAGATTTATTTAGCAGCTCCTTAACAGTTTCTAGGAGTGCTTTTTTCTGCTGCACTACTGCGCTACGAAAGATCTGCGATAATTTAGTGTCAAGAGTTTCCGTCCAAATGCTAACTATTGTTCCCAAAGATTCTGGAATTTTGTCGATGCGACTATCTATTTTTGCTAGAGTTGCCATCGTCACGATCAAAGGATCGCGAGGATTAATGCCCGATTGCAAAATCAGTTGAGTAATTTTCTCTTTTTCTTCAGTTGAGAACTCCGATAACACTTGATCTATCGTAGCAACGTTCATCTATAAATCTCCTTTAAAAACTAGTTTCGCTAGCAGTAGAGCTATAATTTTTCCAATTCAGACCTAAATAATTGCTTGCCTTCGGGTCGAGATCGAACTGATGGAAAAAGCTTTCCATCCAATTAAATAGAAGATGGCGATAAAAAGTATTAACCTTTAAATCGCTGATGATTTGAGAGTACGGTAGCCCGCAATCCTCGCATTGCTGGTAGACAAAGAGCGATAAATTGGTTAGGTTTACCTCCACACCACCTAAAGCCTCGATCGAGCTACGAGTTTCACTTGCATCGTAGTAGGGAAAATGCGTATCGAAATAATGGTTTTTAATCGCAATATAATCGACGTTATTTCCACAAAAATTGCATAGTTCTTGCAAGTATTCCACGCAGTCGCGCCGATGAGATATGGGATGAATTACTGTCATTCTATAACCCAGCGATGCTAAGGTATCAAACAGTAGAAATTCTTCTACAAAGAACTTAAAGGCAGATAAATATTGTCCTGGTAAGTCTGTCAAAACCACAGCTAAATCTGGTAGCGATTCCAGATCTATTAGAAGATTATCTGCACCGCCTCTCGATAGCTGTAATTCTTCAATGCCTAAATTCTCTATTTTTTGATACGCTACTAATTTGTTACGATTGCCGTTATAATATGCCCTTATAGAGATTTGCTTTTCCAACAGTAGATCCAATAGCAATCGTGCTACCGTTGATTTGCCTACTCTAGCATCGCCAGCAGTTACTAATAATCTTTTTCTTAACATTTATTCTAACCCAAGCATTGCAGCAGCTTTTAAAGCATTCTTTTCAAACTCAGCCAACCACGATTTGACCCGCAACCTGATTGCTAAATTTGCTTTTGCGTGTTCGTAAACTCCTGAAAATGGCAAACTGTGTTCGTCAAGAAAATCATAGGTTTTATAAAACAGATCGGGCATAACTATTTCTTGACATGTGACTTTATCTTTCATTTGCTTCCTCAGTTTTGATTCGTCATAGCGTTCAAACTTGTCTTCTGCTCCGTAAAATAAGTTTTTGACCACTAAGTAATCAACGCGATCGCCACAATATTCATAGAGTAGTTTTAGAATACTTACAGAATCTTTAACTCGGCTAATTACGGAAACCATAGTTATTTGATAGCCACAGTCTTTTAGAGAATCAAATATGTTTAACTCTCGCTCAAATGTTTCAAAGAAGCTACCAGACTGGGCAGGTAAATCTAATAAAGCAATAGGCGGCTGCTGCTCGTCCAAGTTTACTAATAAAATATCTGCCTCGCCCCGATTGAATATATCAAGGCATCTCACAACATCTTTTCCGTAGTGCCGTTCTAACTGAGGATTGCGTTTATCAGCATCGTAGGCTAAAAGATTAATTTTTTTATTAACGTATACCTGTAATAATCCTCTAGAAAACGTACTCTTTCCTACACCTCCTTTGTCACCTGTTACTATGACTAAACGCTTTTGGTTTGCTCTTTGCAATTCTGGGTTTGTATTTTTTGTATTAGACTCATTACTAGCTTCGTTAGATATGTGTTCTGTAAACATGGCTGTACTTTCTCTTCTTTTAGTCATAGATATTTAACTGAATACAATAAAGCTGTACTTATTTACTCTTCTTCCAATTGTGCGGATCTCAATTTCGACGCATTTCTTTTTTGATACTAGGTGCTGTTTTGACTAGCTGCTTATGTCTGAGCTTAGGTGGTAAAAAATGTAAATATGTGTATCTCTAACTGAAAGGCAGTTGCAAAGAAATTAAAGCAAATATGTTCAGTTACCAAAGGCTTCGATCCACTAATAAAACTAAGAGATTTAATAGCTCCTCTATCTTCAGAAGATTTAAATACAACTTCTATTTAAACTCGCTCAGATATAAAAATTGTTAGCTAATTTTTAACAACTAAATAAATATAAGCTGTCATACTATAAATGAATCCTAAAAATCTTAAAGCAAGTAAAATCGAGTATAAAGATAATAGTTAAACATAAACTGAATTAAAAGCAATTGACAGGTTAAGGCTGTATTAACAATAGCTGTGAGCGGTTAACGCTCATAAACCCTTTATTGAAAACTAGTTGTAAGTGTTAGTTACCAACATTTCTGCACTTGGCTCATCTTACTTCCAAAGATATTTTAATAAAAACAGATCAATTTCTTAAATTCTCTCAGAATTTTATCTTATTTATTTTCTACGACAATGTTTTGTATGATTTAGATATTCATACTTAGTTTTGATAAGTAGATTTGCTGAGTTTAAAACCGCATGAAATAATAAAGTTATTTGCTTAAAGTAATTATTTACCCCTAGCTGACTAAGGAATTATCTTTATAATTCACTTGTCTAATTTGGAAGGTTCCTGCGAATCTTTTCAGGGTTTGGAACAATTTTGACAGCATCTTGCCTTTGCCCTGGCTTACTAACAATTTCAGCTTGTAGGAGGTATTCTTGTTCGAGCAATTCATCCAATACTTGTTGGAGTAGTCGATTGTTACGACTCGAATTAACATCCAAAATTCCTGGCAATGCAAGATTATCCGTTCAGTGAATTTCTGCAAAATCTCTTTTCAAGATTCGCCTTTGCAGTCAAATCCCATAAAGCATCTTCAATAACTATAATCCTGCTTGCTTCTAGGAATACCCCAAACTTTTATTTAACTTCTCAATTAATGCTTCTAAATCCTCTTGCGTTGAGCAACAGCAGAGCTTACGTAATGCCTGCCATTGGAAACGATTCAACTTAGGTTCACTTTCAGGGTTGTTTTCCCAGTGACGAAGGGTTCTTTCAGTTATGTCCAAAGCGTTAGCAACATCTCTTTGGCTAAGACTATAATGCTGCCTGAACAAGAATAGCCAAGATGTCTTATGATTCTGAGCTGGCAATCCCTTCTGCTTCACGATCAGCACTATGATAATACCTTAAGCGAACATCACTACCGCTAATATAGCATCAGAAACATAAACTCTGAAAAATTTGCCGGAAATGATTGACGCTTCCGACTAAATAATTTACGATTAACACCAGGAAAATATTTCCGGTAGCTTGGGGTAATGTCTGGAACCAGCAGACGCTTACCAACCACCACCGGTAGTCCCGACCGTACACTTTACCAAGGGAGGTCAAGACGCAGTGCTTATTCTAGTATTGTGCCGCTTTAGCGTGCCTGTTGTCAATCATGTTGTCCAAAGACAGCTAAACTACTTTTCTGGACAGGGGTGGACTAGCACCTATAAATGCTTCGCAGAGGTTCCAGCATGGGTGTGGTATTTCTGTCTAGATTTTGGAAAGAGTTTGATTAAAGCGATTGCCTCTTTTAAGGCGAAGACAGCAGTGAATTTTTGGTGCAAAATAGCAGATTGGCATCAATCAACTCCCCATCTTTTGAATAGTTCCTTGCCAATCCGCCTTTCAACTAATACTTGCTCGTTCAGCTTGAAAAGCCCAAGCATGAATTACGCAGAACTCCAAATACTTTTTCAAAGTTAGTCAAATTAGCTTTCTAGAATTTTCAAGCCGAGACAAGCACTAGCACTTGCCTTGTCTGTGAGAGAAAGCTTTCGTAATTAACTTGCTTACAGCCGAGACAAGTAGAGTGTGATAGTGCTCTGCTTGTCTCGGCTACCAAACCAGAGAATCGAGATGATCGACGAACACAATATTAATGGGAGGCTGAGAATTAACACCTCCCCGATACCGAACCAACGGCAGCAAAGAGAACGAACCCGTAGCCGCTGGATGATCCTACAGTTCGATACTTTAAAAAATCTGGTCAAGAGCGATCGCAGTAAAAACTTTTTTGACGCATGCATCTGGTTCAGTACTTGGCAACCAATAGTTATGGAAGCCAGATTGACCCCACGGCTACTGTCATTTGTCGCGCCCCAATTCATCAACAGTCTAGTGAAAGTGGTAGAGGAGGAAATTTAATGGTCGCTTCCGGTTCAAGCTCGCTCTATCCATTTCCCCAGCTCAATCGGCAACAAGCAGAACGGCAACTGAGGTACTTAAACTATCAACCTGGCGGGAACGTCAACCTGCGCTTCTTCTACCACTCCGACGACCCACGCAAGCTCAATGACAAGGGAAGAAAACTTAACCAACTGCAATGGAAAGAAATAGAAACTTACCAACGCTCTGGACGCGGCGTGTATGTCGTTGTCAACGGCACTGGTGGCGGTCACGAAGACAAGGAGATTCAACAGTGCGTTGCCATTTTCTGCGAATGGGACGACCGCCCAGTAGAAGAACAAATGCTGTATTGGGAAACAGTCGGATTTCTGGAGCCAACATTCACTGTCTACAGCGGTGACAAATCAGCCCAGCCTTACTGGGTGTTTGAGGAGCCAATTACTGTAGAGCAGTGGCGGGAGTTGCAGTTGTTGCTCATTGAAGTGATGGCAGCTGACTCCAGCAATAAGAACCCTTCACGGGTATTCCGACTAGCTGGAGGGTGGCACGTCAAGCCGGGACGAGAGCCAGTGCGAACAGAAATTGTCCAGGACTCCTGCAAAAAATACTCTTATGAGCAAGTACGCCACGAACTGCTCAAACTGCATCAACAGCAGCAACCAGTGAATGCTGTTGAGCAAAAGGTATTACTATCACTAGCGCAACAGAACCCAAACACTTCTATCACCGTTGCACCAAGATACAAACGCTACGAGGACATTCAGGTTCCTGTCCCTGAATCAGTGCCTCTGGAAGTTTGTCTTTCCAAGGAGTCCCGCTGCTTGCTTGAGTCTGGAGTCAGTGAAGGAGGACGCAACAGCAATGGAGCCAAATTAGCCCGTGACTTAATTGGTACTGCCAATTACCTCCGATCGAGCGGTCAAAGTTTTGACGGCGACCCCAGGCTACTGCTGGAAAATTATGCCAATCGTTGTTCTCCACCCCTGCCGTCTAGGGAAGTAGAAACAGTTTGGCGCTCGGCAGTGAAAGACAATCCCACTCCTAGCTGTACGCCAGAAGGTGTGGAAGCTTGTATTAGGGGGTGGTACTGGAAGCATCACGTCAAACCACAGCAGGAATCTACTGAGAAAAATAACAATTACGCCGCTGGTCGTGGCTTTGGCTACAGCAACAATGGCAAAGGCGATCGCAAACCACCCATCGCTACGGTGTCTCTATGCGATCGCATTCGAGAAATTCTCAACCGCTACGACAGCGAATCTGTTACTGCCACTGCTTTGATGGAGCTAGCTAGTATCACTGGTCGTACTTACAATGAGATCGATCGGCTCGCTAGGATAATTCGCGCTGAGGGAGAACTAGCAGAGGAAGTCATCGAAGCGGTTGAATCCTTTCAAGGAATACTCAAGAGCTGCCGCAAACGATTGGATATCCGGCTGTACTTAGACAAGACATTATCCGACCCACTGATGGCAAAAGCAGCAGCCATGCCCACTGCACCAGAGTATCTATTTAATACGGTACTTCCTTCTAGTGCCTCGCGCATCGGTACGGCAGCCAGAATTATTGTCAATCCCCAAGGTGGTTACGTCCAACCTTGTATTTTCTGGACAGCCAACATCGCCCACAGCGGTCAAGCCAAAACCCCTCCCCAGCAGACGATCCTCCAGCCGCTAGAAGAGATGGAAGCAACAGCTAAAGAAATTCACGATCGCTCTATGGAGGACTACGAGGCTACCAAAGACAGCGATGCCAAAGTCCCAGTGCGACAGCGGCGGTTGCTCAACAACGTCACCACTTCCACCAAAATTCGCATTCACGATGAAAATCCACGCGGTCTGTTGGAATACATGGACGAGCTAGTAGCCGACTACCAACGCTTGAACCAGTACAAGAGCGGTAAGGGCGATGACTTGCAACTGGAACTATCGTTTTGGAATGGCTCTGGCGGTAACTTCGACCGACACGACGCACGGCTATTCTTGAAGCGCGTTGCTTTGAGCAAAACGGGGACTTACCAATGGGACACGCTAGCACGCTTGATGGGAGCTGACGAAGTTAATTTTATTGCTAGCGGTTACTCGTCTCGGTTTCTCTACTGCTCGATTGTGGATGCCCCAGCTAGATTTCTCGATCTTTTATCAACCCCAAATCCCGCTGCCAACGAGTTAAAGGAAAAGTTGTCTTGGTTATACGCCCAGTTAGAACAACTTCCCCAAACCGATTACTTTCTTTCCCATGAAGCAAAAGTCTTGTTTCAGGGATGGAATCATACTTTGGTAAATGCTGAGATGGAAGAAAAACATTTTGGTCTGTCGCTAGTTTACGCCAAGATTGAATCCTATACGGCTCGAATCGCCTTGTGGTTGCACGTTGTCAATGCCGTGCTGCGTGGCGAAAAGCCCCATCTGGCGATCGACGGTCGGACAATGCAACATGCAATTGAAATTGCCTCGTTCTACCTCGACCAGCACAAACTGATCCATGCCCATAACGCCCCTACTCGCCAACCAGAAGGCATTTTCCTCAAAGTTCAAACTCAAGCCGAGAAGGTTTTGAAAAAGTGCGGCAAGGGTGTCAGTGCTTCGTTTCTCAAAAGCCGGATTAATGCTCTCAAAGGCTGGGCAGTGGAAAAAATTCGCACTTGCATCTTCAAAGCTTTAGCAGCCTCCGGTCACGGACGAATCGAAGGCGAGGGCAGCGAAATGGTTTACATTCCCAATCCACCAACAGACGATCTGCCAGGAGATTTGGTGGGATTTGGTGGAGAATTGGCGGCATCACCAATAGCCCAAACCTCCAGCAATAGCAACTTACAAGCTTCAATTGGTGAAATTGGTGGCACAACAACAGAGGCTACTTTTTCTCAGCCGTCAACTGAAGCGATCGCCTCACCCTTAGACCACCAAGTCACCAATTGGGTAGCCGAAACTATTACTGTGACTAACTTTGACTCAGTTGGTGACACCACCAATTCATCACCAATTACACCAACTGGACAAACACAGCAACAGTCACCAACCGCACGGGAGCTGGCAGAGCAAATACTGTTATGTTCTACTTGGACTGAGATTGCGAGTCGAGTGAAGGAAAACACCAATACTTTGATAAAGGCTGCTAAGGAAATGACCGCTCAACAACGGCAAGGGCTAACGAGACTGTTAAGCGAGCATTTGTGCCAGTCTCCGAGCCACCTGAGTCAATTAACTTGGGTTCCCGAAAAGTTGAGGCAGCGGACATTAGAGCGATTGCAGTTCACCATTCGTCGCATAGCAAGCGTGGCAGAAAGCATTTTAAAGTTAGGTTGGGAGAGTATTTCTGGCTGTAGGCTGGAGAAAATCAGTTCAATCGAAGTGCCAGGAGAAGCTTGGCTGTTTACTACGCCAGATGGGACTCATGTTTATGCTTATCCTGATGCAGTAGAAGCGATTGCCTACTGTGGAGAGTCATAGACTTGATTGCTGCTTCCTACATTGCTAGGAATCAAGGTGTAGTCCGAATCATTCAGCTTTTCGTTTTCAAAGGAATTGCCAGCCGTGCCAAAAATAGAAGATGAGACCCAAACCCCAGTAGCTGCGGTTGAGATTTTCGAGGAATTGTCTCCTGACGAAGAGCGGGAACGACATCGGTTAGAAACTAGAGTCGATCGAGCCTTGAGTGAGGGCTGGTCTGCACTTAAACTGTTACGCGATCGCCGTCTGTACCGCTCGACTCACAAAACTTTTGAAGAATACGCCAAAGATAGATTTGGATATAATCGCGCTCATGCCTATCGATTAATTCAAGCAGCTGGGGTAATTGAAAATTTGTCTCCCAATGGGAGACAAATGGAGGAAATGTCTCCCAATGGGAGACATTTGTTGCCCAGATCGGAACGATTGTGTAGGGAGTTGGCTAAATTGCCATCTACAACTCAACCAATTGTCTGGGAGAAGGTGTTGGAGGTTTCGGGTGATGCAGCTCCTACAGCAAGCGTAGTTAGAAGTATTGTCGAGCAACTCAAACAAAAGCCTCGGCTCTTAGCTTCTGACTACTGCCTTGAAGGTGAAGTTTTTTTCTTACAACGTCTAGTGGGAGTAGAACAAAAATATAATGGCTGCTGGGCGATTGCCATTGAGGTAGAAAACCGCTTTACTGTAAAGGCGGCAGTGTACGATGGAACTTTGGAATTGCGACAAGAAAATATGAAACCAATTGATTCCGAGCAGAGCCAGATGGAGATTAGGGACATTTACAGGCGACTCAAGCGGTTGATGGAATGTCAATTAGATCCAATTGATGAAGCCCAAGTCGAGGTTTTGTGTCGTCGCCCTTCGTTTACTTCCAGGCAAAAACAAGCACTAACCACTATGGAAGAAATTTATGGGATCGAGCGGAATAAGGCATGAAGGACTCGTGTTCTTACTAGAAAGCAATGCTCTCGATCGAGCACTTGCATCATCTGGGCTACCCTTAAGCGTCAGCTTTAGTTTGGTGGCACTCAACCAGCTTTGCTTGCCGCTATCTCTGGTATTTTCCATTTTACACAAAGTATAGTCCAGTTAAGTTACTCGCGCTCGAAGCTCGGTTTTATGTTTGGCGCGAGCGCTTGCTGGATGCTTTTGAGTAGTACGCCCGTAGTACTTACGCTTAGGTTACGCTGTATGAAGCCTCACTTACGATCAGTGCTAGGATAAAATGCGTTTTTACAGTCACTACAATCCTCGATCCACAAATGCTGCTACTTTAGCAGTAAATTCACTCGTTGACTCATAGGGCAAGCTGGGCGAGCGTTAAATTTAAAATTTGCTTTCTTCCGCTGAAGCTCAGCTTCAAGTTGTGCAAGCTTTTCTTTCTCCAAGCATTCTAGAACTGTAAGGCATATTATATTTAGGCTGAGACAGCCTTAAATTGCGCGATCGCTCTCAATAATTTCAACCGACAAATTGCACTACAAATCTTGGCTTAACCTCAAGATTAACATTAACTACTACCAATACTTTGCAAACAACGTACAAGTGCTTCGCACCCGTTGCACTGATGTTAATTTTCGCACAGTGCAGCTATGACAACGCAGCCATTCAATTCTGAGGAAACACTCAAAACTCAGACAGTAACTGATTCCCAAGTAAAACAAGAAACACAAACTACATCTATCGAAGAAACAGCAAGCTTGGAAATAGAAGCAAAACAGGCGCTAGAACGGCACGATTACTATCACCTTGCCTACAGCCAATACTAAAAAATTGTTTGACCAGCACTCTTGCAAATTCCCTACAAATATCAATGCATACCGAAACAGGCAGAGCGATAATACCAACTTGGAAATCTTATGAAACAAGATAAAACAATTAATACAGACCAGGTAGACACAAAAACAAAAGATATTACCGAGCGATCGCTGCGAGAGCTATCCCTAGAAGCTGCTTTATTGTGGAATCAGATTGAAGATGCTTCAGAATCAGGAGCTGAAAATGTCGAAAACCTTGTCAAACAACTGTGGCAAGTCCAAGAAGCAACTGCATCCAAGATTGATAACATTGCTTGGATAGTAGATTATCTAAAAATTGAAATTGATGCTGCTAAAAAACGTCTGGATGCAGTTATAGAACTGCACGAGCAATTCATTGCCAGAAAGGAAGCTCAGTTAGCAGGCATCAAGCAGGGATTGTTGTGTTTGCACGAGCGAGGATTAATTCCAAAACGTAATATTGGCAAAGAAAGAGAAATTGAAATTAGAGATAACAATCCTAAAGTTATACCTAAAGTAGCCGCCGATGACTCCCAGCTTCCAGATGAATTTCGAGTGCAAGAATTAAAATCTAGGCTAGACCTTCAAGCTATTCTTGATGCTCATAAATCTGGGAGAGATATTAGCAGCTTTGCTGAGATTCAAATTGGGAAACAAGTGCGGTTTAAGTTTCAATCCTCTCGTGCTAAAGCCAAACACTCTCAAAGTTAGAGATCTAGGATTTCTTCTCGTAGCCGTGGGAAGTATGACTTCCCACAACCGTAGATAGCAAAGAAGGTATTACTCACCTAAAGAAGCAGGAGAGGATTTCCAGTGGAGGTGAATGAAAATTCTTGTACGGGCAGCTTTCTTTAAGCCGTTCGTTCGCTACTTTCAAGCTTCCTTCTACAGGTAGATTATCTAAAAATAAGACGATTCGACCGCACAATCTTATCAAGTTGACTTAAAAAAATCTTGATTTAAATTGACAGTAATATTGCTTTTAACTTATAAAAATTAACACCTAAAATTCACTAAATTTTAATCAAGTTTGTTGTTAGCTTCATAAAGAATTCAAGAATTATTTGAATTGTCAAGCGATACTGTAGAAATCACTCACCATCTAATAGCACTCGCTAATCTTAGGTAAAAAAACTATAAATATCCTAAAAAGGAGCTAAAATTTTTATGTCATGGGTAGCACCAGAAGAGCGTCAAGAGCTAAGAAGAATGCGCCGTTTGCTACTCCTAGACAATTTGTACATTCTTTGGGTGCTAACTTCACGCACTGCAAGCGGTTTAGCGCTCTACGTTCTCGCTTGCTGTTTAGCAATATACTGGGGTTGGGGTTATCCCTGGTCTTGGATGTTTGAATTCTTGTGTGGTATGGCACCTTGGGGTAACAAAGTTCGCGATCGCTACTACCAAGAACAAGAAGAAAGAGCAGTTCGCAGAAGGACAGAAGATCGTGAGTTATATGCGTATGCACGAGCTGAAATTAAAATCTATAGAACCAACCTAATTGCTGATATTGTCAGGATTTTATTTGAAATTATAATCAACGGTTTATGGGGTATTTTTGGTGCACCTAAACTAATTTATAATTACGCGCTCGCTTTTAAAGATAACTGCGAGACAATCCTTAATATTAATAGAGTTCTTTAAAGTTATGAAAATGCTGACGCTCAATTACCAAATATAAGTAGGAATACCTCTACTTATATTTTTTCTATCTCCACCAACAGTTTTTTGCTGAGATATGTTTATATTTGCAATGGTTACAAATAAAATTTTATACTGAAATCTATTTTATTGATTAAACGTTGATTTTTTCTATAGCATTCTTCTGATACAAACGCAGCAGAAAAATCAGAGACTTGTTAGATGTCTGTATTGCGCCACATAATTTACTATTTCAATAATCTTACAATAACTAACATTTCCTTACATGCAGTCAAACGTATTCCACGCTCTTGAAGAGCATATCCTCAATAATAGCCCACTTGTTGCTTGCGAATCACCATTTCAGGAACGGCTGCGCTTTTTCCTGAGTGCTGCTCAAATTTGTCACAAACTAGGTAAAAACTGCTATTTGTGGAACTTGGGAGAAAGTACAGTTAAGAAAGTTAGTATTTCCATTGAGGGAAATCTAGCTATTCAGGATTTTAATGGTTATCAGCCTAGTATTACTGGGCAAAAACAAGAAAAATATTTAGAGATTTTTTATTTTTGGAAAACTCAGTTAGAGAATGCAGTATTGATTGTTGAAAATATTTATCCTTGGCTGCAATCGGAAAATGTAACGAAACACACAGATTTTTTATTGATGTCAGAATGGCTAAAATCATCTCTGTTAAACCTAAAGCTTTATAACAATAAAGCGAGAAGAACGCTAATATTGCTGGGAGACTCTGCTAGCCTTTCTAAAGACATGGTAGGAGAAATTCCCACAATTTCTCATGAGTTACCTGAAATAAGCGAGATTGTCAGCGTACTCAAACACAGCCAAATACTTCCAGTCAGTTTAGAAAATCAAGACTGGTCAGAAATTGCTAGAGCGGGACTAGGATTGTACGCATCGGACATAATACGTGGTTTATCATCTTTCAGCAAAGAATTCAACTTAGAGTTGACTGCAAGTGCTGGAGAAAAAATTGTCAAACAAGCAACTAAGCAACTACTTGAATATAAAATAGATTTATTGAACAAACTTTATAATATAGAGTTCGTGCCACCTCCAAAAGTAAAGCTTGGAGGGTTGGAACTGATGCAAGAAGCATTCCAAAAATTTAAGGTTTTGCTATCGCCAGCAGCTAAACAGTATAACTTGAGAGTGCCGAAAGGTATCATGTTTGTCGGACCTCCAGGAACTGGTAAATCTCACGCCGCAAAGGTCTGCGCTCAAATTATGGGAGTACCGCTAGTCCTGGTTGATTGGGGAAATTTTAGAAGTGAGGGCGATCGCGCCGAAGTTAAGTTGCAAAAGTTGCTCAAGCTTGCCGATCGCCTCAACCAAATCGTCATCTATTTTGACGACCTAGATAAGGGATTTGCTGGAGACGACGACCTATCGAGACGGCTGGCAGGTCAGCTGTTGACTTGGATGCAAGAGCGTACAAGTGATGTGGTAGTCATTGCCAGCGTCAATCGCATGGAATGGTTGCCCCCAGAACTGACTCGTGCTGGCAGATTTGACTATATCTACAAAGTAGACTTGCCCAACAACGGCGAACGCCATGCTATTTTCAAGCTGCACGCTGCCCGATTCGATTGCCGCTTCCGCAATGGTGGCGATCCCTTTACTGAAGCCGAGTGGCGACGACTGCTCAAAGCAACAAATAGATGTGTGGGTGCAGAGATCCAGACAATTGTAGAAAGAGCAGCAGCCACGACTTTCTACGAAATGCTAGCCACAGGCGAAATTGATGAGAAATGTCAACCTCAACTGGAGCTTACAGTTGAAGCACTGTTGAACGAGCGCAAGCAGATGAATCCATTGGCGATTAGGGAAGCAGACAGAGTGGAGTCCATGCGTAACAAAGCAGATATCCAAGGACTTCCTTCTTCTCCCATTGATGACAGTATTTATGCCAATGGCAATGTTGAAATCTTTAGATAGAACCCATTCCTCAGCACTCATTCTCCATGCATCGTTGTGGGTACTGGCGATGCTACAACAGCAATCGTTATTTGCTTCCTAATCTTCAAACTCATGAAAGAAAACTATGTTGTTAGCCAATGTCCTAGTCAGGTAGGCAAATGCAGCGCCGATGAAATTTACCTGAAAATTCTCAACTGCATTGGACCTGTCGCAGGTATTCTCGTCGCTGTCGTTCCCGTTGCCCTTGCCTTGATTCCCCCGCCAGCACAACAACTACCCATCGAAGCTAAGTTGGCGATGCCAGCGCAGAAGATCGAACTCGAAGTAGCGCGAACGCCGGAACAAGTGGCGGCTGGTCTGAGATCTCGCTCCTTTCTACCGCTAGATCGCGGTATGCTTTTTGTGGTGAATCAACCCAAACCAGTCAAACTGTGGATGAAAGATGTGTTAGTGCCACTGGATATCATCTTCATTCGGAATGGTACAGTTGCGTCCTTAGTGAAAAACGCTCCTCCCTGTCCGCGATGGAAAAGTTGCCCGATTTACGATTCTGTTCAACCAGTCAATTACGTCCTAGAGTTACCAGCAGGCAGTGCTAATAGACTTGGTATACAACCAGGTAGAAAACTGGACGTTGAGTTGACTGAACAAATTTTGTTGTGAAAACTAGTAGGTGTGCGATCGCAGCATCATACACCCCACTCAGGTAAATGCCAATGTTTTCGCCAAGGTACGAGCTATATCAGCTTCGACAATACAAGTGCTATTGCCTAGCAGTAGAGCGTTTGACTTACGACTTATCTGGCGGTATTAGCGACTGCCAACGGATCGATCGGACTCTGGGTCGTAGGCTGCACGTTGCTCAAACGGAATCGCTTGGGCAACTTCCTGTGGCCTCGTCCAAATCTGCACCTGGATGCCAATCGCCTTCAGGGTACTCATCGCCACTTGATCGAGATCGGTATCAGCAACGGCGTGGGGAGCAAGTACAATGCTTCTATCGTACCGTTGCTAGTCTCGGTTCGCGTTTGGCTTTCTGCTATTGTTTCCGCCAATAGTTTGCGGTCATGAAGTGATGCCATTGCCCGTCATCACCCAACACATGCGAGGTCATGACTCGGCGATCGTCGCTTTTGAACTCGATCGCGTCCTTGTACTTTGCCATCTTCCCCTCGCCAGTCATCGCCGGTCCGTCAGAGTTGAGCGTTAGCACCGTTTCCGTCAAGTCCAGTTCGCCCTCGTACAACCAAAGATAGGTCATCATCGACCCGATCCACGTCCCCACGTACCGCTGCTGCTGCGGGTCGTAGCCAAGCGTCATCAGAGTGGTAGCGCGACCGCAGCCAGGCATCTCGCCCTGTGCTTCAGCCAAAATCCAGAGTCCGCCCAGCGATCGCACGCTCTCAGTTCCCGTCGCTCTTTCGGCAGGTCGATCCGCTCCCATCTTGACTTCAATCTCATACGTCCACTCACCAACGAGTTTTTGCAGCCACTGATGTTCCTGTTGTGGTGCGGTATTCATGGTTGAGTCCTGTTGTGTTGTGGTTGTCTCCATTGTTTTAGCTCCTGTTGATGAATTTTTCGGGAATGCGATCGCGCCAAATGATGGAAATTCAAAGCCTGCGAGTAGTACATGAATACTATTATCTTCGCTCTGCTGCTCGACAAGCTCTTTGCTTAAGAAAGAGATACGAAGCACGTTGAAGCTGGCTTAAAGGTGTCGCATTTCAATCGGCGAGGACTAATGCTCAAGTCGCCTGCTCGCAGTTGACCATCCACGGCGTGCCAAACTGGTCAGTCAACATACCAAAGCGGGCAGACCAAAAGGTTTGTTCCAACGGCATCTTCACCTTGCCATTTTTTGCCAGAGCGGAAAAAATACGTTCTGCCTCGGCTGGTTCGGCGACGCTAATCTGCACGTAGAAGCCTTGAGGTGTTTCAGAATCCCCAGACGGACTATCAGACCCCATGAGGAGGCGATCGCCGACTTCGAGGCAAGCGTGCATAATTTTGTCGTGCCATTCAGGGGAGATATGCTCTGCCGAGGGTGCTTCCCCGTGAGTCATCATCATGGTAATCTTGCCGCCGAGACATTGCTCGTAGAACTTGAAAGCTGCTTCGCAATTGCCGTTAAACATGAGGTAGGAATTGATTTTCACGGTGTACTCCTTTTGTTAGTCCAGCTCGAATCCGTTCGATGAACTGTCGTTACTTTTCTGGGCGAGTTTAGATCGATCGCTTGGCAGCGTTCAATTGGGATGACAAACTTGCCTCGATAAAATTTCTATGGGTTGAGGGTGAAGGCTGCTTGAGAAGTCTCTGGATGAAATGGCACCGAGATGTGTTCGTGTAAAATCTGCCAGTTGCCCCGCTCTTTCTGGCAAACAGCAGTGGCGCGCATCCACGTTTGCATGGCGGGATGGTTTTGCTCCCCTTGAAAGCGAAATAGCCAGTGGGCAACCGCCAGATCGTCGTTGACAGCAATGGTGAGATCTCGCGTTTCCATCTCGAAAGCGTCTGGAAAGTAAGGCAAACAGTCTTGCCACAATTGACGCACCGCGTCTTTACCTTTTGTTTGGAATGGCGGTTTGACATCAAAGAGAATCACCTCATTGGCATAGCGAGACATAATCCAATCCACGTCTTTTGTGCAAATGGCACGTTGTTGGTCGGCAATCAGTTGGCGAATTTGAGCTTCATTGGTTGTCTGGGTATTTTCTGCTGTTGTGGGATAAGAATGTGGCATTTCTGGGAACTGGTCTACGACTTGCTGAATATCCGCAGGGAAATCATCAAATTCCTGCACTTGACGGATTTCGATCGTCTCGTTGTCTGAAGCAGGACAGCGAGAAGCCCATTCAATCGCTTCCTGTTTCGAGTTTGCTTGAATTATCCAGTAGCCACCCAGCACTTCTTCCACATCTGAGGAAATCCCTTGGGTCACTTTTGGATTTCCCTGATTGAATGTAATTCGCGCCCCCATTGAGGGTGGATGAAGCCCTTCAAGTGCAATCAGTAAGCCAGCTTGTTGCAGCGACTCGTTGTACTTCATCATGGTTTCCACCGCTTTGGGATCGGGCATAGCTCCTGGAGCTGCACTCTCGTAGCCTTTGGGAATCATCAGCAACATAAATCGCATCGAAGTATCTCCTTGAGTTTTCAGTTTGTGGGGTCAAGGTTCCGGACAGTTAAAGCGGAATTATTAGCATTAGGCGAGCTGAATCTAGCAGAGACTAACTCTGTGGCAAACCTGCAACTTCGATTACGGGACGGATTTCGACAGTGCCGACTCGCGCACCTGGGATTTGACTGGCAATCGCGATCGCTTCGTCGAGATCTTGGGCATCGATCAGGAAAAATCCTCCCAATTGTTCGCGGGTTTCGGCGAAGGGTCCGTCGGTTATCAGTGGTTTGCCGTCGCGGACTCGGACGCTGGTGGCTGTCGCGACAGGGTGGAGTGGGGCAGTGGCAAGATACTGCCCGTTCGAGTTGAGTTGCTGCGCCAGTTGTGCCGATTCTATATAACATTGCTCCCGCTCGGTTTCGCTCAGGGCATCTTCTTTTAAGTAAATCAGCAGCACGTACTTCATGAGATTGTCTCCGGTTTTCCCTTTGTTAGTTAGTCGAACGGCGATCGCTCAAATCGACACCTAGCGCAAAAATTTTTTATCATCAGATCCGAATCGCGATCTCCCTGCGTTTTTCCCTTTGTTAGTTAGTCGAACGGCGATCGCGCAAATCGACACCTAGCGCAAAAATTTTTTGGATCGGATATGACTCCAAACGCAAAGTCAGCAGATGTAACTCAAGCGATCGCCTCCATTTATCGGGCTGAGTGGGGGCGAATTGTTGCCATCCTGATCCGACTAGTTGGTGATTTCGACATAGCCGAAGAAGCAGCGCAAGAGGCTTTTGTGGCTGCCGTGAATCAGTGGTATTCTAGCGGTATTCCCGATCTCCCTCGTGCCTGGATTATCAAAACAGCTCGATATAAAGCAATCGCTCGCCTCCGCCGCCGGACGCGGCTGACGGAAAAACTGGAATGGTACGCCGCCTCTGGGTTAATTCCAAGTAGTGAGGAGCCAAGCTATGACAGTGATGAAATTCCAGACGATCGCCTCCGCCTCATCTTTACGTGTTGCCACCCAGCACTGGCGATAGAAGCTCAAGTGGCTCTAACGCTGCGAATGTTGGGCGGACTGGAGACAGATGAGATTGCGCGGGCGTTTCTCGTACCCACGGCGACAATGGCGCAACGGCTCGTGCGTGCCAAGCGCAAGATTCGGGATGCAGGGATTCCCTACAAGGTGCCAGAGATCGGCGATCTATCCCCACGGGTAGATGCGGTGCTGACGACGATTTATCTTATTTTTAACGAAGGCTATGCGGCGACCAAAGGCGAGGCGATGGTGAGGGCTGACCTCTGCACGGAAGCGATTCGGTTAGGGCAACTGGTGCGGACGTTGATGCTACCGCAACCACCTTCAGAAGTTACGGCACTGGTGGCGCTGATGCTACTGCACGACTCGCGGCGCGATGCTCGGTTGGACGAGGCAGGCGATTTGGTACTGCTCGAAGATCAGAACCGTCAGCGTTGGAACCAACAACAGATTGCCCAGGCGTTGCCACTGGTGGAAGAGGCATTGCGCGGCGGCACGGGTGTCTTTGCACTGCAAGCGGCGATCGCGGCACTCCACTGTCAAGCGCCGCGAGCCGAAGAAACAGACTGGGCACAGATCGTTCGACTCTACGATCTCTTGGAACGCTTGCAGCCTTCACCGATCGTGTCGCTGAATCGGGCAGTGGCGATCGCAATGGTAGAAGGAGCTTCAGCAGCGCTCGAACTGGTCGATGCGCTTGCCACCCAACTCGACGACTATCACCTGTTCCACGCCACCCGTGCCGATCTGCTGCGACGTGTGGGAGCCTTAGAGTCAGCTGCTTTGAGCTACACGCGGGCATTGGCACTGGTGACTAATGACAGCGAACGCCGATTTCTGGAGCGTCGGCGGCGCGAAGTTCAGCCCTAATAGTCAGCAAATGCTCGCCACGCATACGTGCTAGCAACAACGATCGAAAACCTGTAATGAAATACTGACGAGCGATGGCGTAGATTCATGACTGCTTTTTTGTCCCAATGTCATGACTGAGATGACGGAGACGTAAACTGTGCAAATAACTCCGCCCCCGTCATGTTCTTAGTTGCATTGGCAAAGGAGTAATAAGCTGGTTTTTCGTCGATAAAAACTTGATGCTCGAAAACAAGACCTTCATCATTATCAAAAATTCCTGCTGGTATGTAGTATTGTTTATTTTGTTTCAATCTGTAAAACAGATGACTACCACACTGTTTACAGAATCCACGTTCCGCCCATTCTGAAGATTGATAAATTCCGATATTTTCTTCACCCTGAAAGCTGACATCGCTGCCACACTCAACTGCTAACAAAGCTCCTCCACCCCATTTACGACACATACTACAATGACACGCTGCGATGTGATGATTCATGCTATTTGTGGAAAGACTTACTGCTCTGCATAAACAGCTACCTTTTGCAATACTTGAATTAGGCATTTTCTGCTCTCCTGCAATTATTTATTAACCCTACATACGCTCGTGTTCGGCGGCAACGCCGTCGTGGGTGCGCTCTATTCGGTCTATCCCGTAGGATCTGTTAACCGATCTGCACGGCGGTGTGCTTTGCTTACGGCGGCGGTGTCTACGTATTCCTGAAAATGGGTGACTTTGCCACCTTTGACGGTTCAAACGTGCGCCCAAGCTGAGGCGGAAATTCTGCCCGTAGATTTGACGCGCTGCGAGAAACGTCCCAAAACAACGACTTTGTCACCTTGCGCGATCGAGTCCTCCGGCTCATATTCAATAACATCTTGTGTTTGGGCAACTGTGCTGAAGAATTGTCCGACTTGTTCCCGTCCGCGCCACGTTCCGGCAAACGGCACGTTTTCCATTTCGGGCAGTTGCCAATGAACATCTTCAGCCAGCGAATTCAACAGCGATTGAACGTCGCCCGCTTTGACACTGTGATACGCCTGTTGCACCAATTGCCTGTAGGCTTGTTCGTTCATGGTTTTCTCCTTTCACATGACACCCGAAGGAATCGGCAGAGCCACCAAACGCTCAAGCTTAGCGATTGGTTCGATGAGTCTGGCAGTTTCTGCTCCATAGTAGATGGAACAGCAAAAAAAATGCCAGTGCCGCCGAACTATTTATTCTGCTACGAGCTTTATACCGTGCCTTGAGTCAAATAACTCACATTCAACATTGATTAATCAAACCTGGTAATCGATCGCCGCTCGACCTTCATCTGCTGATGATGGCGATCGCTCACCACGATCGCTACTGCTAAAATATCTCCAAAACTCGGCACGGCTTAACCCTTTAGCCTTGGGTTTTGCTGTCTGATAATTTCAATGGCAGCAGAAAACAATGTAAGATGACCCAAAAGCTGCTTTTCATACTTCCAGCTCATGGCTTATCAAATCTCTGCCACCAAGCTACAAACCTACCATCGCTGTCCTCAAGCATATCAGTTTAGATATGAGTTGGGGTTGAAGACAAATGCTTTCTTTGGTTCGGCAGTACTGGGGACAGCACTTCACCAAGCCCTAGCTCAGGTCTACGGTGACTGGCACTACCAAGAACCATTACCTAAGATTGATTGGTTGCTAGATTGCTGGGGGCAGCACACCGATAGCTTGAGTCCTTCCCAGGCTGAGGAGGGCAAGCAGATTTTAGAAACCTACTACCAAAACTTCATCGCCTCTGAAGTAGCAATTCATCAACCCCTAGCGGTAGAGGGGAAAATTCAGGCAAGCTTACAGGTGGCGAATCTTGAGTTTGCAATCGCAGGACGCTACGACCGCCTTGACTACCTGGACGACGGATTAGAGCTGATAGACTACAAATCCACCAAGGAAGTCAAGCTACCAAAAGAAGATGAAATCGACTTGCAAATCGGTCTTTATTACTTGGCTCTAGAGCAGCGGTATCGTCAAAGCTTGCGGAAATTGAGTTTGATTTACCTGCGAACGGGGGAGAAAGTCAGTTTCCATGCTAGCCCTAACCACAAGCAACGAGTGGAGGATGTCATTGGAGAGTTAGCTTGGCAACTGCGGACGGACTGCGAATGGCAACCGAAGCCAGGAGAGCAGTGCGAACGCTGCACCTATTCGCGCTATTGCTCAGCCGTGCAGGATTGTCCCGAGCCACTGCCTGATGATGTTAGGAGCCATCAGTCTCAGCTACAACTAGTGCTGGCTCTTTAGAAGCTTGCTCGCTAGTGGTTCATAAAACTAAAAACGATCGCAGTTAATCAGCTTAAAAGCTCATACGCGCCGCCGCGTTCTAGCGCCCGTTGATAGGCTGGACGTGCATGAATGCGATCGAGAAAGCTCAGTAGTCTCGGACGACTCGCATCCAAGCCTACTTGCGCCGCTACTGCCTCCACGGGAAAGCTCATTTGGATATCGGCGGCGGTGAATTCCTCGCTCACAAACCACGTATTTTTCCCCAGTTCGCTTTCTATGTAGTCAAAGTGAAGCTTAATCTGGGGTGCAATGAATTCGCTCGCCGCGCTACTGTCCCCTAGCCCAAAATTGTCAAAGATCAACTTCATTACTAATAATGGCATTGCCGAGCCTTCTGCGTAATGCAGCCAATACTTGTATCGCAGTCGCTCCGCCGTACCAGTTGCGGGAGCTAGCTTTCCCTCACCATAGCGTTCGACTAGGTACTCGATAATCGCACCAGACTCGGAGAGCGTCAGCGCGTCATCGGTAATAACTGGAGACTTGCCTAAGGGATGCACTTCTCGTAGCGATGCTGGTGCTTGCATGGTTTTGGGGTCGCGCTCGTAGCGTTTGATTTCGTAATTTAGTCCGAGTTCCTCCAACAACCAGAGTATGCGCTGCGAACGGGAGTTATTTAAGTGATGGACAACAATCATTAAGTGGTTTTCTCAGTTATGCGTTCATACATAATGAAATACTCGAACACTGCAATTTGCCCCTGTCATTAGATACATTGACATTTCGATCGCCCGCTACTTGAAAACGAAAGCAGCAAAAGCTGTAGCATCTACAACTTTTAAACCCGCAATTAATCTGGTAAATTATTTATCAGTACAAGCGTTCGCCTCACGCCTATGTCCTACCGAATCCACGAGATCGACCGTACCGTTCGGGAACTCTACCACCCCAAGTCACGAGCAGCAGAAATTCGGGATGAATTAATGCCCGATGTAGATTTAGATGAATCTCAGCTAGAGTTGTTTGCCCAGTACGTTACAGCACTTGAAGGTATTGGAGTTAATTTACAAGACGACCGCCTGCGGGATACTCTCAATGCATATCCTGACAATATGGAAGCAGCTATCCAAGCCGTGTTGGAATATGCCCAGGTTTTGAAACAGAAACACCAGGATTTTCAAGACCAATATCACGCCACGAATTGCTTAGCAAAAGCATTGCAGGAGGGATGGAAACCCCATTAGAAATTAGATTGTAATTGGTTATTGGAATAGCAATACTAACAATATTTTGTTGCTATTAAATAACTGAAGAAATTATGAAATCTCTCATAGGGACTGATATAATATGAGGATGAATTCGGATTAATTATGAGTGAATCGAGTCAACCAACATTAACAGATATTGCCTATCAGTTAGGACAAATTACTCAACAAATTGCTCAAGGTAACGCTCAGACTCAGGAGAGACTTGACCGATTGGAAAAAAGAATAGAAGAATCTGAAAAGAAACTGGAGGCAGAGATTAAGCGTTGGGACGAAAGATTTTTTAGCTTCACAAAAGATAACCTTGGGATTACGAGGACAATCATTATAACTGCTGGTGTGGTGACAATATTTTCACCATTCGTACAGGCATTAGCCCCGGCTATTAAAGAGCTGACAGCGAGATTTTTTAACTTGAGTGGAGCATGAACAGTTATTGCAGCAAGCGGTGCGGCTGTTCGATCCATTTATTGTGCGTCAAAATGCGGTACAGATGCGATGCTCGCAATATGCTAGAAGAAATGGAAATTAGCCATTGACAGCAGCGTCTACATCGGGAGGAAATTGAAATGAAAGTTTTGGTAATTGGTGCAACCGGACCGACGGGAGAGCGAATTGTCGAACAAGCGTTGACACAAGGGCATGAGGTGACAGCACTGGTTCGCAATCCCGATAAGTTGCAAATGCAGCATAATGCTCTGCGAGCCGTCAAGGGTGATGTGCTGGATGCAGATTCACTCTTAACCGCTATGCAGCAACAGCAGGCAGTCATTAGTTCATTAGGAACTAAAAAAATTAGTCTCGCACCTGTGACACTGTTTTCCATAGGCACAAAAAATCTGCTTGAGGCAATGCAGCATTACAATGTCAAGCGTTTAGTTTGTATTACAGGAATTGGCGCAGGAGACAGTAAAGGACATGGTGGATTTCTCTACGACAAGTTGATTTTGCCGCTAGTGCTGAAGCGAATCTATGACGACAAAGACCGCCAAGAGGCTGAAATTCGCTCCAGCAATTTGGATTGGATTATTGTTCGCCCAGGATTCCTGACAAATGAACCTGCGAAGGGAAGTTATCGGGTTTTGACGGATTTAACGGGTGTAACTGCGGGCAAAATCTCGCGGGCAGATGTGGCTACTTTCGTTCTACAGCAACTCACCGACAATCGCTATCTACACCAAACGCCGCTCATTTCTAACTAAAATGAAGATAAGCTAGAGTTGTTTGCTCAGTACGTTACGGCACTTGAAGGAATAGGAGATAATTTACGCTCTGGAGCGCCTGCGGGATACCATTAATGCTTATCCGTGACTCTAGATAGATTTTGCACTCAATACCATACTGACCCCACCTTGAGGAGCAAGCGTAAACCCACGACGTTGTATTTGCACGGGTTTATCTTCTACTAAAGCAAGTTGATACTTGGATAAAATTGTCTGCGGATTACCAATGACTACACACGAGCCGATGCCGCTTAGATGCATGATAAATATGTCTCCAGATTTTTGGCTGCATCTGTCCTGAAATCCGATTGAGTCGGCAATCCAATCGATCGATTGCCACCAAACAGGACTAGTAATGGGATTCGGTAATTGAGCCAACACGATCGTTCTCCAGCCGATAAATCTTTCGCTCGCGATCGCGCAATCGCCTACCATGTGATGTGTGCAGTGCGATCGCCCCACATATGTCCGACACATCTAACCTACCAGTAAATCGTCAATCCAGTCAGACCGAGCAGACACTATCGCTGCCATCGCAACAGATAAGCTACACTGCCTTGGCAGAATGGCAAACCTTATTCGAGCGAGAAAAGCCGATCGCGCAAATGTTTCATGTGGCGTATCTCGTCAAGACTGATACAGCCGCGCCACGACCGCTAACTTTTGTCTTTAATGGTGGACCTGGAGCTGCTTCTGCTTATTTGCACATGGGGGCATTAGGCCCCAAACGCCTCCACTTTGGCGATCGCGGGAGTTTGCCCAAGCCACCCGTGCGCGTGGTAGAAAATACTGAAAGTTGGTTAAGCTTTACAGATTTAGTCTTTATCGATCCCATTGGTACGGGTTTCAGCCGCGTTTTGCCACAGGAGAAAGAAACTCCAGACAAGAGCGAGAAATCTAATTCATCTAATTCCAACGAGCCAGACTCAGCCAAAGAGACTCAATTTTGGGGAGTCGAGCGAGACTTGAAGGCGATCGGTGAGTTTATCGTGCGGTTTCTGTCGCACCACCACCGCTGGCTGTCTCCTATCTTCATTGCAGGCGAGAGTTATGGCGGTTTTCGCGTCGCTAAGTTAGCCCGCCAGCTGCAACAAGAATTTGGCGTTGGTCTTTCTGGAGCGATTTTGATCTCTCCGGCTTTAGAGTTTAGCTTGCTAGAAGCAAACGATTACAACCTGACGACTTGGGCAACGGTATTACCCTCGCTCGCCGCCGCCGCCGCGCATCACGATCGCGCTCAATGGGCAGGGCAAAGAGGAGATTTACCAGCTCATATGGCTGCCGCCGAACAATTTGCTCGTCAAAGCTTAATTCCAATGCTAGCAATGGGAGAGGCATTTCCTGAAAGTGAGCGTCAGGCAATCTATCAGCAGTTGGCTGGATTAATTGGACTACCGCTATCGGTTGTCGAGCGACTGGGGGACGAATTAGAATCGAAGTCTTTGCTAGGGAACTGCTGCGCGATCGCCAGCGGATCGTCGGGTTGTACGATGCTTCAATTACTGCGATCGATCCGTTTCCCGATCGCATGACCTACGAAGGCACAGACCCCACACTAAATGGGTTAGATCGACTATTTACAGGAGCAATTAACAGTCATTTGCGGCAGACTTTAGGCGTGGAAACTGATTTAACCTACCGCTTGCTGAATTTAGAAACGCTCAAAGCTTGGCAATTTGATTTCAAAGGTGATTGGAAACAAGGGTTTCAAGGATCGGTGGATGACCTACGGGTGGGAATGACGCTCAATCCATATATGCAGGTGTCGATCTCGCATGGGATATTTGACTTGGTTACGCCTTATTTTGCCTCCAACCATCTTGCCAGTCAGATGAAACTCAATTCTGAAATTCGCCAAAATCTCACGTTGAAACATTATCCAGGTGGGCATATGTTTTATACCTGGGATGAATCACGCCAGCAATGGTTTGCTCAAATGCAAGCGTTCTATCGCCATGCCACAGCATAAATAATTGTTAACCAGAGTTAGAACTGACGTGGCGATGAAGTTAATGACTCAGGCGACATCCTCCCTTACTAAAAAGTGCTTAATTGGCGTAAGATTCCAGGGATATTTATATTTCTAGTTTTGCTTTTTGATGCAAGGAGCTAAGTTGTTTTATCTTCTCAAAACGCTGGAGCAACTCTTCTTTAGTAGAAGCACTTATTGGCGCAGATATGGCTCTATAAGTTGTAGTGCCATCATTAACTTCTGGTATCCTGACACTAACTCTGGGCGCTCTCCAGCCTTTAATTGAAAATGAATAGCTGTAAGCTTGTCGCAATCCTAAAGCTTCGTAACCTCCAAACCAATCAATTGCTTCCTGATATGCTTGTATTACACACTCAACATTCCAACCTATAGCATTGCAGACAACTTTAACCCTTCTACCCCTCGATCTATATTCTCTACTTGCTGTTCTTCGCTTGTTCAGTTCCTTCAACGCTTCTACATCCGGTTGATTAATCTCTAAATCTTTTGACCACAATAAGGGTATGGGGTCTTTGGTGTACCTTTGTATAGCAGGATGATATGACTGCGACCAGTCTGTTTCAGTTATATATTTTTGAAAGTCATTAGCTGAGATATTTATTAACTTCACTCCAGCTAAAGTTGCCTCTTCTCTTTGTTGAATGAACTTGTTTGTACCTGCATCAGAACAAACTACTATAGCTACTCCATTACACTTGGTTTTCCATGTTGGTGTAGTTTTTACTCTCCGATAATAACTCCATCGGAGATTACCTCTTTGATTAACTGCATCAAATATACTCCTCAAAGTTCTAGCTGGATTTCTATAAGTCCAGTCATATTTTAGAAATACGGTAGGTAGTTCAAATTCTCGACTGAATTCTTCGTAACCAATTAAAATTACGTATTTACTAATTTTAGCTAAAACATTTCTTAATTCGATTTCAGCCGGAGTAATTCTTTTTATCTCTACCTTAGTTTGATTCAGAACAGGGTAATATTTTTTAATAAAGAATGTTTCTAGCTGGGAAAGAATAGTTTCATCGCGATCGCAGCTATGCCAGAAGATTTTTAGAGGATTTTTCTTGTGGATTTTTTGAAGTTGTTCGGCTCTATGATGTCCTTTCCACCTTGCTTTTAAGTTTTGTGCTTTGCCAACGTACCATATTTTCCTATCTCCATCCATAACAAAATAGATACCTGCTGATTCTGGCAGCCGTTCTTTCTTTAGAAACTCGACATAGGGTAATCGATCTATGTGTAAGTCGATCGAGTGTTCTATTAATCTCAATTGATTTGTTTCTACATTCTGCACCAATGTTCTTTCTCTCTCCATTCATGTATTTAATTATACATTTGAACGGCAGAACTACAGGTAGAAGTCTTGCTACGGTTTCGTATAAGGCGTAGACTTCATGAGGCACTACGCCTACTTTGATTTCAGCTAGGCGCGATCGCCTCAATTAATAGATTTTGCCCGACTTCCTGGGAAAATACTCCCTTTTGTACCATCCTCTCCACCCGCTTACCCAACTCGTGACAAGTCTCCTCCCAAGCCATCTGTGCTATGTAGAGTTCTAGCTCTGGATGAACGATTAAATCTCGTCCCCGCTTGCGGATTAGCTCAGACACCAGAATATTCACATCAACAACTAAGCGCATACTATTCGGGATGAGACAAATCTAAAGCCTGACTGAGTTTTTCTTTATCCCAGCCACTTTGGGATAATGCAGTTTCCACTGTTCGAGAAAGTCGCATCAATGCTGCTTGAACTTCCCCTTCTTCTGATTCCCTAACCGGAAGATAAAATCCGACGATCTTGCCGTGACGTTTCACCGCGATCGCTTCCTGACTGGCGAGATAGTGTGAAGCTTTGTCCCTAAACTCGCGTATGCCTACGCTTTTCATTCCAATCCCTAAGAAGTGGTCACTGTGTGGTCACATTCTCTCACATTCTGTAACCGCTGTGGATACGGTGTAATGTAGGCGATTACTTGATAATGAAGCGAATTCGGAAGATATATAGAAGCTTGCTGTCTATGTACCCGCAGTGGGGTTAATATACAGTCATTCTGCTGTTCATTTCCCAATTTTAGCTGGATAGACAGCGAGCAATCTGTTCATCTTGCTGCATAAAGTGAATGGACAGCAAAGCTCTGTCTAATAAGTTGTTAGCCTGCTTAGTCGCTTGAACTCGTGTATTGTAAACAAACTTGGAACAAATGGAACCAGCGCAAACAGAGTTGCAAAATAGTTATGACCGTGTGGCGGAAGAATACGCCAAGCGGTTTTATGATGAGCTAGACAGCAAGCCGTTTGACCGCCAGATGTTGGATTGGTTTATCGAGAAGGTAGACGGCATCGGAACAATTTGTGACTTAGGGTGTGGTTCTGGACACATTGCAAAATATCTACATAGTCGCGATTTAGAGGTGTGCGGCATTGATTTGTCGTCGGGAATGGTCGAACAGGCGCAAAAGTTAAATCCAAACATCACTTTTCAACAAGGCGATATGCTGTCCTTAGATGATTTTGCTGACAAATCTTTCGGCGGGATCGCCGCCTTCTACTCAATTATTCATGTTCCTCGTTTGTTAGTAGTTGACGCTTTACGAGAGATGAATCGAGTATTGCGCTCAAAAGGATTACTCTTACTGACATTTCACATCGGACAGCAAACACATCACCTCGAAGAATGGTTCGATAAGAGAGTCTTTTTAGACTTTCACTTTTTTGAGACGGCACAGATGAAAGTTGATCTTCAAATGGCAGGCTTTGAGTTAGAGGAAGCAGTAGAGAGAGATCCGTATCCTGAGATAGAAGTTCAGACCCGCCGCGCTTATATTTTTGCAAGGAAGCCGTAAACAAATACACCGCCCAACAAATCGCTGCGCCGGAAAATGCCAATATAGTTAATTAAGTTGCATAGGTTTCTGCGTCTAGGGAGCTTGGTCGTTGACCGCTTTGCCTTGTGTGTCTGTATTCTGGCGACAAGACGATTAGGGAGGTATCTTATGAGCCTTGTAGAGAGAGTTGTAGCACAATTCGCCCGCCCCACAGGATTCTGGGGGAATATCGTTGGCTTCATCATGGCGCATAGGTCATCCAATCTTGAACGCAATGAGTGGGCAATTTCCCTGCTGAACCTACAGCCCTCCGATCGCGTCCTGGAAATCGGTTTCGGACCTGGAGTAACCATCCAAAAGATGAGTGAAATTGTGACTGACGGTGTGATTTGGGGTATCGATCGTTCTGAAGTGATGTTCAGGCAAGCTTCAAAAAGAAATCAACGCACCATTTCGGCTGGAAGAGTGCGATTGGTTCTCACTTCGGTATCGCAATTGCCCTCGTTCGACGACCCATTTGACAAGATTCTGGCTGTTAATAACGTTCAGTTCTGGGATAACAAAACTGACGTGCTGAGACGGCTAAGAGAGCAGTTGCACGCGGGAGGAATCATTGCCCTCGTTCACCAACCCAGGCTCCCTGGTGCTACAGAAGATGATGCGATTGAAGCGGGAGAACGGTTTGCACGCGATCTGAAAATGGCTGGATTTAAAGATATCAAAGTGGAGCGGAAGATGATGAAGCCTGTTTCGACGGTGTACGTGCAAGGAAGAAATGTTCAATAGAGATGACAACAGAAGACAGTGCATGAAAATGCACCACGCCCCCACAGCATTCTAGGTATAGTTGGGCGCAGGCTAACACCGCGCTGCACCGGAGCGTATCAAGTGATTGGTTGAGATGCAAAGGTTGTCTGCGTCCGGTGAGCGCGACCGTTGACCGAAAGACTACTGAACCACACTGGCTAACCGCTGCGCCAGCAAAGTATATCGCTGGGCATCCTTCACCTGCTTCACTGCCAAACCAATGGCTTTAGATGGACCCACTAGGATAGCTAACTGCTTGGCACGGGTCAGCCCTGTATAAATTAAGTTACGCGAGAGCATCATGTAATGCTGCATATACAGGGGCAGAATCACCACTGGGTACTCGCTGCCCTGGCTTTTATGTATGGTTGTGGCAAACGCCAGTGTAATTTCATTCAAGTCTGCATAGTCGTATGTGACTAGCCGCTCCTGATATTGCACCGTTACTTCCTGTTCTTCCAGGTCAATCGCCGCAATGGTTCCCAAGTCGCCATTAAACACTTCGCGGTCGTAATCGTTGACTTGCTGAATCACGCGATCGCCTACTCGCAATACAATAGAGCCTGACTTAATCTCAGCCTTGCTAGCGGACGGCGGGTTAATCAGAGCTTGCAAAACGTTATTAAGGTGGCGCGTCCCCACTTCTCCCCTGGTCATGGGACACAACACTTGTACATCCCTTGCCCTGTCGAACCCTAGCGTTGGAATTATATCGTTGACTAACTCTTGAATCCCCTGCACTCCATATTGTGGTTCTGGCGCTCCCAACCACAAACAATCGGAGTTGGGAGTCAAAGAAACTGACTCTAGTAATGGGTACTGACCAGAATTAATCCGGTGGGCATTGCTGACAATATAGCTTTGTGCCGCTTGTCGAAATACTTGCGTCAGCCGCACGACTGGGATTTGCAATGATGCGATCAAATCCCGCAACACGTTCCCTGGTCCGACTGATGGCAGCTGGTCAATGTCACCCACCAGGAGCAGTTGAGCATCCGGTGGAATGGCTTTGAGCAGGGAATGAGCTAGAAATAAGTCCAGCATCGAGGCTTCATCTACTACAATCGCCCGTGCTTCTATAGGATTGTCCGCATCCCGCTTGAACTTCATAGTTCGGGGATCGAATTCTAGCAGCCGATGGATAGTTTTTGCTTCTTGCCCAGTCATCTCACTCAATCGCTGGGCAGCTCTCCCAGTGGGGGATGCTAGGACTATAGACTTACCCATTGCTTTCCACAGCGCAACAATAGTGCGGGTGCAAAAAGTCTTCCCCGTGCCAGGACCACCAGTAAGTATTAATACTCTTTGACTCGCCGCCATCTCTACCGCTTGTTGCTGTTGCGGTGAAAGTTGAATTCTCTTGGCTTGTGTAAATCGCTCGATCCAATTCCTCACGCGAGGCAAGTCAACTGTGACAGGACGGGCTAAAAGCTGTTGGAGTTGGGATGCTAAATTCTGCTCGCTGTAATAAAAGGATGGCTGGTAGTAGACAAACTCATGCTCTCGATGCCCCTGCATTATCAGCACATCTTCCACGCCCATTTGCATTAACAGTTGAGCGATCGCTCCTTGATTAGGCTGATGATCTTTAATACTCAACCGCTTCACTGTCTGCTCTACTAGCTCAGCCTGGGGCAAAAAACAATGTCCATCTTCTGCCGCTTCTCCCAATACGTGAACGATCCCCGCCCGATATCTATACTCGGAGTCGGGAGCAATGCCCAGGTTACGGGCGATCGCATCAGCTGTAACAAAGCCGATACCATATATATCTGTTGCCAGTTGGTAGGGGTTGCTGGTGACTTTCGCGATCGCTGCATCATTGTACTGTTTGTAAATCTTGACAGCAAAAGTGGTAGAGACACCGTGCGACTGAAGGAAAAGCATCACTTCCTTAATAGCTTTCTGGGTTTCCCAGGCAGACTGAATCATCTTGATGCGCTTTTTGGCGATGCCTGGGACTTCACTCAGTCGCTCGATGTGATTCTCAATTATATCCAGCGTCTCCAGACCGAAGTGGGCGACAATGCGCTTTGCTGTAACTGGTCCCACACCCTTAATTAACCCGCTGCCTAGATATTTCTCAATTCCTGTTATGGTTGCAGGTTTCGTTTCCTTATAATACGTAACTTGAAACTGTGCGCCGTACTGGGGATGCTCCCGCCATAATCCAGTTAACTGTAATGTTTGTCCTGCCTGAATGTTAGCAAAGCTGCCCACAATCGTCACCAGGTCGCGGGATTGCGATGTCTTGAGCCGCGCCACCGTGTAGCCCGATTCCTCTGAGTGATATGTCAACCGCTCCACAACACCTGTGAGGAATTCATGTTGGAGTGGTGAGGTAGCAACTGAAGATGTTTCAGGCGAAGTAGGCATTGGTAGCACCAGATTTTTGATGCGTTGCACAGTTAATGTAGTCGATCTCGAACTCTTTTATATGGTACAAATTTACTATATTTCGTTGGAGAAGCACTTCACCTCAACCGTAAATGATAGCATATGTGCTATCATATCAGGATGACAGTCAGAATTGTAGTTGATACGAGCGTATTTATTAGTGCGTTGATTAGCTCGAATGGGGCAAGCAGAGAATTACTCAGACAATGTTTGCAGGGCAAGTATCAGCCATTAATGGGCAATGCTTTATTTTGCGAGTACGAACAAGTCATCGGTAGAGAGGAAATCTTGCATTTATGTCCTTTAACAGCAGAAGAAATACAAGTCCTCACATCTGCATTTATGAGTGTTTGCGAGTGGACGCGCATTTACTATTTATGGCGACCCAATTTGAAAGACGAAGCAGATAACCATTTAATCGAACTAGCTGTAGCTGGAAATGCTCAGTTTGTTGCTACTAACAATACTAAAGACTTTAGGCAAACAGAACTTATTTTTCCTGAAGTTTTAATCAAAAAACCAAGTGAGATTATAAATCTTTAATTAGGAGAAACATCATGGCTACTTTAACAATTCGCTTACCTGATGATAAGCATGAAAGATTAAAAGAATTGGCAAAAAGAAGAAATATCAGCGTTAACAAGCTAATTGAGGAACTGTCAACTATTGCTTTAGCCGAATTTGATGCAGAAACTCGATTTCGCGCTATGGCGGCTAAGGGAAATATAAAGGCTGGTCTTGCTTTGCTCGAGCGGCTGGATTCTGAGCTATCCGAGTGACCTCGATAGATGGGGCGACATTAATTTGTTAGTGTTTGTCAGCGATCTCGTTGGTTTTTATCAGAAATTGTTAACGTTGCATTATGTGTTTTCTCTTCTTACTATTTGTAGCTCGAAACCCTCTGATTCGGTAGGAGGTTGAAAATAACTATTGACTTCGTGAAACACCATTTCAGTATCAAAATCGGCGCGACTTGGATCGATCTTTCTCCGCCGTTCGAGCTGCTTTAAACAAAGTTCATCACTGGCTTCAAGGTAATATAATTTGTGCGGGATGTCCGAGTCGGAAAATATCTCTTTGAACCAAGCTCGTTGAGTTGGCGTATTACCTGGAAAATCCATGACTACCGTAATCCCAGAATTTAAGAGATTTTGGACGTGCTTCTTTAATAAGGGCTTGAGACGCGCTGAATATTTTAGATAATCATCAAACACTTGAATTTCTTCAGGATAAAGAGCTGACAACCATTCATCTTCAGACAATAGTATTACATCAGATTCATGGGCAAGTTCCATTGCTTTAGTCGATTTACCAGACCCCATCTTTCCACAAAAGAATATTAGTGTTCCTTGCATTTCATCCATCTAATCTCAATGCCCTTTGTCGGTTGGTTAATGGCTTTTGTTTATGTAAAACCTCGGATTTGTAGCTTTTGGGGGGAAAATTAATAACTAAATCTTATTCTTCAGAATGAGAGCTGCGGCGCTCGGAGCGCAAAGTTTCTCTCTCACCTGATTGTTAACTGTTGAGTCAACTTGAAGCTGCTGCTTTGGCTCTCTTGACTAGCACGGGTCTGGGTTTCTTTTTCCTGTGTTTTGGGTCTTCTACGCTCCGAGAAGCTGAGGGGCGACAACTATCACAATACATTGGTCTGGGACCATAAGTTTCCCGTTCTGTGGGCTGGTCGCATTGCTGACAGATGAATTTATAGAAGCGTGTGTGGATCGTGCGTTCGTGAGCGCGTACCGTATACTTTCTGACAAAAACTCTTTTCGATGGCATTGAACTTAAATCGTAGCTGCTGCGTTGTTACTCATATGTTAGCTAAAAAGTATCTTCGTTCCGCTCCTCAAGGCAAGATGGGGGAACTAGAACTATTAGAATCAACAATAATTTGAGACAACGGGTGAGCGCTCGCCCGTCGGCTCTGGGGAGGCGCGATCGCTATCTGCGGGATGCATCAACAATAAGCGTGTAGACCATACCAATTCGGTATAATTCCTAAATTTTTGGAGTTAGACTGCCAAAGTGCAGCCATAACATTTTCAATGGAGTGCTAAAGCGCTGAAGTTCATTAAAATTAATTAAAAATTGCAGATTTAAAGAGATATTATGGCAAAGCACTATTTGATTTTCATTCATGGCATGGGCGAACGCAAGCCCGATGAGAACCCATTCTCCAGCTACGATGACCTGTGGGAGCGGATCGTCAAAAAATCAGGGATTGGTACAGAGGAGTTCGAGCGTAGGTTTGGTCGAATCTATACAGACTGGCACGTAGACCCGCTTCAGAAGGCTGCCAATACTCTTTTTGATGCCGCATTTCCTAACCTACAGAGGCAACCCATTAACCCCATGCGTGGTATTCGTGGCTTCATCAACTTCTTTCTGGGAGATGTTGTTGCTTATGTGTCAGAAGATGTTAATTTTATTCGCCGCACGGTTTGGAAGCAAATCTGGAAAGATCTCAAGCAACCCTTAGAGCAGGACGCAACTTACAGTATTATTGCCCATTCTCTGGGATCGGCGATCGCTTTCGATTATTTATTCCACTTGTTCCATCCTGAGAAACCCGATGATTTCTCATTTATTCCGAAACCCGATCCTGTTGCCAGACCAGAAGATAGAAATTTAGAGGAAATTACGCTTTCACCTGAGGAAATCAAACGCCTGAGAGAACAATTCTGCCATTTCTTTACAATGGGATCTCCGATTGGCTTATTTATGATGCGTAAGGGTTCGCTCTGGATGGAGGGAGAACCATTCGCAAAACTCTACAACCCAGTGCGGGGTGAAGGTCGGTTTTGGTACAACTTTTGGGATAGTGAAGATGCAATTGCCTATCCTTTAGCAGAGCTGTTTAAACGCAATCCAGAAAATGACAATCAAATATTAGAAGATGTTCCTGTTGAGACAGGATTTTTAATCTTCGATTCCCATACTCGCTATTGGGATAATAGAGATGTTGCCCAGAAAATTGCTAGTGTTATTGTTTGAGGTATCGATCTAAGGATGCGATCTGGAGAAGGGTTGAGCCGAAGCAGAACGCAATGAGTTAACTGCCGTGCAAGCTAAGCAAATGGCTGCGATCGCCACATCCAACGCGCTCCAATTTACAAACACAGCAGATCCAACACCTGCACGGCTAAAAAACTTGTTGAAGCAAGTCGGATAGTCGATATCCAGCCAGTACAGCCCGCCGCTCTCCCACTGCCTGAGCGCTACTAGCATAATCTGATGGCAACACTGGCGCATTCTCTTCATCGGGGCTGCCTGCAAGATTACCATTGCGATAGGCAACAACCCTAGCCAGTTCAAAACTTTCCGACTCAGCCCAATTGTCAAACTGCCGTTCGGATAACTCCGATAGTGCGTCGCGACTATAGTTTTGATTCAGGCGCAACCCTGTAGCGCGATTGCGGACGGTGCGAGCATTTTCCGAACCCAGGATTAAATCGTCCCAGAACCGATGCAAACTAATCGGGCTGGATGATTCTCTAGCGCGGATGTAAAAGCGGGTGCCGCCTCGATCTCCTTGGGGGTATTCGGTTGTGAATAGCGTGGAGGTATGCAGGGGTTGATGAACGTCTCCGGTTAGGTGAAACAACCAACACAGTGCTACAGCTCTCTCGCTGCCACTATTACCGCTGCGAACTAGGGCGAGATTCTCTTGAAAAGCATTAATAATGTTATCTGGATCTGGTTCTCGGACGGAAACCGAAGCTGGTTGCCCCTCTGGTCTGTATGGCAAGTTAATGTAGTGCCACCTGGGGCGGTCGAAGTTATCATTGCCGCGTATATCATCCGACCAACGGGCTGCAAGCATAAACAAAATCTGGTCGGAGTTGAGCGTAGAATCCGTGTTTTGGCTAAGTTGCGACGACCACCTGCTGTTGTACTCTGGGTGTTCCCTTAGAAGGTCGATCGCATTAGCTAATGCTTGGGGATCGTTTTGTTGCAGTTCGCTATACGCGATCGCCCCTGTGACCATATGCCCCGACCTATTCCACGCATAAGCTGGACTAGGTAGCAGCAAAAGGAACGAGATAACTAGAGTCAGGATAACAGACAAGGATCGTATGATGTTCGGACTAGGAAACTTAACGAGTCTATCCATGCATCAGAATTCGCTCCAAATCCAAGAGAATACCAAAATCTTCGATTAAATTACTATTTGTGGGAGATCGGCGCGGCTTTTCGCAACTAATCTCAACATGAACCCTGCTGTTCGTCTATCTTCTTAGTAAGTTACTATCTTTTAGAGTGAGCGGGTAAATTAAAAAGCTCTAGTCAAAACTGTGACTTAAGGTATTAGACCGATGCTGCTATTTATAAGCCGTTGCTGGGGATCGGTAATGGGAGCGATAATTGTGTTTCTTGGCATTGCCAGTTTAATGCCCGCGATCGCCACTGCACCTGCCCCGCCACAACTCGTCCCAGCTAAGTTAAAAGGTCAAGCCGTTTATGTTTTGTACTTAACTCGTAGTAGCGATAAAGTTTTAGTCCGCTGCTACCCAGGACAGCAACCCAAGGTGGAGGTACAAGCGAAAGCCGACGGCACTAAAGAAGGGACATTGACCTGTGGAAATTAAAATTTGCCTCAACTATGCTGCCTGCAAGTTGGCACATGAGTTTTTTCTACAACAGGATTTTCTTAAAAAGAATAGTAAATATCTAGAAACTAACTGAAAATCTCGACTATCCCAGTAAATAAATTGCTTTTAACCTATCTGCATTCAGCTTTCGAGAAATCTATGCATTTCAGGAAGTTTGCCTTTGTCTTGGCGATCGCTCTGGTAATAGCTTTTAACTTGCCTGGTTCAGCGCAAGTAGCAGAACAGCCCGTTGCTATTTTTCATGCTTTTAATCAAAACTATAACGATGTCAAAAAGTTTGTCTGCCAACTTGCTGACCAAGGATACTCTCACATCCAAATTGCTCCAGCACAGAAATCTAATTCTAGCCAAGAATGGTGGGCGCGATATCAACCTGTAGATTATGGCGTTATTGAAGGAAAAGGATCTCAAGCAGATTTACAACAGCTAATCGCTCAAGCTCATAAATGCAAAATTAAAGTCATTGCTGATGTTGTGTTCAACCACATGGCTAACTTAGGTGGTGGCGACGATTTTGAAGATTTAACTCAATTTCTAGGTCTGACTCAAGATGATTTTCATTCTGTTCCAGGCAATCCTGGCAAGAAACCCTGTGACATTAACTATAGCGATGGCAACAGAAATTCAGAACTGAATTGTTGGTTGGGGGGACTTCCCGATCTAAAATCTACTGCCAATGTGAAAAAAATTCAAAAAGCGCATTTAAAGAAACTGCTCAATTTGGGAATCGATGGATTTCGATTTGACGCTGCCAAGCACATGCCAGGGGATATTGTCAAAGAGTACGTCGATTATATTAATCGCGCAAGTAAAGGAAAGACCTGGAATTATCTGGAGGTAATTACAGATAGCGACACCCGTGCGGACGATTACAAATGGATTGCTGCTGTGACAGACTTTATCCTTTACAATTTTATGAAAGCAGCATTTACTAGCAGTGGAGATTTGCGCTCGCTACGAATTCCTATCGCCGTAGATGACTCGCGTAGCGTCACTTTTGGCAGAAATCACGATACGATTCGGGAGATTAATTCTAGTGCGATTAACCCCTACGACGATGCTTCTGACTCCTACCTGGCGACAGCTTACGTACTAGCAAGAGAAAGCGGCACTCCCTTAATACTCAACTGGGATAATGCTGATGCGCCGTACATCAAAACTGGCGTGAAGTTTCGTCAAATTATGCGCCAACGGGGTAAAGCAGGTGGCAACGTCAAAGAGAACGCTTTAGCTGCCGTTGACAGTTCAACTGTTTTGTTGATGGAAAGAGGAAATGAAGGATTTTTTGTGGTGAATAAAGCAGCAGGTAGCTTCGATATTCCAGCGTTGGATTTAACCCTGACAAACATAGAAGGATGTTATCGAGAACTGCGAAATCACTTTACGATTGCCGTTCAACGTCGTCAAAATGGCAAGAAATTTGTCACTCGCTGGGGAACGCAGAATCGAGGTGGTATGGAAGTTCAGAGACGCGATGCCCTTTACTTCATCCGCGAGCCTTGGCAGCGGTGTCAGACAAACAGTTAGCTTTTGTTTCTTCGCTCTTGCAAATGCAGCCGTAGAACCGCTCGGGGCGCGATCGATCTTTGATTCTCGATCGCGCTTGTTTGGGCATTTATGCGTATAAAAGATATACAACAGCATCAACTCGTTTCGTAGTTTTTCTCAACGCAGAAATCCGAAGGAAAATCAGAAGTTTATTAGCTGTAGTTGACGATTGGAAAAGCCAAAATGATTGTTATCAAGCATCTCTAAACAGAAAGCTCGATAAGTCTAGCTCTTCTAATTCACTTCACCACAACTATTTATCTGACAATTTCCAGCATGAAAACGCATTACGAGTTTGAGTCCGAAAGTAATGAATCTAGCTATACACAAGCCAGCAATTATCTACTAAGATCGCAGCGCAGTAAAAGAACATGGCGAGAAAAGAGTTCAATTGCAGCACTCATGGCTGTGGCTAGTGGATTGATGATTGTAGATATTTCCATTCACAATCTGGTTCTATCCAGTTTGATGTTTTTAACTTCGATTGTATTGATGCTACCGAAAGAAGCTAATGCACTGCTGCTCAATTTTGAAAAGTTACAGCGAAAATACGGCATCAACATTTATACGATTTTATTTTTTGTTGTCTCTACGATCTTTATCATAGATTTTGCTTCGGCACCCGCCAGCGCCCAGTTCATGAACAACGCAGAAACGTTTTTCAGAAACACCACTTACTTTCCTGGCATTAACGCACAAGTCGTTGGATTTATTTTTGCAATTCTGCGCGGGTTATTTTTAATTTACTTGGGTATTGCTTTAGTACGTATCGTGCAAGCCGCTAGAAATGACGAGGACTGGCAGATCCTTGCCAGAACGCCAATCATTGTTGCCGTGACTGTTGTGATTGGAGATATTCTAGCTGGACTCATAGTAGGTGGTGCTGGCGGTGGTGCTGCTTAAGATCGGACAACCCAAGCACAAGCCTGATGGGATTGACAAGGAGCAGTGAAAATCTGCTCCCAGATCTCAACCACACCGTCGCCGCAACCGATCCCGCAACGGTAAGTTTCTCTCAAATTTTGACATTCCTGGTTCCACTTCTCTTCAGTTAAGCATGTCAGTAGCAGCATTCCTAAAAAGAATTTCCCGCCCAATATTTAAAACATACAAAGTCAAGTCATAGATGAGCAAGCAAGAACGCGAATTTCGCAGCGTCAACCGCGTTTTAGGACAGCAACCCCGCCTCGGTCCGTTCCCCGCCGACCAAATCCTACCCTGGAGCGCGATCGCCTTAATTATGTACATGGCAGTCAAGGGATTTCTACAACTATCATGGCTGGCAACTGGAATCGCGATCGCCTGGGGTTGGGCGACATGGTGGACGGTCAGCGCCAATAAAGATTTTTTCGGTAAATTTATCGGCACGCCGCGAGTCACAAAAGGTTATAAATCGTTCGCTTCGCTGACAGGCACGCCAACGAGTAGAAAAATCAAGAAAAAAAGGCATCTACGTCGCCGCCGCTAATCTCTTGACCGACACAAGTTAGACCATTTTGAAACCGATAATATTTACATCATGAGAGCAACGAAGACAGCAAAATCAAAAAACAAAGTTGGCAGACAAGCATTAGATCCCGAACAAATAGGAGTTGTCAAAAATCTCACTCCTTTTGAAGATATCGTTCATTTAGCAGGGATTGTGAATATTTCCCTAGCCGATCGCCAAAATATAGGCGCTCTCGTCCTCAAGAAAAATGAAGACATTCAAATCAAGTTTTGTTTTGAAGCTAAAGGAATTCATTCATCTTTACCCCAAGAACAAATTCTGCCGATTTTTGAAAGAATCGAAGGCGGACTTAAAGAATTACCTGAAGGTGAAACGCTGACAATTCATGTCGGTTCGTTCGCTGACGACGATCGCCGCCAGCAGGAATTATTGAAAATCGAGCAAGGCTGCAATTTAGAACAGCTGCAACTATTGATGCGTTCCGAGCGCCTGCGGACGCGGGAATTAACTAAACTAGGCATTCGGAAAAATAAGTTTTTGCGTCTCTGGTGTACTTATACTGTGGCTGCATCAGAAGAAAGCCGCAACTACGACGCGATCGAAAGAGCGATCGAGCGGTTGCAAATCAGCTGGAAGCAATTTACCGGACAAATTCACGGTTTTCGCGCCGGACGAGTTGAAAATATTCTCCGCGATAGCTTCGCCAACGGATTTCAACTGTGGGAACAAATCCTCAGCAATACGATGGGATTGAACCTACGCGCCTTCACGGGCGAAAATATTTGGGAAGTGTTATGGCAGCAATTCAATCGGACTCAAATACCACCGATTCCTAACTCGCTTTACCTCGATGAAGAAAAACTGAGCGAAATTCAGACGAGCGACTTTCATATTCGCCATCATCTTCTAGAAAACGAAAACTCCATACCTTACCTAGACCGCGCTTGGGTTAAGCTTCAAGACGAATATATCGGTGTTCTCAACTTTAGTGAAAAACCAGGTGGATGGGTTGATGAATACTCGCAACTGCGTTATTTATGGTCGGTTTTGGCTAAAGATAAAGTCACTAATACTGAAGTTATCTGCCAACTGACTAAGGCTAATCAAAGCCTAGCTAAAGTTGCTTTACAACGCATTACCAAACAGTCCCTCACGGCTTCGGCAATGTCTGCCGATAGCAACTCGGTTGACGTTAAATCTAACATGAATATCGAGGAGGGGATCAAAGCACAAGAAACCATATACAAGGGCAACGTTCCCATCCACACCGCAGTAGTTTTTCTAGTACATAGAAAGACTAGAAAACAGCTTGACAATGCCTGCCGCTACTTATCAACTTGTTTTCTGCGTCCGGCAGTCGTAAATCGAGAAGTTGAATACGCTTGGAAGACGTGGTTGCAATGCACTCCCATAGTTTGGGAAAAATTACTGACAAGACCTTTCAACCGTCGCTTGCCATACTTCTCCTGCGAAGCACCAGGTTTGATGCCTTTGATGCAAACTGCCACTGGCGATCGAGAAGGCTTTGAACTGATTGCTGAGGAAGGCGGTACGCCAGTCCACATCGATCTATACAAACAACACAAAAATCTTGCCGTATTCGGTACGACTCGCTCCGGTAAATCCGTGGCTGTTTCGGGAATTCTCACTCCTGCTCTAGCACGAGGAACTCCCGTCGTCGCCCTCGACTATCCTAAGCCCGACGGCACTTCTACCCTCACCGATTACACTCACTATTTGGGCGATGATGGTGCGTATTTCGATATTACTAAAGAGTCGAATAACTTATTTGAGTTACCGGATTTAAGAGGATACGACTGGGAAACTATTAAAGAAAGAATGACAGATTTCAAAGAATTTTTGAAATCCGTACTCATGACAATGATACTTGGCACTAAACCAACTGGGACTAATTCAACTCGAATTTCTAATATTGAAAGCATATTAACTTTAGCATTGGAAACATTTTTCAACGATGACGATCTCAAGTTACGCTATAAGTTAGCGATAGAAAGGGGAGTCGGGACTGCTGAATGGCAAGACACGCCAACGCTGGAAGATTTTTATAACTATTGCTCTCCTGGTTATCTCAAGCTGGATACGATCGCTACTCATAGTCAAGAAGTTTTAGAGGCTTTAGACCAGATCAGATTGCGGTTAAAATTCTGGCTGAATTCGCGCGTCGGTCAGTCGGTCGCTCGCCCCTCCAGCTTCAGAACGGATGCCAGGTTGCTCGTATTTGCCTTGCGATCGCTCTCCAGCGAAGAGGATGCGGCAATCCTCGCCCTCAGTGCCTACGCTGCTGCGTTGCGCCGCGCTCTTTCGTCCAAGGTTTCCATTTTCTTTCTAGATGAAGCACCAATTCTATTTGAGTTTGAAGCGATCGCCGAACTGATCGGTCGGTTGTGCGCCAACGGAGCCAAAGCCGGAATTCGCGTCATCCTATCGGCACAAGAACCAGAAAGTATCTACAAGAGCAAGTCCGCAGCTAAAATCTTTGCTAACTTGACGACGCGCTTGATCGGTCGGATTCAATCGAGTGCTGTAGATCCGTTTGTCGAGCGTTTCAAGTATCCTTACGAAATTATTTCTCGCAACTGTACGGAAGCATTCTTTCCTAAAAAGGAAAGCATTTATTCGCAATGGTTGCTCGACGACAATGGCAAACTCACATTCTGTCGTTACTATCCGCCACACTGCTTGCTTGCTACTGTTGCTAACAATCCAGACGAACAAGAATTGCGCGGTCTGTACCTCAACAAATATCGCCACGATCCCATGCTCGGTATCGTGCGCTTTTCGGAAACTTATGTCAAGATGATTCGCGGCGAACAACTAACAGATGAAGCGATAGAGCTATTAGCAATTGCTAATAGTATAGTCTCTTTTAGAAAAGCGAAGTTACCGGAAGAATCTCCAGATTTTGAACCTCAAAGAATGAGGGTTTAGCAAATATTTATAACCAACCGGTAGATAAAAACCGCGCTTACACCTACACGTTCAGCTACATGAAATCTAAACTCAAGCCAAGAAAAATACAGTTAATCGGAGCCATGCTGGTATTTGGCATCCTGCTACAGTCAACGCCAAGTTACGCTCTGTCGCTGAATATTAGTGATTTCTTCAACGACATATTGGATGAATTCAAAGGTTACTTTGACGAGTTAAAGAACGAACTGAGCCAACAGATTGAAGCAGACTGGGGTGGATTGAAACAAGATGCCAAGTCAGCGATTGACGAGTCAATTGGCGAGATGAACGTTCCCGACCCAGTGAGCGGTGCAGAAAAACTGCGTGAAAAGCTGAAAACCAAAGGAACGCCAATGGAAAGTAACACGGTTGTCGGCGCGATTGAAGCTGGTCGTCAACTCGAACGCCAAACTGTCCGTGCATCTGTTGCCAGCGTTTTGGGCGAAGAAGGTCAAGCTCGTACCAACAAGGAAATTGAATCGACTCAAAAAACTGTGGATGAAGCTAAAAGTCTCGGCGATAATGCCCAAGAAATGGATGCTTCGCAAAACATCCTCAAAGCGATCGCCGCTCAAAACGCTCAAGTTGTATCGATGCTCGGACAATCTCGTACCGACGAGTTGCAAGCCCGCCAGGATGCAGCTAACACTAACTTGATGTTGGAACAAATAGCCGAGAACGGAGCCAGCGATCGCCGCCGTCAAAGTCTAGCGATGGATGGCGAACTGGCAACCCAAATATCAATTGGAGGCTGGACTCGCCTCCGCGCTACGACTCCTGACTCTGCATCACAAAGCAACTAGCGGATCTTATCCCGATGCCATGCTTACAGCTATCTCTGCACGCAGAGATAGCAAACGAGCGAGAAATTTTTTAACTATTCAAGCTATACAACTATATGGTTTTTCGTTATTTGTTACTTCAAGTAGACCCTAACTTCGGTCAAGACGTACTCGAAGCCGCGCAGGGAGGGGCATTACTGGTAGCTGAGAGTTTCGACGAGTTGTGGAACGAAACAATTAACGGCGGCTTATATCGCTCTTTGTGTATCGTCGGTTTCGCGTTTGCGCTTGCCATGCTTGCCCTATTTATGGTTCAGTTCGCTCGAAACTGGATGAATGACGACTACCAACCAGCTCTTGCCAGCTATCTTTGGCCCATCATCGTCATCTGTTTGCTTTTCGGTAACGGCTACCTGCTTGCCAACGGTACGCTGGCGCTGCGTAACTACATGAATCATATCGATCAAATCATGTTAGGAAATGCGGCAAGGGGTGCAGACTTGGACGTTGCCTTCAGCCGAGCGATGGGCGACATTCAACTGCGCCGAATGGTTGGCAATGCGATTCAACGCTGTAATGAAAGGGGAGGTACGCCCCAACAAGTTAACGATTGCTTGGTGCAAGCAAGAGAAGAACTAGAGGCATACGCGCCACAACTGTTTCCCAGCGAGCAAAATGCTAACGAGAATGACTGGTTCTTCAGATCGCTCAGAGCGATTGGTGCGGCGATCGCGCTGACAAATCCACTGGCAGGTGCAGTAGATGGTGCCACTGGCGGCAATCTCGCCAACACGGTCGGTAATTTTGCAATGGAGACGGTTGGCTCCGCCGTGACTGGTTTGTCCGCCACTTGGTTGCTTGCCATCAATAACGCTTACCAGTGGGGGGTTGAAATCTGCTGGATTATTGTTGCCTTGCTCGCACCGATGGCGGTTGGAGCTTCGCTGACACCCTACGGTCAAAAACCAATCGTTGCTTGGCTGGCAGGATTCTTCGCCGTAGGCATGGCAAAGTTTTGCTTCCACATCATGCTCGGACTTTGCGCTCAGTTGATTAGCACCGCGCAAGCAAACCAACCAATGATTTTTCTTCTGTTTATCAGTATCATATCGCCGCTGCTGGCAAGTGCAATGGCTGCTGGCGGCGGCATGGCTGTCCTGAACGCACTGACGAAAGGAGTTGAATGGGTGGCTAGTGGTGCGATGACGGCAGGGACGGCTGGAGTGACATCGGGAGCAAAGATAGCAACGGCTGCGGCTGCTTCCCGTTTCGGTAGGCGCTCTTAAGGAAATTAAAAATTCAAAGTCAAACAAGAGTCAAACAAGAAAGTAAGTATCGCTCGTATGACATCCACGAAAGAAAAAAAACAGGTTCCTCAACTGCTCAGCTACGGTAAATCGATCCCTAACTCAGTTGGAGTTGTCGTTGTCACCTTAACTGCCATCAGCAGCATCTCGTTGGTAGTACAGCTCGCCAACCTCGGCGCTGCTATGAATCTCAACCGCTATACCAAAGGCATGACGCTCGTACAGCTTCAAGACGGTACGACAATTCCCGCTCAGCCCCTCGGTCCGAATCAATATACCAACAACACGATCGAAAAGTTTGTCTCTGACAGCATGGTGAAGCTGTTTAATTGGGACGGATTGATCCAGTCCACTGAAAATGGCGAGGTCGTGACAAAAAAAGACGAAGGGGTGAATGTCGAAGTCAAAAACAAAGGTTTGGTGAAAATCCCTACTAAAGCTAGAGACGCAGCCTTTGCCCTATCTGAAAAACATGACTTTCGCGCTAGTTTTCTCAGAAAGCTGACCGAGTACGTGCCCCCTGGCTTATTTAACGGCAACGCTCAAGTGGCGTTGGTGCCTCGCTACTTTTCCGAACCGCGCAAGATTAGCGAGGATAAGTGGGAAGTTGACGCGATCGCCACGCTGGTCACGTTCTCTCGCCGCGACAATGCTGGTAAGGGTATGGCTTTCAACAAAACCATCGTCGTGCAAAAAATCCATTCTCCCCAATCGCCGCCAGATACGACCGACTTAGCAAAGACTATTTACAACGCCCGCAAATCGGGGTTGGAAATTGTCGAAATCTATGACTTCGGGCTGGGCAAGCCGCCAGAAAAAGTAGCCAACACAAAATAATTTTCACCGAGATCCCCGCATTATCAAAAATCAGTTTATGACACAAGCAATAGACGAACTTTTACCGCTAGAAGATGACAGCAACTCCTCAAATTCTGCCTCTTCTGTAGATAACTTCGATGAAGATTTAGAAGATGAAGACCTGGAAATAGAAGATCCCGCCCAAGTACGGACTCAGCATTCCTTTGTCACGTCACCCTTCTCTCGTCTGGGTACGATTGGCGGTGTTTTTGGTGTCGGTTTTCTCGTAGTTTACTTCAGCCTCAACAACGTAATGAACGGTAGTAGCGAACCGATTATTGCCAAAACAGCAATCATACCTCAAGATAACACTGTAGAGTCGAAAAACAGCGACGGCGATATCTATGCCAAACTCGCACTGGCTAAACAAAAAGAAGAGTTGGCTGCTTTGGGCAAACCACCAGCTGACAAAGTAGAAACCTCGCCCAAACCAGCAGCTACACCAGCACCACCCCGTACTGTTGTCGTCAGACAAGCAGTACCACCCGCCCCGCGACCTGTTGCTTCGCCAGCAACAATGCCTGCGCCTCGAATCGCAATCGCACCAGCAGCGCCTAAAGACCCGTTTGCCGAATTAGAACGCTTACGCAGTATTGGCTCTATCGGTAAGATCGAGTACGGTGACAAATATGCCAGTGCTAGTCTTGCCGATGGTAGTAATTCTAGTACTGGTGGTAGCGATCGTTCGCTGCCCTATTTAGATCCAGCCCGCGCTACAGCAGCCGAAACAGAAAATAACGTCCCAGAACTCAAATCAACGCAAAATGATGGCGATTCCTCCTTCGAGTCGGACAGCAGCAGTCCCGACGCGATCGAACAACTCAAACCGAGATGGCAGCCGTCACTCTCACCTACTGCAAGGAAAGCTACTGCCTCAAACGCTGGCGATCGCCCCCTTACCCTTGCTGCCACACCTAACGCAACGCTAGCTAGTTACGACTACCTCCCAGAAGAAGCACAAATTCTATCAGGCAAGCAACCGCAATACCTAACGATCGGTTCTCATGCTAGTGCTACCCTTGTAACTCCACTTTTCCTTTCCCAACAACGCGACGATCGTTCCAGTGGTAGTAAACGCAGATTTGTTGCCCGCCTGGACGAACCGCTGATGGCTAACACGGGTGAAATCGGCATTCCCGCTGGCACGCTTGTAGCGATCGCCATGACTTCTGTAGATAGTGCTTCCCAAGTTCATGCCGAAGTGACTGCTATTCTCAAAGACGAAACCGAGTATCCCGTTCCTGGTGGTGCGATCGGCATATCGGGTAAGAATAGCAGTCCGCTAATTGCCAAAAAAATGCAGAACAAAGGTAAGGAGATGGCTGGGTTCGATCTGACGCTAGGTGCAGTTGCAGGTCTAGCCAGTATTGGCGAGATCGTGAACCAACCCGATGAAGAAGTGGTAGACGACTTGCCCTTTGGTGGTACCCGCACTCGCCGCACGCACAAGCGTCGCTCGATGACGGGTGCGTTTCTACAGGGTGCTTTCGGTCAACTTGCCGATTCGATTAGCAGCCGCACTCAAAAAGCTACCGATGAAATTGCCCAGCGTCCCGATATTTGGTATATCCCGCAAAACACCAAAATTGTCGTTGAAGTCGATCGCTCGCTGAAGCTGTGAGCCTTCATCCAAAATTACCCGTATCGCCTTGTCAATTACAAGAGACCTGTTGTGAAACCTATTATCTTTTCTTCTTTTCTCCTCACCACCATAGGCGCGATCGCCATAGCGAATTTAGCGCCTTCCCCAGCTTACTCTGCCCCCATCAGTACGGTGCGCTCGCTCAAAGCCAGTTTGGTAACGGGCAGGCAAGCACGACTACAAACAGTTAAAGCATGGCCTGGTCATGGGGTATCCATATCCTTCTTCGAGACAGGGGAAGTCATCAGAAGGGCTTGGCTAGATCGCAGCAAAAAGTCCAGATTTATCATCGATGTTGATGGCTGTTTATCAGGACTGGGCAGGGACTGCGAAAATCCAGGGGCGGGACTGATTCACATCAGCGCGATCGATGGAGTCACGATTCCAGGATTGCCAAACGCACCCTATGGCGAACACTTGACTGTGATTACCGAATCCAACGGTCAGAAAAAAAGCTATCACTTTCGACTCGTACCTGGTACTGGCGCTCCCGAATACAGCGAAATCTCGATCGAAAACGATTTAGAGCCGCTGTCAGATGAAAGCAAGCCCAGACCGAATCCCTACGCCGCTGCCGATGCTCAATGGGTAACTAGGGGAATGCAGGTGGCACTGTCCAATCAGTGGATCGACGCGCAGGGAACTCTGTGGCAAAGACTGACTCACCTTGTAGGCGAACTCCAATCCGGTGCGGACGCGAACGCGGCTGCGGCAAATGCCGGAGTATCGATGCAGTTAGTAGAAAAGCTGATGCAACTGGGAGGCAAGCGTTTTCCTGCCATGTTGCCTCCTAACAACGCTACTTTCTCTACCCCATCTACTGTACGTAGAGCGCCAACTGTAACTCCTACCCCAACCGTGCCTGCTAGATCCACCTCAGCAACTAACAAACCAACTGTCGTCAATTCTTACGGAAGGTAAATTATGGAAAAAGCGTATAACGACTCCAACTGTTCGAGCCTCGTCACTACTCCCGTCCCGACCGCAGATTCAGACACAAATATAACTGCCAAACAACCTACAACTAGCTACACCAGATCGCACGGTAAAAGAGATCGATATTTACTGACTCTGGGATTTATCGCCGCCATCGCCCTGCACGCCCTCAAAGCTGGAGCTGCTACGCCAGAGGAGGCGATCGTAGTTACTAACGCCAATCCGAGCAATTCTTCTTTTCCGACTCGCTACTATAGCGGAGTCCCAGTACCCGACTGGGACAATATTACGTTCAAAAACATAGTGTTTTCTGAAGCGGGTGGAACTGAATTGCCCAACATCAAAAGTCGGGGCATGAAGGCTAGACGGGTTTGGCAAGCCGGACAGAGCGTTGCCGACGTGATGGAATTGGGTGACTTTGAAGCATCTGAGTTTGGCATTGAAAAGCTAACTGTCCGCAATATTGCTAGCATGACAGGCGCGAACTTAAAAACGCTCAAGCTCGATAGCTTGGAGCTAACCAAGTGGCAGACAATTGCAGACTTAACTAAAGCAATCCCTGGCTTAGGCAAGTTGCAAGTGGCAGACGTGCCGCCGATTCGCGATCTAGTTGCCAAACTCGCTCGCTCCTATGCCCTGGACAACCAAACGATCGCCAGCCTGCTCGAAACCTACCCAGTACTAAGGAATATAGAGTTGGGTAAATATATCAATCTGGGCAATTACAAACTAACAGATATTCCAGGGTTGACAGATGCGGCGCTGCAAAAGTTTGCTAATTGGCAAAATAATATCATTAGCAAAGTGCCTGGTTTAGCACTCCTGCCATTTGGTAGTTTCCCTGGCATCCCTGCCGCAGATCTTACTGCTGTTGGTAAAGTTGACCTGCCACTGGGGACGCTAGAAAGCGATCGCCATAGATCGATTTCGGGTAGCGATCGCTCTGGGTTTAACGTATCCTGCGAGTCTAAATGCGCCCACATTGAATTGGCAGGCAGTGGCGAGTTGACTGGAGCGCAATGGATCTCTGGAAAGAACCAAAAAGTTAGGGGTGGTTTCGGAGTTTTGGGCAATCTCTTCGATCGTAGAGAACCGACTGGTCGCCACCCCTTCGGCAAGAGCTTCAAGCAAGTAGTATGGAATGTCAATGAAGGGAACGGCAGCATTACAACTGCTATGTTCTTCCGCATCTGCAAGCGCGGCATACCCGACCTCGGTTGTAGTCCCTATGGCATCGGTCCGGTTCAGTTCCTCAATTACAAAGAAATGGATGCTATTTTGTTGGGTCGCCCCCTCAGCGTTCCTCGGTGATAGTCGCTGCGAGCAATTAAAGGTAAGGCATTTTTTTCAAGATATCTTTTCAAGAATATGACCCAAGAAGTTAACAGAAGCTTTGTTAAGGAAGTTAAAGTAAGCGATAATTCTGCTCGCGCAGTTAACGAATATACCGATAAGCTAATCTCGCCTTTCCTCTCTACTCAAGGATTGATATTAGCTGGGGGAATTTTGACACTGGTAGCATTACAAGTGCTAGATAAGGGCAATAAGAAAAAGCTAGCTAGTAGCTATTGGGGTAGTAATGCTGAAATAGCAAATGCAAAAAAAATAGCTGTAAAACAGATAAAACAACCGCGATGTGACAGTGCAGCTTTATGGATTGGCGCGAACAAATTAGACCGAAACAATCTGTATATACCAGATATCCAGCGGGGAACGGCAGCAATTGGTGGACCTGGTAGCGGTAAGACGGCAAGTGCTATTCTGCCGATGATTTATGCCGCGATCGAGCAAGAGTTTGGTATTGTTATTTATGATTTTAAGTATCCTTCGCTAGCTAAAATAGCTAGTTATGCTAGAAAAAAGGGGTATGACGTACATATTTTTGCTCCAGGTTTTCCCGAATCAGAAGTCTGCAACCCGATTGATTTTCTCCGAGATAGTAGCGATGCCGAAACTGCAAGACAGCTAGCTACGGTGATCAATAAAAACTTTAGGCTAGCTGGGAATACTAATGAAGATGCTTTTTTTGGTCCGGCTGGCGATCAGTTAACGCAAGCAATTCTGATGCTGGCTAAAGAATTTGAAAGTAAAGATAATCCCAACCAAAGCTACGCAGATATCATGACTGCTGCTGCCATTTTATCTAGCGAAAAGATGGTAGAGCGATTGAAATCAGCTAATTTGAATCCGTGGATCAAGATTGCCTTCGGTCAATTATTCTCGTCTGCTGATTCGGAGAAAACTGTAGCTGGAATTGCGGGTACGGCATCGTTGATGTTCACTCGCTTCATGGCTAAAAACACTCTCGGATGTTTTGTCGGTAAGACTACCCTACCCCTGGAAGTGAAGCGCCAGCAGATGATTATCTTCGGACTCGACCGAGAACGTCGAGACGCTGTCAGTCCTCTCATGACTAGCATTCTGCACATGGTAATATCGCGCAGTATTGCCAAAAGGCGCGAAGACCCCTTGGTTGTCGCCCTAGACGAGTTACCCTCAATTTATTTACCCGATTTATATAGATGGCTCAACGAGTCGCGCTCTGAAGGTTTTTGCGGTATTTTAGGTTGGCAGAATATGGGTCAGCTGGAAAAAATCTATAGCAAAGAAATTGCCAAAACCATCCTTGGTGCTTGCGGTACTAAATTTGTCTTCAACCCTGGTGAAGAAGAATCAGCCCGCCAATTCTCAGCCTATTTAGGCGAGGAAGAGATTAAATACAAACAGAAATCGCGTACCAGTGGTGGGGGCAAGACAAGTACTTCTATTAGCAACCAAGAAAAGACGCGCAAATTATTTGAATCAGCACAATTCCTCAAGCTACCGCAAGGTAAATGCGTGTTGATTAACCCAGCCTACAGCAATAAAAAAGAAGGTTCCGTACCTATACTGAAAAAAATTAAAATTCCCAAAACCATCGAGTCTTGGGAAGAACTAAATCAAAGTTCGTGGCACAAGTTGAGAATGAGATTTGCAAAAAGAAGTACTCAAAAATGCCCCAGTCAAGAAGATTTGGAGAGCAGAATGGCTGAAGTGAACAAACGCTTTCCTATTCCTCAGCAATCCCAACCAACCAAAAATCAACCCCTAGTAAATCTTCAAGGTTTATTTTGACACAACTCTACCAATTCCCTGCCCAGTGTATTTCAAATGATCGATCTTCCATTAGAGCGAGAAATCGAAAAGTATCAGAAGCTATCCCGTTGGTCTCACCAATTTCCTCCCAGCATCGAAACCCACTACTTCGATTCCATTCTCGTCTACTACTACAACCGCGATCGCCCAGACAATATCTATTGCGCCACCCTCATAGCAGGTGGTGCTAAACCATCGCTGATTGTCATCCGCTTCGATCGGCAGCTTGTCTTCGTTCAATACAAAAATACCGTCCTTCTAGATAGATTACCTACACTACCATGTACGACGAACGCGCCACAGAATTAGGGCATTATTACACGAGAATTACAGATAAATCTGTAGAGACGCTCTACTCTATGGGTAGAGAAATAACCAACTCGATCGCAGAAATTATCAAACTTATCTTTGATAAACTGAGAGAAGATCGAGAAGAACAACCAGAAAAACTCGCTCGCGTTCGCGCGGATATTGGCAGCGATACTTACGTTCTTTCCCGCGATCGGGATCTGCCCGATGCTTGGAAGTGGGAGAAATTAGATTCTGTGGCGGATCGATATCGAGCAGAAGCGCCAACTGAATTTCAATTACAGGCTATTTCCCAACGGTTAGCAACAGACGTGACCGATCGCCTCAGTCAAACCGACGATCGCCAACCGTGTCTGCAAATTGTTGGCACGACTGAATCTGGCAAAGAAGTTATCCTCTACAGCCAAGACGAAACGGGAAATTGCAAGACGAATCTAGCTACCCAACTTCTGACACCAGAAGAATTGACTGCATTGACTGACTGCACTTCCAACGTCCAGCAGCCGCTGGTTGCTGCTGGGGCAGTTTTTTCATTAGAAGATCGACCGGAAGGTACGTCATTCCAAAGCAATCCTCCAGCTGCCGAACAACTCGATAGTCAGGATTTATTGTCGCTTAAACAAGAACTAGAAAGTAATTTAGTGTTAGCAGTTAAATTAATGGCAACACGCAGCCAGAAGGCGGAAGAGCTAACTCAATTGAGTAAAAGTATAGCTGCTAGTGAAAGCTCACCTCGGTTAGGAGAAACAGTGAAAGATTTAGCATCTATTGACGAGCGGATAGCTAACGTATTTCTCCAAAGTGCTGCCACGATTAAAAATTATCAACAGCAACTAGAGGAGCTTGCTTCAAATTTAGTAGTAGACCGCAACTCGGAGCGAGTTAAATCTACAGAAGTAAGCCAAGATAGCGTTACAGCAAAAAATACCGTTTCCAGTCAGCCACGGCAAGCAAGCCAAGCGCAAAATCAAAATTCAGTTACACCTAAAACTGCTGTTGAATATACTTACAAGCAAGTACTCGACAGTCCAAAAATCCAAACTGGGACTAAACAATGGGTGCGTCAGCTCCACATTCCTATTTATAAAATTCTCAGTCAAAAATTAGAGCGCCAGCGCCTTGCATCTGAGAATAAAAAGATTGCTAAGACAGCTGCGGCACTACTAAAACGATACGGACAAATTCAAACTGATGGTTCGCTGTTGTATCGTAGCGATGCCTTTGCAATTATCAAACAAGGTGAAAAGTTTGCGATTCATCGCCGCCAAGACGAATTACAAGGTTTCAAACAGCCTTTGATGGAATTTAAACTAGAGCGAAATGGCACGCCTAAAATTACTGGGCGATCGAAGGAGATGCTACCAGCAGAACGGCAGGAATTTGTGATGGTAGCAGAACGCTTGGCAGACAGGAAAACACTGCGATCGCTCTCTACATCCGACCTCAGAGATGTGGCTAATACTCTAGGTTCCCTCGCACCTGCGGGAACGCTCGCGACTTTAGAAAGTTTCAAACAAGTTGAATTGCTTGGAACGCTGAATGGGATTCTACAAAAGGCAAAAACAGATAAACTGACTGTGGGTGAATTAACGATTGTTCGCCGCCGCGACCCAGAGCATAACAAAGCGAGTTTATCTTTATATAAAACTACAGTTAATGGCGATCGGCAAGAACTGGTTGAATTTCAGCTTGAAAAAAGAGCTGAAGGAATTTCTCAAGAAATTACCAAAATGAATATTTCTGAGTCAGATATTAATTATATTAAGCTGATGGCTCAAAAAGCACAGTTGTTCGATCTGGAGCAGCTATTTAATAGTACTAACATTAACAGTATATCTACCGCTCGGTCTCAACAATTAAACGAAAACCAGGAAATAAAAGGTATTGGCGATCTTGCCCTGACTCTTCATCCTTTCCTAGCCCAAGAATGGAATCATCTTCAATCAAATAAACAACTTAACTCTGGTATCATGATGCAAGGAAACGACGAGATGAATGAGAAGATTCGAGTAAATAATGGTAAGCTCTCTATTGCAGAGCAGCGAGAGATGTATTTTAAGATTGTGGCTGCTAAGGTAGTTGAATCGGAGTCAAAAGCTGAGAAAAGTATTGACTTGATTCCCTTAAAACAGATTATGAAAGACCTACAACAGCAGCGCCAACAAGTTATTCAACAAACCTATACTCCTAAAAGTGAAATTTATCTGGATTCTAAAGTAGCAGATCGCACTAATGGTGTTGCTTCTAAAAGTAGAGATTTATCACTATAGCACTTGCTTTTGACTAGAGTGTTAATCTGCTACTATAATAGCGATAACGCTTTTATAGTATTTGTAAAACTTAGTAGTTACTTCAACTTAAGCCTAGAAGGTTCAATTTTTCCTTGATATATAAAAATTATTAGCGAAAAATAACTTTACCCTAAAAAGGGTATAGAGAAAACTCATACTTTGTTAAATATATGTTATTAAATTACCTCGGTCGAACTGTATTATTAGCTTTAATTGCTATTGTGCTGACTGTGGGTTGCTATCAAACAACTGAAGAAGTTGGTAGCATATACCATGAAGACGATCTAAAACTAAGTAAAGTAGCTTTAAACTTAACTGCTGTAACCCCATACATATCTTATTAGGTAAGAATACAATATACATTTTCGGCTGCGATCGCCACAGATAGCTACTTAAGATGTATTCAGCTTACAGTTATTAAATAGTGAAGCATCTATTGCAGTCAACGAAAATGGCTGTGCCATATTTGCAGTGCATAAAATTGCATTTGAAATATGAATGCAAAAGCTATTGATGTCGTTATTTCTACCCTGGAAATCCTGCCAACACACTGGCATCTCGTACCTACGCACTGGAAAAGACCTTTAGGCTATCGCTGGGAACAACGACCGTTTACTCCCAAACAGTTGCAATCGGAACTTGCTTCTACAGGTAAGGTTCGGGTACTCGACCGAAGAGAAGGCTTCACCCAAGTATCGCCTACAGGTGTTGCATTGATCTGCGGTGCTAACGCTCGCGAATTCATAATTGCTGTCGATTGCGATGGCATCAGTGCGTATAAACAAGTCCTAACTTCTAACTTCTCAAATGAAAACAATAAAAACTCCAAATTCGCTAACTTTTCACCCGATGAAATTAAAAATGCTGCCCTTGCTTACTTACCAAATACGGTTGCTTTCACGTCAGGTCGCCCTCATAGAGCGCAATATCTCTACCGTATACCCTTGCATCTCTCCTTCCTTCCAGAAAATCTCAAGTCCAGGCGCATTTATACTAGAGAACGAGAATGTTTGGAGTTGAGAGGGAAAAATCTATCTTCCGTACTCCCACCTTCTGGACATCCTCAAGGATATTGCTATCAGTGGCTTCCAGGTTGCAGTCCGAGCGAAGTTGAAATTGCCAATGCTCCAGACTGGATTATTGGCAAAATGCTCGTTAGTGCCGAGAAAACTAGACACTATGCTCGAAACAGTACGAGCATTCGCCAGCATTGCGTTACTGATAGGTACGCTCACCTCTACCCAGGTATCGACGGCAACATCGAGCAAGCACTGATTCTGCTGGAAGTCATCCATCCCAAATTTGCCGATAGTTATGACACCTGGCTTTATGTTGGAATGGCACTGCATAGCGTTAGTCCTACCCTACTACCTAGTTGGGAGCAATGGAGCCAACTCTCCCCCAAATACAAACCTGGTGAATGCCAATACAAGTGGAAAACCTTCAACAAATTTGGCATCACCATTAAAACTCTATACAGATTAGCCTACTTATCATGACTGCACCTACTCATAACAAGCAATCCACTGGCAGTTCTCCCCATTCTACCGCTGACGATACTGAAGAATTAGCTCAATTGGATTTGGACGATGACGACGAAGAACCTAGCGATGGCATTGCACCCTCTAGCAGCCCAAACACCATTGCTTCCACTCCATCGAGCAAAACCGACACGAAAACAACCGAACCTGAATCCTCCGTACAAGACAAGTTTGACTTTGACAGAACTACCATCGTCGTCAACTTGCAGATACTACCGCTGCATGAAAATGAGAGGAAGCTACTGATAGCAGTTGGCATTGCTGACGAACCACCTCTGTTGTTCGGTTCGACTCTCAGCGCCTTGGAAGCAAGCAGTTTACCACTCGTGCAAGCGATCGAAAAGCTGAAAGAAAATTTGCCGCAGATGCAAGCTCGCTCTTCATCGCGCCAACAACCTCAGCCAAAACAAGTTCCGACTCGTCAAGTTGTCGTACCGGACTTACCCCAAGCGCCTGTGGCGCGATCGTCTGACCTAAATCAACTCAAATTGTTTTAGTAATTCTATGAAATACGTCTTGGTAATCGAAGGTCAAGAAACTCCTCTAGATGAAACCATTGCAGCCAACGATGATGTTCTCCGCACCACCATTGCCGCATATATGCCCCAGCTAGCAAATGCTGAAATTCAACGTCAAACTCAGGGCGACACGGTACGCATTCAAATGCTCAAACGTGCCGGAACTAAAGGTTCTGTCGCAGCTGTTTGCCAGGAACTTGGCGCTGCACCACCGCAGCTCAATCCGGCTTTGTCGCTAGTTTGGCAGATCGAACAATTAAAACTGCAAAAAGATTTAGATATAACTGCTTTGATTGCTTTACAACCGCAGATTGAAGCAGCATATACTAACGGTCAAAAATGGGAAGTGGCGATCGCCAGAGCGAATTTAGATTTGTGTCGCGCCCCTGCTACCCCTGCCCGAATTATGCCAAAACTCATCTAAATTAAACGTGCAGCCATTGTTTGGCTGCATAACATTCATCGTATATGCACGTAGTATCAGCATCGCTGTCATCTTTTAGCCAACAAATTCTGCGATACCGCACGCCAGTAACTCTTACCGATGCTCTCGAATACCTGCAAGATTTAGCTTGTAAAACTCAACTTCTCCATCTCTACCAAAAGGTTTTTCCTCAAGAGTGGGAAGCATCTGAAATTCCACTAGATCGACGCACGTTTGATAGCGTTTACTGCGACAAAGAAATCGAATTTTTGCACTTAGTCAACGAACAACTTTTTGCCATAGAATTATGGGAGGAATTTGAAACTACTACCTCAAGAGAGTACGAAATACCAATACTACCTAAAACTAACGATTGGTGGTACGAAGATTTAGAAGATTTAGAAGACTGCGACCAATTCTTACTCTCGCTGCTCGGAATGGGTTATGACTTAGAAGTCTGGGAACAAAAGTTTGGTTTTACTCCCGAACGCTTAGCTCCAGCCGACACAATCGATCTAGAGTGGTTCCAACAACTGTGTGCCGAACAACCGCATCCTCTTTGCTATTTATCCGATGCGATCGCCCTGATTGATAAAAGCACTGGCTGCATCTGGTGCGATGTCAGCACCGAAGTCTGCGAAAGTTTGCCTTGGACTTATGAAAATATCATATTTCTAGCCGAGCAATGGAAGATTGCCAACAACTATTGGGACAACGCCGCAGCACTGGGTGAATGGATTGAGAGTGATGTTGTCCATAGAAAAGCCGCCTTTGAACTTTGGAATTGCGCTACTTCATCAAAACCATGATTCAAGCATCAGAAATCTCAATAGCTACTTCAGAAGTAGGAACCCACAATTCAACTAAGACAACGGGATCTACAACTCCAACTGTGCTGCAACTACCGCAGCTATCAGCTATGGCGATCGCTCGCACCATCGCCCATACCGTTCCAGATGACGAAATTCTAGGACATTTGCTCATTTTACGCGGGCAGTACATCTTCGTTAGCAAAGCTCAAGATGGTGTTGAATACAAACCAGTTTCGCCTGAAGCTGTCGCTGCTGCATTCAGCACGCCAGCTATCGATTCAGGATGGTTGTCAAATCATATTGTCAGATGGGGTAAAGGTAAAAATGGTGAATGGATTCTGCTTTATTTCCCACCGCAGAAATACAACATCCTGCTCCAAAATACAGCTAACCATTCCCTGCAACTCGTCTTTCCTTTGCCTGCCTTACTATTCGTAGGAATTGGCAGAACTTACTATATTTGGGCAATGAAAGGTAGCTCGTTCGACCCAGCAGGCAATTTGTATGCAGCTCCCCTGCCCAATGTTATGGGAGAAGGAAGTATCTGCTTTGGCAACAATTTAGTACCTCAGTGCAATTCACAAAACGTTGTTGAAATCTGGAATTTATTCTGGAGCAGCCCGTTCAACAGTGATGCTGTCAGTCACAAATCAAAACAATTTCCAGAAGACATCCGCAATCAACTCATACTGCTGCACGATAAAAAAGCCAAACGGTATCCTGCCAGCGATCTCGTTCCCATTTCTAGCTGGAATAAAAAAACGCCAAACGATATTATCCGAAACCTTCTCTAAGCTGTTGGCATTTAACACAGTAATGGTTGCACTGAGTATTTTTTACCCTCCTACCACTAGTAGGAGGGAATTATTTTAATTGGAGGTAATTTAGTTATGAAACGACACCAGCAACAAAAAGCACAATTGGTAATGCTACCAATTCCCAAAGAACAACTTGCTAATTTTATTGGTAAGCAAATACATCTAGCTTGGGCAAAACAAGGTTGTACTTGGAGGCTGCTGCGAATTGAGGGCGATCGTATCTATTTAGAAACACCCACGACAAAGAAATCGTTGGTAGCGAAAGCGAGTGATGCTATGTATACTCGTCGGTATGAAAGATAAAAGTGTGACTTATCTTGACATACTTGCTATTAATTCAATTGCTAGTGTCAATCTAGAGAAGATCCCTCTACCCCCTGCTCAAAGTTTAACAGCCGAGCAAGTAGAGCGACTCTGGGCGGCGGTTGAGTATCTGGTGGGCTAGACACAACAGCGAGATCTAGCTTTACTCCACATCTTGAGCCACGGCTTGCGGGCGGGAGATGTTGTCAGCCTCAACGTAGTGCAAGTGCATTTGTTGACAGGTTGATTCGTGGCAGACACGAAGACAAACGAGCCGCGACTAGTGCTGTTGCGAAAACAGAGCCGCGATGCACTCAACAGGTATTCATCCTGGTGCGAAGAACAGGGAGAGGAAGTATCGAGCGATCGCCCCTCGTGTATTTAAGCAGATGAAAGACAAGCACGTTCTATTTTTCTTTTTTTTGAAGAGGTCTAGTAGAATTGAGTTACCTGGAATGCAGCTACTCTATGCAACCCAAACACCCACTGTTACAAAAGTGTCTGGCTCAGCTTAAAGCATTGCCTCACTTGAAAGTAGAAACTGAAGTGGAGGAAATGCCTTACATTGCCAGTAATATTGTAGCAGATGGACAGATTGCGATTCATAGTCCTCAAGGTTCTGTTACTTACGTCATTGAAATCAAATCAAATGTCACGAGTGAAACAATTACATTTGTCCTTGACTACCTAAACGTATTGAAACAGAGGTTGACTAGTTATTATAGGACTCTGTTGATTACAGAGAAGCTATCCAAATCAGTTACTAAGCGTCTGATTCAAGAAAACATTGAATTTATCGATGCAACAGGTAACTGCTATTTAAACAGTCCAGCGCTGTATCTACTAACTTCCAGCACTCCATCAGCCATAGAAGCATCCACAGAGTCGCTCGAAATTACAACAAGTACACTGCAACTGATGTATGTGCTGTTGCAAATAAAATCTCCCAAAATTCCAAAACCTTTGTTTAATCAGCTTGCTGAAGCCGCAGGTATTTCTCTAAAAACCGTTAAATTTCTACTCAATCGATTGTGTCAACTCAAATATTTACAGCGGCAACCTGGCGATAATTATTGGATCGCAAACTACATACAACTACTGGAGCGGTGGGAACTCGGCTACAAGGAAAGCCTTCGCCCTAAACTGCTGTTGGGAACCTATACACCACTTACAGGGAGGCAGTTCTCCGAGATTGTAGATGAGATCGTTCATCATGCAAAAGACGAAGGGTATTTAATTGGCGGCGAATTGGGAGGAGCGATCGCCACTGATTATTTACATCCAATTGGAGCTACCCTGCACTTGCCAGAAGACCAAAACCCTATTTCTTTACAACTAAAACTGAGGCTTAAGCCCGAGCGACAAGGAACTATTACTTTTGTGCGACAGTTTGGTACCCGTAATGCCTGGGATAACAGTCCAGTGCCAATGCTTGCCGATCCCCTCCTGATTCATGCCGAGATGATGGCTCTAGCAACCGATGAGCGGGTGCGAGAAACGAGCAATCGCCTCTTCAATCAGTACCTGATTCAGCTACAAAATGCAGCTGAGGCATTTTAGATATGGCTGGATCGGATGCTCGAGTTGACCTGGAAACTAGAAAGATACTGGCAGATCTGAAGGCGGTTGTAGATAGCCTGGATGTTCCGATGCTCTTAATTGGGGCTAGGGCAAGAATACTTATGTTTGATAGTCAATACGGTCAGGGACGAGCAACAAGAGATTGGGATTTGGCTGTAAAAGTGGATAATTGGTCACGCTATGAAACCCTTGTAACTCAAATGACCGCAAGTAAAACTGCACGATTTCGGAAGACGAATGTGGTTCACAAATTTATTCACTTAGGTACAGGGTTAGAAGTAGACATAATTCCCTTTGGGGACATCAGCGGCGATCGGCAAGAAATTACTTGGTCAGACGGCGATCGGATGAGCGTTCTGGGATTGCAGGAAGCATTCTCGAATGCTCGGATTGAGAAAGTTGAGGAGATCGAAATTCGAGTTTTAGGCTATCCTGCTCTTGTTGGTCTGAAAATTCTAGCATGGCATGAACGAGGAGAAGATAAAGATTTGGCAGATATCGTTCACGTTCTTCGGAACTATGAAGATGACGAGCGGGTTATTGAAGAATTATATACTGAAATACAAGCAAGCAAACTTGAATTTGAGATCGCTGCTCCTACACTTTTAGGACGAGATATACAAGCGATTTTTCAAGAGCGAACTTTGGAAAAAATTCGAGAGATTTTGCTGCGGCTGATAGAACAGCAAAATCGCTATTTTCCTCAATTTATCTCTAAAATTTCAGATAGAGATGATTGGGATGAGGAATTTGAGCAACTTGTAAGTCGTTTTCAGGCTCTTCAGTATGGAATCAATCATTTATTAAGCTCCTAATTCAGTCAAGTTATTCCAATAAATACAACCTGATTAGTTTAGTATCGATTCATGCTGCGTACCGCAATAGTTATTCTTCGTCCCAAGTTACTTGTCCGCTAAAGGCAAAGCTTATATTTGGCATTTGGTAAATCTCAATTGCTCCTCTACGAGCGCGGCTGTTGCTCTACCAGGTCATATTCTCGTTCGACCAGCCATCCGCAGGTAACTTCCTTCCCCCATCCTTGGCAGTTCCCACCTTGCTTTGCCAATTTACTACTTGAATAAATTCCACAGTATTGTAGATGTAGAAATATTTTCTGGTGTTGAGCCGATTTTTTGATGGATGAGTCGCAACAGTTAAAGCAGTTAATCAGTGCCGATCTACCTAGCTTGGGCAAATATTACCGAGAAATGGTTGAGTCTCAAGGAGCAGGGGTATTGGTAGTCAACTACTACCCAACTGGGGAGGTAGCACAAATGGAGGCGAGGTTTTTGAAATCGAATCAAATTCCTCGACTGTCTAGACAAATAGGACTACCCAACCTCGAAACCGAATTCGAGCAGCACGATCGGCAAAAAGAAATGGTAGTTGCGATCGTCACTGCACAAACAAAAGGTGTAGTGACTGTAGAAATAGAATTCCACACATCTGAAACATCACTACCAGAAACACCAGCTCTCAACACCGCTTCTGCTCCCGAATCAAAAGCGAAACGCAAATCTTCTGCTCGGACACCCCAAGAGCGCAAATCAACTACCAAGACAACGACACAGCGCCAAGCCAAGAAACAGCCAGAAGAAGTTGCAACACCAAAACTCGAATCTACCTCAGCAAAATCCACTTCCAAGACTTCAACCTCAGCCAACCAGCACAAAACTTCTCCCAAATCAACCACAAAACAAAAATCGCCGCCCAAAGCATCACCTCAAACACCCTCACCCATATCCGAAGAGCGAACCGACGAACCAGAGTTAGAAACTACTGCCCAACCACCAGCCAAACGCAGATCTTCTACCACTGCTTCTACTAGGCGCAAATCTTCTGGTGGTGCAACAAGGCGCAGTCCGACATCACGGGGAGCTAGAGGGAAAAAGCAAAGCTAAAAATTGATTGGATTTGAGGAGAGGGGAAGATTAACATTATATGTAGTACGCGGTGACTATTGAGCTATAGGTTACAGCAAGAACAGCTCCTCAATTGCCACCTCATCGCTCACAAGATCTTTAACAATCCAGATGCGATCGCAAAACTGTTTCATCTGCCGATCGCTCGCACCACCAATTAAGACTCCATAAATACTAAATTCTCGCTGTTGCTTCTTGACTTTTAACTGCTCTAAAAATTCCCGTTTCACGTCGCACTTGCCGTCTGTAATCATGACAATATCTGCTCCTTTGAACTGTTGTTGCTGCTCAATACATTCGGTAGCAGATAATAAAGCTGGCTCCCAAGCAGTGCCGCCACCATTGTAAAAAGCTAGCATCGACTCCAGCAGTCGCGAGAAGTCATGGTGGTGGGGTGGAAAATCATCAACTCGACAAACTCTAGTTGCAAAGTGGATGACTCGCAAGTGCCGTCTCTCTCGGCGGGCAATTTGTCCTAACACTGCCGTTACTGCTTTTGCCCAAATGTCAGGCAATCCATCCATCGAACCAGAGGAATCCAAGCACGCCACCAACGGTCCTTTACATTGCTTCTCCTTCCCTCTCGTCTTGTATTGCAGTAGGGAGCGATCGTAATACAATAGCGCAAACAGAGGAAACAGATCGGGAGCGGAGAGTTTTTGTAGTTCACTCGGCAACAACCGCGACAAGTTATCTCCTAACTCGATCGTTGTTATTTCCCCAAAAGCATTTAGAGCTTGGCTGCGACGCTTACGCTGGGCAGTCTGTTGCAAACGTCCGGCAACGACAGCGATCTGCTTGAGCTTGGCATTAAGAGCGATCTTCTGAGCTAGCGCCATTTTTTCAGCAGGAGAAACACGCAGTTCTCCACCAATTTCATTTCCCCAGCTCAAGCCCAGCATCTCCAACCACCCAGATGCTTCGCTCAATTTTTCATGGGCAGCGTTTAGGGCTGCTCTGAGCATTTGCCTGACTTGTGTTTCATCGAGACTAGCTGCATATTGTTGAGCCTGCCATACAGCTTGTTTTCCTTTCTGTTGTAGGAGTTGGATCAGTTCTGGAGAGCAATCGCCACTATCTTCTATCAACTGCCTCAACCACAGAGATCGTTCCCGTTGCTGTCGGGTTTTGGGTAGTGGCAAACCAGTTGAAGATTCGGTAGGAGTGACAGAGAGAAGATGCTCAAATACTCCAGATGGTGGAACTTCAGGCTGATGCTTCAGTTGTTTAATCAAATCCCGATACTGTTGCGGATTGGGAAATTGGGGTATGGGTGGTGGCAGTCGATCGTACACTTGATGGCAATACTCTACCGTTGCCAGTCCTGCTGCTAGTTGGTTGCCTTGACACTGCTCCACCAGCTCGTCAAAGCCGATGAGCTGTTGAAACTCCCGATGCAATAAAATTGCCCAAGCACTTTCGGGTGGTGGCGGGTCTAGCTCCTCTGGTTCGCTCTCGTAGTAAAGTCGATGAAAAACTTCCAAGGTAAAACTGGGAAAGGCAAACAGCTTGCTAGTTCCTACTTTCACCATTGTTCGAGCATCTTCAAAATAGTTAAGATATTCCTGCCAAAAGAGTTTGGAGATGCTCGCAACTCGATACACGAGTGGCTCAAAGTCATACAGCATAGGATTTAAAATCTATTAAGCATCAACAATACCAAAACTGGCAAGTCGCGATCGCGCCTCGGTCACTTTTCGCTAAAAATAGCATAATATCCGTGTTATTATGTTATTACTAAGCGATCGCGCTGATGATTGTTTCATTCAAAGATCGAGCAACGGAAGACATTTTTGACGGCGAGGATTCAAGAGACGCTCGAAAACTTTGCCCGATTAATCTTTGGTCTGTTGCTAGGAGAAAGTTAGACCAACTGAATGCCGCCACATCTTTGAACGATCTGAGAGTGCCACCAGGAAACAGGTTAGAAGCCCTGCAAGGTGAGCGAGCAGGTCAACACAGCATTCGCATCAACGACCAGTATCGAATTTGTTTTGTCTGGTTGGAACAGGGAGCAGATTTGGTTGAAATTGTTGACCATCATTAACGCTCGTTAATATTTGTAGTTGAGGTAACAATAGATGAAAATCCCTAAATATCGCCCTCCCACACACCCAGGAGAAATCTTGCTGCTAGATTTTCTAGAGCCACTCGGACTGACTCAGCAGGATTTAGCTAATAACATCCACGTTCCTTACCAGCGAGTCAACGAGTTGGTGAATGGCAAGCGTGGCATAACGCCAAGTACGGCACTACGGCTGTCGAAATTCTTTGGCAACAGTCCAGAGTTTTGGCTGAATCTGCAACAAAATTGGCAACTATACCAAACACTCAAAGAAGAAGAAGAGGAGATAAATGCGATCGTCACCTTTGCAGGGCGAGAAGAAATAAGTGCTTAAAGTAATAAGTCTGATGTAGAAGATTTCCAGTAACTCGATGCGGGATGAGACGTTTCCTGAAAAAATGAGGCAGGCTTCATTCGACCATCTCGAACGTCCCACAGATAAATCATTGGGTTTCAAGCCTGCCTCATTTTTAAAGGATTCATTTAATGGATAGCACAGAAAAAATGCAAGTCCGCTCCCCAAAATTTCAGCTGTATCAGTCAGTTATTCTCTACGGGAATGGTGAAGAACGCTCAACTCACATTGTGCGTCGCTGGTTCGATCTGGACGACTCCAGTGACGGTTACTGGTGGTACAAAGTAACAAATGATGAGCAACTTTATCCCGAACAAGCAATTGAGTCACATAGCGAATAGAAGCTACCATTCAACTCATTTAACTACTGATAAACTTTGTTTTTGTAACCGCCAACTTCTACCAGCAAATCCTCGCGAATATCAGTCAGTATTCTCTGCGCTCGTCGGGCATTACGATTCTTGTTATCGGCGATTAACTTCTCAATCTTGCGAGCAATATCCTCCAAGCGACTTGCAGCATTATCAGCCGCTTCGATCAATTTTTGTTCGGTTGTATTACTCGGACGCAGATCGTATTCTCTGGCTGCCCTCACTACAGTGCCGACCTCTTCCTTTGCCGCATCGTACCAAGAGACAGCTTGTCGATCGAGATCGGGAATGCAGGCATTCAAAACTTGACCGATCTTCTGCCGTTCTTTGGGATCTCTTTGCCACAGGCAGTCTGGTAGTAATTCATGAAAAGATTCTGGGTACACTTGCTCGTCGCCCTGCACCAGTGCGTGAGCTTGCAGCAACTTCACTAGCTGTTGTAACTTGCGATCGCTAATGAAAAATCCTTCCCGATCCAGCGCCAGTTGACATTTAATTAAATCTTCTGCCAGTTCGTCGGAAAAAGGTACGATCGCTGCTTGCTGCTGCAAAGTTTTAATTTCTGCCAAACTCAGGCGCACCTTCACCTCTGGTTTGATGTTAGATCTGGCGCGGTGAATTAATTCCCGTTTGGAACCCAATTTGCGGACGTACTGCAACCAAGGGCGATAGACGAAGCGATCGACAAACGCATCCAAGTCTCCATCAGTGGGAACGTTATTGGCAGCACCGCACAAGAACAGTAGTGGGACTGGCTGCGGTTCTGGATTCTCGAAGACTCGCTCGTTCATCAACCGCAATAGAGCGTTGAGACTAGTGGAGTTACCGCGAAACACTTCATCTAAAAAAGCAATGTGTGCTTCGGGCAATCGCCGCTTAGTGTTGCGAATTAACTCGTCTTGCTGCTGTAATGCTCGCAGTGACAGTTGCCCTAGTAACTCGTCAGGAGTGATGGTCGGTTGCAGGAGGCGATCGAAGAATACAGCTTCTTCAATTGCCCCGCACAACTGTTGCAACATCCAGCTTTTAGCACAACCAGGCGGACCAAATAAAACCACGTTTCCACCTGTTAGCAGTACGGCTAGCACTCCATCAATAACAGTAGAACGCTCCAAGAAAATCTGATTCAACTCTCGCCGTAATTGCTGCAACCGCTCTAAAGCAGAGCCAGATGGGGCATTGTTGGGGATTTGAGCAGCTAACTTTTTGGTGTTTTTAGCGATTGCCATGATTTAATCATGATGATTTAATTTCGTTTTCTAACTAGAATCTGAGTTCTGTATTCTAACTAGAAGGTGAGTTTTCCTAAAATCCTGCCTCTGGGTCGTAAGGTCGAGCGGTCGAGTCACGCTCGCACTCGTCGCTATCGACGGCATCTGGAGCAGTAACGAGATCCTTTGTTTTGGCTGTTGCTTCTAATCCCAAGGACTGGCGCACGGCTGCCTCAGCAATCTCCCAGCGCTTGAGTAAGTCTTTGGTACGGAATTTAAATAAATTCTCCATCGATGCTAACTTACCCTTGAGTTGCCGTAACTGCTCCGGATCTGGCTGCTGTGCGATCGCGTCTAGTTGCCTCAATAACTCGGAGTAACCTGCATCCAGTGCCAACGCCTTCGTTAGGTTGGCAAGTCCCTCCCCAGTCGAGTTTTTCTGCTGCACGCGCTGCTTCAGCATGGCTCGGAAGTCTTCTAAGTGTTGCTGTACTCGATCTAAGTCGGGATTGTCGCTCAGGTAGAGCTGCCCCAACTGCCTCGCCCTCTCCACAATCGGCTCTAAATCGCGATCGTATTGCATTAATACTTGCAAGCGAGCAATTAAGGTGTCCCACTTCTGTCCCGTTCTCGATGTCGCATCCGCTCCCGACAAATTGAAGCTCTCTAGCAATTGCGCTAGCTTTGCGTCCGCTTCGTCCCGACTTCTGATTTGCGCGTCATATAAAGTTGAAATTAAAGTCTGCTGTAATGTCTCCTGCGATCGCTCGATTAACTTGAGTTTTTGGCGTTCGACAGCAGCTACCTCTGCCTCTGCCTGCTGCCTTTGCACTTCTGCTTCGCGCTCCGAACGCTCTAGCAGGGAAGGAATTTTTATCGGTCCTTCCACTAGAACCTGCAATGAATTTATTTGCAGTTCCTCCTTAGTAGGATAAGCACCAGCATACTGCCGCAGCGCCAGCTCAATTGCTTTTGGTTCTAATGTTGCGGCTTGTAGTACTTGCTCCACCCACGACAAGAAACCAGCATATTCTGATTCGTATGTTGCTAAAATTCCTTGCCGCAAAGAATCAGCTTCTGCCATCATCCCTTCAATTGCTTCTAGGGCATCGGGCAATGCCGATTCGTGGACGAAGCGGAACGGTTCGCTCAAAAGGGTGTAGCGGTTGTAGATGATTTTCTGCCGTGCTTGGAGTTTGGTAGCAGCATCTTTGAGGCGGTGGTTGATCTTGGCGGCATAGCCACCCTTTGCCGCACTCTCCAACAATCTCAGTACGTCATCCCCAATCCCTAAATGAGATCCGTCTAACTTCAGCGATTGCACTCCCACTTTGACTGTCAGCTTGAGTAAATAGATCGGCTCTTTTTCCAGATGCGACCACTCATGTTGCTGTCCTACACGAGGATTTGCTGCACTAGGCGGTTGCGTTCCACTCATCTGAGTTTGGGAGCGCTCTTGCACGAGTTGGGCTATGAGCTGCTGGTCAACTAATGGCATAGGATGTCTATGGTTCGCTTTTGGAATTTGGCAAATTTCTAGTTATTAATATTCTAATTCTAAATAGAACATCAATTTCATTTTCCAGTTAGAATATAAAATTAAAACAATCGAACTCTCAACACTTATGGGTGAATTAGGGCAATCTCCTTTCCCTTTGAGTGTGAGTGTTGCTTTAGGAATAGATTGTATGGTGCAAACACTACAAGAGCCATCCCATCAGCAAACACAATATGTTGTTCTCGACGGCATTACATGGCAGACCTATCAAGCCATTCTCATAGACTTGGGCGAACACCGTTCGGCTCGTCTGGCATACAGCCAAGGGGTTTTGGAGATTATTATGCCATCCCAACTACACGAGTTCATCAGTCGCATCCTGGAAGCGATCGTCCGCACCCTAGCTGAGGAATTCAACCAAAGGCTGCGCGGCTATGGCTCTACTACACTAAATCGAGAAGAAATGGTACAGGGAGTCGAACCGGATTCCTGTTTCTATATTCAAAACCTCGAACGCATTCTTGGTCGTCGTCGGATCGATCTCAATACCGATCCCCCACCAGATTTAGCAATTGAGGTAGATATCACGAGTTCCTCGCGCCGTCGTTTCGGGATCTACCTGCAGCTGTCCATTCCTGAAGTTTGGCGCTACACCGAGCGTCAGGGGGTGACAATCTATCAACTACAAGACAATCGTTATGTCGAGTGCGAGTTTAGCCCTACCTTTCCCGCAATCTCTGGAACCTTATTGCAGCAATTTCTCCAACTCGCTGCCACCGAAGATGACATTGGTGTGGTTCGTGCTGTGCGCCAGTGGATTCGCTCGCAATCTCAATAAAGCTAGCTTTGTTGTATCTTTAAACGATCGCCTCTACGTCTTCAATACTACTTTTGTAAACAAATAAAAAAGTAAGAAAATTTGGGGACACGGAATCCTTATTCTTACGTGGCACAGTAGCAAGCACAGAAAAAAAAGAGCGGAAAATGACTAGAAAATTTGGAGATTTTCAGTCAAGTTTTAGATAATTTTTAGATAATAAAGTTGGAAAATTTGACTCAAATTTAACCAAAGTACCAGAATCGAGGGCTGATAATTCTCCCTATTACTGCGTTCGATCCAACCAACGCCTCCATTCTTTAGCTCAGGCGCGATCGCTTGCGTCCAGTCTCTTCTACCCAAGCGCCATAATCAAACCTTAGCAAGGGTTACTTGCAGATCTACCCTTGCTGAGATATTTTCCAACTTTTTTATTTATTTTCTAACTTTTTTACATATTTTCCAACTTTTTTATTCGTTTACAGCCTCTACGTCTCCAATACTTTAGGTTCAATACTTTAGGGCATGGCATAATTAAAGCGCGGACTTTGCCGAAAAATTTATTCTGTTCTATTCCATGCCCAGGACATCTCCACCGCTCAAAACTGCATTTGTCAAGTACCGCGAACGAGAATTCCTCTACCTGCATGAAGTCGATGCCGTCATCGCGGCGATGGAGCGGACTCGCTACCCCACCAGGAACAAGGCGATCGCCTTATTGCTGTTCTGCCAATGCTTACAGCCATCCGAACTATGTTGGCTGCGTTGGTCTGACCTAGACTTGACCAGAAAAACGCTCTACATCATCCGCAACCGCGAACTCAAAAGTGGGGCTCGCCTGCACAAACAAGTCAATCTTCAACCTCTGTGTGTTCCTGAAATGGAATTGCTACAACACCTAGCACAAGAGCGTCGATGCGATTGGTTATTCGCCACAGAACGGCGATCGCGCCTGAATCAGCGCTCGCTACACTATATAATTGCACTAGCAGGCGAGACTGCCAATCTTCCCTTCCCAATTCATCCCTATATGCTGAGGCGCTCTGGGCTATATTATCGTGCCGTATTGCTACTGCAACCGCTTCATCTATCGCTACAGCAGTGCTGCTTGCTGTGGAATTGGCACGGCACGAAAGTCAAGTTCTCCAAGCAGCAAGAACGGGAGATGAGGGCGATAGGAGAGGCAAGGTCACAAGCATTCTTGACGGTACTAACACAGCTGCAATCTTTCACCCGCATCCAGAGCTACGACAATTTGATCGATTACCTCCTGGGCGCTTTCTTGCTATTTCCTGACCGAGATTGTCTGACCTACGACTACTGGCTCGCTCCTAAGAGTTGGCAGAGCCAACTTTTCCGAAAAGATCTAGCCACAACATCCGCCTCATCCACTTCTGCTTCTACTTCAAGTGCTGGTGGGTAAACTAAATTAACAACGAGATCGCCGACTCTACCTGGTCTGGCTTCACCTTTAGATAGCGCTGGAGAGCTGTGAGCGATTTATGCCCTGATATTTCCTGAATTACGCGGATCGGCACGTTAGCGTTGCTCATGCTCGTGAGTGCCGTGCGGCGGAATGAATGAGTTGAAGCACCCCTAATCCTCGCCCGCTGGCAAGCAGCTCTGAGAATCAAATCGGCAGCTGCCCTGGTGAGCGGTTTGTCCTTGCTCCGTCCTGGAAACAATAGACCAGATGGCGGGTGGTAAGCTGCTAAATATCCCTGTAGCTTTGGGTGTGAAGGCAGAGTGCGCGTGGCAATCTTGCCCTTGGTGGTAGACTTACGCAGCGTCACCACACTACCCGCTAAATCTTCCGCCGTCAGCGCTAGCACTTCACTGACGCGACAGGCACAATAATACGCGATCGCGAATAGTAGCTTGTCTCTAGGGGTGAGGAAGCCCCGTGTAAATAGGCGTTCTAGTTCAGCTTGAGTTAGTATCTTGGCGCGTCCGTTGCCTTTGATCTTCACTGGTGAGATTGAGTTTAGATTTCCTTCACAATTACTATCCTACGGCAAAGAGTGACTTGATGTTTTGAGCTTTTCGTCAAGTCAAAATCAACAGCTCAAACTATAGCAGAGAGACAGCTTGAGTTGGACTTTTGCAACTACTAGCAACAAGGTTTTCTGGATTTATTAAGAATTCTTCTCAATTGAGTTGGCTCGTCTCGAATGACGTACAGTTTGGAGATCGCGTCAATTAGTTCCCAACGAGTTACGGGTGGTAACGAGTTTTGTGGTGGTGGGTTGTGGGGTAAGTTTTTCAAGCGCGGTCGCCTCCTGAGTAATCAGTTAGTAGCTGTTTCGTGATGCGGGCGAATTTCGCTGGCTGCGTCAAATAGTTGAGATATTTGAGATGCGATCGCACTTCGCGAGTTGCTCTGTTGTCAAACGGCAACAGCCATAGACATTTGAGGCTTTCGAGCAACGCTATTCGTCCACAAAGCGGCTAGTTTCTGTGCTTCTTCAAGCCACTCTTGGCTAACTTGATACATTCGCCTCGGACGACCGCGTCCTTCCACTTTCTGCCAACGAGCAACGAGCGCCCTTTCGGTTTCCAAGAAATTCAAGGCGGCATAGAGGACAGTGTCAGACAGCCGATACGGGGGTAGTCGCTTTCCAGTTTCTGGATCAGTTGGGTTCCGTAGGATTCCTCTATAAGCAACACTGACAGCAGATAGCAAGCTGCCTGTTCGCTGCTTAAATAAATCGGTGGCTGGGCTGCAAAAAACTGATAGATCTCCTCAATTGTCATAAACTAATATTTTTTCTAGCAAGTAAATAAATCGTGTCGCTCCTACTATAAACGCTGTCTCAACCTTCGCTGCTTAACTAATTCTTGCTGTTGTTGGTTTTTCGAGAGCGTTTGTAGTAGTTGAACGAGCGGCTGTTGACCACCAATCGAATACTTGTTCTAGTTGTTCTAGACTTAACAAATTCTCTTGCCACAAAACGATTGGTAACAGATGTGTTGCTTGAGCTTGAACCCGTGCTAGCTAGAGTTGAAGGAGCGGAAATTCCAATTTGCTGTTGTAGAAATTCAATCAATTGGGCTTCAATTGTCGGTGACATAGAGTTGACGAGCGATAACTGCCAAGAGGGTAACTGATACTTGCTAGCTGGAGTAGCTCTTTTAGCATTAATTAATATTCTCTCTATGGCTTTCTTTGAGCGCAAAGCTAAAGTTTTGTGCTCAAGCGAGACGCGATTAATTTCTGGCTGGGAAGAGCGAACGATCGCGTGTCCTGAGAATGCTGGTCAAGCCTAACGGCATTCTGGCAGCGGCGGCAGATCGCCTTTGCAACTCAACCGATCGTATTGCTACGTTCCGGTGCAGCGCGGTTGTGATGCGACACCACGCTCGCTCTTTTGGAATCGGCTGTTTCCATCCATAATCGGACTTTCGACCGATCGGTTTGCGAAAGTTAGTTCTCTGATTCTAAAAGCTTGCCGAGAGCTTCAATGGACTGCCGCCAGCCGCTTTCCATTCCGCTTGCCACCATGCCATCACGGTCTTCTTGGTTCATAGCGGTGCTGTGCGTCCGAATCTCAGTTGTCCGATCGTTAATCGCTACAAACTCGGCTTTTTCCAGCATGACGTGTCCGCGTTCTGGCATCCCCAAAAATTCAAATGTCTGCACGATCCGTCGATTTTTAGCGACTTCGTGAAAACAGCCAGTAAATTCATATTCGTTACCATCTGACGATCGCTCGGCGATATGCCAGCTGCCGCCGTCTCTACAATCAAAGCGATACACTTTCATCGGATTACCGCGACACCACCATTGAGCGAAGAGTTCCTCTTTGACATACGCCTCGAATACTTTTTCTAATGAAGCATCGATCGTGACGATGCCCAAGATATTTTGTGAATTTTCTGGGACTGTTACTTTTAGAACTGCCATACAGTTATGTTCCTACTTGTCAATTTTCTTCTAATAATTTTTCCAAGGCATCGAAGCGGGCAGCCCAGACTTGTTCGTACTTGCTCAGATGCGCTGCGGCTATTTCGATCGCCTTTGGTTCAATCCGAATCACTTTCTCCTTGCCACTTCGACACTTAGTCACGAGTCCGGCTTTCTCAAGCACGCTGACGTGCTTCGCCACCGCTGCTAAAGACATGGCATACGAGCGGGCTAATTCGCTAATGGTGTGTTTTCCGCTCGATACACGCTTCAGGATGTCTCTGCGTGTCGCATCGGCGAGAGCTGCAAAAATCAGATCGAGAGTCGCAGTTGATTCAACCATATGGTTGAATGATAGCCCGCAATAAATGCCCTGTCAAGTATTCCCAGCAGTGGATGTTGGTTATTAAAGATGTTGGTTATTAAAGTGGCAATATCACTATAGGTATACAGCGGCACTGATGCAGCGACATAGAATGAGGAGAATTTTACTGTTGCCCTAAGTTTCACCAGCAACGTTAAACGACTGTGTCTCAAGCTTTTGATGCAACCCAAGCTGGATAACTTACAGCCATTGCTCTAGCTCAAAAACCTGGGATTGGTTCCAAGCCAACTTTTCCAGCCATCTAGAAGCCTCTTGATAAAACTTAAATTGCTGCTCGTCGAGTCGAAACTCACGAGTGTGAACCATACGTCTGCCATTGACCATTTTTGCTCCATGATATTTGTGTAGAAGTTCGTGATACAAGACAAACTCAGCCACAAACTGGGGAATCCGTGCATCATCCAGAGTTGAGCTGATCGCTACTCGGTCTTTGGCTGGATGATAGTAGCCAAACTTGCGGTAAGTGTTTAATCGAGTCCAACTTAAGCGTGGTTTGACCAAACTTGAAGCGAAATACTCGCGATTGAGTCGATCAAATAACTCTTCCAAGTCGTAGCACTTGCCTTGAGCTTTGTCTCGATTCTCACAGGCAAAAGAGTCCAACTCCAGTAGCACTTGACTGTATTCTGGCGAATTAGCAAAATCTTTGACGAGCCGCGATCGCTCTTGGCTCTTGCCCAGCAATGCGTCTGTCACCAGTGCTGTCAAAACTTCCCCGTTGGCATGGATAAATCCTTCGCTAATGGTGAGAGTAGCAACGTTTCCTTGCCGCCTGTATTTGTACAATCCTGCCTGGTACGTCACCTCAACTGTTACATTTCCTAACTCCTGACAATGCTTTCGAGAAACTGCTTGAGCAATTTGCCGGGTAGAACGAGTCGCCTGAAGGTGCAATTGTAGATGGGATCGATCGCTCAAAAACTTCATCCAAACATAAATCGAGCCAGAGGAGCTACTTAAGTCGGCTGGTGTTGCCTGTTGTTGGAGGCAAATGTTTTCAATTTCTGCAACAGCGTGTGTTAAAGAGTCAAGCAGCTTTTGGAATGAACCAGTTTTTGGGGTGGAACTGGCAGCTAGGTATGAGAGTTGCTGCAAAATACTTCGTTGCCGTACTTTAATGTTCTTGAGAGGAATGGGCGCTTTTTTTGGAGAGGCAATACAACTTTCTAAAACGGGTAAATTATCCAAATCGATCCCTTTGAGAAAGGAGTAAGCCAAACGCGATCTACTTGGCAATTGCTCTGGTGTCATCCGCCCTCGATCGCATAATTGCTCGATCTCTTCAAGCGAGCTAGTGACAAATGCTTTAAAAGCAGCAACCTCCTGGGAAGAGATGCCATTATTTAAGCTATCTTGTGCCTTTTGAGCCGCTTTGACGACTCCACGAATTCGGAGCGTCATTTCTTCTTACGGCTAGTTCTCTTGCGCGGAGTCTTTTTCGCGGGTGGAGTCTTTTGCATTCCCATTCTTTTCGGTTTGGACGGGGATGGAGTCGGTCGCTCGGAGTCCGGCAAAGCTAATCCCCCTGAATCAAATTTTTCAGCGCATTGGTAGTCAGGTCAGGAGGATCGGATTTGAGGCTGGCGTTGTACTGTTGTTGAAATGCCCCAATGCCTTCGGGAGTGGTCATATCAAATCCAGCATGATGACCCATCATCATAAATGCTTTGGCAATACCACCTTTGGAGGGATCGCTCATCATGTTGGGAAATTGGGATGCCAGCGATTCCAGATATTTGACGATCGCCTTGGCGCTGCGAAGGTTGTATTCCCGTTGGAGAAACTGCCAGAAGGCAACCAGTTCGGGAATGGCATCTTCGGCTTCAGTTGGATCGAAAATGGTGACTTTGCGCGGCAGAGTATATTCCATCAGGGTTTGTACGTCCCCTTTCGTCATTTTGGGCAGCGTCGTCTCGCCGTAGTTGTAGCCCATTTCAATGAAGGTGCCAATCCAACCGCCACCTTCTGGGTAATTCTTGAGGTGGGCTTCTCCTTCAGGAGAGTTGACAAATTGTTCGATCGCGCCATTGATGTAGTTGTCGAGGATCGGTTCAACATCATCGTAGGAGAGATTATCTAGCTGACGGATGTTAAAAGGCATATTCATCGATCTTCAAGTCTAATGCTTTTCATTCTGCCACTAGACGCACGCGCTTTGTCGGTCGCTTGTTCGATTGCCAAAGGCTGTATTCTATGTCAAGCAGTGAATTGGGTCATTTAGCAACTATCAGATTTTAGTCATACTCGTTTGAATCCGTTTGATGAAATTTTGGATGCGGCTAAAGTGCGCGCCTTGCCAGTAAATTTGAGCGCAATCCTGACAAACTGAGAATTCATCGTAAAATTCTCTCGTTTTCGGTGGGAGGCGATCGCCGATTTCTGTTTTCGTCACCGATTGCAACAAACCATTGCAGCGCAAACATCTTTGTAAAGGGGCGATCGCGTTAAATAAATCGAAGCGCCGCAAGACTTCCACTACTTGCTTAAACGAGTCTTGTTCCCGCACGCAGTAACCGTAAATGACGATACTGCGCTTCAACAATCCCCGATCTTTGGTTAATAAAATTCGGTTTTCGCGGCTAGAGATTTTAGCTAACTCTTCATCCTCGTAGTCATTTTGATACAAGGTGTCGAAACCTAACAAACGCAGGTAAGTGGCAAGTTTGCCCAAATGGATATCTAGGACAAACTGGATCTGTGCTAGTTGTGGTGGTCGCACGCGAGAGGGAGGACTTGCCTCAACTCTTACTGAAATAGGATAAACGCTAACGCGATCGCCATCGCCAATTAAATATGAAAAATCAACCGATTCACCGTTGACTAAAATTAAGTCAACTTCTGGATGCGGTATGCCCAAAGCTTCGATCGCGTCTTTGACGGCTGCCTTTTCCAGCAATTGATGCACAAACCAAACCCGTCTTTTCACTGGAGGCAAAAAGTCATTTAGTTCGGCATGAAATTGAAAATAAACTCGCTCCATCAGCATCTGGTTGGGTTTACTCAACGGAAGGCAAGATAACGACTGCCTTTCCCAAGCTCTTTCCTACTTCGCTCTTCATTGGCTCAGGTCATAACCTCACGTAATAGAAACCTGTGATATTCTAAGCCTTCACTAGCGATCTGAACATACTGCTTGAGGTCAAATTTATCTGCACTTGCCTCACTCGCAAACGAGTTTTCGCTACCCAAAATTGCTGTTCGCGTTGCTTTGCCCAGTCAATAGAAGCTGCACAATGTCAGTATACGGAGAATATTTAAAACTACCATTACTCATCCATACTTATTATATATTTGCGGAATTTACGCAAGTCATTTCTACTAAATGAAGTTTTTATGCAAGCAGTGCTAAAAAGACTGACCGATCGCAAATAAATTAGCTATTGCCTTCGGTAAATCTTTTGAATAAGGAAAGCTAATCATTTGTCGAACTCCATCTAATTACTATAGCTCGTTGCTGACCCAAGATCGTTATTTTCTCTGGTTACGCTAAATCTCTACAGCAAATACGATGTGGGATGTGATGCGACAAGTGTTAGCCCATATAGCGCCCGAACTGGAGTTAAGAAGTCAGATGTCAGTCAAAAGACCCTTAGTAATGAATCAGCCACAAATCGGTCAGCTCGTTCGCGAATTACGGTTGTCGATCGGGCTGACACAAGAACAGTTTGCCGCCCATTTGGGAGTTACCTGCGGTTCGATTAACCGTTGGGAGAACGGGCGTAGCGAACCTTTACCACTAGCGCGGCAGCAGATTTGGCAATGCATAGAACAAATGGGAGATCGCGGCGAGGAATTGTTGACTAAGTATTTAGCTAATTAGTTTTCAAATGAAACAGTGACTTTCGTCTAATGGCACTTTTGCGGCGATCGCCACTTACTAACCAAACACTTTTAGAAATCAGGGGTTGGTGGCATATGGCTTCGATCGAGGAATATCTGCGTGCCTTATTGACAGGAACGCAAGCGAATCGCGCCCAAAGGACACGTTGATGGAAAAACTAAATCCCACACCAGGTTCTATAGTTACTTGTCGCGATCGCTCCTGGGTCGTGCTACCTTCCGATCGCACAGATATTATTCGCCTGCGTCCTTTAAGTGGTAATGAAGATCTCATTTGTGGCATCTACCAATCGCTAGATATAGAAATAGAAGCGATCGCTCCAGCCCAATTTCCTTTACCCCAACCCGAAGCCATTCAAGACCACGCAGCTATCCAACTGCTGATGGATGCCGCACGGCTTAGTTTACGCAGTGGAGCAGGACCGTTTCGCTGTTTGGGGCGATTATCCGTTCGACCGCGCCCCTACCAACTCGTACCGCTACTGATGGCACTGCGTCTATCCACGGTGCGGCTGCTGGTTGCTGATGACGTAGGCATTGGGAAAACGATTGAAGCTGGACTGATTGCCCGCGAACTACTCGATCGCGGTGAAGTTAAACGCCTAGCAATTTTGTGTCCGCCCCAACTATGCGACCAGTGGCAGCGGGAGTTGCAACAGAAGTTTCAAATTGATGCCGTCGTTATTCGTTCTGGTACGGTTTCAAAATTGGAACGAGGACTGCCATCGGGCGATCGCCACATTTTCGAGTATTACCGCCACATCATCGTCAGCCTCGACTACGCTAAGTCGGAACGTCGCCGTGCCAGTTTCCTCACCCACTGTCCTGACTTGGTAATTGTAGATGAAGCCCATACTTGCGCTCGCGGTAATTCTGGGGATACCTCAGTTCAGCAACGCCACCAGTTAGTGCAGCAAGTGGCGGCAAAGACAGAGCGGCATTTGGTGTTGCTGACAGCTACACCTCATAGTGGTATTGAAGCTTCATTTTTATCTATTCTGGGTCTGCTCGAACCAGAGTTTGAACAGTTCGATCTCGATCGCCTCAGCGAAGCACAGCGCATCCAACTCGCCAGTCATTTCGTCCAGCGCCGTCGTGCTGACGTGAAATCGTGGTTGGGTAACGAAACGCCGTTTCCCGAACGAGAATCATTAGAGTTACCCTATCGACTCTCCAAAGAATACCGCCATCTATTTGAAGAGGTTTATAACTTTGCTCGCGGGCTAGTCAAGACAGCAGATGACCGACTCAGCTATGCCCAGCGACGAGGGCGGTATTGGTCGGCTTTGGCTTTGATTCGCTGCATCATGTCTTCTCCCGCCGCTGCGATCGCTACACTGACGCGGCAAGCAAGCAAAGAAGGAGATGTGGGCGAATTAGTTAGTGATATTGATGAAGACCTGCTGGGGGCTTACGTCTACGACCCTACAGAACAAGAGCAAGCCACTGATGCAGCACCAACGATCGTCGTGGAACAGGGACAGCAATCCTATGGCGACTCCCAGCGACGGAAGTTAAGAGCCTTCGTCCAGCAGGCTGAAAAACTGCAAGGAGAAAAAGATGCCAAATTGCACTCTGCGATCGCTACGGTCGAATCACTACTGAAGGAGGGATTCAGTCCAATTATTTGGTGTCGCTACATTGCTACGGCTAACTACGTGGCAGGGGCGCTGGCTTCAAAGCTGGAGAGGCGAGGCAGTAACATCCGCGTCCTGGCAATTACTGGGGAATTGTCCGAAGACGTACGCGAAAACAAGTTAGCCGATCTGCAATCTTATCCCCAACGGGTGATGGTGGCTACCGACTGTTTGAGTGAAGGGATCAACCTCCAGGAACATTTTAGTGCGGTTTTACATTACGACTTACCCTGGAACCCAAATCGCTTAGAGCAACGAGAGGGACGCATTGACCGTTACGGACAAACGATCTCAGTTGTCAAAAGCTACTTGCTCTACGGTCAAGATAACCCAGTGGATGGTGCAGTGCTGGAGGTGTTGATTCGTAAGGCGGTGCAAATCCACAAGACGTTGGGCATTACCGTACCCGTACCGATGGATAGCGCCACGGTGACGGAAGCAGTATTTAAGTCACTATTTGAACGCGCTCCCGAAGTTAAGCAGCTATCACTACTTGAATTGTTGGAGACAGAAGAAACTCCCCTCAATCAGGTGCATCAATCCTGGGACAGGGCAGTGGAACGGGAAAAGACCAGCCGAACTCGTTTTGCTCAACGGGCGATTAAACCAGCTGAAGTCGAGCAAGAGTTAGTCGAGTCCGACCAAATCTTAGGTGACGAACGTGACGTGGAAAGATTTGTCCGGTCTGCTTGCGAGCGGTTAAACAGTTCTCTCATCAAAAAGAAGCAAGGCTGGTTGCTATCGTCGCCACCGCAATGCCTGAAAGCAGTCTTAGGCGACAAACAGCGAACGATTTCCTTTACAACACCCGTACCGGAAGGAGTAGAGTATATCGGCCGCAACCACCCACTAGTGGAAGGATTAGCGCGGTACTTGTTGGAAGAGGCGCTAGACAATGCTGACAATCCTACTGCTGCTCGGTGTGGTTTTACCGTGACTGATGCGGTTGATAAGCGCACGATTCTCTTATTACTGCGACTGCGACATCTGCTAGAGACTCCCCAACACGAAAGTTTACTGGCAGAAGAGTGTCTTGTGGCAGGATTTACTGGCTCGCCCGCCAATGCCCTATGGCTGCCAGATGAAACAGCAAGAGAACTGCTACAGCAAGCCGAACCTGTCAACGACTTGCCAATTGGCAGAAAGCGTCTGGAAATCGCCCAATTCTTAGAGCGAATTGGGGATCTCGCTGAGGAGTTACGGCAGATTGCCGAACGGCGATCGCACGCTCTTTCCCAATCACACCGTCGCGTCAGAAGCATTACCAAGGAAGGGCAGGTGCGAGTCAAGCCCCAACTGCCGATGGATATTTTAGGAATTTTGATTTTACAGCCAGGACAGCGGAAGGTAAACAGATGAGTGCAGTCGCAGGGGCACTAACAGGAGTGCAAATTGAGGGCAACTTAATTGCCCCAGATCTAACAGCAGATTTGATAGCTGGCAATACCAAAGAGCATAAAGGACAGACATCTGAAGACTTTGGCTTAACTAAAGCTGACAAACTGGCAGATGAAATCGCGATCGCCTGGGGCGATGCCAAGGCATATTGGGCGGCATTTCAACGGGCAGTGGCGAGATTGCCGGAGCGGGACTTGGCAACGACTGTGACCCGCGAACAGTGGGTAGTACCGCTATTACGCAGTTTGGGTTACGAACCAGTTTATACAGCCAAAGCTGAAGTCATAGACGGGCAAACTTATGCCCTCTCCCACCGCACCGATGTAGGCGAGGATAAACCGCCGATTCATGTCGTTGGCTGTCGGGTCAAGTTAGAACAGCGCCCGCCTAGCGGTACGCCGAGACTTTCGGCACACGCCCTGATGCAAGAATACCTCAATCGCACCGAGCATTTGTGGGGGATTGTCACCAATGGATTGCAGTGGCGGTTGTTGCGCGATTCCTCGTTAATGACTCGCCTCACTTTCATTGAGTTTGACCTAGAACAAATTCTCAATGGCGAGAACTTTGCCGAGTTTGGCTTATTCTACCGTCTCTTCCACCGCTCCCGACTGCCGCAGGGAGCGGACGATGCCGATGCGTGCTTGCTGGAATACTACCACCAAGAAGCGATTCAGCAGGGGGGACGGGTACGCGATCGCCTGCGTGATGGTGTAGAAAAAGCTTTGGTATTGCTGGGTACTGGTTTTCTACAACATCCAAATAACGGGCAGTTACGGCAATCCTTTGAGTCGGGAGAACTAGCTGACACCGTTTACTATCGCCAATTGCTATTGCTGATTTACCGCCTGCTGTTCTTGATGGTAGCAGAAGCACGAAATTTGTTACTAACGGACGAAGATCCAGAGAAAGCACGTATTTATTTAGAATATTACAGCGTCACGCGCTTGCGGAATTTGGCAGAACGCCCCAGCTATCGGCGTGAAGGTTTCCAAGATTTATGGCAAGGGTTGCGGGTAACATTTCGGTTATTTGACGAGAACTGGCGGGGGGAAGTGTTGGGGCTTTCGCCCTTGAATGGTGACTTGTTTGGCTCGAAAACACTCAAGCATTTGGATGAGTATGCGATCGACAATCACGAACTATTGTTGGCAATTCGGCAGCTATCCCTGTACGAACAAAAGGGACAGCTTTCAAGGCGGGTGAATTATGCGGCGCTGGATGTGGAGGAGTTGGGCAGCGTTTATGAAAGTTTGCTCGATTTTCATCCTCAAGTTCTACAACGACACTCAATTTATGAATTTCAGTTGGTGACGGGGAGCGATCGCAAAACCACTGGTTCTTACTACACGCCACCAGAACTCGTAGGGCAGTTGATTAAGAGTGCTTTGGAACCTGTCATTGAGGAGAAGTTGAAAGAGGCGAAAACTGAGTCAGAAAAGGAAGCAGCATTACTCAGCCTCAAGGTGTGCGATCCGGCTTGCGGTTCGGGACATTTCCTTTTAGCCGCAGCACGGCGGATTGGCAAGGAGTTGGCGATCGCCAGGACGGGGGAAGCACAACCAGGGGTAGAACCGTTACGCAAAGCTATACGGGATATCGTGCAAAACTGCATCTATGGAGTTGACTTGAATCCGTTAGCAGTCGATTTGTGCAAAGTTGCTTTGTGGATTGAGGGTTTTAATCGTGGCTTACCGCTAAATTTTCTCGATCATCGGATTAAGTGCGGTAATTCCTTGGTGGGAGTGCTGGATTTAGCTTGTCTGGATGAGGGTATCCCCGATGAGGCATTTAAACCCGTGACTGGCGATGACAAACAATTAGCTAGCCGTTGGAAGAAAGAGAATAAAAAGCAACGCGAGACAGATCTACAAGGGCAATTATCTTTAGATTTTGAGGGCAATCTAGAACAGGATAGATCGCTGTATGCTCAAGCAGCTAAAGAAGTAGGGGCGATCGCAGAATTTACAACAGGTGATGTCAGGCAAAAGCAAGTCCAGTATCAACAAAGTCGTCAAGATCGAGGTTGGTGGCGCGACTATTCCGCCTGTAACCTGTGGACGACTGCATTTTTTATGCCATTGACTGAACAAAATCTGCAATTGTTACCGACAACAGCAGCATTGACTCAGCTATTACGGGGGAATACATCTACACAGAAGGTAGTAGAAGCGGCGAATAAGCTAGCTCAAGAGAAACACTTCTTCCACTGGTGTTTAGAATTTCCAGAAGTATTTGAAGTAGGTGGATTTGACTGCGTATTAGGAAATCCACCTTGGGAACGGATTAAGTTACAGGAAAAAGAGTTTTTTGCTTCTCGCAATGCTGAGATTGCGAATGCTGAGAATAAGGCTGCGCGGGAGAAGTTAATCAAGGAATTGCCGAAGAAAAACCTAGATTTAGCGCAAGCATTTGAAGAGGCGAAACATGATGCTGAGGCGCAAAGTAAGTTTATCCGCGAGTCAATGAGATTTCCCTTAACTGCTGTAGGTGATATCAATACTTATGCTGTATTTGCTGAAACAACTAGAAAGTTGATTTCTCCTGATGGCAGAGTTGGCGTTATTGTTCCTACAGGAATTGCCACAGATGACACTTGTAAAAAGTTTTTTGGAGATTTGACGCAAAAGCAGGCTTTAGCAAGTCTGTATGATTTTGAGAATCGAGAAGCAATTTTTTCTGCTGTACATCGCAGCTATAAATTTTCGCTACTAGCTATCAATGGAAAGCCGATCGAACAAAGTAACTTTTCTTTCTTTCTCACTCAACCTAGGCAGATAGAAAATCAATCGCGTTTGTTTCAGCTTTCACCTCAAGATATTGCCTTACTAAATCCTAATACTCTGACTTGTCCTGTTTTTCGTACTCGTAGTGATGCTGAATTAACCAAGAAGATCTATCAGCGCGTACCTGTTTTAGAAAATGAGCAAACAGGTAGCAACCCTTGGGGTGGTTCATTTATGCGTATGTTTGACATGGCAAATGATAGCGGGTTGTTTAGGAATGAAGCTGGTGATGATTTAGTTCCTCTCTACGAAGCAAAGATGTTTCACCAGTTCGATCACCGTTGGGCAACTTATACTAACAGTGGTGATACTCGCGATTTGACAGATGTGGAAAAGTGCGATCGGTCTTTTACTGTTCAACCGCGTTACTGGGTTAATCGTAACGAAGTAGAAAATCGATTAGGCGATAAGTGGAGAAAAAAGTGGTTGCTGTCTTTTAGAAGTATTTGCCGTTCTACTGATGAACGCACTGCTATTTTTAGCTTGCTACCTAAATTAGCGGTCGGTCATAAAGCACCAATTATTTTAATAGATACCAAATATAGCTTGTTAGTTACTTGCTTCTTAGCTAACTTAAACTCACTCATATTCGACTTTGTAACTAGACAAAAGATAGGGGCTACAGACTTCAGTTACTTTATTGTCAAACAACTTCCTATCATACCCCCAGAAGCATACACCCAAGAAGATATCGAATTTATCAGCAGCCGCGTTCTCGAACTCGTCTATACCGCCTGGGATATGCAACCCTTCGCCCAAGATATGGGATATGACGGCGAACCCTTTATTTGGAATAGCGAAAGACGGGCGTTATTAAGAGCAGAATTAGACGCATATTATGCCAAACTCTACGGACTCACCCGCGACGAACTCCGTTATATTCTCGACCCTGCTGATGTCTACGGTTCCGACTTCCCCAGCGAAACTTTTCGCGTATTGAAGAACAACGAAATCAAACAATTCGGTGAATATCGCACTCAAAGATTAGTGCTAGAAGCGTGGGACAGAATGTTTGGTTGATTGTTGATGGTTAATTGTTGATAGTTAATGGCAGCAAATTATAGATATGAATATTTAGGAGACATAACGTATGAAGCGTGACATGGAATTAGTAAAAAAAATACTGATTGAAATAGAAAGTCAGGAATCTGGTTATGCACCTACAAATATGTTAATAGAGGGTTATGCCCAAGAGCAGATTCACTATCACTCTTATCTCATGATACAAGCTGGTTTAATTGAAGGTATCAGATGCACGAACTTGAGTAGTACAAGTCCACAAGCAATTCCAAGGAGCCTTACTTCGGCAGGTCATGATTTTTTAGACGCTGCACGAAATGAAGCATTGTGGAATAAAGCTATGACAATAGTACAAGAAAAAGGTGGAGCAATTACTGTTGCAGTTTTGAGCCAGCTTTTATCTAGCTTAATGAAGAATCATTTTGATTTACCTTAATATCTAGATGATAAAATCATTATAGTAAAATATCACTCGATTAGATGTTGATAATCATGTCATGAAAACTGACTCAATCTTTTATGAGATATTTAAAGAAATACCTAACATTTTCTTTGAACTCATTGGACAACCTAATATCAACTCTAACGCTTATGAATTCACTGCCCCAGAACTTAAACAAACAAGCTTGCGCTTAGACGGAGTATTTTCAACTCGCCAAGAGTTTTTCAATCAGCCACTTTACTTCGTCGAAACTCAGTTTTATAAAGACGAAGAATTTTATGACAGATTGTTTACAGGTATTTTTCTTTATTTCAGTCAATATAAACCTCTCAATTCAGACTGGTATGCAGTTGTTATCTACGATCGCCGCAGCAATGAAGCTACGCTTCCCCCACGTTATCGCGCTTTGGTAGAACCACATCTACGACGCTTCTACCTAAACGAAGTTGAAGAAGCAACAGAAGAGACTCTAGGTATAAAAATTGTGCGTCTAGTCGTAGCAAGCCAGCAAAGAACCGGAGAACTAGCCAAACAGCTTGTTAACCGCGCCAGAGAAGAGTTGACAGATCCCCTAATTCAGCAAAAAGTTATAGAATTTATAGAGACAATCGTTGTCTACAAGTTCCCTAATATGAGTAGAGAGGAAATTGAAGCTATGTTAAATATAAACTTATTGAAAGAAACTAGAGTTTATCAAGAAGCTAAACAAGAAGGCAGATTAGAAAGAGACGTTGAAGTAGTATCGAAACTAGTGCGAAAAGGATTTAGTATTCAAGAAATTGCAGAGATACTAGAGATAGATATAGAAGAAGTAAGAAAAATAGCACGAGAGCAGTAATCCTCTATCGTTTCGTTCCCAAATATTGACCACAAAGAAGGAATTGTAGCTATGTTGAACGTAAACTTTATAAGAGGAACCAAGGTTTATCAAGAAGCCGCAGAAGAAGGAGAGTTGAGGGCTAAAGTTAAACTAGTGCCGAAACTACTGCAAAAAGGACTTAGCATTCAAGAAATTGCAGACGTACTAGAGTTAGATGTAGAAGAAATAAGAAAAATAGTACGGGAGCAATAAAACTCTCTTGTTTCTCGTAATACGTAGTAATGACATATGATTAATAGAGATTCACAAAACAAGTTTCATTCAAATAAAATAACCAAAATGAATACTGCTAGCGATCGCCGTCTACGCCTCTTAAGTGGCGATGCTTCGTATAATAACTTATTGCCCAAAAAATCTCAGAAAATATTTAGCGATCGCTAATTAAGCTGGGAACCTGAGATAAGATATTTGAATAAATATCATTCTATCTAAATAGCGAATGTACGAGCTTGAGCAAATCAGGGTGCTGTTTGATGAAGAAGTTGTTTCCTATTTGACAAATAAAAATCGAGGTGGAATTAGTAGCGCCAAAGGTAACACCTACGAGAATTTTTTTGCTATATATCAAATAGCACTCTTGTCACAAATTGTCATTGAGAACAACAAAGATATACGCTGTTCAAGCCAAATTTTAGCATTCGTAGACGATCTTATCATCGATTGTCAAGATGAAACGCCTCTACGCCACTATCAGATGAAGAATAGTCCAAATGTTGCTTGGGGCGCAGGGCTGAAATCAATTTTCGATGACTTTAACAAGCAATACGAGCTAAACCAGTCTATCTCAAGAGAGTCAGAGATTAATTTAGTAGTTTCCAATGCCAAGCTAAAAACTAGCTTGGAAGCAAATATACTTACTACTATTAGTGAGTACAGTACAGTAGTTTATTTTCCGTATGATTCTAACTTAGTTAGAGTAATTCAGAAAGAAAAAGCCTTTCAACAGGCTATAGAGTATCTATGCGCCTTTGACAATCCTGCACCAGATAAGATTGAATGCGTCGCAACAGTACTACTGGGAGCATGGGTTTCTAGCGATAAGTCCAACGTCTCCATCGTTGATATATTAAGAAAAGCTCAAGAATCATCACCTTCGTTCATCCGTTCTTTCAGTCAAGAGTGGCAGCTAGACCCTGAAGTTGAAAACATTTTGAGTAAAATCGAAGATTTCCAATATAATTTGACCAAGGGGTTTCTAGATTGGGAGTATAAAAACGGACTCGATCGGGGTACTTTGCCTTACAGTGTTGACACGAAGCAGTTTGGGCGTTTTCAGGAAATTGTTAAAAGACAGCAACCTACCTGCTTTGATGAACTTGAGAGTTTCTTAATATGACAAGAACCTATTCAAACCTTGTAGATCGAAGCATTCAGGCTTTACTCGATACCATAGCCGATAAGCAGACCTCACTAGCTCTTTATCAAGACACTATGACCAAGCTCGGTACTCTTCTTGGTAGTGCAGTCCTATCTCAAATTAGTCAGGAAACTGCGTTCCTGTCGCCTTGCGTCGGAAAGCAAGTGTCCGGTGATACTCAAGGTAATGTATATCTTGCTTGCACGGTTGAAGATGCAGATTTCTTAGCTAAAGGTATGCTCATCCCACTGGAAAAACATTTGCCAAAAGTGGCATTTGCGTGTTTTTGGAATCACCGCTTTTCCCCTTTTGAAATTGAAGATTTAAAAGTTGCTCCAATTATTAAAAAATATCAAGAACCTGTAAATCAAACAGTTAACTATCTAATTATTGTCAAATCTATTATCTCTGGTGCTTGCGTAGTTAAGACAAATATTGCCGATTTAATTCAAACAATTGAACCAGGGAAAATTTTTATTGTGGCTCCAGTTATGTATTTTCAAGCAGAGGAGAAACTGAAAAGCAACTTTGATCAATCAATTTACGATAAATTTCAGTTCTTTTATTTTGCTAAAGATGACGAGCGTACTCTTGAAGGCGAGGTCATCCCAGGAGTAGGCGGAAACGTCTACACTCGGCTTGGCTTCGAGGGACAGGAATCTAAGAATCAATTTATTCCAGAAATTGTCAAAAGCAGACGTAGGAAATTGACCAAAGTTTAGAGATAACTTTTCAAGCAACGTAGCGGGGCATCTGTAAGGTTTGCGATCTAGATAGCTAAACTGGGCATCTTAAGACAAGAACAAAGCGCGATCGCGCTCATCGCAAAACTATTTTTGCAAAGCAGTTCTTTATGTCAGATGCCCCCAACCTTCAAGCTGCCCTAGATATTTTCAATTTGCGGGATGAAGTAATTGCAGATTACCGTCGCTATATCGAAAGCTTCCTCAAAATTCGCGATCCACAAGTAGCAGCATTTGTAGACCAGGAACTCGAACGGGGCGAACTATGGCGCGATCCACTGGTGCAACTCAATCCATCCTATAGATCGGGTGCTACTGTGACTAAACTGGTGCAAAGGGAGGTACTTCATCGCGAATGCGATCGCTACTTCTCCAGAAACGGTCAACCCTACATCTTCCACTACCACCAAGAACAAGCATTTCTCGCCGCCCAACGCCAAGAACCATACGTTCTCACCACAGGCACGGGTTCTGGCAAAAGCATGACGTATGTAGTGCCAATTTTCGATGACCTGCTGCGCCATCCCGAAATCAAAGGAGTACGGGCAATTTTGGTTTACCCCATGAATGCCCTGATTAACTCCCAAAAAGAAGAGTTTGACAAATTCTTAAGTCAAGTTCCCAACAGCCACATTCGCGTCGAGAAATACACCGGACAAGAAAGCCTAGCGCAAAAAGTTGAAATTCAAAACAATCCGCCCCAAATCCTGCTCACGAACTACGTGATGCTGGAGTTAATGCTCTCCCGCACTCACGAAAATAAGTTGGTAGCCTCCCCCGAACTGAAATTCTTGATATTAGACGAACTGCACACCTACCGAGGCAGACAAGGGGCTGATGTTGCTATCTTAATTCGCAAACTGCGCCAACGCTGCGGTCAAGAGCTTTTGTGTATCGGTACTAGCGCCACCATGTCTACCGAAGGCAGTCGGGAGAATCGCCGTCAAACTGTAGCTGGGGTAGCTAGTAAATTGTTTGGCGTGGAAGTCAGAGCGGAAAACGTAATTGATGAAACTCTGGAGCGTTCCATCAAACATTCCGTCCCCAGTACGGAAGAACTCCACCGTAGCATTATCGCAGGCTTGCCTCCTTTCTCTGAGCGATCGCTAGCTGCTTTTAAATCCCATCCCCTAAGTGCCTGGATTGAAATGAATTTTGGGCTAGCCGAAGAGCAAGGGCATTTAGTGCGCCGCACGCCAATTTCCCTTGCTACCGGAGCCGAGCAACTGTCTGCTCAAATCCAAATTCCAGTCGATACCTGCCGCGAAACTCTCAAGCAGATGTTTCTTTGGGGCAGCAAAACCAAAGGACTTGCCTTTCGCCTGCATCAATTTATCTCCCAAGGGGGCAGCGTCTACGCCACAATCGAGTCGCGCGAACAACGCTTTTTGACGCTGGAAGGGCAGTACGCGACTACCAACGATCGCCTGCTCTATCCCCTCGTCTTCTGCCGCGAGTGCGGACATGACTACTACGTGGTGCGCTACGACAAAGACAACTACGCGATCGCTCCTCAACTGGCGATCGCCCTCGACACCAGCGATGCTGAGATCGATGAAGGCTACCTTACCCTAGACGAACCTGGACTTTGGAATACTGGCGACGAAGACCGCCTCCCCGATAGCTGGTTTAACGACACGAAAAAGCGGGGTCGCGTTGCGAAAAAGGAATATGTCACGCACATTCCCCAAAAACTCCAAGTCCTTGCCAACGGTAAAGTGACTAATTCTTTATTGTCAGGCACGAGTTGTTGGTTTGTCCCCAAGCCCTTTCTTTTCTGTCCCAATTGCGGTGTGGTACATGACAGGAAAAAGCACGAATTTACCAAGCTTTCTCGACTCAGTAGCGAAGGTCGCAGCACTGCCACAACTCTCATCTGTCTTTCTACAGTAAATCGCTTAAAATCCAGTCCCGCTATCAAACCGGAAGCTGCCAAAATTCTCAGCTTTACGGATAATCGTCAGGATGCTTCTTTGCAAGCCGGACATTTCAACGATTTCGTCCAGACCAGCTTTCTGCGGGCAGCATTGAATAAAGCCCTCCAAACCAATCAAAGGCTCACGCACAGTAATCTGGCTAGCGAAGTCGTCAAGCAGATGAATTTAGACCAGTCCAGCTATGCTATCCAACCTGCCGAGTATGGCGCTGGCAAGAAGCGCAACAAGCGAATTTTTTGCGAGTTAGTTGAATACCGCCTTTACGAAGATCTGCGACGGGGATGGCGGATCGTCCAACCAAATCTGGAACAATGCGGTTTATTGACAATCGAGTACGAGGAACTGGAGGCAACTTGCGAAGATCCGCAACTGTGGCAAATGTATCCTCACTCAATCTTACTCCAAGCTACGCCAGCACAAAGATTAGCTGTCACTAAAGCCGTACTCGATCATCTCCGCAAAGAACTGGCGCTCGATGCCGCATTACTGCAAAGCGATCGCCTAGACCAACTGAAGCGGGAAGTGGCACAGGCGATCGCCGATCCCTGGAAGTTCGATCCTGACGAGCGCCTGCATACAGCGACCTGGGCTTCTACGGCTAGCGGTGGCTCGGAGCAAGTCAAAGTCAAACTTACCTCTCGTAGTAAAATCGGTCGCTTCCTGCGTTCGACTGCCACCTGGACCCACCTGCAACAACCATTATCCGAGCCAGAGTATAATTTGCTAATCCAAGCATTAGTCAATACTTTAGGCACGGCAGGCTATCTCAAAATTGAAGGGACGCAGGTGCAGCTACGCATTGACTGCACGATCTGGCAAGCTCGAACAGTTGACAAGATTCCTGCCGACCCGCTGGTATCGAAGCGGCTTCAGGGCAGCGAAGACTCGCAAATTGAAGTCAATCAGTTTTTCCAAGATTTTTATCAGGGCAACGCCCAGCAACTTCACAGCTTGGAAGGGCGCGAGCATACGGGACAGGTCAGCAACGAAGACCGTCAGGAGCGGGAAGAGAAGTTTCGCACTGGGCAATTAGCATCTTTGTTTTGCTCTCCCACAATGGAGTTAGGCATCGATATCTCCGATCTCAATGCCGTCCATCTCAGGAATGTGCCGCCGACTCCTGCCAACTACGCCCAGCGCAGCGGTCGGGCAGGACGCAGCGGACAGGAAGCACTGGTGATGACCTATGCTTCTGTAGGTAGCGGGCACGACCAGTATTTCTTCCAACGCCCAGAACAAATGGTGGCAGGAGTAGTAGCGCCCCCTAAACTGGAACTCGGCAACCAAGATTTGATTCAATCCCACATTTATTCTGTTTGGTTAGCCCATACAGGACAGGATTTGGGAGAATCGATGAATCAAATTCTCGATCTGGGTTTAGCAGGATATCCGCTAAAAGATACTGTACGTTCGCAGCTGACACTAGCAGTTGACGTTCGGGAACGATGCCTCCAAGCTGCTGGAAAAATCCTGGTCGATACCTTCTGCCGTGGGGATCTAGAGCAAGCTTCCTGGTATTCCCAAGAATGGTTGCGCTTAACAATCGAAAATGCTCTATCTACATTCGATCGCAAGTGCGAACGGTGGCGCAGACTCTACAGCGATGCGATCGCGCAACGCGACGAGGCGCGGCAATCAATCGATCGTGCTGCTAGAGGTAGCGTGACTCAAGACGAGCGAAAGCTAGCCGAGATACAGGAACGAGAAGCCCGCAGACAAATCGATTTATTAGTCGGGCAGGTGGGTTCTGGAAAGAGCCAAACTGAATTAGAGTTTTATCCTTACCGTTACTTTGCGGCTGAAGGTTTTCTGCCAGGATACAACTTTCCTCGCCTCCCAGTCCGAGCTTATATTCCTGCTGGCGACAGGGGCAGATTTATCTCTCGCCCTCGCGTCGTTGCCATCCGCGAGTTTGCTCCCAGTAATGTCGTTTACTACGAAGGCTCCAAATTCCAGATTGCCAAAATGCGAGTCCCTGCTGCTGGCATTGAAGATAAATACGTCCGCGTCAGCGTTTGTCCTGCCTGCGGCTACTTCCACGAAGGCGATGATTCGCTGCGCGACACTTGCGAACACTGCGGTGTCAAAATTGTTGCCGATAGCTTAGGCAACCCTGCTAAACTCAACCGCGTACTGGATTTAGACACCGCGATCGCCCGCAGGCGCGAGCGCATCACCTGCGATGAAGAAGAACGACTCAAGTACGGTTACAACGTCACCACCTACTTCCGCTACGCGCCACAAAAACAAGAAACGGCAACAGTATTGGCAGCCAACTCAACGCCGTTATTGCGGTTAACCTATGGTGAAACCGCAAAAATCCGACGAATCAATCGCGGCTTGAAGCGCGAGCGACAAGAACGGGGATTTAAGCTCGACGCAGCAACAGGAGTATGGGGAGATCGCGGTAATGACACGACACAAGAAAATCTGCAAACAGAAGTCAACTTAATGGTGGACGATACTTGTAACATCTTGGTAGTCGAGCCTGTTAGCATTCCTGCTAGCAACGCCGAAGCATTTCTCGCTACCTTCCAGTTTGCTTTAGAAAGAGCTATTGGGGCAGTGTATAAGCTCGAAGCAGATGAACTGGCATCCGTTCGCTTAGGTCAAGGACGGCATTTATTGTTCTGGGAAGCAGCAGAAGGAGGTGCAGGCGTTCTTTCCCAAATTCTTGAAGACCCTGATGCTTTCAAGCGACTTGCCAATGCTGCGTTAGATATTTGCCACTTCCTACAAGAGAAGCAAAGCTGTACCAAAGCCTGCTATCAATGCTTGTTATCCTACCGCAACCAATTCGACCATCCGCTACTAGACCGTCACTTAATTCGTAGTTGGCTTCAACAGCTTAGTGGTAGTACTATTAGCCGTCACGCCGCAGGCAGTTCTCGTGAAGTGCAATATCAGCAATTGCTACAGCAGACCGATCCTAACTCCGAGTTCGAGCGAATTGTCCTGGCAGAAATTTATCGAAGAGGGCTAAAACTACCGGATGCCGCTCAAGAATTTATTTCTCAAGCCAATTCCAAACCAGATTTTGTCTATCGAGAAGCTATGGTGGCAATTTTCTGCGATGGTTCAGCCCACGACTATCCACAGCAACAACAGCAAGACCGAATCAAACGCGATCGCCTCGAAGAATGCGGCTACTTTGTTCTCACATTTCGTTACAACGAAGCGTGGCAATCTCAGTTAGAGCGTTTAGCTTCCTTGCTTTGAATTAAAGCTTTGAATTAAACCTAGATTTGTCCATTAAATAATTATTGTTAGTTTTAAAGAATTCTTTGCCAATTTGACGGATGTATAGTAGCTTGAGCTGGTTGAGCTTGTGTCGTTGAGAGTAACAAACGCTCATTCCTACAAGATCGCATCAATAAATGAAAGT